>NZ_JBHTBL010000008.1:201274-335514 GCF_042665015.1 Halorubrum rutilum | reverse complement strand
TAACATCAAACGCCTCGTCAAACAGTGAATTCCAACGCCTTACAGCGATTCAACACGGCCTCTCGGGGGTATCGAGCGGCTCGCTCGTCGGGGATCAGGCATTTGTGTGCGTCGCCCCTTCGCCGATCCGATGGCAACCGGTAGCGAATCGGCGGGGAGTCGCGCGGGCGAGACGCCCGACGGCGTCCGCGCGGGCGTCGCGATCCACGGCGCGGGGAACTGTCCGGTCGTCGCGGCGTCGACCGCCCACGACGGCCCGATCACGGGCGTCAACTGGACGCACGCGGGCGACACGCACACCGAGGAGTTCCGCGCCCGCGACCCCGACGCGGTCGACCGGGCGGACGGCGTTCCGGCGGCCGCGTCCGTCGTCGACCTCGGCGACGAGCGGGTGTACCGGTACGACCGCCCGCGCGACGGGGAGTGCGCCTGTCGGGTGATCGAGGAGCTCGACTGCCCCATCGCCGACGCGCGCGCCGAGGACGGCGTGCTCCTGTTGACGCTCCACCTCCCCGACCTCGAACGCCTCCGCGACATCGTCTCGGCGCTCGACGGGATCGCGGACCGCGTCGAGGTCCGGTACCTCGTCCACGGCGCGGCGACCGACGACGCGGTCCCCGACCGGACCCTCGTCGACCGCGGCCGGCTCACCGACCGCCAGTGCGAGGTGTTACGGACCGCCTACCGGATGGGGTACTTCGAGCGCCCCCGAGACGCCAACGCGAGCGCGGTCGCCGAGGCGCTCGACATCGCTCCCTCGACGTTCGCCGAGCACCTCGCGGCGGCCCAGCGGAAGCTGCTGGAGGAGACGCTCGGCGAGGTCTGAGGTCGCGTCAGTCACCCCCGAGTTCGTTCGCTCTCCCGCCCTACGCCGCCTCTTGTCGGTCCAACGCCTCGTTGACCGCGAGCGGCACGACGACCCCGCCGCCGATGAACAGCGCGAGCGGGACCCACTCCGGGTACGCCAGGTTCAGCGACTCGACCGCGAGGGCGAGCGCGACGGTGAGGGTGATGCACGTCCCGATGACCGCGTTCTCGCGGGAGACCATGGGCGTGCGATCGGGACGAACCGATATGTGCATTTTGTCGCGGCGTCGCTCAGCCGTGGTCCCCGAGGCCGATCGCCGCGAGGTCGACGTTGTCGGCGACGAGGTCGGCGGCGCGGTCGTAGGGGGTGCGACCGTCGGTCGCGCCGGCGGCGTCCGCGTCGCCCTCGCCTCCCCCGACCGGCGGCCGCGGCTTTCCCGCCGCCGCGAATGTCCGGTCAACGAACGCCTCCCGGACGCCCTCGTTCTCGAAGAGGCCGTGGAGGTAGGTGCCGAGCGCCCGGTCGGTCGCCGCGCTCTCCGGGCCCAGCGGGGAGGCGACCGCCGCGGTCGGCGACGACCGGCCCATGTGGATCTCGTAGCCGGTCGCGGTCCCGTCCGCGCCGGCGAGCGGGCCGACTCCGTCGACCGACCGCGTCACGCGCTCCACGCGCTTCTCGGTCGAGAACCGCGTCTCGACCGGCAGCACGCCGACCCCCTCGACCTCGGTCGCCGCGCCGGTCCCCTCCACGTCGGCGTTCGTCAGCCGCTCGCCGAGGATCTGGTAGCCGCCGCAGAGGCCGACGATCGGCCCGGAAAACTCGCGGAGCGCGTCGTCGACGCCGGCGTCGCGGAGCGCGAGCAGGTCGTCGACGGTGTTCTTCGACCCCGGGATGACGACCGCGTCGGCGTCGCCGAGGGGATCGTCCTCCTCGCCGCGGGACGCGTCGAGCGGGACGTACGCGACCCGCACGCCGGGCTCGCGCGACAGCGGCTCTAGGTCGGTGAAGTTCGAGATCCGCGGGAGCCGGGGGACGGCGACCCGGACCGCGTCGGCGTCGGCGACCCCGTCGTCCGCGCCGAGGACGTTCGACCCGCCCTCGCTTCCTTCCTCGCCCGCGTCCGGCAGCGAGAGGCTGTCCTCCGCGGGGAGGCCGGGGTCGTCGTGCGGGATCACGCCGATGATCGGGACGCCCGTCCGCGCCTCGATCTCGTCGATGCCGGGCTCCAGCAGGGCGGGATCGCCGCGGAACTTCGTGACGACCGCGCCGGCGACGCGCTCGCGGACGTCGTCGGGGAGGAGTTCGAGGGTCCCGTAGAGGCTCGCGAAGGCGCCGCCCCGCTCGATGTCGACCGCGATCACGACTCGGGCGTCGGCGAACCGCGCGCACTCGATATTGGCGAGGTCCCGGTCGTGGAGGTTGATCTCGGCGATGCTGCCCGCCCCCTCGGCGACGATCACGTCGCGGTCGGCGGCGAGGCGGCGGTGCGCGGCCACCGCGGCCTCGCGGGCGCGCTCCCAGTGCGACTCGTAGTACTCGCCGGCCGCGTAGTGCCCGACCGCCTCGCCGTCGATCACCAGCTGGCTCTCGCCGTCGCCGCGCGGCTTGAGGAGCACGGGGTTCATGTCGGTCGTCGCCGGGACGCCCGCGGCCCGGGCCTGCACGTACTGGGAGATCCCGATCTCACCCCACTCGCCGTCCGGGGCGAGCGCGACCCGCGCGTTGTTGCTCATGTTCTGAGCCTTGAACGGGGCGACCGCGACGCCGTTCCGGGCGAGGTGCCGACAGAGCCCGGCCGCGACCGTGCTCTTGCCGGCGTGGCTCGCCGTGCCGGCGATCAGGAGCGTCTCGGCGTCGGGGTCGGAGTCGGTCACGGCCGCCTCCGCCGGGCCGCGCGTCGCCACCGGGGCATCTCAGTACTCCGTCCCCCGCCGCGCCCGGTGGCCGGCGTCGAAGGGGTGCGCCACCTTCCGGACGTTCGAGATCAGGTCGGCGACCCCCTCTAGGTACTCGGGCTCCGCGTGGCTCCCGGTGAGGACGAGTTCGAGGCCCTCGGGCTTCGACTCGGCGAGCGCGACGACGTCGTTCGGGTCGACGAGCCCGCGGTCGGCCGCGTACAGCAGCTCGTCCAAGATCAGCATGTGGACCCCCTCGTCGGGGTCGCCGTCGAGCGGGAGCGGCGCCGCCAGGTCGGCGTCGGCGGCGCCCGCGACGAGCGCCTCGGCGCGGTCGAAGGCGGCCGCGGCCTTCGCCTCGTGCTCGTCGTCCGCCGAGCCGTCGAGGAGGCCGTGCCAGCCGTAGTGACCGGCGTTCTCGTAGCTGAACCCCGGCATCGCGGCGATGGCGTTGTACTCGCCGCGGACGCCCTCGACGCTGTCGGCGCCCCCCTTCATGAACTGGAGCATGTGGACGCGGTAGCCGTGCCCCGCCGCCCGGAAGCCCATCCCCATCGCCGCCGTCGTCTTCCCCTTCCCGTCGCCCCACCAGGCCTGCACGAGCCCGAACTCCTCGGGCGCGGCCGGCTCGACGGGCTCCGGCTCGGGGGCCGCGCCGCCGCCGGGGGTCCGGGCGGCCGGGTCGCCGTCGCTCGAATCGCCGTCGGTCGGGTCGCCGGCCCTCGAACCGCCGTCGGCCGGATCGGTCTCGCTCGATTCGCCGCCGTCGGTGATGGTGTCGCTGTCGTCTGTCATGGGTCGAAGACCTCCGCCCGCCCGTCGGCGACGACGCCGTGCTCGGCGTCGCCGGCCGGCCCGGGCAGGTCGCCGTCCGGGTACCGCGACCGCAGGCTCGCGCGCACCGCGTCCCGGACGCAGACGCGGGCCGCCGCGCCGACCGGGGTGGCGCTGCCCGAGAACGCCGCCGGCTCGCCGTCCGGGTCGTCGGCGATCACGACCGCGTCGCTCGTGGTCCCCGGCACGCCCGCGGTCGCCAGCAGCGTCGCCGCCTTCGCCTCGGCCGCGACGGCGACGAGGTTCGCCGCGGCGCCGTCGGCGAGCCGCCGGGTCGTCCCGACGGTCAGGTTGACCGTGCCGGGTCGCCGGGGCGGTCCCTCGGTCGTCGCCTCGGGCTCGCGCTCCGGGTCGTCGGCGACCGCGTCGCCGCGGTCGGCCGCCGCTCCCCCCGGCTCCATCGGGAGCATCGCCGGGTTCGAGAGGCCGGCGGTCGCGTACGCGACGACCGGCCCGCGGCGCGCGCCCCGCGCGTGGTCCATCGCGACGCCGGTGAACAGGGTTGGCGGGTCGCGCTCGGCGTCCCCGTCGCGTGCCGGGCCGCCGCCGTTTTCGAACCCCGCCCGCGCCAGCCGCTCGTCGCGGTACGCGCCGAGGTCGGTGCGGTCGAACCCCTCGGGGACGGTCACGTTGTACGCGGCGGGACCCCGCGAGCGCCCGCCGTCCCACCCGGTCGAGAGCCAGCGCGTCCCCGGGCGTCGCAGGCGGAGGACGCCGTCGCGCACGGTCGCCTCAAACATCGTCGCCCTCCGAGTCGGTCGCCGTCTCGTCGGCCGCCTCCGCGCCGGCCGCGGTCTCGTCGCCGACGCCCAGCGCCGCCAGCAGCCGGTCGTTCTCGGCCGGCCGGCGCACCGCGACCCGGACGTGCGAGTCGAGCCCGCGGAAGGTGGTCGCGTCCCGGACCGCCACGCCGCGCTCGCGGGCGTCGGCGACGACCGCCTCGACCGACCGGCCGTCCCCGCTCACGTCGAGCAGGAGGAACGGCGCGTCGGAAGGGCGGACCGCGTAGCGCTCGGCGAGGGCCGCGCGCATCCGGGCCCGCTCCGAGCGCACGCGCTCGCGCGTCTCTCGGACGAACCCGTCACGCCCCATGCAGTACGCGCCGGTCGCGAGCGCCGGGGCGCTCAGGTTCCACGGGCGCCGGGCGCTCGCCAGCGCCGCGCCGAACGCGCCCGGCGCGACCGCGAAGCCGGTCCGGATCCCGGGGAGGCCGAACAGCTTCGTGAGCGACCGGGCGACGACGACCCCCTCGGTCCCCGCGAGCGACGGCCGGTCGGTGAACCCGAGGAACGCCTCGTCGACGAGGAGGCGCGCGTCGGCCTCGCGGCACCGCGCCGCGAACCGCTCCAGCGCCGCGCGGTCGTACCCGGTCCCGGTCGGGTTGTTCGGGTTGCACACCACGGCGAGCGCGTGGCCGCTCGGGTCGGCGTCGAGGACCTCGCTCGCCGGGACGAACGCCGGTTCGCCCCCCTGCAGCCGCACCTCGCGGGCGTACTCGCCGAAGCTCGGCGCCGGGAGGAGGGCGGTGTCGCCGGGGTCGACCGCGAGCGCGACCGCCGCCCGGATCGCGGCGAGCCCGCCGGGCGCCGGGATCACGGACTCGGGGTCGCAGTCGACGTAGTCGGCCGCGGCCTCGCGGAACCCCGCCGGCGGCTCCGGCGGGTACCCCCGCGCCTCGGCGAACGCCTCGCGGTAGACCGCCTCGACGCCGTCAGGCACTTCGGGGTTGGTGTTCGCCGAGAAGTCCAGCAGGTCGGGGTCGTCGCTGCTCCCGTGGGGCGCGCGGTCGAGGTCGGCGGCGGCGTCGAGGTTCATGGGTTCGGGTTCATCCGTCGGGCTCCGGGTCGTCGGGCTTCGGGTTGTCGGGCTCCCCGTCGCCGAGGAGGCGCTCGGCTACCCGCACGTCCGACGGGTAGTTGACGTTGACGGCGAGCCGGACGTCCTCGGTGACGTGGACGGCGGCGTCGCCGTCGTCGGTCTCGTCGCTGCCGTCGTCGGTCTCGTCGTTGCCGTCGTCGCTTCCGGCCGCTCCGTCCCCGACGACGTTGATCCCGGCGGGAACGACTTCGCGGCCGTCGACCTCGGTCACCGCGTCGGCGCTGACGCCGAGTTTGCGCTTGCGCGCGGCCGGAACGCAGACGGTGAGCGACCGCGGCGCGTCGCCGTCGCCGGCGGCCCGGGCCGCGTCGATCACGGCGTCGACGGCCGCGGCGTCGAGGAGCGGGAGGTCGGCGGCGACGGTGAGGAGGGGCGGCCCTCCGGATTCCGCGCCGCCGACCGCCGCCATCGCGTACTGCAGGTCGGCGACGTAGCCGTCGCCCGGCGCGTCGATCACGGGGAGGTCCGGGCGGCGCTCGTCGACGAGGTGCGCGCGCGTCGCCGACGCGTGCGGCGAGACGACCGCGTGCGCCGTCTCGGCGCGGCTCCCGTCGAGCGCGTCGCACACGCGGTCGACCATCGGCCGCCCCGCGACCGGCGTCAGCGGCTTCTCCGTCTCGCCGCCAAGGCGGGTGCCGCGGCCGCCGCACATCAGAAGCGCGTCCACGCGATCACCCCCGCGTGCAGCGCGGCGACCCGCGCCAGCTCGTTCGTCGCGCCCAGCACGTCCCCGGAGACGCCGCCGAGCCGTCGCCCGGCCCACCGCCGGACCAGCCCCGCCGTCGCCAGCGCCGCGAGGAGCGCGGCGACCCCCGGGAGGAGCCGCGGCCACCCGAGGAGCGCGGCGGGCGAAGCGAGCGCGAGCACCGGGAGCGCCGCCCCGGGGCCGACCTCCTCGGTCAGCGCGGAGCCGAGCCCCTCGTGGGCCGCGTCGCCGACGCAGACGAGCGTCGCGGTCGCGGCCTTCGCGCCGACCTCGCTCGCGACGACGATCCCGACCGCGACGGCGACGCCGCCGACGGCCCGCGTCCCGACCGCGCCCGCCGGCCTCGCGGCCTCGGCCAGCCCGAGCGCGGCGGTCGCCAGCCCGAGGACGACGGCGGCGAGCGCGACCGTCCCGCCGACGCCGAGCGCGGAGTCCCGCATCACGTCGCGACGCTCCTCGGGGCCGCCGTGGACGACCGCCGCGTCGCCGAGGTCGGCGACCCCGTCGAGGTGCGTGATCCCGGTCACGGCGTAGACGGCGACCGGGAACGCCAGCGCGACGGTCGGCGCGGGCACGGGCGCGAGCAGCGGGAGCGCGACGAGCGCGCCGACGAGGTAGCCGACGACCGGGAACGCCCACGGCGCCCCCGCGAACGCCGCCCACGACTCCTCGCCGCGACCGACCGGGACCCGCGTGAGGAAGCCGAGCGCGCCCCGGAGCGCGGCGACGGTCAGGACCACGCGACCACCCCCGCGACCGCCGCCAGCCACCCGGCCGTCCCCGCGACGGCGACCCCGCCGGCGACGCCGACGAGCCGGACCGCCCGCTCCGCGTCGGCGACGCTCGGCGCCGCCGCGGTCGGATTGAGCGCGTAGTGACCCGGCTTCGCCAGCCGCACGTCGAGCGCGGCCGCCGCGGTCGCCATCGGCCACCCGGAGTTCGGCGACCCCGGCTCTCGCGCCCACGACCGCGCCCGCGAGAGGGCCCCGACCGAGCCGGCCGCGACCGCGAGACAGCCGGCGGTCGCGCGGGCCGGGAGGAACATGACCGCGTCGTCGAGCCGGGCGCTCGCCCACCCGGCCGGCTTCGACCGGTAGCCGAGCATCGAGTCGAGCGTGTTGACGGCCTTCGCCCACGCCGCGCCGGCGACGCCCAGCGCGAGCGGGAGGACGGCCTCGGAACCCCCGACCGCGAGCCCGACCGTCGCGCCGGCCGCGAACCCCACGAGCGGGGCGACGAACCCGTCGGCGAGGTTCTCGGCCGCGCTCTCGACGGCCGCGCTCCGGAGGGCCCCCGGCGAGAGGTCTCCGGTATCCCGCCCCACGAGCGCCCGGATCGACTCGCGGGCCGCGTCCGGGTCGGTCTCGGTCAGCGCGACGACCTCGGCGGTGACCTCGCGCAGCATCCGGAGGCTGACGGTCGAGAAGAGCAGCCCGCCCGCGACGGGGACCGCGAGGAGACGCGCTCCGACGCCGAGGCGCGGCGCGAGCGCGGCCGCGCCCCACACGGTCCCCCCGGCGATCACCGCGGCGACGGTCGGGAGCCCGACCGCGGCCGCGACGCCGACGGATCGCGGCCGCGACCACGACCGGTCGATCGGCTCGACGAGCGAGCCGAACAGCGCGACGGGGTGGACGCGCGCCGGCGGCTCCCCGATCGCGAGGTCGAGGGCGACGGCGAGCGCTAGCGCGGCAAGGGGAGCGACGACGGGGAGCCCGAGGGTCGCGGGGAGCGACATCGCGATCAGAGCCCGTCGAGAAACGCGTCGAACGCCCCGCTCGCGGCGTGGACGTGACAGTACGTTCCGAGCGTTCGGTGTTCGATCAGCCCGTCGCGCTCGCCGTCGATCCCGGTCCCGCGCTCCACGTCGAAGGCGAACCGGGCGTCGCTCGCGACGTCGGCGTCGGAGTAGTGGAACTCGTGGCCCCGCAGCGTCTCGCCCGCCGACGCGGTCGGCGCGTCCCGCGTCGCCCGCAGCGCCACGTGGTCGAGCGCCTGGTACCGGTCGCGCATCGTCACGTCGGCCGGGAGCGCGCCCGCCATGGCGTGCGTCTCGCCCTCGACGGTCGTCAGCGACTCCGCGAGCGCCATCAGCCCGCCGCACTCGCCGAGCACCGGGACCCCCTCGGCGGCCGCGGCCGCGATGTCGTCGAGCGCCGGGCTCGCCGCGAGGGCCTCGGCGTGTAGCTCGGGGTAGCCGCCGGGGAGGTAGACGCCGTCGCACGGCGGGAGGGGGTCGCCCGCGGTCGGCGCGAACGGCTCGACGGTCGCCCGCTCGCGGAGGCGCTCGACCGTCGCCGGGTAGACGAACCGGAAGGCGTCGTCGCGGGCGACCGCGACGCGGGGGCGGTCGCCGTCGGTCGGCTCGTCCGCGGCGATCGGCTCGACCGCCCCCGCGGCCTCCGCGACCCCCGCCGGCTCCCGCGCGACGTCGAGCAGTCGGTCGGTCCGGAGCCCCTCGGCGGCGGCGTCGAGGGCGTCGTCGGGGAGGGGTGACTCCTCGCCCATGTGGAGCCCGAGGTGGCGCTCGGGGACCTCCAGGTCGCCGTTCGGCGGGACCCGGCCGAGGTAGGTCAGCTCCTCGGGGAGCGCCTCGCGGATCCCCTCCTCGTGGCGCCCGCCGTGCGCGCGCTGGGCGATGACTCCGGCGACGTCGATATCGCGGCCCGCGCGCTCGGCGTACGCCCGGAAGCCGAGCGCGGTCGCGGCGACGCTCTCCATCCCCGCGCTCGCGTCGACGACGAGGGCGACCGGGAGGTCGAGCGCCTCGGCGACCGCGGCCGTGCTCGACCCGTCGCCGTCGTATAGCCCCATCACGCCCTCGACGACGCAGACGTCGCCCTCGCCGCGGGCGTAGTTCCGCCGGAGCCCGCCCTCGCCCTGCAGCCACAGGTCGAGCGTCCGCGAGGGGCGCCCCGCCACGCGCTCGTGGTGGCTCGGGTCGATGAAGTCGGGGCCGGCCTTCGCCGGCTGGACCGCACGGCCCGCGTCGCCGAGCGCCCGGATCGCCGCGAGCGCCGCGACGGTCTTGCCGACGCCGGAGCTGACCCCGCCGAGGACGACCCCCTTCATCGCGGATCGACCCCCTTCGCCTCCGTCGCCGTCGCGTCCCGCCTCTCCGCCCCGCGCTCGCCGAGGAGTCGGTCGGTGACCGCGGCCACGCGCTCGCGGAGGGCGGCGTCCGAGACCCCGGCGCGGTCGGCCAGCGCCAGCGCGCCGCCCATCCCGACGCCCTCCTTCGCCTCGCCGCGGGCGTACGCCCGCATCCCCGGGCGGTCGCTCGCGTCGAATCCGGGGTCGGTCGCGGTCAGCGCGAGGTCGAGGTCGTCCGCGAGGGCCGCGACGTCCGCGGTCGGGTCGTCGGCGACGAACGCGGTCGTCGCCAGCGGGAGCCGCCCCTCGACCCCCGCGTGCCGCGCCAGCGCCGCGACCGTCGCCAGCTGGGTGCCGCCCGCGAGGGTCACGTCGATCCCGCGCTCGACCGCGCCGACGACGAGCCCGGCGGCCGCCGCAAGGACAGGATCGCCCGTCAGCCGGAGCGCGTCGACCGGGTCGTCGGCGCGGTCGCCGGGGTCGATCCCGCTCGCGGCCAGCCCCTCCCCGACGACCGCGCGCTTGGTCGCGAGCGGGTTCGCCGCCAGCGACGAGGAGACCGCCGGGCGCTCGCCGAGCGCGGTCAGGACGCCGAGCGCGGTCGTCGTCCCGCCGGGGACCGTTTCGGCGACGAGGAGTTCGCTCGGGGTGTCGGCGGCGTCGCCCGCGTCCGCGCCGTTTCCCGTGACGCCGCCGTTCCCCGCGATCGCTCCGGCCAGCTCCCGTCCCCGGTCGAAGATCGACGCCGCGTCCGGCACCGGTTCGGGGTCCCGGACGTCGCCGCCGGGCGCGGCGCCGGCGTCGTGGACGGTCGCGTCCGACGGCGCCGTCGGCACGGCGAGGCCGGCGTCGACGCCGACGAAGCCGAGGCCGACGAGCTCGCGGACCGCCCGCGTGACGACCGCCGGCGTCGGGCAGCCCGAGGGGCTGACCGGCACCGGCGACCCGGACGCGGGCCGCCCGTCCGCGACGATCTCCAGGTCGGCGCTCGGCGTGTGTCGCCGGAGCGTCGGGTCGGCGCCTGCGGCGCTGATCCCGTCGATCGCGGCCGTCTCGGTCGCGCCCGCGACGACGACGAGGGTCGCGTCGCTCACGCGACACCCCCGGCCCGCCGCGTCGATCGAGCCCGCACGTCGGCCGCCGCGTCGGTGATAACCACTAGCGGTTAGTTAGGACAAGTCGACTTTAATCGATCGGGTCGAGAGCGGTCGGCGTCGCCTCCCGTATCCGCCCGACTCACTCGACGGACGGCGCCGTCTCGTCGGTTCGCCCGGGAATCTCGACCTCTATCTCCAGCTCCTGTTCGCCGTACCCCTCGTACTCCACTTCGAGCTCGACCGGCTCTCCGAAACTGAACGGGAGCTTCCACTCGTCACCGGTAATGGTCAGCTCGTCGCTCTCCTGAAGCTGTTCACCGATCTCGACTAAGAAACGCCCCGCCTCGGCGGCGGACAGACGGTACTCCTGTTCGAAGTCCCGGCCCTCTCTGATGAGGGTCGGCTCGCTTTCCGTCTCGTCTTGAGCGTCGGCGTCGGACTGCGTCATCACGTGTTATTTTAGGTAGACCTAAATAAATGGTGTGGTACCGTCACCGCACAGCGAGCAGTGAGGATACCGCGGCCCCTCTCGGGGGAGCTCATTGCGCTCCGGCCTCTCAAGCGTAACCGCCCGTCTCGGTCCGCCCTTCGAATCTTACTCGTATTCGGGGCTCGCTCCCGACCGCTGGCGCAGGCGCTCGAAGGAGGTGCTACCGACACAGGACGGGTCCCGAACGCGTCTAACGGCCGAGGATCGACGATACCGGAACGGAACCGATCCCATGAGTATATACATCTCCACGCCGTCGTCGACCCGACTATTCGCCTATTATAAGCGCTCAAGTCGCGGCTGGGGGTGGGCACCAATGTAGAACGGATGACCCGCGACACTGATCGGACATCGGTGGGTACTGAGGCGAAAGGAGAGGAGTCGGCCGCCGGCGGGAGACGCGAGTTAGTCCACGAAATCAATAGACGGCCTTCCGCCCCGGACCGGGTGACGGTGTTCCCGGCCGGTGCGAGCGGCGACGCAAAGCGATCGACTTGGCTAAGCGTCGACGCGAACTGCGTCGTCAACTCCGAATGCTATCGATAGCGGCCGTCGCGACGAACTGTTACAATTCGCGTTGCGGTCCCCGCGCGGACGTTCGCCGGTCTTCATCCGCGCGGTCGCTTTCGTCACCTAACCTCGCCCGACGGTGGGTATGAAGCGACGAAGCCTTCTCGAAAAGGTAATTGACCGTATTGCGATCGGCGCCGGTGTGTCCGTATTCCTCAGTGAACTTCGAGAGTCGTACGCCGCCGTCTCACCAGATTCGAACGCGACTACGAAACCACCGCGAGTCGGCACGGGAGGCTTGGTTTCGCGGGAAGTCACCGAGAGCCGTTACGTGATGACGTACGAGTGGACCGACCGCCTACAGCGACGGTGGCGCTCCACGTTCGCGTTGGACCGAACCGCGTACTCGGAGGCGGCTCAGGAGCATCACGGATACCTCGGCGGATTCGAGACGGCGAAGACGAGCCGGGACGTCGAACGGTTCGCGGCGCGTCTCGCCGCTGCCGATCTGATGACGGAGGACGCCGCCCGGCCGATTTCTCGAACGGCTCGACTCGAACGGGCGATCGGATTCGTCCGCTCCCTCGGATACACGACCGATATCGACTCGAAAGGCGTTCCGGATTACGTCCGGACCGCCGAGGAGACGCTCGTCGACGGCCGCGGCGACTGCGAAGACCTCGCGTATCTCCTGATCGGGATTCTTTCGAATCCGCCGTTCGAATACCGGACGGCGACGGTGATTCCCCCCGGTCATATGCTGGCCGGTGTACACGGAGACGATCTCCCTGCCGTGTACGCCGATACGCCGACGCTTCCCGGGAACCGATACGTCGCGATAGAGAGCGTTACCTCCCGGCCGGTCGGCAGCTTTCAGGACGATCCCGTGTTGCTGATCTATAACGACGGTATCGAGTACGTCGATCGGTCAGCGATCGCCGAGGCGACCGGCGATGTTCTCCGCAACCCGTCGGAGTTCCAGACGATCGCCGATCTCCGCGGTTGACGTTCTTTCCTCCGACCCGCCGCAGTCCGATTTCCCGGATCGACGACGGAACGGGATGGTCGTCGTCAAAACGCGCAACGCTACGGCGTCGTTATCTCGGGTAAATTTGAGCCGTGATCTCCACGGGAAACACACCAACTCGTACTCCGTAGCGTTCTATACACCTATATCCGTCCCGACGGAGTCTGGCGATTATTCGGACTGGTGACCGCTCGAACGACAGCGGTCGCGTCCGGCAACCCCTTCATTTCGCATGCACGAACGGACCCTCCGGAACCGGTCGGACGTCCGTATCGCGTCCCGACCGCCCGTTCCCGCCACCGAAACGGCCGTGATACACGTCAGCGGCTACCGGGTGTCCGTTCGGCTCCGCCGCGAGCTTCGGTCAGTGACGGCTGCGGTCTCGCCGAACAGGGAATCGAGTCGGACGGTGATCTCTCGGAGGCCGGCTTGCGTCCGGTGTAACCGTGAGGACAGCGAGATCGAGGGCTTCTACGGAGCCGGCGGACAGTGCGCTCGATATCCGTTCTCAGGCCCCTCCGAGAACACGAAGGTGTGAGTCAGTGAGTCCGAAGCACACTCGGCGAAATCGGTCCGTATCACGCGCCCGTCGATCCCTTCGAACACGTACATGATCGCCGCGCCGGGCTCCCAGGCGCCGAACGAGGCCGTCGTCGTCTCGTTCGCCGGGACGGCCACCCGGCGTTCCGTCGCGTTCCACCCCCCACCGAGGGAGTGATTGAAATACGGTCCCTCAGTTTCGAGTCGAGCGAGTCCTACCGTTTTCCTAGCACCCGTCTCGTTCGTCACCTGAAACGTGATATTACCCGCGCCCACTGGCTCTTCGAACACGTAGACCGTCATCTGGTATCGCGACGACTCCGAATTCTCGACGGTCACGTCGGCCGAGGAGGCGTCGAACGCCGCACACCCGGCAGTCGTCAGAACGAGTAGGACGACGAGCGGGAGGGCCACGTCTCGGCGCGACATCGGTTCGGATACGACCGACCGTTCCAAAGTATCTGTGGGCTCCGTCGAAATTCTTTATTGGTTGTTCTGTTGGAATACTCAGGTATTGATACGAACCGGCTGCTGAATACAGAGTATGCAGTCAGCAACGGAACCTCGTTATTTTCCATCCAAATTCTGAACCAACCGATGGAACGGGCTTGCAGACTGACTGCTGACACTTCTACCAGAGTCGGTTGATGTTCAGAGTCGCGTGCGGGATACGGGGTGTGAATCGGCCATTGGTTAGCCCTCATTGTCGGTTCAGAGTGGTAGCCACAGCACTAAACGTATGATATTGAGGGTCCAATATCGCTCTATAGCAATCATAGAAACCGACATCCCTCGGCATCGTCTCCGGCAGCGTATGAGTAATGATCACGTGACGTTCGGATTTGTCTGTGTCCAGAACGCCGGGCGTAGTCAGATGTCCGCTGCCTTCGCAGAGCGGGAGCGACAGCGCCGCGGACTGGAGGACAGGGTGGAGATAATCACCGGGGGTACCCATCCCGCGGACGAGGTCCACGCTGAAGTTGTCGACGTGATGAAAGAGCTCGACATCAACCTCACGGGCCGCGTCCCACAGGAGGTCTCAACGGCGATGTTGAACGAATGTGACGTTGTTCTGACGATGGGATGCTCAACGTTGGAGTTGGACGCCTCAGTTGAGGTTCGGGATTGGGCGCTTGATGATCCACATGGTCAGGACATCGACCGCGTTCGAGAGATTCGCGGCGAGATCGAGGGGCGTGTCACCGACCTCTTCGACGAGTTCTTCGGTGACGAATAACGTCGGCTATTGTTCAGCGATACTATTGGAGACGAGCACCTGCCGCTGCAGAATGTACCCTCTGTCTGTAGCACGCCAGTTCTGACGCGAATTCGACACACGCCCCAGTGGTACCCCGACAGAACAGAACCGTCGGACATGGACAGGACCAGTCAGTTGGTTGAACTCGTCGTAATGTTCACAGATAGTCCCAACCTACAGTCGTTCAATAACCACGAATGAGCACGACCACAGCGAAGCTACGGACGGACCACCTCTCGTTCGTCGTCAGCGACGATCAAATTATAACCGATGTTAACCTCACCGTCCACGCCGGTAAGACACTCACTATCATCGGCCCCTCTGGCGCTGGGAAATCTACTCTGCTCCGCCTTCTGTGTCGGATTGAAGAGCCGACTGAGGGCACAGTCTACCTTGACGGAGCAGACTACCGGACGCTCGTCCCGACAGATCTCCGTGCTCGTGTCGGAATGGTGCCGCAGGACCCGGCGCTCCGAGACGGGACCGTCCGCGACAACGTTACGATCGGTCCCCGGCTCCGCGGCGAATCGGTCGAACCGAGTCGCGTAGAGGAGCTGTTGGGTCGCGTGGACCTGAGCGGCTACGCAGACCGCGAGGTCGCCGGGCTCTCCGGCGGCGAGGCCCAGCGCGTCGCAATCGCCCGCACGCTGATGATGGACCCCGAGGTGCTATTACTGGACGAGCCGACTGCCAGCCTCGACCCGCAGGCTCAGGCCGAGATCGAGGCGCTGCTAGAGGAGTTACTTGACACGTCGGAGCGGACAGCGGTCTTCGTCACCCACGATCAAGCACAGGTCGACCGGATCGCCGACCGAGTCGTTCGGTTCGTGGACGGCCGTATCCACGCGATAGGTACCGCACGTGAGGTGCTCGGATGAATCCATTCACGGACCTCCCGCTTCCGCCGGAACTCCGGGATCCCGTTTTAGTGAAAGGACTTCTCCAAGTCGCGGCCGCCACCGCCCTCGCGGCTGTCGTGCTCGGACTGTCGTACGTGCGTGACCTCGATTTGGAGCGGGAGCTCGGCGGCTCGTTCGCCCGCGGGTTCGTACAAGTTCTGGCGATGGGTGCGCTCATCGGTGTGTTGTTCTCGATTCCACTGGCGTTTTCGGGGATTGTTCTCGGAGCGATGATGGGGTACGCGGCGTGGGAGTCCCGCAAGCGTGGTGACGGGGTGCCACAGGCGTTCAGAGTCTCGCTGACCGCGATCGGACTCGGTGCGTCAGTGGTAATCGTGACGATGCTCGTCGCAGGAGCCATCGAATCGACGGTTCGGAACCTCGTGCCGGTTGGCGGGATGATCATCGCAAACGCGATGAAGACGAACTCGTTGGCGTTAGACCGGTTCAAAAGCGAAATCGAATCTAACCGCAACGAGATCGAGGCACTACTGGCGATCGGTGTGCCGCCACAGGCGGCAGTTTCCGAACACGTCACCGAATCGGTGCGGGCCTCGCTCATCCCCGTCGTTGATGCGATGCGGACGCTCGGACTGGTGTACATTCCCGGGATGATGGCAGGGATGATCCTCGGTGGGGCGAACCCGATCTACGCCGCCCAGTACCAGTTCGTGATTATGGGGATGATCTTCGCGGCTGGCGGGTTGACCAGTATGACGACGAGCCTGCTGATCGGCCGGTATGCGTTCACTGAAGCTGCCCAGCTCAGACACTTTGAGGAGTCACAGCCGACGGCACTCTCGATGCTTCGGTCACTCCGATGAATATATCCGCTGTATCTCGTACGTGGTTTCTGACGGAATGTGTGTATCTCGATGATATTCGTCGGTAGATAGATCCCCTGTACTGACCGACCTCTCTCCGGTGAATCAGCCCCGGTTCGTACCACATTCACGCCCTCTATTCAGCACGCCGCCGAAAGCAATATCACCGTTTGAAGATTTCAACAAATCCTTCTCAGTGATAGTTAAACCCCGGTCCCGCTCGGTACGGTCTCTATACCGCTCAATACCAATCTTAGATAGTGTCATGCTTGTTTTGATACTAGACATCGCACGAACGATGAGAGGGTAACGCTTGGTTTCGTTTGCGTACAGAACCCGGGCCGAAGTCAGATGGCGACAGCGTTTACCGAACGGGAACGCTCACGGCGCGGGCTCGAAGACGCAGTACACATCTTAACGGGGGAACACAGCCCGCTGAGGAGGTCCATCCCGAGGTCATCGAAGCGATGGCGGAGATCGATATCGACCTCTCTGACCGTGTACCACAAAAAGTCTCGACGACGGGCCTCAATAACGCGACCGTCGCCGCAACGATGGGCTGTTCGACACTGGAACTCGACGCGGACATCGAAGTCCGCGACTGGGTACTCAACGATCCGCACGGACGGTCATCAGAAGAGGTTCGCCGTATCCGAGACGAGATCCGGCAGCGCGTTTCAACGCTCTTCGACGAGTACGCTTCCGAGCAGTAGGCAAGTCTCGTAAACCGACTGTTTCAGACGGGAAATTTGTCCGAGGAACGGGATCTCAGCGGGCCCATCGGTGGGATACGGCCGCCCTGACTCCGTCCGCCTCATTCGACGCGCGCTTCATTTCCGGTCTATGAGGTTCAACGGAGCCGCTCGTTCGAGTCATCCCGTGGATGTCATTCATCGGCCGTATCGGGCGGCCGCTTCGACGGGAGATACAGGTGGACGACGTTCCCTTTCGGCGTTCGGGTGTCGAACATCACTTCGCCGCCGAGGGACTCGATACACCACTTCATCACGAACAGACCGATTCCGGATCCGTGAGACGTGTTCGTGGTCTCGGCCGGTGCGAACAGCGCCTCGATTTCTTCTGGCGGGATCGCCGGATTTGCGTCTTTAATCCGGATCTCGACGCGACCGGTGTTCGGTGAGGGCCCGACCGTTATCTCGACGGTCGGGACCCGTTCGGTGCTGTGAACGATCGCGTTTTCGACCGCGTGTCTGACCGCATACCCGAACGCGTCGTTCACTTCGACCCACATCTCTTCGCGCTCGTCGACGGATATCCTCGCCGCGGGGTACTCGGACCTCGTTCGGGCGGCGACGTCATCGACGATAGCCAGCACGGGCTGCCGGACGTGTTCCGCTCGGGCGTCCGTGATCGCCTGTTCGATCTCTTTCACCGACTCGGCCATACTACCGAGGTTTTCGCCGCGGGAGCGAATCGCAGCGATGCTCTCCGCTATCCCCTCGACTCTACTGTGTGTCGTGATCTGATCCGCATGCCCCAAGATGATCGCCGCCTCGTTTCGGAGGTTATGTCGGAGGATACGCCAGAACAGCTCGGCCCGGTGACGCGATTCGTAGTGATCGGTGATATCCCGGACCTCGACGATGACGCAGTCCCGCTCTGAGAAGCGCTGCTGAGATACATGCAGCTGAAGCCAGATGAGCTCGCCGTCGGCGCGTTTGGCCCGCCAGATGAACCGCTGCGGGTCGCCGTCGGCGCTCGTCCGGAGCCGGTCACGGAACTCGGACGCCGACTGCGGATACGTGTTCGCTGTGTACGTGTCCACCGAGAGCCTGCGTAGCGTATCGAGGGGGTATCCGAGTATCCGTTCCAACCGTTCGTTCGCATCTAGAATATCTCCGGAGCTCGGGTCGTACAGTCCGATACCGAGGTATAGTGTGTCGTATTCCGACGGGAGCGCCACCGACTTTTTTGAGGACATACGACGGGATGAAAGCGAGCGGTACGGCTCTTTACCCTTACTATGAGAGATATATACTCCTCTATCGAACCGGCTAGCGGTCGTGCGGTGCGCTCGTCATTTACTCGCTCCGGTTAGCCCGAATGACGGGGTCTCGGCTACCCGCGGATCCTAACCTACCGACTATCGTTCGTTGCGTCGACCGTCGATCCCCCGTTCGCCTCAGATCCGGGCTCGAAGCGACTATTCGCGCGAGCGGCGGGGAGCCACGCAGGCGGTGCGACGCCGCTCGCCGACCGAGACGTGACGCTGTACTGGAACCGCTTGGGCTCGCCGCCCTGGTCGTACAGGAGTTGAGCCTCTCGAACGACCCCGTCCTCGCCCACGGTCAGATATCCCCGAACGTCGGTCGCGTTCCGGACGGCGACGTCGGTGATCGCGTATCGGATGCGGCGTTCGCCAGCGTTCTCGGTGACCCGGACCGCTCGAAACTCGCCGATCGTCAGAATCCTGGAGACCACCGCCCACATCGAGTCGGCCGCGCGGAACCGGGTCTCGTCGACCGAGCCGTTCGTCGCCTCGAAAGCGGCCTGCCCGTTCCGCCCGCTACGGCTGTGTCGAACGTTCGACTCGACGTAAACGTCGCTCTGACTGACGTCGGCGTACCCGTTGTGCACGTCGAGACGGAACCGGGCCCGCGTCGCGCTCGCTTCGTACTGGTAGTCGGCGTACGCGCCGGGACGGAATCGTTCGAGAGCGACCCCGGACACCGGCTCCGTCCGGAGGAACGCGATCGACTGCCTGCGGGCCGTCGCGATCTCGATCTCCGACCGGGAGAACCCCTCCGGGAACTCGGCGTCGGCGAGCGCCTCGTTGGGGACGGCGGTCGCGTTCGATGTCGGATCCGTCGCCGAGGGGTCCGTTGTCCGGGCGTGGTCGTCGAAGGCGACGCCCCCACACCCTGCGAGAGCGAGGAGAAACACGACCGCGATCGCGGCGGAGATCCTCCGAGACACGTCGTTTTCTCGTGGTCACCGGATAATGAAGCTGTTGACGCCCCGCGCTGCGATCGCCACCGCCGACGCTGCACTAATCTGTCCCCCGATCGGGGGTCGGATCGGAAACGGAGTCATCGGGGGGCAATCCGGGCGACCCGTCCTCAGTCCCCGCTCGATCTGTCGGCCTGGATCCCCTCGCGTGCCCTCTGAATTACCTCGTCGACGCGACCCCAGGCGACCGGCGGGTCGACGGCCGAGAGCGCGTCGTCGAGCTCGTCCAGCCGCTCCTCGAACCGATCGTCCCAGTCCGGACGGTCCGCCAGCGCCGAGGCGCTCGCCGCCGCCTCGTCGCGGATCGATTCGATCCGCGCCTCGACATCGTCCGGGAACGACTTATCCTCGCGCTCCGCCCACTCGCGGAGGCCGGCCGCCTCGGTCCGGAGATCGGCGACGACGACATCGAGGACGCGCGCCTGCACGGCGGCGTCGAACCGCCGCTCCGGGTCGGGGTCATCCGCATTCCGAAGCGACTCGACGGTCTCTTCCAGGGACTCGGCGGACTCTTCCGCGGCCTCGACGTCGTCGACGAGCGCGTCGCGTCGCCGATTGGCCGACCCGAGCCACGCCTCGAACGCTTCGACCTCGGTTTCGAGGTCGTGGGCGACGCGGACGATCCGCTGCGCGTCGGTCGTTATCTCGTGGAGGTCGACAGCGGCCTCGTAGACATCGACCGGCGAGTCGAGGTCGTTCGCCGCGCCCGAAAGCTCCTCGCCGAGCCCCTCGACGTCCGACCGGAGGTCGGCGAGCCGCTCCTCGAAGGCGCGCTGTCGGACCCGAATAATCTCCAGATCCGGGGCGTCGGCGACGGCGTCGTTCGCCTCCTCGACGGTGCGCGTCGCGAGGTCCACCCGCGTCTCGGCGGTGGCGAGTATCTGGGAGACGTCGGTGACGGTCGCCTCGATCGCCTCGGGCGTGACGGTCCCGTCGTCGGTGAACGGGTCGAGCCACGTCCGGACCGACTCCGGGTCTTCACCCGTCCGGTCGGCGACGTCGTCGACGAGCTCGTCGAGGGGGACCTCCGGGGGCGCCGGCTCACTCATACCCCGCCGTTTCCGACGGGGGGTGGTATACTTTCCGTCAGAGTCGATCATTCATGAATTGTTCCCAGCATACCGATATTGCGTAGTATATAGCCGAAAGGGCGGCATATAGAAGGGGTACCGCTACGTGGTCCTCCACCTCCGAATATATCAAAATTATAAGCTGTTTTAGTGAGGCAAGGTGTGGACTCACGTGATGTCAGACCGGAACTGGACTGACGGCGGCGTATCGCGGCGGAAAGTCCTCATCACCTCGGGAGCGCTCGGCACCGCCGGCCTGGCGGGTTGCGGCGGTCAGAGCGAGAGCGGCGACGGCGGCTCCGGCGGATCTGGCGGCGACGGCGGTGACGAAATGGACGACGACTCCGGCAGCGACGGCGACGACGGCGGCTCCGGGCCGAGCACGGCGCTGCTCAACGCGGAGGGCTCCTCGACGGTGTACCCCATCTCGAACACCGGGAGCTCGTACTGGAACTCCAACGCCCCGCCGAGCGACGGCGAGTACTGGGGCGCGAACGATGAGGGCTCGGTCCCCGGCTGGAACGCGCTCGCGTCCGACGGCGCGGACGACATGCTCATCGCCGACTACTTCGCCTCGAAGTTCGGCTTCGAGCCGACCGACCAGCGCTCTTCGCCGCCGTTCCCGACGACGGTCGGCCTGAGTCACTCCGGGACCGGCTGCGAGGCCGTCACCGAGGGGCTCGTCGACATCGGCAACTCCTCCGGACCGATCACGGCCGAGCTCGGCTGGAGCGAGGAGAAGGCCCAGAGCGAGGTCGTCGACAACGTCGTCGGCCGCGACGGGCAGCCGGTCGTCGTCAGCTCCGACGTCGCGGACGCCGGCGTCAGCCAGCTGACGGGCGAGGACATCCGCGGGATCTATCAGGACGAGATCACCAACTGGAACGAGATCGAGGGCGTCGACTACGACCAGGAGATCTACGCCATCGGCCGCGCCGAGGGGTCCGGCACCGACACCTCGTTCCGGCTGAACATGCTCGGCGGGGCCGACGCCGCGATGCCCGGCGTCGACACCCGCTTCGGCCAGAACCAGCAGGTCGCGCAGGCGGTCGCCCAGAACGAGGGCGCCATCGCGTACATGGCGCTGGCGTTCACCGGCGAACAGGTCCAGCCCATCGCGATCGACTTCGACGGCACGCTGTACGAGACCAGCCGCGACGCGGAGAACACGATCTTCGACAGCAGCTACCCGCTCAACCGCGACCTCCACATGTACACCCTCATCGAGGAGAGCAACCCCGACGGCGGCGGGTACGACCGGCGCGAGGCGGCGTTCGTCAACATGTTCCTCAACGAGTTCGGACAGAGCGTCTTCGTCGAGGGGAACAACTACATCCCGCTCCCGACGAGCGACCTCGAATCGATGAAAGAGCAGGTCTCGTCGGTCGCCACCGAGGACCTGCTGACGCCCTGACGACGGGGGACTTCGGTCACGCGCTGTCGGGATCCGCCGCGCTCCCCGAGGGCTCGGCTCCCCTCGGACGCCTGCGCCCCTGTGGCGTTCGGAACCCGCCTTCGACGCAGACGACGTTTCTACGACACACGGAACACACATGCCACTCATCCCAACTCCATGGCACAGGTAACAGACCCCCGAGACGGACGGATCCGGAGCGCGGTCGACGAGCAGGTCCGGCGAACCAGGCGGTTCGTCGACGAGACCGAACCGGCCGCGCTGGCGGTCATCGCGGTGATGGCGCTATCGCTCCTCGGCGCCCTCGTCGGGTTCCTCGCCGTCTCGAACTGGACGATCGTCCCCTTCGCCGCCTTCCTCGCCTCGTCGGCGGTCGGCTGGGTCCGCTATCAGGAGGAGACGGCGTACGTCATCGCGCTGATGATGACCGTGTCGACGATCCTCATCCTCGGCCTGATCATCGTGTTCATCTTCCGGGAGTCGATCCCGGTGATCCGGTACGAGAGCGCGACGGTGTACGGGATCACCGTCCCCGGCCTCCGGATGTTCATCCAGCCGAACTGGGACGCGGTCTCGCCGCCCATCCGGTACTCGATGGTGCCGATGATCCACGGCACGGTGATGGTGACGCTCATCGCGTCCGCCGTCGCCGCGCCGCTCGGCGTCTCCGCGGCGCTGTTCCTCTCGGAGATCGCTCCCGCGACCGTCCGCGAGGTCGTCAAGCCCGGCGTCGAGATCCTCGCCGGCATCCCCTCAATCGTCTACGGGTTCATCGGCTTCACCGTGCTCGGGCCGTGGGCCTCCGACCAGTTCCAGACGACCGGCCAGGGGTCGTACCTCTTCGTCGGCATCGTCGTCGGCCTGATGGCGCTCCCGACCGTCGTCTCCGTCGCGGAGGACGCGCTGAGCAGCGTCCCGGAGTCGATGAAGAGCGGGTCGCTGGCGATGGGGACGACCGACTGGCAGACGATGACCTCGATCACGCTGCCGGCGGCGTTCTCCGGCGTCTCCGCCGCGGTCCTGCTCGGCGTCGGTCGCGCGATCGGCGAGACGATGGCCGCCACGGTGATGCTCCGCGGCGTCCCGCGCCTCACGGAGCCGCTCGTCAACGTCTTCTACGGCCAGGAGACGCTGACCTCGATCATCGCCCGGAACTACGGCGAGGCCGACGGGCTCCAGATGGACGCGCTGTTCGTCGCCGGCGTGATCCTGTTCGTCACCGTCCTCGTCATCTCGATCGGCGCGCAGTACATCGAGTGGCGGATGCACAAGCGGCTGGGGGGTGAGATCTGATGGCGGGAGCGGGCCGGACCGACACGCGGCTGGTCGAGTCGGAGACGACCGAGACGGACGCCGTCGCCGCGGTGGCCGTCGGGCTCTCGGCGGTCCTGTTCGCGCTCGCCGTCGCGGCGATGTTCGAGCGCGTCAGCCTCACCGGGTCGCTGCTCGGAGTCCGGACCGTGACGCTGCTCGGCGGCCTCCTGACGGCGCTCGGCGTCGCGGTGGCCGCCTTCGGCGTCGGGTCGCGGTTCGGCTACGTCGAGACGAATCCGGACCCGAGCGCCGGGCTCGTCGCCGGGTTCGGCGCCGCCGTCCCGTGGGTGCTGATCGGGGGCAGCGTCGCGAGCCAGACGCTCGGCCTCGGCGCGGGAGTCGGCGTCGTCGCCGGGGTCGCTACCGGCGCCGTCGCCTTCGCGCTCACCGTCCTCCCGCGCGAGGACCTCGGATCGACGCTCCCGCTCGGCGCCCTCCTCGCGCTGACGGGGCTCGTCTTCCTGACCGGGATCATCGGTCCGACGTGGACGTGGGAGCTCGGCTGGGAACAGCAGGCCGCGATCACCGCCGAGTTCCTCATCCCCGCGGCGACGCTGTTCACCGCGCTGTACGGCGGGTGGGCGTCGGCGAAGGCGTACGGCGGCTTCGGCGCCCGCGGGCGACACATGGGCGCGTACGTGCTCGTCTACGTGAACGCGCTCTCCATCGTTGCCTTCCTGTTCATCCTCGTCGCCTTCGTGGTCGTTCAGGGAATCCCCGGCCTGCTGAACGGCACCGAGTTCGGACTCGGGAGCGGACCGACGACGTCGATCTTCGGCGTGTCGGTCGCGCTCCCGGTCTCGGTTCCGTTCCTCATGAACGGCGTCGCCCTGTTCAACGACTTCCAGGGCGTGCTGCCGGCGATCGTCGGCACGGTTTGGCTCGTCGTCGGCGCGGTCGTGCTGGCGGTCCCGCTGGGCGTCGGCGCGGCGCTGTTCCTCACCGAGTACGCCGAGCGCGGCCGGTTCACCCAGGTCGTCGAGGTCGCCACCAACGGCCTGTGGAGCACCCCGAGCATCGTCTTCGGGCTGTTCGGGTTCGCCTTCCTCATCCCGCGGTTCGGCAACGGGAAGTCGCTGCTCTCGGGCATGATCACGCTCGGCTTCATGCTGCTGCCGCTCGTGGTCATCACCTCGCGCGAGGCGATGCTCTCAGTTCCCGACGAGTACCGCGACGCGAGCGCCGCCCTCGGCGTGTCGAAGTGGCAGACGATCCGGAGCGTCGTCCTCCCCGCGGCGCTCCCGGGCGTCGTCACCGGCGTCATCCTCGGCGTCGGCCGGATCGCCGGCGAGACGGCGCCGATCCTGCTGACGATGGCCGGCGGGACGTTCGTCCCGGGCTCCCAGACGGCCGACGTCATCGGCGGCTTCCAGTTCACGTCGGCGCCGCCGTTCGTCGCGAACCCGGAGCTCCTCCAGGCCACCTCGGCCCTCCCGTACCAGCTGTACGCGCTGATCACGGCCGGCGTCGGCGCGAGCAGCAACGTCGGCAACGCGGACGAGTTCCGCTGGGCGACGGCGCTCGTGCTGCTCGTCGTCGTCCTCTCCTTCTACGCGATCGGCATCGCGACGCGCTACTACTTCCGGCGGCGGCTCAGACACACCTGATCACCAATGAGCGAGAACACCAACCCACGGACCCAGACGGAACCGCAGACCGAGACCGCGACGACGGAGACCGACCAGCCGCTCACGACGACGACCGGCGAGACGGACGAGCAGGCGCAAGACGAGTGGACCGAGTACGAGTTCGCCGGCGAGGCGAAGATGACCGTCGAGGACCTCGACGTCCACTACGGCGACGACCACGCGCTGAAAGGGGTCTCGATGGAGATTCCTGAAAAGAGCGTCACGGCGCTGATCGGTCCCTCGGGTTGCGGCAAGTCGACGTATCTCCGGTGTCTCAACCGGATGAACGACCGAATCAAGTCGGCGGACGTCGACGGGTCCGTCCGTCTCGACGGCGAGGAGATCTACCAGGACGGCGTCAACCTCGTCGAGCTGCGGAAGCGGGTCGGCATGGTGTTCCAGTCGCCGAACCCCTTCCCGAAGTCGATCCGCGAGAACATCGCGTACGGGCCGAAGAAGCACGGCGACCTCGATACGGGCCTCCTCGCCAGGCTGTTGAACCGGAGCGACGCCGAGGAGCGCGACCGACTCGTCGAGCGGTGCCTCCGCGACGCGGCGCTGTGGGACGAGGTGAGCGACCGGCTCGACGACAACGCGCTCGGGCTCTCCGGCGGGCAGCAGCAGCGGCTCTGTATCGCCCGCTGCCTCTCCGTCGACCCGGAGATCATCCTGATGGACGAGCCCGCGTCGGCGCTCGACCCGATCGCCACGGCGAAGATCGAGGACCTGATCGACGACCTCTCCGAGGAGTACACGGTCGTCATCGTCACCCACAACATGCAGCAGGCCGCGCGGATCTCCGACCAGACCGCGGTGTTCCTCACGGGCGGCGAGCTCGTCGAGTACGGCGAGACGGACCAGGTGTTCGAGAACCCGCGCAGCGAGCGCGTGGAGGACTACATCACGGGGAAGTTCGGGTAATCGCATGCCCCGGGAACGCTATCAGGACTCGCTCGACGAGCTCCGGTCCGACGTGCTCGCGATGGGCGATCGGGTCGTCGAACGGCTCGATGAGGGCCTCGAAGCCATCGAGACCCGCGACGAGTCGCTGGCGCGGGACGTCGTCGACGGCGACGCCGAGATAAACGAGACGTACCTGCGGTTGGAGGACCGCTGCGTCGACCTGTTCGCGCTCCAGCAGCCGGTCGCCGGCGACCTCCGGTTCGTCACCGCCTCGTTCAAGATCATCACCGACCTCGAACGGGTCGGCGACCTCGCCGTCAACCTCGCGAACTACTCGCGGGCCGCGACGCGGACGGTCGCGCCCGACGCGGAGATCGACGCGATCGGGGAGGCGGCGCGCGCGCTTCTCGAACGCAGCCTCGCGGCGTACGCGGCGCGAGACGCCGACGAGTGTCGCGCGATCGCCGAGGCCGACGACGAGGTCGACGCGATGTGTCAGCACGCCAGCGAGAGCGTCACCCGAGACCTGATCGCGCAGAACGACGACGACTCGTGGGCCGCCGAGCGGCTGTTGGACGACGTCTCGCGCGTGCTGCTGACGATCCGAGACCTGGAGCGGGTCGCGGACCACGCCGTGAACATCGCGGCGCGCACCCTGTACATGGTCGAGAACGACCCGGAGCTGCTCTACTGATCATGGAGACGCGAAAGGTTCAGACCGTCGGAAACGGAACGTACACCGTCTCGCTCCCGAAGGCGTGGGCCGAGTCGCACGGCCTCTCCGCCGGCGACGTCGTGACGCTGCACGACCACGTCGACGGGGTGTTGGCGGTCCAAGCGCGGGAGCGAACGCACGACGAGGCGCCGGTCTCCGCCCGGATCGAGTCGAGCGACCCGGCGGTGATCGAGCGCGCGCTGCGGGCGGCGTACGCGGCCGGCGCGCGGGAGGTCGCGATCGAGCGCGACGGGCCGCTCACGCCGGAAGCCCGGCGCGTCGTCGAGCGGGTCGCCCGCGAGCGGATCGGGGTGTCGGTGGCCGCGGAGTCGGAGGCCGCGACGACGGTGCGGATCATGCTGGACTCTGAGGAGGTGTCGGTGAGCCAGTCGCTCCGGCAGCTGGCGTTCACCGTGCGCTCGGTCCACCGCGACGCCGTCGCCGCCCTCGCGTCGCCTCCGGACTCGCCGCCGATCGGCTCCCGGGACGAGCAGGTCGACCGCCTGTCGGCGATGGTCGAACGCTCCGTCTCCTGCGGCATGGCGGACCTTGGTGAGGTCGACTCCCTTGGTAAGAACCGCTCGGAGCTGTTCGAGACGTGGACCGCGATGCGCGAACTGGGCCGCGTCCGCGACGCCGCGGGAGCGATCGGCGACGCGGCGGCGTCCCTCGACGACCCCCCCACGGACGCGAGACTGGAGACGTGTCGCGACGTCGGCGACGCGGTCCGCGAGATCGTGTCCGACGGCGTGGACGTCGTCCTCGGCGACGCGGACGTCGACGCGGCGCGAGACGCCATCGGCGACCTCCGACGGGTCCGAGAGCGCCTCGACGCCTTCGATCGAACGCTGGACGACGCAGAGGGAGACACGGCGGCACTCCGCCGCGTCTCGCGGGGACTGCGCCGAACCGCGGAGTGCGGCGACCGGATCGCGGAGGTCGGGCTCCGCCGCGCGGTCCGTTGCGGGGAGCCGATAGGCGATCCGGAGCCGGAACGGCTGGACTAACGTCGCTGACCCCTCCTGACGTCGCGACGGTCGACCCGCGCCCACGAGGGCTACATAGCGATATAGTCCGCTATTAGAAACGGCTTAACCGGGCGAGCGGCTACGCGTGTTCGAACGCGTCCCCTAACACCACCATATGAGCACGAAACCTCAGTTCGGCGCCGACCTCGAAGCACGTCACGCGCGGTTCGACGTCGATCGGTACGAAGACGTCTACGTCGTCGGAGACGTTCACGGGAGCTTGGACGCTCTCAAGCGGCTCCTCGCGCGGCTCGAATTGAACGACGACGACCTCGTTATCTTCGTCGGCGACCTCGTGCGGAAGGGCCCCGACAGCCCCGGTGTCGTCGACTTCGTCCGCGCGGACCCGCGTCTCGTCAGCGTCCGCGGGAACAACGAACAGAAGATCCTGCGCGGCGACAAGGACCCCGACTGGCTCCGCGAGGGGGACCGGGAGTACTTCGAGTCGCTTCCGATCGCGATCTCGTTCGACGCCGCGCTCGTCGTTCACGGCGGCGTCGACCCCGAACGGTCGCTCGAAGACCACACCGCCGACGAGCTGCTGACGATGCGTTCCCCGCACGGCGACGGGTACGACGGGCCGTTCTGGTACGACGACTACGACGGACCGCACCGCGTCTTCTTCGGTCACACGGTCCACGATCGGCCGGTGGACCGCGAACACGCCGTCGGCCTCGACACCGGCTGCGTCTACGGCGGCGAGCTCACCGCGTACGACTACCGGAACGACGAGTTCCGTACCGTCGCGTCGAAGACCCATCAGGATCGCGCCAGCTCGAAGGTCGTCGACCCCGCCTGAGCGGTCTCACCGGCCTGCGGTCGAGTCCGTCTCCACGGAAGCGGAGCGACGACGACGCCGGCGATTCACTCCTCGTCTCGGTCCTCGGAGTCGTCGTACTCCGCCCGCAGCCGACGGCGCGCCCCGTCCCGCGTCCTGAAGTATCGTCGCTCGCCGTCGGTCGTCCGGACCGCCCAGCCGTACGTGTCGCTATCCGGACGATACCAGCGCTCGGCGTACGCGTCGAAGACGGACGCGTCCCCGCCGTCCGAACGCGGTCGCCCACCGTCGTCATCGGGAGCGATCTCGTCGGGGTCCGCGGAGTCAGCGTCCGGCTCCTCCTCTCCGACGTCCTCGACGAGCAGTTCCTCCTCGACGAGGTCCGGATCGACCGCTATCCCGGGTCCGTACCCGCGGTCGAGGGCCGTCTCCGTGGCCGCCATCAGCGCCTCTTGGACATCTCGTACTGGTCCGTCGTCGGCCGGGGCCCGTTCGTAACTCCCGTCGCTCCCCATCACCCACCGACGGCGGTTGTCGCTCAGAGAGGCCTCCAGGATGAACCGGAGCTGCTCTCGGAGCTCCGTGGCCTCGACGGGGGCGACCGCCTCGACGCGATAATCGAGGTTACGAGTCATCCAATCGGCCGACCCAATATACCACCGGGGTTCACCCCCGTTCTCGAAATAGAATATCCGGGCATGTTCGAGGAAGCGGCCGACGATCGAATGCACAGTGACGTTATCGCTTACCCCCTCGATACCGGGTCGGAGCCGACAGATGTCCCGGACGATCAGGTCGATCTCGACCCCGGCCATCGAGGCCCGGTACAGCTCCTCGACCATCGAGGGGTCTTCGAGCCCGTTCACCTTCACCACGATTCGCGCCCGCCGACCGGCCCGGGCGTGCTCGGCCTCTCGCCTGACCATCTCGGTGAACCGCTCCCGCATCGTGACGGGCGCGATCAGGAGCTTCCGGAAGCGGTCGTCGAGCGTCGGTCCGGTGAAGAAGTTGAACACCTTCGTGAGGTCGAACCCGATATCCCGGTCGGCGGTCAACAGCCCCAGGTCCGAGTACCCCTTCGCCGTCCCCGAGTGGTAGTTACCGGTGCCGACGTGCGAGTAGAGCTCGACGCCGTCGTCCTCCTGTCGAACGACGAGCGCCGTCTTGGTGTGCGTCTTCAGCCCCACGGTCCCGTAGGCGACGTGGATCCCCTCCTCTTCGAGCTGTCGGACCCATTCGAGGTTGTTCCGCTCGTCGAACCGGGCCTTGAGCTCGACCATCACCGCCACCTGTTTCCCGTTGTCGGCGGCGTCGATGAGGCTCTGGATCACCTTCGAGTCGCTCGCGGTCCGATAGATCGCGGCCTTCACCGCGAGCACGTCGGGGTCGTTCGCCGCCGCGTGAAGGAACCGCTGGACCGTCCCTTCGAAGGAGTGATACGGGTGATGCGCGAGGATATCGCCCGCTCGAATCTCTTCGAAGATATCGTTCGTCCCGTCTTGGCCGTCACTCGTCACCGATCCCAGTCGAGGATGTGGTTTCGGGGTCCATTCCGGGGGCTTGAGGTCGGGACGGTCGAGATCGACGAGCTCGAAGAAGTCCTCGAAGTCGATCGGACCGCTCCGGTGGAACACCTCGCTGTCGTCCACTTCGAGCTGTGTCTTCAGGATCGAGAGCGACTCCTCGGGCATGTCGTCGTCGACCTCCAGGCGGACGACCGTCGCGAAGCGACGCTGTTCGAGGACTTCCTCAACCATGTCGATGAGGTCCTCGGCCACCTCCTCGTCGCGCCGCACCTCGGCGTTCCGGGTGACCTTGAACTTGGACACGTCGCTGATCTCGAGGTCGGGGAGCAGGAGGTCGAGATTGGCCTCGATGAGGTCCTCGATGAGAACGTACTGCCCGCCCGCGTTGGGAACGGTTACGAGCCGGGGCTGGTTCGGCGGGATCTTGATCCGAGTGAACGTCGGCTCGTCGGTGTCGTTCGACGAGAGCACCGCGAGCGAGAGCGAGAGGTTCGAGATGAACGGAAACGGGTGCGCCGGATCGAACGCGAGCGGCGTCAGGGTGGGTAGGATGGACTCCTCGAAGTGGGTGCTCAGCTTTTCCTGTGTGTCCGCCTGCAACTCGTCGGGGGTGCGGATCTCGATCCCCTCGTCCGCGAGCGCCGGTCGCAGGACGGTCCGCCAGTACTCCGACTGCTCTCGAAAGAGCGGCCGCGCTTTCTCGAGCACCTCGGTCCACTGCTGTTCTGGCGTCCGGCCGTCCGCCGTCGTCTCGGTCACGCCGGCGTCGATCTGCTGTTTGAGACCGCCGACGCGTTTCATGAAGAACTCGTCCGTGTTCTTCGTAAAGAACGCGAGGAACCTGAGCCGTTCGAGCGGCGGGTTCCGCTCGTCCATCCCCTCGCGAAGGACGCGCTCCTGGAACGCGAGCTCGGAGAGCTCCCGATTGAGGTAGTAGTCGGGGTCGGTCAGATTGCGTTCACTCACCGCGACGCCCTCCAAGCGATACGCGGCCGTTTGAATCGGTCCCGGAGTCCGCGAGGTGTAACCTGCCTCGTCGTCTCGATTCACGCCGGATAGCTGTCGTCGGGTGCACGCCCAGCGGTCGCTCCGCGACCCTCACTGCGAGGGTCCCTCCTTGGAGGCGGAGCGGGGCGAGCCGGTCTCGACGGCCGGGTCGGACGACGACCCGACCCCGTCGCTCCCGAACTCGTGGCCACTGACCGCGTCGTCCGGGATCCCCGCCGCGTCGCGGTCCGTCCACTCGTCGACGGGAAGCCGTTGATACTCCTCCGGGGAGACGATCACTTCGACGGCGTTTGCGGCCACCGCGTGCTTCCGAATCGCGGCCTTCGACTCAATGAGTTCGTGTTCGATCAGGTGGCGCTTTGCGGTCGCACGAAGGGATCGCTTCGAAACCTCGGCCCGCTTACTTCTGATCGCCAGCACGGCGTCGCATACCGGACAGGCGAGGAGTACGGCACGTGGCATAATTACGCCCACAGAGCGCGGGTACAAGAATCCCGATTTATACTGGTATGTTCAGATATATAGGACTCTGATCAACAAATACGGATATCTCGCGTCTCGAAAACGCGGCTGCCGAGCAGGCCGGTGAACGCGTCGAGTCTCGTCGACGGGTGGTGCCCCGATCCCGCCCATCCCCGCCTCACTCCGCGTCCGCCGGTTCCGACAGCAGCTCGTCGAACAGCGCGCCGACGCGGCCCTCGATCTCGTCGCGGATCGCGCGCACGTCCTCGATCGGACGCTCGTGCGGGTCGTCGAGCCCCCAGTCGCGGCTCTCGCCGTTCCACGTCGCCGGGCAGACGTCCGACGCCGAACAGCCCATCGTGACGACGAGGTCGACCGCGCGCAGCTCCTCGGGCGTCACCTCTCGCGGCGTCCGACCGCCGAGGTCGATGTCCACCTCCCTCATCGCCTCGACGACGACGCCGTGAACGCGGTCGGCGGGCCGCGTCCCGCCGGTGACGATCTCGACCCGATCGCCCGCGTTACGACGGTCGAGCTCGCGCGCCGCGAACGCCGCCGCCATCTGGCTCCGTCCCGCGTTCTGCACGCAGACGAACGCGACCCGGTGGTCCGGTCGACCGTTGTGGTTGCTCACGAGTCGGTATCCGGGGGATACCACTATAACCGTTACTCGGGACCGCTCCCGAGCGTTACGGGGCGTTACCGAGCGCTACCGAGCGTTACCGAGCCCCGACGCGGTTCGGGGCGAGCGCGACCGGCGCCGCGGCGACGCGCTCGTCCCCGCGCGGCCGCGAACCCCCGATCGCGTCCGTCGCGGCGCCGACCCGCGTTTCGAGCGGGCGAGAAACCGCGTCCGGCTACTTCCGTCCGGCGTGCGTCCCGCTACTGTATGACACGGTACCAAGCGCTGCTCGGCACCGACATGGACGACGCCGCCGTCGACGAGTTCCTGACGGAGATCGGCGTCGGCGTGCTCTCGATGAGCGCCGACGGGGTTCCCTACGGCGTGCCGCTGTCGTTCGGCTACGACGGCGACGACACGCTGTACTTCGCCTTCCTCGGCGGGACCGACGAGCTCCGGAAGGCGACGTACGCGGCGCAGTCCGAGGTCGCGAGCTTCGCCGCGTTCGACGTCGATCCCGACGGGTCGTGGCGGAGCGCGATCGTCGCCGGCCCGATCGACCGCATCGCGCCGGGGGAGTGGGACGCCGCGCGCGAGGCGATGGCGGACAACGCCTATCAGGCGACCCATCTCACCGAGTACGAGTTCCGGGAGGACCCGAACGTCTGGGCGCTCGAAGCCCGCGACCGGGCCGGCCGCGCCGTCGGGCGGGGGTGACGCTCGCGTCGTCGACGGGTAACGGCCGTACCGGGACGCTCGCGGCTACACCAGCCCGCCGACGGCGAAGACGGCGTGACAGATCGCCACGAGCAGCCCGGAGTGGAGCAGCGCCTCGTAGCGCCCGCGGGAGGCGGTGCCGGCGAACCAGCCGGACGCGAGCATCGTCGCCTGCGTGACCACGTACAGCCGGAACCGTTCGAGCTCCGGGTGGACCGTCTCCGGCTCGGTCACGAGGTCGGTGGCGGCGGCGAGGTCGGCGAGCCGCGCGGCGTCGATCACCTGGGTGTTGACGACGGCGACGACGGCGGCGACCAGCGCGGCCGCCGCCCAGCCGACCGCGACGTACGGGTGCATCGACGAGCGGAGCGCGCGCTGCTCGCTGTACAGCTGTCCCACCTCGATCCGGAGCGTCTCGAAGACGGCGTCGGCGTCGCCGCCGGCGTTCAGCGCGCCGGTGACGAGCCCGAGCGTCCCCTCGGCGAGCGGGGTCCCCACGCGCTCGACGAACCGGTCGATGGCGGCCGCGCGCACGTCGGCGGGCCCCTCGTCGCCCCCGGTCGCCGTCGTCGATCTCAGCGCGAACGCGAGGTCGGCCACGTCGTCGTCGAGCACGCCGAGGTCGACGTCGCGAGCGACGGTCGCGACCGCGTCCGGGAACGGGCGCCCGTGCGCGACGTGGCCGGAGACGGCGTGGACGAAGTCGGCGAGCTCCCGGTCCTTCGCGTCGTCGATCCGGGTGCGCCTGACCGCGACCGCGCCCACGGGCACCGCGAACGCCGCGTACGCGAGCAGCGCCACGTTGACCAGGGTGGTCCCCGCGAGCGCGAGGCCGACCGCGAGCAGGGCGGCCGGCGGCGCGCAGAGGACCGCGGCGCTCGCCGGATTGCGCCCGACTGAGCCGAGGATCTCGCGCGGCGACCCCGGCAGGTCGTAGCTCGCGCGCTGGTTCGGCGGGCGGAGCGTCCCGACGGCGACCGCGCCGGCGAGGCCGATGGCGACGAGGAAGGCGACGGCCCCGTAGAGCACGACCGCCCGCGTCGGCACCACCCCGACCGGCGTCTCGACCGGCGGAAGCAGCTCGGGGACGACGACCGTGAGCGCGGTCGCCGCGATGACGAGCAGCGCCGGCAGCACCAGCACGGCGACGAACAGCTCCGTGAGCAGCTCCAAGAACCGCCGGGCGCGCTTGCGGGCCCGGTCCTGTCGGTGGGCGAGCATCCGGCTCTCGGTCCGGAGATACTCCGCGAGCGCCGCGTCGCCGGTCGCCGCGTGCTTGCGGAACTTCAGGAGGAAGGGGGCGAGCAGCTCCCGCGAGGGCGTGTCGCGCGCGACCCGCCGGAGCCCCTCGTCGAGGCTCCCGGCGAGCCGCGCCGCGTTGAGCGCCTTCCGCAGCGAGGTGGCCGTCCCGCCGTAGGCGTCGCTCGCGGCGGTCTTCTCGACCATCTCGCGGGGGCCGTCGCTCCCGGACGCGAGCAGTTCGAGGTACCGGACGGCCGCCGGGAGCGTCCGCTCGATGTCGGTCCGGCGCGTCGCCGTGAGCCACCGGAGGCGGAGCCCGCCGAGCCGCACCGTCGCCCGCTTCGCGAGGAGCCCGGCCGCCGCGGCGAGCCCGACGGCGACCGCCGCGGGCGACGCCGACCCGACCGGCGCGGCGCCCCCGACCGCCCGCTCGGCGACCGCGAGCAGCCCCGGCACCGCGCCGATCGCGACGAGGAGGGTCGGCGCGGCGACGGCGAGCGCGACGAGCCACGAGCACCCGTACACCCGCGACAGGTACGTCTCGAACCCGGTGTCCAGCGCGGTCCCGCGGTACCGCTTCCGGTCGGCGTCGTGCCGCCGGTCGCCCGCGTGCCGCGCGAACAGCGCGTAGAGGGCCCGGTCGATCACGGCCGAGCGACCCTCCCGCAGGAACCCGTCGGCCTCGGCGGCGTCGACGGCTCGCCCGAGCCCGCCGCTCCCGTCGTCGCCGTCGGCGGTCGGCTCCCGGCTCACGGCCGCCTCCGGTCGCCGCGCCGGTCGCCCCCGTCGGCTCCGTCGCCCTCTCCGGCTCGGTCGCCCCCGCCGGCGCCGCCGTCCTCGCGGCACATCGTCCGCGCCGCGCGCTCGACGGTCGCGGCCTCGTCGGTCCGGAGGTCGGCGAGGAACTCGAACAGCGCGTCGGCGTCGTCGACCCCCTCCCGGACGAGGTACTCGACGTACCGCCGCTTGGCGGCGAACTCCGACCGCACGGCGTCGACCTCGCGGTCGGTGTGGTCGGCGATCCGGTCGAACGCGCGGAGGCGCGGTCCCCCGTCGGTGGCGCCCGCCGCGTCGCCCTCCGGCGCGCCCGGGAACCGGAACGCCCCGTCCGCGTCGCGCCACGCGACCGCGTTGTAGTACACCGCCTCGCCGCCCTTGTCGACGACGCCGGCGCCGCCGCGCTCGGGGTTCCCGGCGGGGCTCCGCTTCGCCTCCGGGTCGAGGGCCTCGTACTCCTCGGCCGAGAGGAGCTCGACCGCCCGCGAGACGTACCGCTCGCCGTCGATCTGCCGCGGGAAGACGACGAGATCGATCTCGCGGAGGAGGTACGGCGGGAGCCCGCGCTCGACCACGCGGTTCGCGAGCGCCTCGACGTCCTCGGCGTGCGTCGACCCGATCACGCCGTGGCCCGTGTTCAGCGTCTCCGCGAACGTCTCGAAGCTCGCGGGCGTGTTGATCTCGGCGATAAGTGTCTTTTTGTGATTAAAATTTATGTACACAGAGGTTTGTTGTACTCACATGGGCGAGGGAGAGTACACCCGCGTCAACATGCGAGTTGAATCGGAGACGAAAGAGCGGTGGACGGACTTCGTCGACGAGTCGGACAATTACACGTCACTGTCGGGGCTAATCCGTACCGCCGTCAAGAACGAGATTGACCAAAGTCACGCGCCGAGTGGACAGACGAACGACGACGGTGACGGACAAGCGGATGATGATCGTCTCGCCGAGCTGCTAGAGCGGGTTCAACGGGTTGAGGAGCATGTCGTCGAGATTGAGGATGGTGTCACCCGCGTTGAGGACAGAGGTTCCGTGCCGAAAGAGGCACAAGTCGATGAGCCCCGTGCGTACCCTGACGGAGAGGTGTTCGAGGCACTCCCCGAAGGTGACGACGTCGGCGACGGCGAGACCGTCGGACAACTCGCCGAGAAACTCCCCTACGGCGAGGGTGTCGTCGGTCATACTGTTCGATTCATGGAACAAAAGAGCGGACGTGTCAAGACCGATCGGGTCGGTGAACAGTCAGTCTACTGGAAGGAGGTGTAACGATGGACGGACTACACGATGACGTCGACAGTATCGCCCCGAAAATAGTGAGCGGCCCCAGCGACGCTCGTGTGAGCCGACTTCGACAGTTTAGCAGCTGGTGGGAAGAGAACGGTGAGGGCTCCCCACTTAAGGCGGATACAGGTGATGTCGTTGACTTCCTAAACAGCGAAGATGACCGCGGGCTCGCCCCTCACTCACTTGTCGGCACGAAGCAGACGCTATCGGAAATGTTTGATGCGGCGATCGATCTTGGCTATACGGATCGTCAAGATAATCCTGTCAAAAATGCGAATATCGGAAGATATGTCGACAGCTATGGTACCACCACGAGGAAACAAGAGTTTGCCGACAAGGAAGGTGTTGTTTATCTGGAGGCCGAGGAGACTCGGAAGCTACGTGAGAGCGTCCCCGCGCCGAAGGTTCGTAACGAACTACTCGTAAAACTGATGATTCAGGTCGGGGCGAGACGAAACGAAGTTACGAGTATCAAGTTAGATGATATTGACCGCGACAAGCGGGCTGTTACCCTTCGAGATGACAAGAAACAGAAGGTCCGCACTGTTCCGTATTCTGACTTGTCGCCTGAGCTTGATCTGTGGCTCGACAAGTATCGGGCGAGTAACAAGCCTGCGCAGCGCAGTGAGTATCTGTTCGTGACGGAACAGTCTGAGCAACTGTCACCCAACCGTATCGGTGAGATCATCAAAAAAGCCGCCGAGGAAGCGGGGATTCAAGAAGTAATGTACCACGATGCGAGCGGTAATCCACGGCGGAAGGTGACGCCTCATACTCTTCGACATACGTTTGCGGTTCGGATGTTGGAGGAGGGCGTCGATATACGGTACCTCCAGCAGCTGATGGGCCATACGGACATTTCCCAAACAGAAGTGTACCTGAAGATCACTGACAAAGAAGCCCGTGAGGCATATCGAGAAGCAAACCCAACATTTGAGGAGTGACAGCGGTTGTGGGCGATTGAAACGCCTCTCGGCGACTGTCCCGAGTTCGAGGTGTCGGGCGTCTATACTGCGGTTCGAGATACGTCTGTAACGGCGCGCTGAGCGGATTCCGACTCTATACGATGTTTCCCTCTCGGTAGCGGTTGACTCGTCTTAGCGCGTCAATACACGCCGATATGAGGATGTTCTCATGCCTTGACGGAGGCTGTGCGAGGTCGACTGATCTCTATGGCGGTAGGCGCGTCGTTCAGGCCGAGCTTTTGCACAGCGTTTTACTTGAGTCAGTAAGAGCATGTAATATGGCTAATGCTTGGGTTTTGAACACGCTGGAATCGCACTGGGATCACTGCGTTCGAGGGCCGACCGACGGGACAAAGCATCCTGATCACCACCTTGGTGAGCCGTGGCATGGAATACCTGAAGGGGGCCGTTCCCCAGACCCGTCAAGGCTTGACCCGGGTGACTTGTTCATAGTACGTGAGAAGGGTATAGGCGTCCGTGGTATTTGGACGTTTGAAGAGGCCAGACGCGTTACCGACCAATCGATATTAGCAGATTCGTGGCGGGATCACGACGGTGAAATGTTGGACTACGAATGGATCCTTTACTGTCGGGGACAACCTGAAAGAGAGCTAAGTACACCCTTTAGGGAAGACTGGACGGGTGATTTCCCGCTTGAGACGCCGCACATTATGGGGACTGCCATCGGGAGCGAGGAGGTGATTGAAGCATACGTGAGTCATCTGCTATCTCACAGTATCTCGGAGTCGAGCAAATCCCGTCTGCGTGATGTGCTTGAGACAGAGATTGAGGAGGACAATCAACCAGCCGACTATGAGCAACCAGACCGAACACGTACGGAGTCGACGCGACCAATACGAGACACAACTCTGACTCGGGAAATGAAAGAAACGTACGATGACGTGTGTATGGTCTGCGGCGACACACGTCTCAAGTCCCCTAGCGATACATACTCAGAGGCGCATCATCTCAAGCCGCTCGGCCGACCGCATGAAGGCCCCGACAACAGGCGGAACATTCTGGTCCTCTGTCCGAACCATCATGCCGATTTTGACTACGGAATGATCCGTGTCGACCCTATGAGCTTGGAAATAACGCACACTCAGTCAGATACTGACGGAAGTACATTAGAGGTCGCTCCGGACCACGATATTGACGAGGAATTCCTGCGGTATCACAACGAGCAAATCGCTAAAATCTGATTTCGCCGCTTCACGCGCGTCACCCGGACGTCCGCGCATGCGCTGGCCGGACCGATGTCTGTGTGCTTGGCGCCGCACATCGGTATACTGCATGTGACAATAGTGTATGTGGAGCGTGAGCGCGCGATTTCCGCACACGCGCCAACCAAGGCGGTCCCATGTCGACGCCCGGATACCTATCACGTTGCGTATCAGTCGCCCATCGTCGCGCCCCCACTTTCGTCGCATATCGGTCACCCGCAGAGTGAGGGCCGTCAGTTGTCTTAACCAACAGTCGGACCTATCACCGCCGAGTGTTGGTTAACACCGCGGTCGACGGCCGTGCAACGACGAGCGACGGCGGTCAAGTGGATGTAGTGCGAGTTTGCAGTTGACTCGCGGTCCAGTACGATTAAGTACATGTCGCTGTCATGTTGGGCCAACACAAAATGTTCCTTGGCAACAACCAACAGTTAGCCAGCAAAGTGTCCTCAGCGATTGAGGACTGGACTCCCTCCGAAGCATACGGACATGAGTCAAAGTTCCAAAACGAGTTACAGGAGTACTTGGATCAACGGCTCAATTCGGGAAACGACATGATGCTCGGCCCTACTGAGGAGATCGTAGTTGAGCGTGAGCACGGTAACGTTAATGGTGACGTTGTGGTGAACGGTGATATTGGAATCGAAATGAAGCGTGACCTTAGCAACAGCCAAACAAAGAAGCTTCGAGGGCAGATCGAGGAGTACCAGAAAGAGTATACTCATGTGATTGCACTTGCCTGCGGGATTGATGACATGGATGGGTGGCGGAAACTGAAGAACGACTATGAGAATCAGATGGGAATGGGGATGGACCCGGATGCCGCTCCTGTCAAGTTCATTCACAAGAAGAAAACCAACTACGGAGAGGGAGCGTCAGCAGATCAGTATAACCGTGCTGATGGTAGCGGTCCCACTGGTGATGGATTCGAGGAACTGGCGAGCGTGGTGGAAGATGGCGTGAGGGGGTACCAATCGCTCACAGGCGACGGGACCATGGAGTCAGGCAAGGCAACGGCAGCTGTCGCAAAGGCGGTGTTTGTGGTTGGGTTTGTTCTTGTGCTGCTTGTTTATGTGTTCATCACCTTCATGTAAGTAGACGAGGCGAGAGACGGCCGTGCGACGCCGAGCGACGGCGGTCTCGGGCGTCTAACCCTAAGGTTGACCCACAGAGACGGCCGTCGAGAAGCCCTCCCACACCGTACGGGGGCTTTCCTGCCGAGCTATTTTTCACGGGAGTAGGTCGCAGAAACAAGGCCGTTGTGTCGCAGTCGTGCGACACACTCGGTATCTGTCGCGCCGACTTTACAGAATACTGATATGTCTGCCGCCCCCGAGTGACGGGCGTGCATGTTCGACCATGCCCGTGAACTCGACGACGACGAGACGGTGACTGAGACAATCAGACTCGCCGACGGTACCACGATTGTCGGCGTCGATCCATTTCGTCCGATCGATTCGCGTCTCGTTGACGACGACGGGGGTCGGGAGCCTGTCGACGTCGAGGAGACGACGGTCTCCCACTTCTAACGGCGGTCCCGCCCGTCCGACGTCCGTCCCGCGCCGAGAGACCGCCGTGGTGTCGACGTCAACGGCAGCAAGAGGCGGCTACGGCCGTACAGTGCTAAGGGGACTCGATCTGTAATTAGATCTTACTCACACAGATACACATATCTCGGCGATCACCTCGACGTCCGGATTCAGGTAGTTCGCCTCGGTCATCAGCTCCGACATGCTCACGGCCTTGTACGCCTCCTCGTGCTCGCGGGTCGTGAGCGACACCCCGGTCTCGTGCGGGAGCCGCACCTCCCGGGAGCCCTCGTCGATCGACACCGGCCGGTCGTCGAACGGGATTAAGGGGGTGTGCGCGTTGAGCAGCGTCGTCTTCCCCACGCCGGTCGGCCCGGCGAAGAGGACGACGCCGCGGTGCTCGTACAGCAGCCACAGCAGCGTGACGAGGTCGGCCGAGAGCGTCCCCCGCTCGATCAGGTCGACCGGCGTCATGGCGTCCGGGCTCTGCTTCCGGATCGAGACGTGGGGGCCGTCGGCGGAGATGACGGGCAGCGCCACCGCACAGCGGACCGTCTCGTCGACCCCCTCCACGTCGAGGTTCACCTTCGCCGACGGCGTCGAGGCGTTGAGCTCGGTGCCGTCGCGGGCCGCCAGCCCCGTGACGACGTTAACGAACGTCGTCTCGTCCTCGAACGCGAGGTTGGTGGGGACTCGGGCGCCGGCGTCGGGGGTCGCCGCGTCGCGGTCGCTCCCGCCCCCCGCGGCGCCGTCGCCCTCGGCGTCCGCCCCCCGCAGCACTGACGCCCGCGGGACGACCTTCACGCGCTCGCCGACCCGGTTGGCCTCCACGTCCTCCAGGTTCGGGTCCCGGATCGGGACCGTGAGGATCCCCTCGCCGACGAAGTCGCGGAGCACGTAGTACGCCAGGTCGTCGAGCCGGTCGCGGGCGTACCGCGAGTCGACCGGCGGCACGGCGAGCCCGCGGTCGGCCAGCGCGGACCGGACGCGGTGGGCCGCCGCGTCGAGCCACGCCCGGGTGTTGCGCGCGGTGAGCCGCCGCGAGAGGAACCGCCGCGCGTGCTCGGCGACGAACGCCTCGCGGTCGTCCACGGCGCCGTCGACGGTCGTCTCCCAGATCCGCTCTTTGCACTCCTCGATCAGCGCCGCGTCCCCCGGGAGGAGGTCCGGTTCCAACACCGCGTACTTCGTCTCGAACGCGTCGGAGCCGAGCAGCCGCTCGCGGTAGACGACCACGTCCACCGAGAGCCCCGCGAAGCCGACCGCGTACCGCGCGAGCCGCTCGGCGGCGACCCGCTCCACGTAGTCGGCGTCGGCGTCGATCCCCGTCTCCAGGGGCGCGAAGGTCTCCGTGTGGACGACCAGCTCGCGCTCGTCGCCCACGTCGGCCACCTCGATCCGGTCGTCCAGCGCGAGCGGCGTCACGTCGCCGAGTAGCCGGAGGTCACGCAGCGCGTGGTAGCCGACCCGCCGGCGCGCGGCGGCGCTCGCGTCGAGCAGGCGGTCGAGCGCGCGGTCGTACTTCGGCTCGAACCCCGCCTCGGCCCGTTCGACGACGCCGACGCGAGTGAGCGGGCGGCGGTGCCGGACCGCGGAGAAGTGGTCGCGGACGCGCTCCAGCGCCGCCTCGTCGGCGGGCGACAGCGGCGGCTCCCGCACGTCGTAGCCGAACCGCCCGCCGTCGCGCTCGCGCATAGTGGCGACGACGCCCGGCGCGGCCTCGTACTGCGCCCGCACCTCGGGCGCGTACCACGCCTCGGGGTCGTCCGGCGGGACGGGCGCCGGCACCGCGCCGTCCCGGTCCCCGTCGGACTCGTCGGCGATTCGGAGCGTCGGACCGTCGCTCACGGGCGGACCTCCCGCCCGCGCCGCCGGCGTGTCGGCGGGTCGCTGGACCGCGTCATCGTTCGATCGGCGGGTGACCGCCTGACCCGGTTAAGGGTTCTTTTCTGTCACTACCTCGATGTTTAATCGCGGAGAAACGAACGCGGGGCCGCCGCCGTCGCCGGCCGCCTCACCACCATCACCACCGACCGCACCGCCGCCGCCGACCGACCGCTTCGCTGCCGTCACCGACCGACCGCCTCGCCGCCGTCGCCAACTTCTTGCCCGTCTCGGACGGACGGGGCACCGATGACGGACACCATGCGAGCCGCGGTCGTCCCGGAACCCGGCGCCGAGTTCGAACTCGAAGAGCGAGCGGTCCCCGAGCCCGGTCCCGGCGAGGTCCGGGTCGCCGTCGAGGCGTGCGGGATCTGCCGCAGCGACGAGTTCGTCGTGGAGGGGGCGTACCCCGGCGTGAGCTACCCGCGCGTCCCCGGCCACGAGATCGCCGGGACGGTCGACGCGGTCGGCGACGCGGTCGAGGCGTGGGAGCCGGGCGAGCGCGTCGGCGCGGGCTGGCACGGCGGGCACTGCTTCACCTGCGAGCCGTGTCGCCGCGGGCAGTTCCTCCAGTGCGAGAACGCCGAGATCACCGGCCTGAGCTTCGACGGCGGCTACGCCGAGTACGCGACGGTCCCCGCCGAGGCGCTGGCTGCGATCCCCGACGCCCTCGACGCGGTCGACGCCGCGCCGCTGCTCTGCGCCGGGATCACGACCTACAACGCCCTGCGCAACTCGGACGCCCGGGCCGGCGACCTCGTCGCGGTCGTCGGCGTCGGCGGCCTCGGCCACCTCGGGGTCCAGTACGCCCACGCGGCCGGCTACGAGACGGTCGCGGTCTCGCGCAGCCCCGACAAGGAGTCGCTCGCGAGGGAGCTCGGCGCCGACCACTTCGTGAACGCCGCCGAGGAGGACCCGGCCGAACGGCTCTCGGAGCTGGGCGGCGCGAGCGCCGTCCTCACGACCGCGCCCGCGAGCGACGCCATCGAGTCGGTCGTGGGCGGGCTCGGGATCGACGGTTCCGTGATCGTCGCCGGGATCCCCGGCGAGCCGGTGGCGGTCGACGCCCAGCAGCTCGTCGGGACGCGCGGCGCGGTCGAGGGCTGGGGGTCGGGCCACGCCCGCGACTCGCAGGACACCCTTGAGTTCAGTGCCCTGCGCGACATCACCCCCGAGGTCGAGACGTACGCGCTCGACGACGTCGCCGCCGCGTACGACCGCATGGCCGACAACGAGGCGCGGTTCCGCGTCGTCCTGGAGCCGTAGGCGGCGCGGTCCGCATCGACTCGACCACCGGACCGCACCGGTCCGGCTACCGGCCCGCACCGACTCGACCACTGGACCGCACCGACTCGACCACCGACCCGAACCGGCCCGACCGTCGGCCGATCGATCGTCCGATTTCCGCCCCGACCGGGTTCCGTCACCCTCTCACTTTTGTCTCGCCCGCCGGAAACGGACCGCATGCGCGCAGCCGTCTTCAACGGTCCCGGCGAGATCGACGTCGAAGAGCGACCCCGCCCCGAGATCGAGGCCCCGACCGACGCGATCGTCCGGGTGACTCACACCGCGATCTGCGGCTCGGACCTCTGGTTCTACCGCGGCGACAGCGATCGCGACGAGGGGTCCCCGGTCGGCCACGAGCCGATGGGGATCGTCGAGGCGGTCGGCGACGACGTGACCTCGGTCGCCCCCGGCGACCGCGTGCTCGCGCCGTTCGCCATCTCCTGCGGCGAGTGCGAGTTCTGCCGGAAGGGGCTCCACACCTCCTGCGCGAACGGCGACTCGTGGGGCGGCGACAACGGCGGCGGCCAGGGCGAGTACGTCCGGTCGACCCACGCGGACGGGACGCTCGTGCGCGTCCCCGACCGCCACGCCGACGACGAGGAGACGCTCCGCTCGCTTTTACCCCTGACCGACGTGCTGGGGACCGGCCACCACGCGGCCGTCAGCGCGGGCGTCGAGGCGGGCTCGACGGTGGCCGTCGTCGGCGACGGCGCGGTCGGGCTCTGCGGCGTCCTCGCCGCGCGCCGGCTCGGCGCCGAGCGAATTATCGCGGTGGGCCACCACGAGGACAGGCTCGAACTCGCCGAGGAGTTCGGCGCCACCGAGACCGTCTCCGAGCGCGGGGAGGCCGCGGTCGAGCGGATTCGGGAGCTGACCTACGGCGGGCCGAACCGCGTGATGGAGTGCGTCGGCGCCGCGAGCGCGATGAACACCGCGATCGACGCCGTCCGCCCCGGCGGTCGGATCGGCTACATCGGGGTGCCGTACGGCGTCGAGGAGGAGGGCCTCGACGCCTTCGGCCTGTTCGGCGACAACGTCACGCTCGCCGGGGGCGTCGCCCCCGTCCGCGCGTACGCCGAGGAGCTGATGGCCGACGTGCTGCAGGGGACGCTCGACCCCGCGCCGGTCTTCACCGAGACGGTCGGGCTCGACGGGGTCGCCGAGGGGTACCGGATGATGGACGAGCGCGAGGCGATCAAGGTGCTGGTAAAACCGTAGCACTGCGGTCTCGGCCGCTTTAGACGCTGCTCTCGGCACAATGCTTATGAGCGACCGAGCCTTGCGAACAGTTGTCATGTGCCATCATCACATCGAGGCGCGCTCGATCGAGGAGATCCGAGAGCGTCACCGGTCCGAGGAGGCGGACGAACGGCTCGACGAGACCCCCGACGTCGAGGCCGTCGACGATTCGGCCGACGACGCGGAACCGCCGGCCGAGCCGCGCGCCCCGGCCGACGACTGACGCGGCCGGAGGCGACTCCGCCCCGAACCCCGACGATTTTTCGCGGTCGCCGCCCCCGCCAGCAATCGCGCCGCCAGCGACCGCGCCGCCGGTGCTCCGCCCGCGTCGAGGTCGGCGGACCCGCCGCCGGGGAACCGCGTCGCGCCGATATTCACTCGCTTCCGACTCAGAGAAAATACCCCCGCGTGAGGTAGCTTTATTTCCGTGGCCGAGCGTGGTAGAGCCGCTATATGACGGACGTCACTCTTCGCCGGACGCAGCTTGCAACGCCCGCGAGCGACGAGAAAATGATGCACTCGGCGGCCGACAGCGACGCCGACGAGGTGTTCCTCGACCTGGAGGACTCCGTGGCGCCGAACGCCAAGCCGGACGCGCGCGAGCCGCTTATCGAGGCCGCCCGCGAGGAGGACTGGAGCGACAAAGTCCTCAGCTTCCGGATGAACGGGATCGACACCAAGTGGTGGTACGACGACCTGATCACGGTCGTCGGCGAGGCGGGCGAGTTCATCGACGACATCATCGTCCCGAAGGTCAAGTCCGCCAGCGACGTCCACACCGTCGAGAACCTCCTCGCGCAGGTCGAGGAGAACAACGACCTGGAGGTCGGCGGCATCGGCCTCGAACCCCAGATCGAGGACGGCGAGGGGATCCACAACGTCCACGACATCGCGCACGCCTCCGACCGGCTCTCCTCCATCATCTTCGGCCCCGGCGACTACTCCGCGGCGATGGGGACGCCCGGACTCGACATCGGCCAGTTCCCGGAGTATCCGGGCCACTACTGGCACCACGCCCTCTCCGAGTGTAACTCCGCCGCGAAGTCGGCCGGGCTGCCGTGCCTCGACGGCCCGTACGCCGACATCGAAGACCCCGACGGCTTCCGCGACTCGGCCGAGCGCGCCAACATGATCGGCTGCGACGGCAAGTGGGCGATCCACCCGTCGCAGATCGAGATCGGCAACGAAGTGTTCGCGCCGGACCCGGAGACCGCCGAGCGCGCCAAGCGCATCGTCGACGCCTACGCCGAGGCGATGGAGGAGGGCAAAGGCGCCGTGAGCGTCGACGGGCAGATGGTCGACGAGGCGACCAACAAGATGGCCCAGGACATCGTCGAGACCGCCGAGGCCGCCGGCATCCTCTAACGGTCACGTCCGACGCCGAGCGATCTCTTTTTATTGCTTCTATCGGTCCCGAAACGCGATTTCCCGTCTCCTCCGCGCTCACCGGACCGCGGTCACTCGACGGGTGCCGGGAGGAACGGCGTCGGGTCGTCGTGGACGAACCGAACGGTGTCGTCGTTCAGTCGGCGACAGAAGAGCCGCACGACCCCCGCGTCCCTGATCGATTCGATCGTCTCCGCCGCCCGGCTCGGATCGTAGTACGCGGGGACGAACGCGGCCGTCTCGCTCTCGGGGGCGATCTCGACGACGAGCAGGTAGACCAGCCCGTCGCCCTCCGCCCGGAACACCTCGACGTCTCGGAACTCCCGGTCGCCGACGAGCGATTCGAGGTCCTCGAACTCCGGGCCGGGGAGGACGACGTCGAGGCCGGTCCGGCGGTCCGAGTCGACGAGGACCGAGTCGCCGGGGTGCAGTTCGAGCGTCGTCCACCCGCGCTCCCGGTACTCCGCCGCGGTCGCCTCCATGTCCTCGATGACCGCGGTCCACCCGTCTCCGACCTGTGCGTTCGCGGGTGCGTCGCCGCCTGCTGGTTCGCCCATACCTGGAGACGCGCCGGTAGTCGGTTGAATGTTTCCACTGGGGAGCGGCTCCCGTCCGCACGTCGGCGTCCCCGCCGCGCCGAACACGCGGACGCCCGAGCGACAGATTGAGTACCCTCGTGCGAATTGTTCGCAGACGTTCGCATGAGCCCGCCGAACGCCCGCCCCTTCGACCCGGTCGAAGCGACCGTTTCGGAGATCCGCGACGCGTACGAGACCGGCGAGACGACCGCCGAGGCGGTCGCCGACGCGCACCTCGCGCGGATCGACGAGCACGACGACGAGCTGAACGCGATCCTCGCGGTGAACCGGGACGCGCGGGACCGCGCACGCGAACTCGACGCCGCGTTCGACCGCGACGGGTTTGTCGGTCCCCTCCACGGGATCCCGGTCGTGCTCAAGGACAACCAGGACACGCGCGACATGCCGACGACCGCCGGCTCGACCGCCCTCGCCGAGTCGCGGCCGCCCCGGGACGCGTCCGTCGTCAGGCGGCTCCGCGAGGCCGGCGCCGTCGTCCTCGCCAAGGCCAACCTGCAGGAGCTCTCCTTCGGGGTCGACACGGTCAGCTCCCTCGGCGGGGCGACGCGGAACGCGTACGCCCTCGACCGGCGCCCGTCCGGGTCGAGCGGCGGGACCGCGGCCGCCGTCGCGGCGAGCTTCGCCGTCGTCGGGACCGGGACCGACACCTGCTCGTCGGTGCGGTCGCCGCCCGCGTTCAACGACGCCGTCGGGGTTCGGCCCACGACGGGGCTCGTCAGCCGGACGGGCATCGTCCCCCTGAGCGACACCCAGGACACGGCCGGCCCGATCGCCCGGACGGTCGAGGACGCGGCGCGGACGCTCGAAGCGATGGCCGGCTACGACCCGGCCGACCCCGTCACGGCCCGCGGCGTCGGTCGGATCCCGGACGAGGGGTACGCCGCGGGGCTCGACCCCGACGCGCTCACTGGGGCGCGGATCGGCGTCGCGCGGGAGTTCTTCGGCCTCCGAAACGACGAGAGCGCGCCGGCGCGCGCCGCCGAGCGCGTGACGGCGGTCGTCGAGGACGCGATCGGCGAGCTGGAGGCGGCGGGCGCGACGATCGTCGACCCCGTCGACGTCGTCGATCGGACCCGGCTCGAAAGCGCTCGGGTGCTCGAATACGAGTTCGCTCGCGACTTCGACGCGTACCTCGCCGAGCTGGGCGACGCGGCCCCGCACGACTCGCTGGCCGACGTCGTCGCGACCGGTGAGCTTCACCCGTCGGTCCAGGCCAGGTTCGAGGACGCGGCGATCCTCGACACCGACGTCGACGCGCTCGACGAGAACACCGGCTACCTGCGGAGCCTCCGCCGCCGCGAGGCGATCCGGGACGCCGTGCTCGCCCGGATGGCGGCCGACGACCTCGACGCGGTCCTCTACCCCCCGTCGCGGGTGCCGCCGGTCGAGATCCCCGACAACCAGCCCTTCGAGGAGATGAACTGCGAGCTCGCCGCGCACACGGGGCTCCCCGCGATCGTCGTCCCGGCCGGGTTCACCCCGGCGGGGCTGCCGGTCGGCGTCGAGCTGCTCGGTCGCGCGTTCGACGAGCGCCGGCTGTTCGAGCTCGCGTACGCCTTCGAGCGGGCGACCGACCACCGACGGCCGCCGGACCGGTTCGTCGAGTAGCGGAGGCGGTCGTTGGCGGGGAACGCGCTCGCCGACGCCTCGGCGGAATCTCCCATATGAGATCTGAAACGCCCCCCGAAACCGTCCGCACGTGAGCGCACACGAACCGTGACCCTCGACCGGGTATTTTTCCGTATAGAACCACTAACACGCGTAGTTACGATGTCGGTCGACGACCCCGAGGAAGCCACGGCTGCGCCGATCGAACTCTTACACGTCGACGACGATTCGGCGTTCCTCGACCTGACGGAATCGTTCCTGACGAACGAACTGGCGGCCGTCGACGTCACGACCGTGACCGACCCGGAGGCGGTGCTTCCGAAGCTCGACGCCGGGTCGTTCCACTGCGTCGTGAGCGATTACGACATGCCCGGCACGGACGGGCTCGAACTGCTCGCCGACGTCCGCGAGCGGTTCCCCGACCTCCCCTTCGTCCTCTACACGGGGAAGGGGAGCGAGGAGATCGCCGCACAGGCCATCAACGCCGGGGTGACCGGGTACCTCCAGAAGGGGGGACCGGACCAGCACCGCCGCCTCGCGAACCGGGTCAAACACGCCGCGCACGAGTACCGCGCCAAGATCGAGTCGGAGCGCTACTCGACGGTGCTCCGCGCGCTCGACTACCCGATCTACGTGGTCAACGCGGACGCCGAGTTCGAGTACGTCAACGAGGCGTTCCTCGACCTGGTCGGGTACGACCGCGACGAGGTCATCGGGAGCCCGCCGGGCAAGATCAAGACCGACGAGGGGGTCCGGCGGGCCAACGACATGCTCGCGTCGATCGTTTCGAGCGAGGGGCCGGAGACCCAGCAGTTCCGCGTGGACATCCGGACGAAGGACGGCGACACGGTGCCGTGTTACGACCACATGGCGGCGCTCCCGTTCGACGAGGCGTTCCGCGGCTCCGTGGGGATCCTCAGGGACGCGACCCGCGAACAGCGGCGGCGCGAGGAGCTCATCCGGCAGAACGAGCGGCTCGACGAGTTCACCTCGATCGTCTCGCACGACCTCCGGACCCCGCTGCAGAACGCCCGAACGGCGGCCGAGATGGCCCGCACGACGGGCGACGACGCGCACCTCGACACCCTCGACCGGGAGCACGAGCGGATGGAGCGGATGATCGACGAGCTGCTCACGCTCGCGAGGGAGGGCCGGACGGCGTCGGAGACCGAGCCCGTCGACGTCGGTGTGATCGCCGCCGAGGCGTGGGAGCCCTTCGGGACCCCGCGGGACGCGCTGGAGCTGCCGGACGGCGACCTCCGGATCGACGCCGATCGATCCCGCCTCCGACGCCTCTTCGAGAACCTCCTCCGAAACGTCGACGACCACTGCGCGTCCCCCGTGACGGTGCGCGTCGGCCGGTCCGAAGACGGGTTCTACGTCGCCGACGACGGACCGGGAATCGACGCGACGGAGTGCGAGACCCTCTTCGAGCCCGGATTTACCACCGCCGCCGACGGGACCGGGTTCGGGCTGACCATCGTCAAGCGGATCGCGGACGCCCACGGCTGGGCGGTCTCGATCGGCGAGAGCGCGACCGGCGGGACGCGGGTCGACTTCGAGACCGATCCGTCGACTCCGGCGACGAGCGACCCGGCCGTCCCGTCTCAGGGGTGACCGGCGACCGTCTCCAAAGATATTTTTCCGTGAGGCGCGCTACCGCCGGTAGTGACCGACCTCCTCTCCCTCTCGGCGCTCCGCACCCAGTTCAGGACCGAACGGGGCGCCGTCAAGGCCGTCGACGGCATCGACCTCTCGATCGAACACGGCGAGACCGTCGGCCTCGTCGGCGAGTCCGGCTCCGGAAAGAGCGTCACCGCCCTCTCGGCGATGGACCTCGTCGACGACCCCGGCGAGGTCGTCGGCGGGCGGATCGCCCTCGCCGACCCGTCGCTCGCCGCCGCCCTCCTCGACGAGTTCGACGACGCGTACGTGCCGTACCCCTCCGGCCTGATCGACGCGGTCGCGGCCGTGAGCAGCGACCTCCGGGCCGGCCGGCGCGTCCCCGACACGCCGGCCGAGCTCCGCGGCATGGCCGACGACCTCGCCGGCGAGGCCGACCCCGACGACCTCGCCGGCGACCTCGCGAGCGCCGCCGACCGCCTCGAAGGCGGCGCCGACCCGGAGACCGTCGGCGACGACCTGGAGGCGGCGCTCGCCGACGCCGTCGACGGCTTCGTCTTCCTCGACGCCGCGGCGCGCGAGCGCATCCGCGACGGCGCGAGGCCGAGCGACGTCGACATCGAGGAGGGGATCGTCGACGTGACGGCCGCCCCCGAGGCGGCCGTCCGCCGCGTCCGCGGCGGCGAGATGGGGATGATCTTCCAGGACCCGATGACCTCGCTCAACCCGGCGGTCACCGTCGGCGAGCAGATCGCCGAGTCGCTGCGGCTCCACCGGTACGGCGGGCAGAAGGACGACTCGTGGCTCAACGGGATCCGCGAGATCCTCCCGAAGGCCGGCGGCCGCGACGGCGACGAGGAGGTGATGGACGAGGTCGTCAGGATGCTGCAGGCGGTCGGCATCCCGGAGGCGAAACAGCGCGTGGACGACTACCCGCACGAGTTCTCCGGCGGGATGCGCCAGCGCGTGCTCGTCGCCATCGCGCTCGCCTGCCGGCCGAACCTCCTCATCGCCGACGAGCCGACGACCGCGCTCGACGTGACGATCCAGGCGCAGATCCTCGACCTGATCGACGACCTCCAAGCGGAGTTCGGGATGTCCGTCCTGATGATCACCCACGACCTCGGCGTCGTGGCCGAGACCTGCGACCGCGTGGCCGTGATGTACGCCGGCGAGATCGTCGAGGAGGGGCCGGTCGAGGAGATCTTCGCCAACCCCAGTCACCCCTACACGTACACCCTCCTGGAGTCGATCCCCACCGAGGAGAAGGAGCGGTTGACCCCGATCGAGGGGAACGTCCCCGACCTGATCGACATGCCCGACGGCTGCCACTTCGCGCCGCGCTGCCCGTGGGCCGAGCCGCGGTGTCGCGAGGGCGAGATCCCGTACCTCCAGCACGGCGGGGACGACGTCGACCACCGGTCGAAATGCGTCCACGACGAGTTCGACAAGGGCGCGTACGGGTCCGACGGCGTCGCGGCCGGCGCCAGGTCCGCCATCGGCGATCCCATCGTCGAGGTCCGCGGTATGCGGAAGTACTACGAACAGGAGGACGGTCCCCTCGACCGGGTGTTCGGCGGCGGCGACCCGAGCGTCAGGGCCGTCGACGGGATCGACCTCGACGTGCGCGAGCGGGAGACGCTGGGGCTCGTCGGCGAGTCCGGCTGCGGGAAGTCCACGGCCGGCCGAGCGATCCTCCACCTGGACCCGCCGACCGACGGCACCGTCGTGTTCGCCGGCGAGGAGCTCGGGTCGCTCTCGAAGTCGGAGCTCCGCAAGCGGCGGAAGGACATGCAGATGGTGTTCCAGGACCCGATGTCGAGCCTCGACCCGCGGATGACGGCCGGGCAGACGATCATGGAGCCGCTGAAGATCCACGGCCTCGCCGAGGGCCGCCGCCGCGAGCGCGTCTTCGAGCTGATGGACGCGGTCGGGTTGGAGCGCGGGCAGTTCGGCCGCTACCCGCACGAGCTCTCGGGCGGCCAGCGCCAGCGGGTCGGCATCGCGCGGGCGCTCGCGGTCGACCCCGACTTCATCGTCGCCGACGAGCCGGTCTCGGCGCTCGACGTCTCCGTGCAGGCGCAGATCATCAATCTCCTGGAGGACCTCCAGGAGGAGTTCGGGCTCACCTTCCTCTTTATCGCCCACGACCTGAGCGTCGTCCGGCACATCTCCGACCGGGTCGCCGTGATGTACCTCGGCGAGATCGTCGAGGTCGCCGAGACGGACGAGCTGTTCGAGACGCCGAAACACCCATACACGCGGGCGCTCCTCTCCGCGATCCCGGAGCCGGACCCCCTCGCCGACACGGCCGACCGGACGATCCTCAAGGGGGACGTCCCGTCGCCGATCGACCCGCCCTCCGGCTGTCGGTTCCGCACCCGGTGTCCGTCGGTCATCCCGCCGGACGACCTGGAGATCGACCAGGAGCGCTACCGGGAGGTGATGTTCTACCGACAGCGCCTGGAGTCGGGGGACATCGACCTCGACGCCATCGAGTCCGAGGTCCGCATCGAGGACGAGTCGGCGCCGACCGCCGTCGCCGACGGCGGCGAACACCCGACGCTCTTCGAGTACTTCTTCGACGGGCCGCTCTCGGGGGAGGCGCGGGCGGTCGTCGCCGACTCGTTCGAGCAGCTCAAGGACGGCCGGTGGGAGGCGGCCGAGGCGACGCTCCGCGAGGCGTTCGAGAGCGTCTGCGAGCGGGAGAACCCCGCGCTCGACGAGAGCGGCCACCCCGCCGCGTGCCACCTCTACGACGACGGCCGGGATAGGTAACGAAGTAAACAGTCGACCACTCAAGCGGCGTTTGTCCCGCGGTTCCGTCCTGTCGGACCATTAGAATTATCCGTCCCCCCAGTTTAGCGCCGATGTATGTCCCCCGATACGACAGAAACGTCACGACGCGGATTCCTGCAACGAGCCGGCGGCGCGACGGTCGCGACGGCCTCCGTCGCCTCCCTCGCCGGCTGCAGCGGCAACGGCGGCGACGGCGGCGACGGCGGTGACGGCGGCGATGGCGACGACGGCGGCGACGGTGGAGACGGCACGACCTCCCTCCGCTACGGCCGCGGCGCCCACTCCAGCACCCTCGACCCGCAGAACACGACCAGCGGCGAGGTCGCGAAGGTCACCAACCAGGCGTACGAGGGGCTGATCGCCTTCCAGCCGGGCGAGGCGTCGCTCACGGAGTCGCTCGCCACCGACTGGTCGCTCGACGGCGACTCGGTGACGCTCACGCTCCGAGAGGGCGTGAGCTTCCACGACGGGTCGGAGTTCACCGCCGACGACTTCATCGCCACCTACCGGCGGTTCGTCGACGACGACTACGAGTACCACTTCGAGGACGCCTCCGTCTACGGGCCGTTCACGCTCGGCAACTGGATCGACACCGTCGAGGCGCCGGGCGACTACGAGCTCTCGATCACGCTGACCCAGACGTACGCGCCGTTCCTCCGCAACCTCGCGATGTTCGCGGCCGTCGTCATCTCCCAGGACGCGATCGAGGGCGACACGAACCTCGGCGAGGAGATGGTCGGCACCGGGCCGTTCCAGCTGGAGACCCTCGACGACGCCAACAACCGCATCCGGCTCACCGCCTTCGACGACTACTGGGGCGAGAGCCCGAACGTCGACGAGGTGCTGTTCCTCACCCGCGGGCAGAACTCCACGCGCGCCCAGGCCCTCGTCGAGGAGGAGCTCGACATCATCGACGGGCTCGACCCCGACAGCATGCAGATCATCGAGGGGTCGGACACCGCCGAGAACCGGACGGCGACGGGGATCAACATCGGCTACATGGCGTTCAACCTCTCGCGCGTCGAGGCGTTCCGCGACCGCCGGGTCCGCCGCGCGATCAGCTACGCCATCGACACGCAGGCGATCGTCGAGAACATCTACTCGGGGATCGCCACGCAGGCCGACCAGCCGATCCCGCCCGCGCTGTTCGGCCACAACGACGACATCAGCCCCTACGAGTACGACCCCGAACAGGCGCAGAGCCTGCTCGACGAGGCCGGCTACGGCGACGGGTTCTCGTTCTCGCTGACCACGTTCCAGAACCCCCGCGGGTACAACCCGGCCCCGCTGCCGACCGCCGAGACGATCCGGTCGAACCTCTCCGAGGTCGGCATCGAGGTGTCGATCGACGACCGGCAGTTCTCCGACTACCTCACGTACACCAGCCAGGGGAACCACGACGCGACGCTCGCCGGCTGGTACACCGACAACGCCGACCCGGACAACTTCTGTTACGTCCTGCTCCACCCGCAGACCGACGTGCCGGAGGGCCAGGACTGGGTCTCCTGGGACACCGAGGGGTTCAACACATCGAACAACGCCGCGTGGGCCAACAGCGAGTACATGACCGTCGTCGAGGAGGCCCAGCGCACCACGAGCCAGGAGGACCGGGCCGAGCTGTACCGCGAGGCCGCTCAGATCGCCCACGACGAGGCGCCGTGGGTGTTCATCGACTACGCCGACGAGGTCCGCGGCGTCTCCAACCGCGTGAGCGGCTACACGGTCGCCGCGATCGGCGGCCCGTACCTCGAAGCGGTCGAGCTTGAGTAGTCGGCGCCGAACGCAGATTTTTTGACCGTCCCACGCGCCCGTTTCCCTGAATGGTCTCCAAACGCTTCGTCTTCAAACGGCTGCTCATGCTGTTCCCCGTGCTGTTCGGGGTCGCGACGGTGGTCTTCGCTATCCTCCACCTCTCTCCGGGCGATCCCGCGGTGGTCATCGCCGGCGAGCGAGCGAGCCAGGAGTTCGTCAACCAGGTCCGCTCGGACCTGGGACTCGACGACCCCCTCTGGCAGCAGTACGTCCGCTTCCTCGGCGACGTCGCGACGTTCGACTTCGGCCAGTCGTATCAGGTGAACCGGGGCGTGGCGGTGAGCCAGATCCTCGCGAACCGGCTCCCGATCACGATCGAACTCGCGCTGCTCGGCCAGTTCGCCGGCCTCCTGTTCGGGCTCCCGCTGGGAATCTTGAGCGCGGTCAAACAGGACACGTGGACCGACCACCTCACCCGCATCGGCGCGCTGAGCGGGATCAGCGTCCCGATCTACTGGAGCGGCCCGCTGCTCATCCTGCTGTTCGCGCAGTTCCTCGGGCTCCTCCCGACCAGCGGTCGCATCGGCTCCGAGTACTTCGTCGAACCGGTCACGGGGCTCATCCTCGTCGACACGCTGTTGGCGGGGAACCTCGCGGCGTTCCAGTCCGCGGTGATTCACCTGCTCTTACCGGTGGTGGTGCTCGGCATCTACCAGATGGCGCTGCTCTCGCGCATGATGCGTTCGTCGATGGTGGAGGTGATCCGCCAGGACTACATGCGGACCGCGCGGGCGAAGGGACAGGGCTCGAAGATCACCGTGATGAAACACGGCCTCCGCAACGCCTTCATCCCCGTCATCACCGTGATCGGCATCCAGTTCGGATCGCTGCTCGGCGGCGCGGTGCTCACGGAGACCGTCTTCGAGATCAACGGCATCGGCACCCTGCTCGTCGACGCGATCAACCGCAGCGACTACCCCGTCGTCCAGGGGACCGTCCTCGTCTTCGCCGTCCTGTACACGCTGGTCAACCTGGGCGTCGACCTGACCTACTCGGTCCTCGACCCCCGAATCGAACAATGAGCACGGAGACACAGACCGGCACCGTCGACCGAGGCATCGTCGAGCGGCTGCGCGCGAGCCCGTTCCTCTCGCAGCTCTTCTCGAACCGACTCGCGGTCACCGGGATCGTCATCATCGTCGGCGTCGTCCTGATCGCGATCTACGCGCGTCTCACCTACGACCTCAGCGACCTCATGGCGACCCAGTTCGGGACGAACCCCTCCGAGGCCCCCCCGAGCTCGGCGTACCCCTTCGGCACCGACGGGCAGGCCCGGGACATCTTCCCCCGCGTGCTGTACGGGGCCTGGTACGCGGTCCTCTACGGCACGGTCACCGTCGTCGCGTCGACGTTCCTCGGGGTGGGGCTGGGGATCGTCGCGGCGTACTACGGCGACCTCACCGACAACGTCATCATGCGGACGATGGACGTCCTGCTGTCGTTCCCGTCGCTACTCTTGGCGCTCGCGCTCGTCACCATCTTCCCGGAGGAGCTGGGCCTGTGGCGGGCCGTCGGCGCCCTGACGCTCGTCTACACGCCCCGGTTCGCCCGCGTCGTCCGCGGGGCCGCGCTGAAGGTGCTCGAAGACGAGTACACCGACGCCACGAAGGCGCTCGGCGCGACCGACCCCCGGCTGCTCATCCGGCACGTCCTCCCGAACTGCCTCGCGCCGATCACGGTCCAGTCGACGCTCAACTACGGGCTCGCGATCATCGACATCGCGGCGCTGTCGTTCCTCGGCTTCGGCGCCAGTCCGGGGGAGCCGACGTGGGGGATGATGCTCTCAAATGGCGTCGAGTTCGGGCTGTTCTCCGGGGCGTGGTGGTGGTCGTTCTTCCCCGGCCTGCTGCTCGCGCTGACGGTGCTCGGGTTCAACCTCCTCGGCGACGGGATGCGCGACGCGCTCGACCCCCGGATGCGAGAGACCGTTGACTGACCGCGACGTTCGGCCGTTCGGACGGACGGTCGCCCGGTGGGTCGGCGTCGGCGCCCTCCTCGGGCTCGTCGTCGCGGGGCTCCTCTTGCCGATCGCCGGCGCGCGCGGGGCGACCGACACCTCGTTCGCGCTCGGCGCGCTGCTGTTCGGCTTCGGGATCGCGACGTGGGGCGGGACGGTCGGCTTCGGCGACTCCATGTCGGCGGTCCAGGCGCACCTCGGCGGCGAGTCCGAGTGGAGTCGCGGGGGGGCGCGACAGGCGTTCGCCGTGTTGACCTGGGTCGGCGCGGGCTGGACGGGGACCGCGGTCGCGGCGTCGATACTGCTCGTCGGGTTATAGCGGCTCGATCAGCTCGACCGCGTGCCCGTCGGGGTCCTTCACGAACGCGGTGCGCGCGCCGGCCTCCGGCTGGTCGCCCGGCTCCTTCACGACGCCGTGGTGGTCGATCTCCTCGAACGTCGCGTCGACGTCGCCGACGCCGACGGCGACGTGGTCGTAGCGGTCCCCGTCGTCGCTCGGCTCCTCGCCGTCGGTGTCCGACAGCTGGAACTCGACGCCGGCGTCGTCGGAGACGTACACGTTCCGCGTGTCGCCGTCGGGGGTCGTGAACTCCCAAGAGCGCTCGAACCCGAGCTGCTCGACGTACCAGTCGGCGGTGCGGTCGGCGTCGGCCACGTTGAGACACGTGTGGAGTATCTCCATGCGTCGGGGTGTCGCGGCGCCGGGATAAATCCCCTCGGGATCGGTTCGCTCCCGCGGGGGCGTCGGGCGCTCGGCCCGCCCCTGCGGGGGCGTCTGACTCGGGCGACGACCCGCGACTATACTCATTTTTAACAAAGGATTTATTCTCCCTTCGACCCGGAGTCAGGGTATGGCAACTGAGCCCACGTGGGGAGCCGACACGCCGGACCTGGACACGTCGTCGGCCGCGCTCGGCCACGATCGACCGGACGTGCCCGCCTACCGGGCGCTCGCGGAGGACCTCCGCGAGCGCGTCGCGGGCGAGGTCCAGTTCGACGAGTACGCGCAGGTGTTGTACGCGACCGACGGCAGCATCTATCAGGCGCGTCCGGCCGGCGTCGTGACGCCCCGTTCGGTCGCGGACGTGCAGGCGACGATGCGGGTCGCGGCCGACCACGAGGTGCCCGTCATCCCGCGGGGCGCCGGCTCCTCGCTGGGCGGCCAGACCGTCGGCCCGGGCTGCGTCGTGCTCGACTTCTCGAAGTACATGGACGAGATCCTCGACGTCCGGCCCGACGACCGCCGGGCGGTGGTCCAGCCCGGCGTCGTCCAGGACCACCTCGACGACCGGCTGGCCGAGCACGGGCTGAAGTTCGCGCCCGACCCGGCCTCCTCGGCGCGCGCGACCGTCGTCGGCGGCATCGGCAACAACTCCACCGGCGCGCACTCGGTGCGGTACGGGATCACCGACGCGTACACGGAGCGGCTGACGGTCGTGCTCGCGGACGGGTCGCTGATCGAGACCCGCGAGGTCGTCCTCGACTCCCCGGAGTACGAGGAGATCGTCGGCCGGGACGACCGGGAGGCCGCGCTGTATGAAACGACTCGGGCGCTCGTCGAGGAGAATCGGGCCGAGATCGACGAGAAGTACCCGAACCTCAAGCGCTCCGTCTCGGGGTACAACCTCCACAAAGTGATCTACGAGAACGACGAGGGCGAGGAGGTGATCAACCTCTCGAAGCTGTTCGTCGGCGCCGAGGGGACGCTCGGGACGATCGTCGAGGCCGAGGTGTCGCTCGTCACGCGCCCCGAGGAGACGGCGCTCGCGCTGTACACCTTCGACTCGCTGGTCGACGCGATGAAGGCGGTCCCGGAGGCGCTGGAGTTCCCGGTGAGCGCGGTCGAGCTGATGGACGACGAGGTGTTCTCGCTCGCCGCGGGCTCACAGGAGTTCGCGCAGTACGCCGAGCCGATCCCGGACCGCGCCACGGCGGCGCTCATGCTGGAGTGGGACTCCGAGCTCGTCGACGACTTCGAGTCGGCGATCGCGGACACGAACGCCCACTTCGTCGACGAGGGCGACGCCTTCGACGTGCTGGAGGCGTACACCCCCGAGGACCAAGAGGACCTCTGGAAGCTCCGGAAGGCGGCCATCCCCCTCCTGATGAGCATGCAGGGCGACCCCAAGCCGTACCCGTTCATCGAGGACGCGACGGTGCCGCCCGAGGAGCTCGCGGAGTACGTCGGGCAGTTCGAGGACGTCCTCACCGACCACGACACCTCGGCCGCCTACTTCGCGCACGCCGGGAGCGGGACCCTCCACATCCGTCCGATCCTCTCGCTGAAGGAGGAGGAGGGCGTCGAGAAGATGCACTCCATCTCCGAGGACGTCACCGACCTCGTGATGGAGCACCACGGCGCCTTCTCCGGCGAGCACGGCGACGGGCTCGCGCGCACCGAGTTCAACCCGAAGATGTACGGCGAGGCCCTCTGGAGCGCGTTCCAGGAGCTCAAGTCGACGTTCGACCCCGAGTGGCGGATGAACCCCGGAAAAGTGGTGTACGTCGACGGCGACACCGCCGCCGAGCGCGGCTACCCGGACACCGCCGCCGACACGGACATGCGGGAGAACCTCCGGTACGGTCCCGCCTACGAGTCGATCGAGCCGCAGACCGAGCTCGACTTCTCCGACGAGGGCGGCTTCTCGCACCTCGTCGAGCTGTGTAACGGCTGCGGCACCTGCCGCGAGACCGACTCCGGCGTCATGTGCCCGACCTACCGCGCCTCCGAGGAGGAGATCCAGGCGACCCGCGGCCGCGCGAACATGCTCCGGGCCGCCATCAGCGGGGAGCTCGACGACGAGGAGATCCACTCCGACCGGTTCCAGGAGGAGGTGCTCGGGCTCTGCGTCGGCTGTAAGGGCTGTAAGAGCGACTGTCCGACCGGCGTCGACCTCGCGAAGCTGAAGGCCGAGGTGAAACACGAGCACCACGAGGAGGAGGGGGCCGGGTTCCGCGAGCGGATCTTCCGCGACATCGACCGCTTCTCGGCGCTCGGGAGCGCGCTCGCGCCGATCTCGAACGCGGCGACGAAGGTCCCGGGCGCCCGCCGGGTGATGGACGCGGTCGTGGGGATCGCCTCGGACCGCGAGCTGCCGACGTTCCGGTCGACCAGCTTCGAGGAGTGGTTCGACTCCCGCGGCGGGTCGACGGTCGCCCCGGAAGAGGCGGTCGACACGGTCGCGCTGTTCCCGGACACGTACACCAACTACAGCTACCCGGCCGCCGGGAAGGCCGCCGTCGAGGTGCTGGAGGCGGCCGGCGTCCGCGTCGAGGTGCCGGACGACCTGGCTCCCTCGGGCCGCGCGGCGTTCTCCACCGGGTTCCTCGACGACGCTCGGGAGCGCGCCGAGACCAACGTCGCGGCGCTCGCGCCCCGCGTCCGCGACGGGCAGTCCGTCGTCTTCGTGGAGCCATCGGACGCGGTGATGTTCCAGGACGAGTACCTCGACCTGCTCGACGGCGACGACGTCGAGGCCGTGTCGGCCGCCGCGTACGGGGTCCTGGAGTACCTCGACGCCGGCCGCGTCGACGAGCGGCTGGCGTTCGACGCGCCGAGCGAGTCGCTCACCTACCACGGCCACTGCAACCAGAAGGCGACGAACAAGGACCACCACGCGGTCGGCGTGCTCCGCCGGGCCGGCTACGACGTGGACCCGCTCGACTCCTCCTGTTGCGGGATGGCGGGCTCGTTCGGCTACGAGTCCGAACACTACGACATCTCGAAGGCGATCGGCCGGATCCTCTTCGACCAGGTCGACGAGAGCGACGGCGAGACGGTGACCGCCCCGGGCGCCTCCTGTCGCTCGCAGCTCGGCGACCGCGACGGCGACGCGGAGAACCCGCCGCACCCGATCGAGAAGCTCGCGGACGCGGTGACCGGCCCGTCGCCCGACGCCGTCGCCGACGCGAGCGCCGGATCGGCTACGACCCCCTCGCCCGCCGACGACTGAGCCGCCCGCCGACTGCGCTACCCGTCGACGAGTCGGCGTCGCGGCCCCGGAGCGCCCCGACGCCGTCTTCTGTCACCGACGCTGCGATTCTATAAAGAGCGAGCGACGCTGACGGACAGCTATACAGAACGATGTGGTCGGCGCGTGCCGCCGAGCGCCCGCAGGGCGCGAGGTGCACGCGTGAGGGAGTCGCGAACGAAGTGAGCGACGAGGCTGGGGAGGTGTGAGGTGCGGTTGCGGTGCTGTGCGGGGCGGGACTCAAAGGGGCGGCCGGGAGGACGAAGCACGGCGCAGTAAGCACCACAGCGAGGGAGCGAACGAAGTGAGCGACCGAGCGAGGAGCGCAGCAAGCCGCGCGAGTCCCGCGAGCAGCGCGAGCGGGACCACGAACGTCGCAGCCCGCGCAGCGAAGCGAGCAGGAACGACGTTCGGAGGTCCTCCCGGCTGGAGCTTTGGAGATGTTCTCCGTCGTCGAGTCACTAATCGCGTACAGCCGAGCGGCTGGGGCTTTGGAGGTTTTCACCGACGGTCCGAAATCAACCGCGTATAGCCGAGCGGCCAGGACTTTGCAATCCTACACTACCGATCCGCGAGTAGCCCTTTCGAAACCCGCCACGCAAACAAAAGAAATCCGCACGGCATCGCCGTCCTATTCCTGCGCTCAGAACACGCCGGGGAACAGCACGTAACTGAACAGCAGGCACAGCAGCCCGACGCCGGTCGCGTAGTACAGCAGGGGGATGAGGTTCAGCCGCATCACCCGGCCCTCCTGTCCGAGGAGGCCCACCGTCGCCAGCGCGGCGACGAGGTTGTGGATCGCGACGAGGTTCCCGATGGCGCCGCCGACGGCCTGCGCGCCGACGATGATCGTCCGCGGGAGCCCGAGCTGCGTCGCCGCCTCGAACTGGAACGCGCCGAAGGTGATGTTCGAGACGGTGTTCGACCCGGCCATCGCGGCGCCGAGCGCGCCGATGAGCGACGCGAACGCCGGGTAGCCGACGCCGAGGATGTCGGCGGTCGTCTGCGCGAGCAGGACGATCATGCTCCCCACTTCGGGCGCGCCCGGATGCGCGCCGGACTGGAGCATCACCTGGACCATCGCGATGACGAAGACGAGCGCGATGAACGGCGAGACGATCTTCCGACCGGCCTCCTTCCACGCCGCCGAGATCTCGTCGCCGGACATGCCGAAGATCGGGATCGCGAGCACGGCGCTCACGAGCAGCCAGAAGCCCGGCACGTTCATCCACGCGACGGCGCCGCTGAGGCTGGTTCCGAACATGTCGCTGACGGTGACGACGAAGGCGTCCCGGTTGATGAAGTTCGAGATCGGGTCGACCGCCCGCGTCACGACCAGCAGGACCACGAGCAGGACGTACGGCGACCACGCCTTCAGCAGCGACATGTCCTCGCCGCCGCTGAGCTCGGCCGCCTCGGCCTCGGGCGAGACGCCGCCGCGGGTCTCCGCGTCCTCACCGTTCGATCCGTTCGACTGTCCCGGCTCGATCGAGCCGACCCAGTGGTCGGCCCACCGCTCCCGGTCCGGGAACTCCCACTCCTCGTCGGGCAGGAGGTACCCCGCACGCAGGACGCTCAGGATGATCGCACCGCCGACCATCGAACCGATGAGCGACGGGAACTCGGCCGTGAGGAACCACGCCGAGATCCAGTACGGGACCGCGAAGGCGATCCCCGACGCCAGACAGAGCGGCGCGACCTCCCAGGCCGGCGCCAGCGAGCGGTCGTCCGGGTCGCCGAAGAAGTAGACGACCATGCCGACCGCGAACAATGGCATCACGAATCCGACCAAGGCGTGATACGTCGCCGCCCACGCCGCCACGTTGACGGAGAACTCCTGGACGGTCATCCCGCCGCTCTCGATCGCGCTGCGGGTGAACTCGACGCTCTCCATCGGGCTCTGAATCCCGACCACGATCGGCGTCCCCACCGCCCCGTACGTGACGGCGATGATGTGGCCGATGATCCCGGCGATGACCGCCGCGAGTGCCGGGAAACCGAGTCCCAAGAGCAGCGGCGCGACGACCGCGGCCGGCGTCCCGAAGCCGGCGGCGCCCTCGATGAACGTCGCCATGAAGAAGCCGATCAGCACGATCTGGACGCGCCTGTCGTCGCTGACGGTCGCGAACCCGCGGTTGATCCGGTCGAACGCGCCGGCCTCCATCAGGGTGTACAAGAGCACGAGCGCGCCGAAGACGATCCAGAGGATCTCGATCGCGGTCATCACGCCGACGCCGGACGCCGCGAACAGCCAGTTCACCGGCATGTTCCACGCCGCGTAGCCGACCACCATGGCCGCGACCCACGCCACCGGCATGGCGCGAGTCGCCGGCCAAAGGAAGCCGACCAACAGGATCCCCGCCAGGAGCAGCGGCACCGCGGCCACGGCGATGTCGATCCCCGTCGTCATAGCCTCCCCTCCCCGTTACTCTCGGTCACTCGATTCCGTAGACGACTCATGTGACGAACTGTCATCCTCATGCAACGCGGGGTACATCACGTTCATTAATTAAAAAAGTGGGTTTTCCGATCCGGAGCCGTCCCCGTCACGTGTCGCGAAAATCCCCACGATCGATTTGTTTATCACCGCTTATCGACCGACGCCGATCCCTCCGCGGCGGTCGCCGCCAGAGGAGTCATGTCGCTCGCGCGGTAACATCGCGCATGGACCGAAACGAGGTGCGGCGCGCGTGGGACGAGGTGGCGGCGACGTACGCCGCTCGCCGCGATCCGGACGGCTCCGACGCGGCGCTGATCGACGACCTCCTCGCGGAGCTTCCGACCGATCCCGACGTGCTCGACGTCGGCTGCGGCGACGGCGCTCGGACGCTCGCGAACCTCCCGGCCGGCAGCGTCGGGCTCGACGTCTCGCGGCGCGGGCTCGACCTGGCGAGCGAGACCGTTCCCGACGCCCGGCTCGTCCACGGCGAGATGTCCGCGCTCCCGTTCGGCGCCGACCGGTTCGACGCGGTGACGGCGTATCACGCGGTGTTTCACGTCGAGCGCGACCGCCACCCCGCCGTCTACGCCGAGTTCGCCCGCGTCCTCCGACCCGGCGGTCGGCTCCTGATGACGCTGCCGAGCGGCCGGTTCGAGACGGTGCGCCGCGGTTGGATGGGCGGTCGGATGTTCTTCTCGGCGCCCGGGCGCGACCGCACCCTCGGACAGCTCCGCGAGGCCGGGTTCGCGGACGTCGAGACCCGGACCGCGACCGACCCGCTGGGAAGTAGCACCGAGTTCGCGTTCGCGAGGGTGGCCGACGACCGGACCGACGACGACCGGACTCGACCGTGACCGATCCCGACGAGGTCCCACACGACGTCCGGGCGAGCCTCGGACAGCTGCTCGCGGAGGCGCGCGCGGCCGCCGAGCGCGGCGACGCGGACGCCGCCCGGGCGCTGCTCGACACCGCGGAGACGGTGGCGACGAACAAGCTCCCGCCCGGCGAGCGGCGCGACCGCGTGCGCTGGGGGTGCGCGGCCGCGCGCGACGCGCTTCCGAACGGCGACCTCGCGGCCGCGTACGCCGCCGCGGCCGCGGCGCGGCTCCCGGCCGAGTGACCCCGCCGGAGCGCTTTTCGCCCTCGCTCGCTGACGGTCCCCCATGCGCGTCGCCTCGCTCCTGCCATCCGCCACCGAGACGCTGTTCGCGCTCGGCGTCGAGCCGGTCGGCGTCTCGCACAGCTGCGACCACCCGCCCGCGGCCCGCGAGCTGCCGACGCTGACGAGCACGGTCGTCGCCCACGAGGGGCGCTCCGCCGCCGACATCGACGCGCAGATGCGCGCGGTCGACGGCGCGGTCTACGACCTCGACGCCGACCGGCTCGCCGAACTGGCGCCCGACCTCCTCGTCACGCAGGCGACCTGCGACGTCTGCGCGGTCGACGCGAGCGAGGTCCGCGCGGCCGCCACCGCGCTCGACCCCGAACCCGACGTGCTCGCCCTAGACCCGCACTCCTTCTCTGACGCGCTCGACGACGCGGTGCGGATCGGCGAGGCGGTCGGCGAGGAGGCGGCCGCGAGCGAGCTCCGGGCCGCCCTCCGCGAGCGCGTCGACGCGGTCCGCGAACGCGCGGAGCGCGCGGTCGCCGACGAGGGGCGCCCCCGGGCCGCCGTCTTGGACTGGACCGATCCGCCGATCCGGGCGGGACACTGGGTCCGCGACATGGTCGAGGTCGCCGGCGGCGACCCCTCGTTCCAGCCCGACGGCCCCTCCGAACCGGTCGCGTGGGCGGACGTGCGCGAGTTCGATCCCGAGGCGCTCGTCGTCGCCCCCTGCGGGTTCGACCGCGACCGCGCCGCCGACGCGATCGGCGACCTCGCGGCGCGGCCGGGCTGGCGCGACCTCGCCGCGGTCGCCGGCGACCGAACCTATGCGGTCGACGGGAACGCCCTGTTCAACCGCCCGAGCCACCGGCTGGTCGACTCGCTGGCGGCGCTGTTCGCGTGTCTCCACCCCGAGCACGCGGCGACGCCGCCCGCCGCGCACGATCGGGTCGCGCACGTGGACGCGACGACGCCTTCGGTGCGCGCCGACGGCGGATGACCCCGACCGCGGGCTGCCGATTCTAACCCGTTGAAACACTCGGAACCCGACGGGAGCTGGTGTCGAATACAGGGGGTGAGCGCTGAAGCGTGACCGCCGAATCCATCCGCCGTACGAGCCTGTACCGTTCGAGCCGATCACATCACGTACCGAACTGGTGACCGATACGCGCGCTCAACGACCCATTGCGAGGCGATTCATTGCCTCTCGTTTTTCTCTATCATATATTTGAAACCACGAAGCGTATTCTCACCGTTGGAAGTGATGTACGCGACCTTTCGTCGTCCTTGCTGGTCGAGGCTGACGGAACCGTCCTCCACGAGCGGGTCGAGAATCGCGGAATCGAGCTTCCGATATTTCCCCTTGAGATCACCGCCTTGATAATCAGCGATAAACGGCAGGTCTTGGCCCTCAGCGTATTCGATGAGCCGCTTCTTCGATACCGGGCCCTCCTCCGCGATGTACGCGAGCATCTGTACCTGCTCGGGGGTGGGTGCATCGATGGGATAGGTCGGTAGGTTCGAGATGTTGGTGACGTTCCGAGCGACCGGTTCCTGTCGGTGGTCACCGTACGTGTCCGCACTCACGTAGTACGGGATAGCCGCCTCCGTGACCATGCAGGCGATCATCCCGGCGATGGCGGTGACTTTCCCGCCAGTGGCCAGGTTGACGTATATATCGTCGCGGTCATGCTTCTGAATCAGCCCGGCGATCGTGCCAAGCGCGTCGTAGAGGTCGAATATATCGGCAGTTACTTCGGTCACTCGGACGGCAGACTCGTCGAAGGCCTCGAAGATATCATCGTAGTACTCGGGGTAGTCCTCGGGATCGTCTCCGTTGTGTTTCACCAGGACTACCGCGTCCGCTCCCATCCGTATGGGGGGAACGACGACTCGATCGCGTTCGTAGCCTAACGGGATGACGTGGACACGGTTGCGCACGTCCATGTCCATCTCGATACCGGCTGACGCCATCGAGTCAGCGGGCCCGGAAGCCCCTCCAGTGCCGTCGTTGGTCATATCGATGCCTAAGCGCTATTCATTCATGATAGTTGTCTTATTGACGCACTACTAATGACGATGAGAACGTTGTCACGTTGTCAGCATAATATACAAAAACACGAGCGACTTCGATAAGACTGGGCACTCCCTGACGCCCGTAATGGGCGGTACGGTCCCCGTGCTCGGCCCTCCATCAAGCGATTGTGTCGGTTCTTGATCCGATTCCCCTTCTCGATCTCGGGCTGATTAGCCACCACAGCGGCACTCTGTCGAGGATCACACAGCTCCGTTCACCCCTGCGGAGGGGCTGGTTCGACGATACGGCTCGGGACTGTTGACAACGGATTGGGGAGCTCAGAGGATACTCACAGCAGGACTAGTCAACCGATGTAGGATCTCGTCCAATCGCGGGCATCGGTTCAGCGTGACCGATACAGAGGGGTGTATTCAGCACGGCAGTCGTATTCATTCCGGAGGTAGTGAACTGAACTAACCGATGGAACGCGCCTGCGTATTAACCGCCGAGGGTTCCGCCAGCACAGAGGGATATTCCGATAGTCGCTCGGTGTTTACCGCGCGTAGCTTATCAGTTGAGTACCGGGGTATTTTACGATTAGCCGACATATTGACGTTATGAAACCTTCTCAGCGACTCACTGAGGCGATCAAGCAGACCAACCTCGCCATTAAAGATGTAGACCATCCCGATACCCGACAAACGCTTGAGCAGGGTGTCGACTCGCTCGAAGAAGGGTTGGACTCGCTCAACACGGATCCCGAAACCTAATCTGACCGTTTCCTGATTACATCCGTTGTACTGAGCGGTCCGTGAGTCCCCCGTACGAGCGATCGGTCTCTCCCGAAGATCGGCTTCGGTTCGCACCGCATTCGCGCCCTGCATCTATCACGCCGGACGATTGAAAGCCGGGAGATCCCTCGCGGACGATTTTGCGCTCCGTATTCCGCGCGAATCGAAGAGGCGTCGCCGTTGGGGGTTCAACGAAGCCAACCGAGCAGCGGACGACCGCCGCGAGGACGGCGGACGCTGGTCGAGCCAGTTAGTCGCCGGTCGCTGGTGCGGCTTCGTCGATGAGCGCGTCGCGAATGGCGTCGCGTTTGACGAGCGCGAAGCCGACGGCGATGACGAGGAAGCCGACGACGGTGGTCGCTGCGAGGCGTTCGTCGAGGAAGAGCCACCCGGTTATGGCGGCGAACACGGGGGCGACGTACCCGAAGAGGTTGACCTCGACGGGACCGAGGCGGTCGAGGAGCGTGTAGTAGAGGAGGTAGCCCACGACGCCGGCGGCGAACACGAGGAACCCGAACGCGATGAGCACGTCCGGGGTGAGTGCGACGGTCTGGGGTTCGCCGCGGGCGAGGCTGGCGGCGTGGAGGACGGTGCCGCCGACGAGCATCATCCAGCCCTGGCGGGCGGCGACGCCGAGCGCGGGGGTCTCGCGGCGGAGGGCGACGGCGGCGAGCGCGAACGCGACCGCGCTCGCGGTCATGAGTGCGACGCCGAGCGGGTCGGGCGGCTGTATGTCGGTGGGACCGGGTACGACGAGGACGCCGGTACCGACGAGGCCGAGGAGGATACCGAGGACGCGCGTGGGCGTCGGGCGGGCGGTGTCGAGGGCGACGACGGCGAACGCGACGCTCCAGATGGGAACGGTAGCGAGGACCACCGCGCCGACGGCCCCGGAGACCATGGTCTGGCCGACGAAGAGGAGGCCGTTGTGGACGGCGATCATGCCGACACCACCGATCAGGATCGTCGCGGCGTCGGCGCCGGTGGGGCGGACCTGCTGGCTGCGGGCGAGTGCGTACCCGAGGACGACGACGCCGATGGCGTCGAACCGGAGTGCGGCCATCAGCAGCGGCTCGACGCCCGCTTTCGCGGCGCGTATCGCGGGATAGGAGGCGCCCCAGAGGGCGGCGAGCGCGAGGAACCCGAGGGCGTTCTCGTAGCGCTTCACGTGCCGACGCAGGCGACCACGCAGAATAGCTCTTGCGTGGTGAGAACGCCCGACACGATCCGGGTCGTCACGGTACCCGCTACTGCTTCGCTTCCGGGAGTAGTCCGACAAGTCTCTTCCGGCAGATTCGCGCGCGCTATTCAGCGTCGCCTCTCCAAACCATCAGTCACAGTAACCTTCGATAGCGCCGGCGACCGCGACCGGCCGGTCAGCCCTCCGCCCGGTCGCGGAGCGCCGAGAGCGTCCCCGCGGCGCGGAGGTCGTCGACCGCGCAGTACCACGCGCCGCGCACGCCGTTCCGGTCGTTCTCGACCGGCGAGTCGAGGGGCACGAGCCCGTCGAACTCGAAGACGACGACGACCCGCTCCTCCGAGAACGGGTCGATCAGCGCCGCCCAGTCGCCCTCGTCCATCGGCCCGGGCTCGCCGCGGGTCTGCTCGACCCGGTCGACGACGCGGGCGTAGTGGGTGACCGCCGACACCGGCGCGGTCCGGTAGAAGGCCATGTAGTCGAAGTCGGCGCGGGTGCGGTCGTACGACCGCGGCGCCGGGTAGTACCCCTCTCGACAGCGCTCGAAGGTGTCCGACTGCGTCGCGACGACGCAGACCCGCGCGTCGCCGGGCGCGTCGTCGGCCGGGGCGTCCGCGGCGAATCGATCGAGATCCATCGCGCCCGGAGGTAGCCCCCGAACGCGGATATATCCCCGTTCGGCACGTATCGACCGGTAATGGCACGCGGCGCGGCGAGCGAGCGCGACGGCTCTCTGTCCGACGGCGTCCGCCCCGGCGAGGAGCCGGCGGACGCCGCTCCGCCGGCGCTCGCGATCGAGGGGCTCTCGAAGCGGTTCGGCGACGGCGCGGCATCCGTGCTCGCGGTCGACGACGTCGGCCTGACCGTCGAGCGCGGCTCGATCGTCGGGCTGCTCGGTCCCAACGGCGCCGGCAAGACGACGCTGATCAAGTGCACGCTCGGGATCGTCCTCCCCGACTCGGGGTCGGTCCGGGTGTTCGGCGCGGACGTGACCGACGGGCGGCGGGCGGCGTACGCGAACGTCGACGCGATGCTGGAGGGCGCGCGCAACGACTACTGGCGGCTCACCGTCCGCGAGAACCTGCGGTACTTCGCGACGATCGCCGGCGTCGACCCGGACTCGGTGCGGGGGCGACACGACCGCCTGCTCGACCGGCTCGAACTGACCGCGAAGGCCGACACGCCGGTTCGGGAGCTCTCGCGCGGGATGAAACAGAAGGTGTCGCTGGCGAGCGTGCTCGCGGGCGGCGCCGAGCTCGTCTTCCTCGACGAGCCGACGCTCGGCCTCGACGTCGAGAGCTCCCGGACGCTCCGCCGGGAGCTCCGCCGGCTCGCCCGCGAGGAGGGGCTCACAATCGTCCTCAGCAGCCACGACATGGACGTCGTCGAGGACGTCTGCGACCGCGTGGTGATGATGGCGAACGGGCGGATCGTCGCCGACGACACCGTCGCGGCGCTCCGCTCCGGAGCCGGCGACGTCGTCCGCGTCGTCAGCGCCGACGTCGACGACGCGGTCGTCGCGACCCTCCGGGAGCGGTTCGACGTGCGGGGGGTCGAGACGGACCTCGGCGCGGTCGAGCGCGACGGGGACCGGCGCGACGGAGGAGACCGACGCGGCCCGACCGCCGTCGAGGTCGCCGCCGGGGGCGACGCCCTGTACGACCTCATGGACGCGCTCCGCGCGGCGGGCGTCACCGTGGAGGGGATCGAGACCGTTCGCCCCGAGCTTGAGGACGTGTTCGTCGACCTCACCGGCGTGGAACCGGGCGAGGGGGGCTCGGACGAGGGGGGTTCGGGCGAGGGCGACCTCTCGGACGCGGCCGCCGACTCGCGGGGGCGGTCGCCGTGAGCGGCGGCGACACCGGCGCCGCGCCCGCCGCCGTCGACGCCGACGGGGAGCCCCGCCCGGCCACCTACGTCCACCTCGCGAAGGCCGTCCTCTACCGCGAGTACCTGATATTCGTCCGGTACCCGGCGAACGCGGTCGGCGGGATCGTCGTCGCGCTGTTCTTCTTCGGCGTCCTCTTCTACGGCGGGCGGCTCCTGGCCGGGCGGGCGCTGACGGACTCGCTGTCGGGGATCGTCGTCGGCTACTTCCTGTGGACGCTCTCCGTCGGCGCCTACTCGTCGGTGTCGAACGACATCGGCAGCGAGGTGCAGTGGGGGACTCTGGAGCGCCACATCACCACGCCGTTCGGCTTCGCGCCGGTGGCGCTCCTGAAGGGGGTCGCGAAGGTGGTTCGGACGTTCCTCACGAGCGCGGTCGTGCTCGCCGCTATGCTGCTGCTCACCGGGGCTCGGCTCAGCCTCGACCCGCTCACGGTGATCCCCGTCGCGGGGCTCGCGGTCACCTCGGTGCTCGGGCTCGGCTTCGCCGCCGGCGGCGTGACCGTGCTGTACAAGCGGATCGGCAACTGGCTGAACCTCCTGCAGTTCGGCTTCGTCGCGCTGGTCTCGGCGCCCGTCTTCGACGCGCCGTGGACCCGCGTCCTCCCCCTGGCCCACGGGAGCGCGATGCTCCAGCGCGCGATGGTCGACGGGGTCCGGCTGTGGGAGTTCGCCCCCGCCGACCTCGCGCTCCTCGTCGGCGTCGCGGTCGCCTACCTCCTCGGCGGCTACGTCGTCTTTCACTACGCGACGCGGCGGGCGCGGCGCCTCGGCGTGCTCGGGGACTACTGAGGCGGACCGGCCCGCGGGCCCGCTCTCCCCGTCCTCACCGGTCCTCGTCCGGTTCGCCCGCCAGCGCCTCCTCCCGGAGCTCCCGACACCGCTCGCCGGCGACCTCCAGCTCCGGCACGGGCGTCGGGTTCCCGTCGGCGTCGACGGCGACGAACACGAAGTACGACTCCGTCGTCGGCTCGCGCTCGCCGGTCCGCGGCGACTCGCGGAACGCGCGGATCCGCGTTCGGAGGCTCGTCCGCCCGACCGCGTACACGTACGACTCGACGATACAGGTGTCGCCCTGCGGCACCGGACGCTTGAAGTCGAGCCCGTTGATCTTGGCCGTGACGCAGGTCTCGCCGGCGGCGCGCATCGCCGACATCGCGCCGATCTCGTCCATCCACTTGACGACGTTCCCCCCATGGGCCGACTCGTAGTTGTTGGTGTGGGTCGGCTGGACCCGCTGGCGGTTCTCGATGTACGTCTCGCTGACCGTCGGCATGGCCGATCCAGGCGCCCGCCGGTGAAAGGGGCGTCGTCGAAGGCGAGTCGGACGCCGACCGGACGGGCGCCGGCGACGCGGGGCGGACGGACTTATGTCGCCCGCGTCCGGATCGGAACGCATGACAGAGCACGGGGACGCGCTCGACGCGGACCTCCGGGTGCCGTCCTGCGAGCGCTGCCCGGCGCTGGTCGAGTCGCGGAGTCGGATCGTCGACGGCGTCGGCCCGACGGACGCCGACCTCCTGTTCGTCGGCGAGGGGCCGGGCGCGACCGAGGACGAGCGGGGCGAGCCCTTCGTCGGGCGGTCGGGGGACGTGTTGGACGAGGCGTTACGGGACGCCGGCCTCGCGCGGGCGGACGTCCGGATCACGAACTGCGTGCGCTGCCGGCCGCCCGACAACCGCGACCCGACGGCCGAGGAGCTGGCGAACTGCCGCGGTCACCTCGAAGGCGAGATCGGCCGGCTCGACCCGGAGCTGATCGTGACGCTCGGGAAGGTGCCGAGCGAGCACCTGCTCGACCGCTCGGTGGCGATCACGTCTGAGTCCGGCGGCGTCGTCGACGCCCGCATCGCGGGCGCGTCGCGCCGCGTGCTCCTCTCAGTCCACCCGGCCGCGACGCTGTACGACCGGAGCCAGCGGGACGGCTTCTTCGAGTCGATCGCGCGGGCGGGCGAGCTGAGCGGCGTCGGCGAGCGAGACGAGGACGGCGGCGACGGCCAGTCCCGGCTCGGCGAGTACTGACCGTCAGTCCCGGTCGCGGCGGTCGCCGACGCCGAGCCACTTCCGCGGGTCGAACAGGCCGCGGATCGCTTCGAGCAGCCCCTTCCCCTCGTGTTCGCCGGGCCGGAGCCGGGCGCGGATGCGCGAGGAGATCAGCTCGATGCCGAGCACGACGATGAACACCATCACGAGGCCGGCGGCGGTCTGTTGGAACTCGAACAGGTCCTGGCTGTTCCGGATCATCAGCCCGAGGCCGCCGGCGCCGACGACGCCGAGCGAGATGGCGATCCGGGTGTTGATCTCCAGGATGTACAGCGTCCACGCGATGAACGACCGCGACACCTGACTGAGCATCCCGAAGCTCACGGTCTGGGTGCCGGAGGCGCCGGTCGACCGGATCGCCTCGATCGGCCCCTCCTCGATCTCTTCGAGGTCGTCGGTGAACAGGCGGCCGAGGTTCCCGATGCTGTCGGTCGCGATCGCGAGCACCGCGGTGACCTGGCCCGGCGGCCCGATGGGGATGTACAGGAAGATCCAGACGATCGCGGGGATGGCGCGGATGCCGCTGAGGGTGCCCCGAAAGACGAAGTTGAAGGGGAACGGGGTGACGCGCTCGCTGCCGAGCACGCCGAGAACGAGCGCGAACGGGAAGGCGAACACGGTGCCCATGAAGCCTAAGAGGAGCGTCACGAGGCTCGCCTTCACCAGCGACTGCCGCGACGACTGGAGGCTCTCGACGATATGGGCCCCGCCGTCGCCGAAGCTCGCGGGGATCGCCCGTAGTCCGGTGATCCCCTGGTCCTTGGTGTAGATCGTGAAGTTCTGGAAGTCGGGCGGGAAGAAGCCGGTCCTGATGAACTCGTACATCCCCGGCAGCCGCCCGGCGACGACGTTCGGCTGGAAGCCGATGAAGCCGAGCCCCCAGTAGGTGACGCCGAGGACCGCCGCGAGCAACACGCCCCACAGGACGTACTTGAGCCGGCGGAGCCGTTCGAGCGCCCGGAACTGGTCCGCGATCGCGGAGTCGGAGCTCACGCCCGACCCCCTCCGTCGGCGGCGGCGTCGGCGTCGCTCCCGTCGAACTCGTCGCCCGCCGCCCCGGTCGGGACCGCCTTGCCGCCCTGCGCCTCGCCGTAGTAGATCCGGTCCATCTCGTCCATCGTGAGGTCGTCGGCGTCGCCGTCGAAGATCACCTCGCCGTCGCGGATGCCGAGGAACCGGTCCCCGAACTCCCGCGCGATGTTCACCTGATGGAGGCTGGTGACCGTCGTGAGGTCCTGGTCGGTCGCGGCCTTCTTCAGGTAGCGCATCACGTCGCGGGCGGCCTTCGGGTCGAGGCTGGCGACCGGCTCGTCGGCGAGGACGACCTCCGGCTCCTGGACCAGCGCGCGGGCGATCCCGACCCGCTGTTTCTGCCCGCCGCTCATCGACTCGGCGCGCTGGCCGGCCTCGTCGAGGAGGCCGACCGTCTGGAGGGCTTCGAGGGCGGTCATCTTGTCCGCGTCGTCGTGCATCCCGAGGGCGCTCCGAAGGAGCCCGTTCCGCGAGAGCGCCCCGGACAGGGCGTTCCCGAACGCGGTCTTGCTCTCGATGAGGTAGTGTTCCTGGAACACCATCCCGACCTCGCTGCGGTTGCCGCTGAGCTCCTCGCCGCCGACCCGGACGGTCCCCTCGGTCGGTTGCGTGAGCCCGTTCAACACCCGGAGCATCGTCGACTTCCCGGCGCCGGAGGGCCCGAGCAGGATGACGAACTCCCCCTCGGAGATGGTGAAGGACACGTCGTCGAGGGCGACGGTGTCCTCGTCGTAGATCTTGGTGACGTTTTCGAATTCGATCGTTGGCATGGAGTGTGGCTTTGTGCGAGAACGGACCGATCGTGTGAAAAGCGATCCGAAACGGGGGTGGGGGGATCTACTGCTCGAAGATGTCGGTCCCGACGCCGAGCTCGTCGGCGACGTCGATGACGGACTGGTAGTCCTCCTGGTTCGCCTCGCGGACGCGGCTGAACCAGAGGTCGTCTCCGGTGCCGTCCTCGCCGTCGGCGCCGTAGTAGATGCTGTCCGGACCCTCCAGGAACGCCTCCTGGATGGCCGTCTGGACATCGTCGCTGAGCTCCGGGGAGACGACGATGGGCGCGCGCGGGAGCCCCTCGTCCTCGTGGAGCGTGGTCGCGACCTCCTGCCACTCCTCGGGCGCGGGGCCGGTCTTCGTGTCGCGGACGAACCCGCCCATCGCGGCGGCGTCCACCTGTCCCTGTTCGAGGAGGGTGTACGAGCCGACGTGGCCGCCGGCGAAGCGGGCGTCGAACTCGGCCTGCGACCCGTTGCCCTCGGGGAGCTCGCCGACGTCGAGGTCGCCCTCGCTCGACATGCTGTACAGCGGGTACAGCGCGCCGCTGGTCGAGAGGCGGTCGGAGAACGCGACCGTCTTACCGGAGAGGTCGGACAGCTCCTCGATGTCGCTGTCGTTCGGCGTCGCGATGATGCTCTTGTACGTCCAGCCGCCGTAGCCGTACCGCTGGAGGATGATCTCCGCGTTGTCGGTCTTCACGCCGAGCGCGGCCGCGAACGGCCCGGTCTCGGCGATGTCCAGCGTTCCCTGGCCGAGCGACTGGATGATGGCGCTGTAGTTGCTTCCGATGGTCCCCTCAACGCTGAGGTCGCTGGGGACATCGTAGTTCTCCCGGAGGTAGCTCCCGATGTGATCTTCGAGCGGGGAGTACTGCACGTTGAGGTCCTCCTGCGGGACCGACGGGGAGATGCCGAAGTCGACCGTGCCGTCGCCGCCGAAGGTCATCTCGGGCTCGCTCTCCGAGTCGCCGCCGTCGGAGCCGTCTGACCCGTCGGAGCTTCCGGAGCCGTCTGACCCGTCGGAGCTTCCGGAGCCGTCTGACCCGTCGCCGCCACCGCCGCCGCTACATCCCGCGAGTCCAACGATGCTTCCCGCACCCGCGATCTTGAGGAACTTGCGTCGTTTCGCCATGAGGAGTACGTCTGTGAATCCGACTAAGCTCTCAAAAGTTTTGCTGTTTAAATATACAGACAGATATGTACTGATATGTAAGGCGGGACGGATGGAAACTGACTTCCACGCAGGTGATCAAGCGGCGGCATGGACGACTCAGCAACGGACCGGGAGGTGTCCGTCGCGCTCGTGGACTACGGGCTCGGCAACCTCCGGTCGGCGACCCGCGGGCTGGAGCGCGCGGGCGCGTCCGTCGAGATCACCGACGACCCCGAGGCGTTCGCCGCCGCCGACGGGGTCGTCCTCCCGGGCGTCGGCGCGTTCCGCGAGGGGATGGAGAACGCCGGCCCGCTGCGCGAGGCGCTGACCGCCCACGCCGAGGCGGGTCGCCCCCTGTTCGGGATCTGCCTCGGGATGCAGATGCTCCTCACCTCCAGCGAGGAGGCCGACCACGAGGGGGAAGGCGAGGTGACGGGCCTGGACCTGATCCCCGGCACCAACGTCCGGTTCGACGTCGACCGCAAGGTCCCGCACATGGGGTGGAACGAGCTCGACATCGAGCGCGACCACCCGATCATCGACGGCGTGGAGGGCGAGCACGCCTACTTCGTCCACTCGTACTACGCCGCCCCCGACGACCCGGACGCGGTCGTCGCCACCGCCGACTACGGCGTCGATTTCCCGGCGGTCGTCGCCAACGAGGCGGGCAACGTGTTCGGCACGCAGTTCCACCCCGAGAAGAGCGGCGAGACGGGGCTCAAGATCCTGCGGAACTTCGTCGAGTACTGCGCCGACCGGTAGGCGCCGGCGGTCCCGACTTACCCGTCGTGAGCGGCCCGATTCACTCCTCGGTACCGCCCCGATTCACTCCCCGTCCGCGGCCTCGACCACGACGGCGCGCAGGTCGTTGACGTTCGTGCCGGTCGGACCGGTGCGGAGCAGCGCGTCGGCCTCGTCGAGCAGCGGATACGCGTCGTGGCGGTCGAGGGCGTCGCGGGCGGCGTCCGGGTCCAGCGTCGTCGCGTCCGCGATCCCCCCCGCGGCGTCGGTCGGGCCGTCGATCCCGTCGGTGTCGGCGGCGGCGACGACGATCCGGGGGTCGGCCTCTCCCCCGTCGCCCGCCGCCCCCTCGCGCTCGCCGAGCGGTCCCTCCGCCAGCGCGAGGCCGGCGCTCGCCGCGAACTCCGCGTTCGGCCCGCCGGTCCCGTCGGCGCCGCCGAGCGTCACGGTCGTCTCGCCGCCCGAGAGCAGTACGGCGGGCGGCTCGACGGGCGACCCCCGCACCGCACACTCCTCCGCGATCGCCGCGTGGGCGGTCCCGGCCGCCCGGGCCTCTCCCCGGACCCCGGCGGCGAGGGTCAGCGGCTCGTACCCGCGCTCGGCGGCGGCGTCCGCGGCGGCGTCGAGCGCGGTCCGGCCGTTACCGACGACGAACGCCCGCGTCCGGTCGAACGCCGGATCGCCCGCGGTCGGCGTCTCCGCGAGGTCGCCCGCCGCGCCCGCACTGAGCCGCTCGCGCACCGAGTCGGGGACGTCGAGGTCGTAGCGGTCCAGCACCGCCAGCGCCTCCCCGTAGGTGGAGGGGTCGGGGACGGTCGGCCCGCTCGCGATCACGTCGAGCGGGTCCCCGATCACGTCGCTGACGGCGAGCGTGGCGACGGTCGCGGGCGCCGCCGCCCGCGCGAGCCGCCCGCCCTTGACCGCCGAGCAGTGCTTGCGGACCGCGTTGATCTCGTCGATCGACGCGCCGCAGGCGAGCAGCGCCTCGGTCAGATCGCGGAGATCGTCGGGGGATATCGGGTCGGCGGGCGCCGCGAGCAGCGCGCTCCCGCCCCCGGTGACCGCGACGATCACGAGGTCGTCCGCGCCGGCGCGCTCGGCCAGATCGAGGGCGCGTCGCGCGCTCTCCACGCCCGCGTCGCTCGGCACCGGGTGGTCTCCGGGGAGAATCTCGACCCCAGGCGTCGACGGTCCCGTCTCCGGGTCCTCGGTGACGACGACGCCCTCGGCGATCCCGTAGTCGCCGTCTTCGAACACGCCGGCGAGCGCGGCGGCGACCTCCGCGGACGCCTTGCCCGCGCCGATCAGAAGCACGCGGTCGTAATCGTCGAGGTCGTACTCGCCGACCCCGTCGGCGCTCCCGACTCCCCTCCCCGTCTCTGCTCCCTCTATCCGGAGGATCCCGTCGCGCACCGACGCGGCGCCCGGGATCAGTCGGTCCGGGCGCGCGGCTGCGATCCCGGCCGCGAGACAGTCCAGGGCGACGCCGTGGGCCGGCGTTCGGACGAGGCGCTCGCGGTCGCGGAACGTCACGTCGGGGGCGGGGTCGCCCCGGTCGGGGCCGTCGGCCGTCGGGTCGCCGTCGTTCATGCCGAGGCCGTCGGGCGGGGGCGACATATATCCGGCGCGGCGGACGCGGTCGCGCGGGACCCGCCGTCACCCCCCCGCGACCGCCTCGCGGTGCGCGCTCGCCGCGAGCGCGGCGAGCCGGAGCGGCTCGGGCCGCCGGAACCCCTCCCGGACCGAGTCGCGGACGGCGGCGGCCGCGCGGCCGTCGTCGATCCCGACCGCGCGGACGAAGAGGGGGTCGGCGCCGCCGTTCTCGGTGTCGGCGTCGTCGACGTAGCCGCCCCCGGCGTCGTCGGCCCCGCCGGCGTCCGGCCCGTCGCGCTCGACCCGGACGCGCGGCGGGAGCGACCGGTAGACGCCGAGCCGGCGCTCCAGCGCGTCGCCGTCGAACGCCTCGCGGAGCGCGGGTTCGAGCCCGGGGCTCGGCTCGTAGCTCACGGCGTAGACGGGTCGGTCGAGGGCCTCGTGCAGTCGGCGGAGGTCGAGGACGTTGAACCACGCCGGGGCGACGCCGGCGCAGGCGACGTGTCGCACGTCCTCGCGGTCGAGCGCGTCGAAGAGCGCGATCGCGGCGTCGGTCGCGTCGGTGCCGCCGACCGCGCAGCGCTCGAAGGCGAGCCCGTCGAGGGTCCCGTCGGCCCTGACGACGGCGCCGGCTAGGCGGCTGGTTCGGTCGCCGTCGGAGAATGCGATTCCGAGCGTCCGGCTCGGCGTTGTCACCCGATCAGGTCTCCTCGGACTTGATCTCCTGGAGCCGGTCGAGGAGCTCGTCGTTCGAGGCGCCGGGCTCGTAGTCGACCTCGCCCTCGTGTACCTCTTCGGCCGCTCGGACTCCGTCCTCGTCGTCGAAATCCGCGTCCAGGTCCTGATTCTCCTGTTCGGATTCGTCGTAGCTTCCGAAGCCCATCTGTGTGTACGACTAACAGAGCGCGACTGATAAATCCCCTGCCGGAACGCCCTCCGGGCCCGCACACGTTTTTACGCCGCGAACGCCCTCGTGTGGGTATGGAGCCGATCACCGCCACCGCCGACGCGGAGGAGTTCACCTGCAACGCGTACCTCGTGCCGGGCGAGGCGCCGACCCTCGTGGACGCCGGGACGATGCCGGGCGTCGACGACGTCGTCGCCGACGCGCTCGACGACGCCGGCGTCGACGGGCTGGACCGTGTCGTGTTGACCCACCAACACCACGACCACGTCGGCGAGCTCGACGCGGTGCTCGACCGCTTCGACGCCACCCTCTACGCGAACGCCGCGCACCCGCGACGCGACGTGGCGATCGGCGACGGCGACGAGGTGCTCGTCGGCGGCGAGCCCTGCGAGGTCGTCGAGACGCCGGGTCACGCCGACGACCACGTGGCTCTGGTAGGCGAGGAGCGGCTCTACTCCGGCGACGTGGTCGTCTACAACGACGGCGCGTTCGACGACGGATCCTTCGGCCGCACCGACATGGCGGGCCAGTCGCGCGAGACGCTGATCGAGAGCCTGCACGCGCTCCTCGACCGCCTGCCCGACACCGTCGAGGCGATGTACCCCGGACACGGCGACGTCTACCGCGCGAGCGACGGCCCCGACACGGTCCGTGAGGTCATCGAGCGCGCGACCGAGCGCGCCGAGCGCCGCGAGCCGAAGTACCCGGACGAATAGGGGGCGAATCGTGGGGGCGACAGCGGTGACTATTTATAAATAGATGTGCGGTGGCGTGCGCCTGCGAGCGGCCGCCCGTGGCGGCCGCGAGCCAGCACGCGCGAGGGAGTCGCGAGCGGGCGACCGAAGGGAGCCCGAGCGAGCGACGAGGCTGGGGAGGTGTGAGGCTGTGCGGCGCTGTGCGGGCGGGACTCAAAGGGGCAAGTCGCGATTCCCGCGAGCGGAGCGAGCGGGAAGACGAGAGACGAAGTCTCTCGGAAGGGCGAAGCACGGCGACGCAAGCAATGGAGGGAGCGAACGAAGTGAGCGACCGAAGCGCGCAGCGAGCCGCGCGAGTCCTCGCGACTGGGGCTTTGGCGGTGCCACGGTGAAGTAGCTAAAAAAGTATCACCGAGCTACCGGGGCGTTGGACGTATTCGTCGCACGGCCGATTATTTATAACTGAACGATCGCACCACGGTTTTGCTTATCAATGACCGTAACAGTTGAGTCTCGATCTAGTCCCAGAACGACTGCGTCCGCGCGTACTCGCGCTCCTGTCTGAGCACGTCGCGGTAGAACTCGTCTTCGTCCTCGCGCAGCTTGTTGATGATCCGCGCGGCGTTGTGCGGCCCGACCCCCCGCGCCGCCAGCGCGATCACGGCGCGCTTCCCGTGCGTCTGGACGAGGCTCGCCGCCCGATGCGCCCGCTCCGTCCGCCGCTCCTGCTCCTCGTCCTTCTCGTCGGCCCGGACCGCCGCGACCGTCTCGTCGTCCCACGGGTTCAGCGCGGCGACGCGGGTCGAGCCGCAGTCGGGGCACTCCGGCTGGTCGGGGACGCGCCGCACCTTCGTCGTGCGCCGCCAGTCGGCGCAGTGGAGACAGAAGAGGATGACGCGGTCGTTCCGGATGCGCTCGCGGACCGTCTCGATCACGTCGGCGTCGGCGTTCTCCGGGACGAGGAACTCGGTCCCGGCGGAGCGCCCGGCGGTCCCGAGCGGCGTGCGCTCGCGGGCGATCGCGGTCTCTATCGACCCGTCTTGCAGGTCGGCCAACAGCTCGGCCGTCTCCCCGACCGCGAGGTCGGCGTGGAACACCTCGCGGAGCGCCTCGTCGTAGACGGGCGTCCCCTCCAGCGCCGCGAGCAGGCGGTCGCCGCCGAACCGCCCCTTCCCCTCGCGGTAGCGCTTGACGGCGCCGAACTTCGCGGCGACCTGCGCGAGCGTGAACTTGAGCGCGTCCGACTTCTTCAGGGCGAGTTCGAGGTACGCCTCCAGCCGGTCGGGGTCGGTCGTCTCCAGCACCTCGCGGAAGGTCCCGGGGTTGACGCCGTGAGGGACCTCAAACTCGATCCGGTAGGGGTCCACGTCCATCCCGACCGACGAGCCCGCGCGCTGACCGACGAGCGCCGCGAGCAGGCGCGCGAGGGTCTCGTTCACCTCGTGGCCGAAGGCGGCGTTGACCGCGACGGTGCGCGCGCTCCCCTCGATCACGACTCGGCGGTCGGTGGGGACGGGGTGGCCGGCGTCGACGTGGTCGACGACCGGCTGCAGGGCGCTCGCGATCGTCTCCTCGTCGGCGGGGTAGCGCTCCGCGAGGTCCGCCGCGACCGCCTCGGGGGTCGACCCCGCGGCGAGCGCCTCGGCGGCCTCGCCGCGGATCCGTCCCACTTCCTCCGCGACGGGCTTCGGGACCGGGATCTCCTGACCGATCCACGAGGGCACCTCGCCCGCGGGGTCGGCGATGGGCGTGACGTTCACGCGCTCCTCCTCCTCGTCGACCTCCGTGATCCGCCACATCTCGCCGCGCTGGATGAACGTCTCGCCCGGGCCGGCGAAGTTGACGACGAACCGCTCGTCGAGGGTACCAATTCCCCGCCGCGAGGACATGTCGTACACCTCGTAGGTGGACTCGTCCGGGATCATCGAGAGGTTCGCGTAGAAGTACTGCCACGTGCCCCCGGACTTCTCGAGGGTGTCCGACTCCTCGTCGAGCCACAGCAGGCGGTTGCCGTCGAGCTCGCGGACGACCTCCTGGAACTGCGGCTCCGAGAGCTCCCGGAACGGATAGGCGCTCGTGACGATCTCGTACGCCTCGCGGGCGTGCACGTCGCCCTCGTCCATCACGACGCCGACGACCTGATTCGCGACCGTGTCGAGGCTCCCGTGGTGGATCGCGGCCGGCTCCACGAGCTCCTCGCCGGCGCGCCGGGCGATCGCCAGCGCTTCGAGCGTGTCGTCGCCCCCCTGCGTCACGACCGTCCCCTCCGAGACAAGATCGCGGCGGTGCCCCGCGCGCCCGACGCGCTGGAGCAGGCGGGCGACCTCGCGCGGGCTCCCGTACTGGACCACGTGGTCGACCCGCCCCACGTCGATGCCGAGCTCCATCGACGAGGTGCAGACGAGCCCGTCGAGCTCGCCCGACTTGAACCGGTCTTCCACGTCGATCCGCACGTCCTTCGAGAGCGAGCCGTGGTGGACCTCGATCTCGGTGGGGTCGCCGACTCCCTCGTCCGTCTCCTCCCGCTCCGCGAGCGCCTTGAACCGCGACCCGAGCGCCTCCGCGGTCTGTCGCGTGTTGACGAAGATCAGGGTCGACTCGTGGTTCGCGACGATCTCGCGGATCGTCCGGACGTGGCTCGCGGTCGTCTCGTCGACCGCGAGCTCGCCGGCGAGCGCGGAGTCGCGCTCGGTGATCTCGGGGTCGAGCACGCGTACGTCGGTCCGCGTCCCGGCCGCGACCTCGACGATCTCGAACGCACGGTCGCCCTCGCGGTCGGGGTCGCGCTTCCCGCTCCCGACGAGGAACCGCCCGACCTCCTCGGGAGTGCCCACGGTCGCCGACAGGCCGATCCGCTGGAACGGCCCCGAAACGCGCCGGAGGCGTTCGAGCCCGACCGTGAGCTGCGCGCCGCGCTTCGCCGAGGCCAGCTCGTGGACCTCGTCGACGACGACGTGCGCGACGTCTTCGAGGGCGACGCGCATCTTCGAGCCGGTCAGGATGGCCTGCAGGCTCTCCGGCGTCGTGATGAGCACGTCCGGCGGGTCGTCGGCCTGCTTCGACCGCTCGTACTGCGTGGTGTCGCCGTGGCGCACCGCCACCTCGACGCCGAGGCAGTCGCCCCACCACTCCAGCCGGTCCATCATGTCGCGGTTGAGCGCGCGGAGCGGGGTGATGTACAGCGCGGAGATACCCTCGCGAGGCCGGTCTCCGGGCGAATCCCGAGCGTCGACGATCGCGTCGAAGACGGGGAGCATCGCGGTCTCCGTCTTCCCGGTGCCCGTCGGGGCGAGGACGAGCGCGTTCCGCCCCTCGGCGAGCGGCGGGATCGCCTCGCGCTGCGGCTCCGTGGGAGTGGTGAACCCCTGGTCGGAGAGCGCCTCCCGGACCTCGCTCCTGAGGTGCGCGAACGCGTCCATGCCCGACGGTTCCGCCATTCTGTGATCGGTTCGGATTGGGTGCTCGGGCGATTAAGCCCGTCGCTATACGAATTCTGTTTATAAGTGGTTGGTAGTCGGTTATACGTTGATGACCGGTTGATAGTGGTGAACACCGCCAAAGCCCCGGCCGCTCGCTCATAAGCAGTTGACTACAGGTCGCCGGAGAACGCCGCCAAAGCCCCAGCCACGACGACTCGCGCGGCTTGCTGTGCTCCTCGTCACTCGCTTCGCTCGTTCCTGCGGTGCTTACTGCGCCGTGCTTCGTCCTCGTGGCTGCCCCTTTGAATCCCGCCCCGACTGCACGGCACCGCAGCCTCACACCTCCCCAGCCTCGCCGCGGCCGCCAATGGCGGCCGCGGGCTCCCTCGCGCGTGCGACTCGCAGCCTTACGGCTGCTCATCGGCACGCGCCACCTCATATCTCGCTATAAATGGACGTCGCCCCCTACGTCACGCCGCCCTCGCTCGTCTCGTATTTTTCGTGCGCGCCGCTGTCGAGGATCGCCTCGATCTCGTCGACCACGTCGAGCACGTCGGCGAACGAGGTGTAGGGGGCCGCGGGACAGACGCGGACCACGTTCGGCGGACGGAAGTCGACGACCACGCCGCGGTCCTTGAGCGCCTCGCTGAGTCGCTCGGCGTGCGGGTGTTCCAGCGCGACGTGACCGCCGCGGGCGGCGTGCTCTCGGGGCGTGCCGACCGACACCTCGGGCAGCCGGTCGTCGACGAGGGCGATCAGGAAGTCGGTCAGGGCGAGCGACTTGGCGCGCAGGCGCTCGATTCCGGCCTCGCGCAGGAGCTCGACCGACCCCTCCAGCGGCGCGGCCGAGAACAGCGGCGGCGTCCCGATCTGCCACGCGCCAGCCGAGTCGGCGGGGGTGTACGTCATGTTCATCTCGAACTGGGTCGCCTTCTCGTGACCCCACCACCCCGCCAGCGCGGGCGTGAGCCCGTGGTGGCGCTCGGCGACGAACAGCGCGCCGATCGACCCCGGGCCGGCGTTGAGGTACTTGTACGTGCACCACACGGCGAAGTCGACGCCGGCCGCGCCGAACTCGTGCGGGACCGCCCCCGCGGAGTGGGCCGCGTCGAAGCCGGCGTACGCGCCCGCCTCGTGGGCGGCCCGGGTGATCCGCTCGACGTCGAACAGCTGTCCCGACCGGTACAGCGCGGTCGGCATGAAGACGATCCCCACGTCGTCGTGCGCTTCCAGCGCGGCCTCGACATCTCGGGGGTCGATCGTCCGCCCGTCGCGGCTCGGAACGACCCGGAGCTTCTCGTCGGGGTCGATCCCGCGCCCCCGGAGCTGCGCGCGGATCGCGTAGTGGTCGGAGGGGAAGTCGAGCTCGTTGACGAGGACGGCGGGGGTGACCCCGGCGTCCCGGCTCCCGTCGGCGCGCTCGACCCCCTCTCGCTCGGGCCCGTTCCCCGCCAGCAGCTCGTCGAGGAAGGTGCCGATCAGGGTGTGGATGTTCACCGTGATCGAGTTGCCGACGACGACCTCGTCCGGGTCGGCGCCGACGAGGAGCGCGAGCGCGTCGCCGAGCCGTTCCCCGACCGAGAACCACGGCGGGTCGGCGTCGGTCCACCCCGAGATGAGCAGCTCGCGCCACTCGTCGACGACGCGGTCGAGGCTCGCGAGGGCGGCGTCGCTCGCGGGGCCGAGCGAGTTGCCGTCCATGTAGAGCAGGTCGTCCGGGATCCGGTACCGGTCCGCGAACCCGGCGAGCGGGTCCGCGTCGTCGAGACGGGCGGCGAGGACCGCCGGGTCGGCGTCCGCGGAGTCGCGCGCGTCGCCGTCGGGCCCATCGCCGGCGAGTGCGTCGCGGGCGGGAGCGTACGGGTCGTCCATACGGGTTCGGGCGTCGCCGTCGACTAATCGCTTCCGGGCCGTCGGAGATATTCGAGAGCGGAGCCGGCCGCTACTCGACGATGTCGATCGCGGGCCGTCCCGGCTCGGCCTTCCGGACCGCGCTCTCGTCGGCGTCCGCGGCGCGCTCGACCCGGACCGGCGCGTCGAACTCGCGCTCGATCAGCCACGCGGCCGCACGGAGCGCGTCGTACTCCTCGTCGCCCGACAGGGTCGCCCGCAGCGCCTCGCGGTTCGCCTGCAGGTCCTGCCCGTACGAGGCGGCGGCGTCCCCCCGCTCGCGGATGTGCGACTCCGACATCAGCTCCGAGATGAGGTTGTCGGCGTCGCTGTCGATCGCGATCGACAGCGCGTCGTACTTCCAGTCGGGCGCGACGACCACGTCGATCCGCTCGGGGTCCTCGATGCCGGCGACGTCGACGATGTCGCGCACGTCCTCGCGGGTGTTCGCGACCAGCCGTCGGCGCTTCTCGACGGTGTCGCGGTCGACCGTCGCGGTCGGCCAGTCGGCCTCGACGACGAACCCGTCGCGGCCGAGCGCCTCCCACAGCTCCTCGGCGAGGTGCGGGACGACCGGCGCGAGCAGGCGGACGGCGACGTCGAGCCCGCGCTCGAAGGTGTCGGGGTCCGGGTCGGCGTGCTCGCGGTAGCTCCGGAGCGTCCCCACGAGGTCCTGCGCCTCGCGGAGCGCGACGTTGAACGTCAGGTCGTCGTACTCGTCGCCCGCGACGGCGACGGCGGCGTCGATCTCGTCGGCGACGTAGTCGTCGATCGTGTCGCGATCGGCGGTGGCGGCGTCGGCGGCGTCCGCGTCGCCCGCACCGTCCCCCGCCCCGCCGCCCGCCGCCTGCTCCTCCACGAGGTCGCTCAGCCGTGCCAGGAACCGGTGGGTGGACCGCACGCCCTCCTCGGACCAGTCGAAGTCGCGCTCGGGCCGGGCCGCCTGCAGCATGAACAGCCGGGCCGTGTCCGCGCCGTACTCGTCGACGATCCGCTGGGGGGAGACGACGTTCCCCTTCGACTTCGACATCTTCTCGCCCTCCAGCTGGACCATCCCCTGCGCCAGCAGGTTCGTGAACGGCTCGCGGTGCTCCAGTCCCTCCTCGTCGGCGAGCACCTTGGTGAAGAAGCGCGAGTACAGCAGGTGCATCACGGCGTGCTCGATGCCGCCGACGTACTGGTCGACCGGCATCCAGTCGTTCGCGCGCTCCAGGTCGAAGGGGGCGTCGTCGAGGCCGGGCGAGACGTAGCGCAGGAAGTACCACGAGGAGTCGACGAACGTGTCCATCGTGTCGGTCTCGCGGGTCGCGGGTTCGCCGCACTCCGGGCAGGTCGTCGCCTTCCACTCCTCGGCGGCGTCCAGCGGGTTCCCGGTGGTGTTGATGAACTCCGGCAGCTCGACGGGCAGGTCCTCGTCCGGGACGAGCACGGGGCCGCAGTCGTCGCAGTGGACGACCGGGATCGGGGTGCCCCAGTAGCGCTGGCGGGAGATCCCCCAGTCGCGCAGCTGGTACTGAGTGCTCTCCGCCGCGCTCTCGACCTCCGCGGTGAGTCGCTCGCGGGCCGTCTCGCTGTCGAGGCCGCTGTACTCGCCGGAGTTGACGAGGACCCCGTCGTCGGTGAACGGCTCCTCGCTCACGTCCGGCGCGTCCGGGACCGTCTCGCCGTCCCAGTCGTCCGGTTCGGGGGCGACGACGGGCACGATGTCGAGGCCCTTCTTCGTCGCGAACGCGTGGTCGCGCTCGTCGTGGCCGGGCACCGCCATCAGCGCGCCCGTCCCCACGTCCGAGAGGACGAAGTCGGCGACGAAGACGGGGATCTCCTCGCCCGTGACGGGGTTGGTCGCGGTCAGGCCGGTCTCGACGCCGTTCGGCTCGTCGCCATCGGGGTCGGCCTCGTGGTGGACGAACTGATGGACCGCGTCGTCCTCGGCGGCCAGCTCCTCGCTGATCGGGTGGTCCGGCGCGAGCGCGAAGAACGTCGCGCCGTGGACGGTGTCGACGCGGGTGGTGAACGCCTCGACGGGGCCGTGCCCGTCGACTTCGAAATCCAGCGTCGTGCCGTACTGCCGGCCGATCCAGTTGCGCTGCATCTGTCGGACCGAGTTGGGCCACCCCTCTAGGTCGTCGATGGCCTCAAGTAGCTCGTCGGCGTACTCGGTTATCTCCAGGAACCACTGGTCGAGGTCGCGGGTCTCGACGGGGGTGTCGCAGCGCCAGCATAGCTCGGCGTCGCCCTCGACCTGCTCGTCGGCGAGGACGGTCTCGCAGGAGGGACACCAGTTCACCTCGGCCTCGCGCCGCTCCACGAGGTCGGCGTCGGCGAAGCGGCCGAACAGCCACTGGTTCCACTCGTAGTACTCCGGCGTGCAGGTGGTGATCTCGCGGTCCCAGTCGTAGCCGAACCCCATCGACTTCATCTGCCCCTTCATCGTGTCGATGCAGTCGAACGTCCAGTCGCGGGGGTTGGTGTCGCGCTCCTTGGCGGCGTTCTCGGCCGGGAGGCCGAACGCGTCCCACCCCATCGGATGGAGCACGTCGTCGCCGCGCATCCGGCGGTACCGGGCGTACGCGTCCGTGATCGTGTAGTTGCGGACGTGGCCCATGTGGAGCTTCCCGGACGGGTACGGGTACATCCCGAGGACGTACGTCGGGTCGTCGGCCTCGTCCGGCGTGTGATACACGGCGGCGTCGTCCCACGCCTCCTGCCACCGATTCTCGACCGCGGTGTGGTCGTAACCCTCCTGAGACATCTGCTTATATACTCGTGGTCGGGTCGGCGTCGTATAGCTTTCCATCCACTGGTGCGGCGTGACACGCTCCCCCGTGGGCGAGGATCGGAATGGCTGCGCGCCGCCGCCCCCCTCGCGCGCTGGCGCCCCGGGCGGGGACCGTCCGGCCGCTACAGCTTCTCGGCGTTCCGCGCCTGCTCGACGCGCCGCGTCGCCTGCTCGACTCGCCTTCCGGTCGCGTTCGCGAGCCCCGGCGGGAGCCCGTCGCGGGCCGCCGCGAGCCGCTCCTCGATCCGCGCGATCCGGTCGAGCACGTTCGCTAACTGGCGTTCCGTCCCCTCGGCGTCGCCCTCGCGGGCGCGCTCCTCGGCCCGCCTCGCCTGGTCGACCGCGGCGGCGAGGGCGCGTTCGAGCCCGTTCACCGCGTTCGACGGGCCGCCGCCGGAACCGCCCCCGCCGGAACCGCCGCCTCCGCCGCCGCTCCCGCCGCCGGAGCCGTCGTCATCCTCGTCGCCGTCGTCACTGTCGTCGCCCTCCGCCGCCGCGGCCGCGACCGCGGCGCGCGTCTCCTCTGCCACGTCGGCGACGTAGCCGGCGAGCGGGGCCGCCCCCGTCTCCGGGCGCTCGATCCGGATCGGGCTGTTCCCGGGAGTTCCGTCCTCGTCGCCCGAGCCGTCGCCGCTCCCCCCCAACGACGGATCCGGATTGACCCGGTACGCGCCGACCTCGCCGTCGGCGTCGCGGATCTCGGTCGTGTACGCCCCGCCGGCGTGGACGTAGGCCGCGTCGCTCCCGTCGATCGCGGAGTCGTAGATCCGCCCGGCGAAGTCGTCCTCTATCGCCGTCCGCGCCAGGTCGACGTCGCTCTCCGCGTCCGACAGCTCCACCTTCCGCGCGTCACCGCGGGCGACGAGCGGGATCTCGCCGTCCGCGCCCGCGGCCGTCACGGGCTCGTCGGCCGAGACCGTCAGCTGCTCGCTGTGCGGCGCCCGTCCGGCGCCGTTCACCGTCAGGCGGTGGTCGCCCTCCGGGACCCCGTTCGCGACCGCGACCCCGCCGGCGAACGTCGGGACCGCCTCGGGGTCGCTCTCGATCAGGACGACCGACTCGACGCCCGCGTCGGTCGTCGTCAGCCCCTCGCCATCGGGGGCCTCATCGGTCTCGATCGCCCGCGTCACGCGAGCGACGACCGCGTCGAGCGCGCCGGCCGCCTCGCTCCCAACCGACTCGTCGGCGGCGATCGCGTCGTACCTGGCGGCGAGCTCCGCCCGGTGGTTCCCGGCGGTGACGTCGAGCGCGGGGTTCTCGTAGCGGGGCTGCTCCCACGGGACGCCAGTAGTCGTGATGTGGCTCGCGACGGCGTCCTCGACCGCCTGGGGGACGGCGAACTCGAAGCTGAGCTGCGGCCCGGTGAACGCCGCGATCTCCTCCAGCTCGGCGCTCTCGACGAGCTCGTAGCCGACGACCTCGTCGACGGTCTCGTCCGCGAGCGGGTCCTCCCGGTCGGCGTGGCGGAAGGCGATCCCCGTCTCCCGGAGCGGGAGGTCGGTCGGGGGCGACCGCAGCGCGTCGAGCGACCGGACCGTCAGGGCCCCGTCGACCAGCGACGACTCCGTGACCGAGGGGAGGTCGGGGTGCTCGTAGATCGGCTCGCCCTCGTACTCGGGGACGACGAAGGGGAGCCGCGCCCCCTCGTCGCGGGGGAGCCCGTACGCGATCGGGATCCCGAGGAGGTCCTCGACGGTGTCGATCGTGGTGTTGGTGATGTCCGCGAGCAGCCCGTCCTCGCCGACGCGCCGGAAGCCGTCGGGGATCTCGTTGACCGAGAGCGTGCTGGAGTGCGAGCCGAGCTCGGGGAGGATCCGCGGGACGACCTCGGGGTCCGGGTCGAGGAACTCGTTGTTCGGGACGCTCCGGGAGTGCGAGCTGGCGACGTACAGCTGCGGGTCGCCCGTGTCGAGGTCGACGAACACGTGGAGGACCTCCCAGTCGTGCCAGTGGAAGTTCGCCGTGAACTGGTCGAACGCGGAGTAGAACCAGAACTGGACGACCGCGAGCGGCGAGCCCTCGTACCGGACGCCGTTGTAGAACACCGTCGGGTCCGGCGGGGCGCCCGCCGCCTCGAACCGCTCGTGGTAGCCGTCGAACGCCGCGAAGCCGTCGACGACCGTCTCGCCGTCCGCCTCGGTCGCGTACGGACGCGGGTCCGTGGGGTACCACGGCTCCGCGGCGTCGAAGTACAGCGTCGGCGCGAAGCGGGCCGCGAGCTCGTCGAGCCGATCGGAGTCCAGGTCGCCCGTCGGCGCGTCGTCGGGCTCGGAGCCGGAGCAGCCGGCGACCGCGGCGGTCCCGGCGCCCGCGAGCGCGCCGAGGACGGTCCGGCGGTCGACGGTTCGCCCTTCGGATCCACCGCTCCGGCGGCCGGACTCGGTCACGTTCGTCCCTCGTCGGACCGCACGGGGACGCGTCTCGGTCGGGTTCGCGGTTCCGGTGCCATTTCCGAATGTAACGAATACCCCCGAGAATAAGTCTTCTGACGCCGGGACGGTGTGGGATCGCCCCCGGCCGAAGGTATTTGCGGTCGGACGCGTCACTCCCCGGTATGGACGGGAAGCAGGCCCTCTACTACGGCGCGGTCGCGCTCGCGGTCCTGATCGGCGTCAGCGTCCTCGTCTCCGTCGTCTCGGCGATCCTGAGCCTCGCGTGGGCGGTGATCTCCGGGGTCGTCACGCTCGCCGTTCTCGCCGGGGTCGTCTACGTCGCGTACAAGGCCGGGTCGTGGCTCTCCGGGAGCGACGACGCCTCGGTCGACGCGGGCTCGATCGGCGACTCGCGGTCGTCCTCGTCGACGTCGACCGACGACGCGGCGGAGCGCCGTCAAGACCGACTCCGACGGCAGTACGTCGAAGGGCAGATCAGCGAGGCGGAGTTCGAGCGTCGGATCGAGAGCGAGCTGGAGACGGAGGAGTTCGACGAGCTCGACCGCGAACTCGAACGCGAGCGGTAGACGTGAGTGGCGTGGGCGGGGGGGCGTGAGCGGGAACCCAGGTTCGCGCGGAAGGCGGTCAGAACCGCTCGCGGAGCTCCCCGCGCAGGTCGCCGAGGTCGAGGTCCTTCATCGCGAGCAGCACCAGCAGGTGGTAGACGAGGTCGGCGCTCTCGGCGGTGAGCTCGTCGCGGTCGTCGTCCTTCGCCGCGAGGATGGCCTCCGTCGACTCCTCGCCGATCTTCTCCAAGACGGCGTTCTCGCCCTTCTCGTGGGCGAACAGCGAGGCGGTGTACGACCCCTCGGGGAGCTCCGCCTTCCGCGACTCGATGGTGGCGAACAGCTCGTCGAGGACGGCCTCGGACGGGGCGTCGGGCTCTCCGTCAGCGTCCGCCTCCGTGTCGCTCACGCGACCACCTCGTCCTCGGGGAAGAACGCGAGGTCGTGGATCCGCGGGTCGTCGGTGAGCTCCGGGTGGAACGCGGTGGCGACGACGGGGCCGTCGCGCACGGCGACCGGTCGGCCGTCGACCGTCGCGAGCACCTCGACGTCGGCGCCCACGTCGTCGATGAGCGGCGCCCGGATGAACACGGCGTGAAACGGCTCGTCGAGCCCGGTCACCGGCATCTTCGCCTCGAACGAGTCCTTCTGGCGGCCGAACGCGTTGCGGTCGACGGAGACGTCGACGAGCCCGAGCGCGTCGACCCGGTCGTCCTTCGCGTCCCGCGAGCAGACGATGAGGCCGGCACAGGTCGCGAGCACGGGCTTCCCGCTCGCGACGTGGTCGCGGATCTCGGCGGCGATCCCCTCCCGGTGGATCAGCCGCGAGATGGTCGTCGACTCCCCGCCCGGCATGAGGAGGACGTCGCAGTCGGGCACGATCCCGGCGTCGCGGACCTCGACGACCGCCGCGGACTCGTCGTGGGCGGCCGCGGCGTTCCGGACGGCGGCGGCGTGCTCGGCCACGTCGCCCTGCACGGCGATGACGCCTGCTTTCATGCGATAGGTTCGGTCGGCGAGGGGCAAAAAGGACGCGCTACGGGGCTTTGCGAGTGCGGGAGACGAACCTCCGTCTCGGGCCGGTTACGCGACGGTCAGCGAGAGGACCTGCACGAAGACGCCGAAGAGGACGCAGAACGCGAGGACGGTCTTGGGGCTCATCGAGATCGCGTTCCGGTCCTCGTTGTCGAAGTAGCGGACGAGTCCCGCGCTGGACATCAGCCCGCCGGAGTTGGAACCACTGCTCATACCTGCGAGTGGCTTCCGAGGTGTTCTAAACGTTTCGTTCGCGGTCGCGGACGGGGGCGCGGGATCGGGATCTCGCTCAGAGCCCTCGGGCGCGTGCGCGGACGGGGCGAGCACCGGCGAGGCGTGCACCAGTGGGAAACCCTTATGCGCGGTCCGCCGGAATGACCGCCCGGATAATGACTGTTCGACTGCTGGATTTTCACGCTGACTGGTGCGGCCCGTGTAAGACGCAGGACCCGATCCTGGAGGAGATCCAGGAGGACCTCGGCGACGCCTTCGAGCTCCAGAAGGTGAACGTCGACGAGGAGCAGGACGTCGCCAACCAGTACCAGGTGCGCTCGCTCCCGACGCTGATCGTCGAGAACGACGACGGCGTCGTGGACCGGTTCGTCGGCGTCACCCAGCGCGAGGACATCGAGGCCGCGCTCTCCGAGGCCGGCGCCTGAGGCCCGGACTCGCCGTCTGATTCGGCGGCGCGAGCGGTCTCCGACCCGCCGCCGCGTCTCGCAACCTTTTACAGCGTCGCCGCGACAGTAGCCGTATGGCCAGCTTCGACGCCGCGGAACGCCGCAACCTCGACCGGCAGATCTGCATGCGCTGTAACGCCCGCAACTCCTCCGACGCGAAGCGCTGCCGCAAGTGCGGCTACACGAACCTCCGCCCGAAGGCGAAGGAACGCCGCGCGACGTAAGCGGTCTCTCATACGCGTTTTTCGTCTACTCCTCCGGGTTCGGTAGCTGCGGGTGCGATTCGTCTGATCTTCGCTCCGTTGATCGTTATAAACCGCTGTGCTCGCTCACGTCACTGGAATCTCCACCGCCCAAGCCGCTCGCTTATAAATTGTTGATGTCGTGATGACGACCTCCAAAGCCCCAGCCGTGAGGCGGGCGCACGCTCGCTGCGCGCTTCAGTCGCTCGCGGTGCTCGCTCCTTCCAGTGCTTACGTCGCCTGCGCCCGCCTCACGGCTGCCCCTTTGAGTCCCACCCCGTACCGCAACCGCACCTCATGCCTCCCCAGCCTCGTCACCGGACTACGTCCGGTTGCAAGCGAGAGCGAAGCTCTCGCCCTGTCGCTGGCGCCGCCGGCGCCAGCGACTCCCTCGCACGCGCTCCTCGTGGCCGCCGGAGGCGACCACTCGGAGGCGCGCGCCGCCGCGACTGTTTGTTTATAAACGGCCACCGCTCTCCTCGCTCGTAAACGAGCCGTGAGCCGTCCCGCAGGCTACCCCAACACCGCGATCGCGAGGAGCATCCCCCCGGCGGCGGCGGGCGGGATGGTGAGGTTGTCGTCGATCGCGACCCCGCGGACGATCGGGGGGAGCCCGTCGGCGACGGCGGCGGGGGCGGCGCCGGCGATCGCGACGGCGACGCCCACGTCGGGGCCGAACGCGGGGATCGTAAAGGGGACGGCGAGCCCGAAGCAGACGAGGAACATCGCGATCCACGCGGCGGGCCGCTTCGCCTCCGTGGCCTCGTTGTCCGCGAGCGCGCCGCTGACGGGGTCGCCCACGGACAGCATCCACATCGCGGGGATCGCGATCGTCGGCTCCAGGAGGAGGACCGCGCCGGTCATGCTCACCTGGTATAACGCGTAGCCGGCGAGCGCGTCCGACTCGTACTCCCGGGTGAGCTTCCGGTAGAGGGGGTGGTCGAGCCCGACGACGAGCCGGAGGAACTCCAGCGAGAGGACGACGGCGAGCGCGGCCACGAGGAAGTAGCGCGTCTCGGTCCACGTGAACCAGCCGAGCAGGTACGGCACCGGGTAGAGGGTCCCCCCGGCGTGGACCAGCCGCCGCTCGAACTCCACCTCGGCCCGCCACGCCGTCGCCGGGAGGGGCACGGGTTCAGTTCGTCTCGACGTCCGTCTCGACGGTCTCGTACCGGTCCAGCAGCGCGTCGAACGGCTCGCCCGCGCGGAGCGCGGCCAGCTCGGCGGCGAGGTCGTCCGCGGGCACCCGGACCTGCGCCGCCGAGTCGCGCTCGCGGACGGTGACGGTGTCGGGGCCGTCGCCCTTGATCCCGTCGCGGTCGACCGTGACGCAGAACGGCGTACCGACCTCGTCCTGCCGCCGGTAGCGCCGCCCGATCGAACCGGAGTCGTCGTACGCCACCGCGAGCCCCGCGGCCCGCAGGTCGCTCGCGACGCGCTCGGCGAGGCCGACGAGGCGGTCGTCGTTTGTCACCAGCGGGAACACCGCGGCGTCCTGCGGCGCGATCTCGGGCTCCAGGGAGAGGTACGTCCGCGACTCGCCGTCGACCTCGTCCTCGCGGTAGCCGTGCGCGAGGAGCGTCTGGACGGTGCGACCCACGCCGAAGGAGGGCTCGACGACGTGCGGCGTGATGTGCTCGCCGCTCTCGGTCGTCTCCTCGACGGCGAAGTTCGCGACGTCGACGTCGACCTCGCGCGTCTCCCCGTTCACGTCGACCGCCACCGTCTCGCCGTCGAAGGCGTCGGGGTCCCGCTCGGCGAGCGTCTGTAAGGCCTCGGCGACCGCGCCGGCGTCGCCGCCGAACTCGGGCCCGAGGACGGACATGTCGGGGTCGACCGTCGCGCGCTCGACCGTCTTCGGCTCGTCGTAGCGCTTGAAGACGGTGAAGGAGTCGTCGCCGTACTCGCCGTGCTTCGAGAGGTCGTAGTCGCCGCGGTAGGCGAAGCCGGCGATCTCGATCCAGTCGCCGTCGACCTCGCTCTCCGCGTCCCAGCAGTCGGCCGCGTAGTGGGCGCGCTCGCCGGCGAGGTGCTGGCGGAAGCGGAACCGCTCGGTGTCGACGCCGACGCGCTCGTACCACGCCTGCGCGACGCCGAGGTAGTAGCCGACCCACGGGGAGCCGATGACGCCCTCGTCGACCGCCTCGCCGACCGTCGTGTTCAGGTAGTCGCCGTCTTCGGCCTCCTGCTCGGTTGCGGGGTACAGCCGGACCTCCACGTCGCGCACCCGGTCGAGCGGCGGCTCGTCCTCCTCGGGGTCGATGAACTGCTCTAACTCCGCCTGCGTGAACTCGCGCAGCCGGAGGAGCCCGCCGCGCGGCGAGATCTCGTTGCGGTAGGCGGGACCGATCTGCGTGATCCCGAACGGGAGGTTCCCGCGGGCGTACTCCTTCAGCCGCGGGAACTCGACGAAGATCCCCTGCGCCGTCTCCGGGCGGAGGTAGCCGGGCTGGGCGTCGCCCGGTCCGATGTCGGTCGCGAACATCAGGTTGAACGCCTCCACCGGCTCGCCGGCGAGGGGGGTGCCGCAGGACGGGCAGGCGACGTCGTTGTCGGCGATGAGGCCCTCGACCTCCTCGCCGGGGAGCGCCTCGGCGTCCTCGATCTCCGTGGCCGCCTCCACGAGGTGGTCGGCGCGGTGCGACTCGCCGCACTCGCCGCACTCGACGAGCATGTCGTCGAACCCCTCCAGGTGGCCGGAGGCCTCGAAGACGGGCTCCGGCATCACCGTCGGCGCCTCGATCTCGCGGTTCCCCTCCTGGATGGTGAACCGGTCGCGCCACGCGTCCTCCAAGTTCCGCTTCAGCGCCGCGCCCTGCGGGCCGAACGTGTAGAAGCCGGCGGTGCCGCCGTACGCGCCGTTCGAGCCGAAGAAGAAGCCGCGCCGCTTCGCCAGCTCGACGAGGTCGTCCGCGGCCATCTAGAGGCCCTCCAGCAGGTCGACGTCGCGCACGATGCCGTCGAGGTCCGTGCCGCTGACGAGGGGGACCTGCTCGATGTCGTTGCTGATGAGCTCCTGGGCGACCTCCTTTGCGGTCCGGGTGCCGCTGACCGTGATCAGGTCCTCCGTCATGAAGTGGCGCGTGGGCTCCGCCGGGAGCTCCACGTTGCGGGTCGGGAGGTAGCGCGCGCCGGTCGCCTTGATCCCCTCCCAGGACCACTCGGAGTCCTGCTCGGCGATGGAGTCGCCCGTGCTCGCCTCGCCCTCGACGACGCGGGCGACCGCCAGCACGTCGACCTCGGTGAGCATCCCCGCGATCGCGGCGTCGTCGTCGAGCACGACGGCGTAGGGAACGTTCGCGAGCCCGATCTCCCGCTCGGCGACCGGCAGCGGCGTCTCCGTGTGGGTCGCGTTGACTGCCCGGGTCGCGAGCCCGCCCACCTCGGCGTCGCCGTCGATCTCGCCGCGGGCGATCGCCCGCACCACGTCGGTAACCGTGAGGATTCCGACGAGGGACTCGCCGTCGACGACCGGGAGGCGGCGCGACGACTCCGCGACCATCGTGGCCGCGGCGTCGACGATGTCGTCGTCGGCGCCGACGGTCGGGACCTCCCGCATCAGCAGCGCGAGCTGGTCCTCGTCCGGCTGCTCGATGAGGTCGTCGCGGGTGACGAGGCCGCGGTACACCTCGTCGCCGTCGACGTCCTTCACGACGGGGACCGAGGAGAAGCCGTGCTCCTGGATGTACTCCAGCACGTCGTTCCGGCTCCCCGGGATCTCGACGACGACGAGATCCGACCGCGGCGTCATGGCGTCTGATACGTTCATGCACCGTCTTTCAGCGTGACACCTCTTGTATACTGCGAAGGTGGTCGGCGACGGCGCGGGGAAGGGTCGCCGCCGTCGGCGCCGCTCGGATCCCGGAGGCGAGGCGCACACCCGACAGCGATCCGACCGGTCCGCCGCTCGACCGGTCCGCCGCTCGACCGGTCCGTCGGATCGACGCCGGACCGAGGCCGGGACCCGTCCGATCGACGGCGTCAGTCCGGATTCGCCGTCGATCCGTTCGCTCGGACCGGGAATTCGCCGACTGCGGACGTCTCCGGTTCGGAACGCTTATACCTACTGTGAACAATTAACAACCATGTCACGGAGTTCCACTCCTTGGGACGACCCGGACCCCGATCACCGTCGGACCGCGCTGCCGGCGGGTCCGACGCTCGACGCCGACGACTCGCCGGACGTGATGGCGTCGATCGACTCCTCGGCGTCGCGACCGGAGCTCGTGATCGCGGACGTCTCGCGGGAGAACGCGTGGGTCTCGGTCGACGAGACCGACGCGACCGTCCTCGAAGAGTGGTGCTGAGCCGGTAGCCGGTCGCCGCGGTCGCCTCGCGCGACCCCCATGACCGTCAGGCGGACTCGCGGACCCCTTCTCCGAGTTCCCACGCCCGGATCAGCGACGCCAGCGTCCGGCACGTCGGCGCCGCGGTCCCGAAGCGGTCCGCGCGGTCGACGACGGCGCCGTAGATCGCGTCGACCTCGGTCCGCCGCCCCTCGGCGACGTCCTCGTGCATCGACGAGCGGTTAGCGGCGGTGTCGTCGGCGACGCGCTCGACGGCCGCGACCGCCTCGTCCCCGCCGAGGTCCACGCCGTCGGCGCGCGCGACGCGGGCCACCTCGCGGGCCGCCTCGCGCGCGACCTCGCCGCCCGGTCCGTCGAGCGTCGCGCCGTTGGCGAGGCGCGCGAGCGCCGAGGGACCGTTGATCCCCGCGTTGACCGCGAGCTTCTCGTACCGGCGGCGGGGCATGTCCGCGGCGACGGTCGCCTCGATCCCGGCCTCGTCGAACGCGGCGCCGACGCGCTCCGCGAGCGGGTCCCGACCGCCGGCGAGCGAGCCGACGACGACCTCGCCGGTCCCCGTGCACGTCACCCGGCCGGGCTCGGCGAGCAGGGCGCCGTAGCTCGCGGTGCCCGCGAGCACGGTCGGGTCGAGCGCGGCGACGAGCCGCTCCTCCGTGAGCCCGTTCTGGAGCGAGCAGACCGCGTCGTACTCGCCGGTCGCGAGCGCCCGCGCCGCCGCGTCCGTGTCGTACGCCTTCGTCGTGACGAGGGCGAGATCGGCGCCGCGGTGCGTCCCGTCGGTGAGCGCTCGGGGGCGAACGCGCGCCTCGATCTCCCCGTCGATCCGGAGCCCGTCCCCTCGGATCCGCCGCATGTGGGGGTCGCGTCCGACGAGGGTGACGTCGTGGGCCCGGGCCAGCAGCCCGCCGATCAGGCTCCCGAGCGCGCCGGCGCCGTAGACGAGGACCTCCATACGCATCACCACGAGGCGCGACTGAAAAGGCGTGACGGTGGTGACGGCGCCCGGGCGTCGAACTCGCCCCGGCGCGGTCGGCGGCGCGGTCAGCCCTTCAGTCCGCTGCCGGTCAGCGGGACGACGACGTCGTCGTCGGGCGCGAGGACCCCGCGCTCGCGGAGCTCCCGGAGCGCGGCCGGCGCGACGGCGCAGGTCGGCTCGGTGTAAAAGCCCGCCCGGTGAAGGCGGTCGAGCTCGCGCTCGGCCGCCGACTCGGTCACCGCGAGCGCGTCGCCGTCGGTCTCCGCGATCGCGTCGAGGATCTCCCGCTTCCGAACCGGCTCCGCGATCTGGATCCCGTCGGCCGCGGCGTTGACGCGCCCCCCGGGGTCGGCCGCTTCGGCCCCGTGCAGCTCGCGGACGATCGGGGCGATCCCGGCCGCCTGCGCGCCGAACAGCCGCGGGACCGAGTCCGTCCAGCCCGCCCGCTCCAGCCGCCGGAACCCCCGGTACGCGCCGAGGAACAGGGTCCCGTGCCCGAGCGGGGCGACGACCGCGTCCGGGGCCTCCCAGCCGCGCTGGGCGGCGATCTCGTAGGCGACGGTGGCGGTCCCCTCGAAGAAGGCCGGGTTCCACGCGTGGCTGGCGTACCACGCGGAGCCCTCGGAACTCCCGTCCGTTCCGCCCGCGGTCCCTCCCTCTCGCCCGCCGTCCCCGAGCGCGGCGACGCAGGCGTCGGTCACGTCCCCCCGACTCCCCTCGATCCGGACCGGCTCCGCGCCGGCGCGGCGGATCGCGCGGAGCTTCGACTCCTTGACGTCGGCCGGGACGTACACCGCGGCGTCGATCCCCGCCCGGGCCGCGTACGTCGCGATCGCCGCGCCGGCGTTGCCCGAGGAGTCCTCGACGACGCGGTCGACGCCGAGCTCGCGGGCGCGCGTGAGCGTCGTCGTCGCGCCCCGGTCCTTGAACGACCCCGTCGGGAAGACGTACTCCAGCTTGAACGCGGCGTTCCACGCCTTCCCGTCGGCTCCGGCGTCGCCCCGCGGACCGTCCGCGTCGACGAGCGGCGTCCCCCCCTCGCCGAGCGTCACCCGGTCGGCCGGGTCGTCGCCGACCGCGAGGAACGGCGCGAACGCCCAGAGTCCGTCCCCGTCGCTGACGCCGAGCGGCTCGTCCCCCTCCGCCGGCTCCGGTGCCGGGCGACCCGGCTCCGGCACCGGTCGATCCGGGACCGGCGGATCGGCGAAGTTCAGCGGGGCGCTGCACTCGCAGCGCCACCGGTCGGCGACGGTCGCGCCGCAGTCGGAACAGGCGAGCCGCCTCGGGGTCGCGCCGCCCTCCTCCCCTCCCTCCGGCCCGTCGTCGGCCGCCATCAGTACCGGTCGACGTTGGTGCCGACCGAGCAGACGTACTCGCCGGCGGCGACCTGCGGGAGCCGTCGGGTGCGCCAGAAGATCCCGTCGTCGTCGGCGGTCACGCGGCCCTTCAGCTCGCCGAAGGTGTCCGTCACCTCGAAGAGGGCGTCGCCGGCCGAGACGCGCTCACCGAGGTCCCGCTGGAACCGGACGAGCCCGCCCGCGGGCGACCCGTACTGGTCGAACCCGCGCGCCCGGACCTGCCGCTCGAGGTCGACGTCGCCGTCGAGGAAGCCGTGGTGTCGGAGCACGTTGAACACCCCCTCGACGCCGTACCGGATCGACTCCTCGTCCCAGCCGACGGCGCCGCCGAGCTCGGGGTCGATCGTCGGGATCCCGTGCTCCGGGCCCGCCCGCGCGAGCTGGCCGTCCGGGCCCTTGATGTCGAGGACGTGCCCGCAGCCGAAGGCCTTCGCGAGCTCCAGGCAGTCCCCGTGGAGATGGTGGCGGATCCCGCACCGCACCCGCGTCTCGTTTATCATCCGACTGGTCGACCCCTGATGGAGGTCGAGGATGTAGTCCGCGCGCTTCGCCGCCTGGAACGTCGCGTGGGCGATCCGCTCGCTGGTCGTCCCGTCCTCGTCGCCGGGGTACCCCCGGTTCATCTTCCGGTCGTCGATCGGGTTCCGGTGTTCCGCGACCTGGAATCCGAAGTAGTTGACGATGCCGACGACGAGGACCGCGCCCGACAGCTCCGTCGGGTCGAGCCGCGGGACGACGCGGTTGACGACCCCCAGCCCGTTGAGCTCGTCGCCGTCGCTGACCGCCTGCACGTACAGCGTCTGTCCGTCCGTCGCGCCGTTGACGACGGCGACCGGCAGCCGCACGGGGCTCCCGTCCCGCGTCTCGCCCACTTCGAGACGGCCCGTATCCGTCTCGCCCGGCGGGGCGCGGGCCGTTCCAAGCGTGATCATTACGCGAACGTGGGCCGGCCGCCCCTTTATCCGTTCGGTCTACGGCGATCCACCGACACAAGCTTTATCGCCGTCTCGGCCGACGAACCGGTACCGAAGGTCGCGTTCGCCGAGCGCTCCGGTCCGTCTCGCCCCCTGACCGGCCGAACCGGACTCGCCGATCTGACCGGCCCGACCGGTAGTCGGACGCGGTCCACTCACATGAGCATCGACATCGACCCGCTGTCGGACGACGCCGGACTCGCGGTCACGGACCACATCGAGAACACCCAGTTCGAGGTGTACACCGACCGGACCGTCGAACCCCGCCCGAACCCCGCGGACGCCCACTACTTCCCCGTCGACGCCAGCGTCACCGTCGAGACCGCGTCCGTCGAGATCCCGCGCGTCGCGGTCGTCGAGACGCGCGACGGCGACGGTGCGCTCCTCACCCGAGGCGACGCCTACGACATGCCGCCCGGGACGTACCACGTCGGCATCGATCCGGCGCCGACCAAGCTGTACCTCGCGTTCGAGGCCGGCTTCTCGGTGTCGACGACGGACCGGACCACGCGGATCGACCTCGACGCGCCGAGCGAGGTCGCGCTCGGCTTCCGCTCGCTCCACCAGGTGCCCGCCGGCACCGTCGAGACGCCGACCGACCCCGAGTCGCTGATGGACGCCGTCTCGCTGCTCGGCTCCGCGCTCCAGACGACGAGCCCGGAGCGGTCGTTCCCCACCCTCCGCGGCCATCCCCCGCTGATCGGGCCGGGCGACGAGCTGCGCGTGCCCGACCCGATCGAACCGCCGGACTCCGGGGTCCGGATCGTCGTGCCGCCGACGTACGAACGCCTGTATCCGGTCGTCTCGCTCGCGTACTACTTCGCGGCCGACGTCGTCCCCGGGGAGGCGCCCCGGATCGAGGGCGACGGCTGGACGCACTACTTGGAGCCCGACTTCGAGCGTCGGACCGCCGAGGTCCTCCGGCAGTCGTTCCACCTCGACTGCCTCGCCCGCACCGAGGGGTTCTATCCGGTCGACCTCCACGAGCGACAGGCGACCGACGTCGACCTCGACTGGGGCCGGCTGTACGACCTCCCCCTCGCGGAGCGGCTGGGCGAGTACCTCGCGGTCCCCTTCGAGCGCGTCGAGCCGGAGCTCCCGCAGTGGACGCTGACGACCGACGTGCGACCCGACCCCGGGAACGTGGAGATGCTCCCGTTCGTCGCCGGCGAGCTGTCCGTCGTCCGGTCGCCGGAGACGGCCACTCCGGCGACCGCGAGCGAGGGGGGCGGCGTCGGGTTCTTCCGCGGGCCGGACGGCGATCCCGCACCGGTTCCGGCGTCGACCGGCCCGGACGAGTTCGTCCGGGGCGCCGCCGAGCCCGAGCCCGTTCGCGGCGCCGACGCCCCGGCCGACCGCGGCGCGGTACCGGCCGACGCCGACTTCGTGCGGCCCGAGCCGGTCGACACCGTCGAGCACGCGTGGGTCGGCGACGGCGTCCCGCTCGACGCCAACAAGGCCACCCTCGACGCGTACCACCGCCGGCTGGAGGCGGGCGCGGTCGAGCAGTCGCGGATCTCCGTCTTGGTCGTCTGCAACGACGAGCAGATGCGCGAGGAGGGCGCGGTCGCGGACCTGTACGGCCTCCGCGACATGGTCCAGTTCGACATCGAGGTGCGCCACGACCTCACCCGCGCGGAGATGCGCGAGGCGCTCCGGTCCGACGTCGACTTCCTCCACTACGTCGGCCACGTCGACCACCGCGGGATGCAGTGTACCGACGACTACCTCGACCTGACCGACGAGGAGCTCGACGTCGGCGTCAGCGCCTTCCTGCTCAACGCCTGCCAGTCCTATCAGCAGGGCGAGGCCCTCGTCCACCGCGGCTCCCGCGGCGGTATCGTCACCCTCTCCGACGTGGCGAACTCGCCGGCCACCCAGCTCGGCCGCATCATCGCGCGCCTGATGAACACCGGGTTCAACCTCCGCACCGCGCTTCACGTGGCGAAACGGGAGCTGATCACCGGACATCAGTACATCGTCGTCGGGGACGGCGGGACGACGATCTGTCAGAGCCGAAGTGGAGTAGCACTTGTCCTTAATTTAAGAGATCATGGTACAGACTGCTGGAGTCTGACTGCAGAGACATACCCTAATGGCCCGTATGGAACGGGCTCGCTGACATACCTGAATTTAGACAGCGACAATAATAATCACATTGTTCCTTCAAAAATAACCGCAAAAAAGGTCTCAACCGCTGAGGTTGAGCAGTTCCTGAATATGGAAGATACGCCGATCTTCCACGATGGGGAACTCACTTGGAACGACAGCTTTGATGGACTTACGGACCTGGGGTAGTAGCCGCTTGGTTCGCCGCCGCGGGCGCCGCCTGCGTCAGCAGGAGGAGCGCGGTGAACAGGACGCCGGCCATTTTCGGGTGCTCTGCCACGTACTCCGCTACACTTTCGTGCATATTTCACAAAAAATCGCGCGTAATTAAAGAATAAATTATTCTGCGGTGACTGGTTTTACATATTTGAATATCAAATATTATGAATAAATTTATTGCCGGCCGAGCCGCTCGACTTCTTCGACCTCGCTCGGCCGTATCACCGGTGTATTGAAGGTCGTTTCGTCACAGTTCCCGGTATGGGAACGGGTGACGACGTCGACCTCCTCGACCCGTTCCGGCAGTTCCTCTCGCTGCGGCGGGACGTGCTCGTGCTGTCGCTCGCGATGTTCGCGTTCAGCCTCGGCTTCCAGATGACGAACCGGTACGTCCCGGAGTACATGTCGGCGCTGGGCGCGAGCGCGTTCGTCGTCGGGCTGTTCGGGACCGTCGGCAACGTCATCGGCGCCGTCTACCCGTACCCGGGCGGCCGGCTCTCGGACCGGATCGGATCGCGGGTCGCGCTCACGCTGTTCGGGCTGGTGTCGAGCCTGGGGTTCGGCGTGTGGCTCGCCGCGCCGACCCTCGGGACCGTGACGGTCGGGGGCGTCGCCTTCGAGCCGTGGATCTGGATCTTCGTCGGCCTCTTCCTCGCGCAGGCGTGGAAGTCGTTCGGGCTCGGCGCGACGTTCGCGATCGTCAAGCAGTCGGTGCCGCCGGAGCGGCTGGCGCGCGGGTTCGCGAGCACGGAGGTGTTCCGCCGGACCGCGTTCCTGATCGGGCCGCTGATCGCGGCGGGGATCATCCAGTACGCCGCCGACTTCACCGTGAGCTTCCAGTACGTGCTCGCGGTGGCGCTCCTGTTCGGCGTCGTCGCCACCGCGCTCCAACACGTCCTCTACGACGCCGAGGGTGACACGCTCGGCAAGGAGTTCGAGGGGGTGAGCGAGGTGGTCGCGGACCTCCGGCGCCTCCCGCCGGAGCTCCGCCCGCTGCTCGTCGGCGACACGCTGGTGCGGTTCGCGAACGGGATGGTGTACGTCTTCTTCGTCATCGTGATCACGCGGTTCCTCGAAGTGGGGATCGACGTCGGCCCCGTCTCGCTGTCACCGGCGGCCTTCTTCGGCGTGCTGCTGGCAATCGAGATGCTGGTCGCGCTCGTCTCCATGCCACCCGCGGCGTTGGCCGCCGAGCGGGTCGGGCTCAAGCCGGTCGTCGCGCTCGGCTTCCTCGTGTACGCGGTCTTCCCGGTGCTCCTCATCAACGTCCCGGCCGACACGCCGCTGACCGCGCCGCTCGTCGTCGCGCTGTTCGCGTTCTCCGGGCTCCGGTTCGCCGGGCTCCCCGCGCACAAGGCCCTGATCGTCGGGCCCGCAGAGCGCGACACGGGCGGCCGCGTCTCGGGGTCGTACTACCTCCTCCGCAACGCGGTCGTCATCCCGAGCGCGGCGCTCGGCGGGCTGCTCTACGGCGGGTTCTCGGTGCCGGGGACCGAGGTCGCTGTCGCCGGGAGCCCCACGGTCGCCTTCGGACTCGCAAGCGCGGTCGGGCTCGTCGGCGTCGCGTACTTCGCGCTGTTCGGCGAGGAGTACGACGCGTACGCGTGAGACCCGAGCGCGCTCGGAGGAGCCGGCTCGACCGGCGTCGTCGCCTCGCGGATCGACTCGGTCGGCGGCGGCGCCTCGCGGGTCGACTCAGTCGTCGTCCGCGGCGCCCGGAACGGAGCCGGCCGCGTCGGGCCCCGCGACCGCGCCGTCGCCGCCGTCGAACGATTCGAGCCGCTCCCGGAGCCGGCGGGTCCGACGGGAGAGGTCGTCGATCCGGTCGCTCACCGCGTCGAGGTCGTCGTTCTGCTCTTCGACCAGCTTGGCGGCGTCCGCGGCCTCCGCGGTGGACGCCTCGCTCAGCTCCGCGACCTCGTCCATCATCGCGACGGTCTCCTCCGTCGCCGTCGCCTGCTCGTCGGTCGCCTTGCTGATCGACTGGACGCCGTCGTTCGCGTCCTCGACCGTGTCGACCATCTCCAGCAGGAGCTCCGCCGAGTCGTCGATCGTCTCGACGCCGCGCTCGACGCGCTCGCCGGTTTCGCGCATCTCGGAGACGGTCTCGCTGGCGGTCGACTGCAGCGTCTCGATCCGCGTCTCGATCTCGTCGGTCTTCTCCGCGGTCTCCTCCGCGAGGGACTTCACCTCGTTGGCGACGACCTCGAACCCCTCGCTCGCGTCCCCGCCCGCGCCGCCGCCGGCGCGCGCGGCCTCGATGTTGGCGTTCAGCGCGAGGATGTTCGTCTGCTCCGCGATGTCGTCGATGAGCGTCACGATCTCGCCGATGCGGTCCATCTCCGACTCCAGCTGCTCGACCTTCTCGATCGACGCCGCCGTCCGCTCGCGGATCGCCTCCATCTCGGTGACGGCCTCGGTGGCGGCGTCGTTGCCGGCGTTGCCGATCTCGGCGGCGTTCGCCGACTTCGTCGCGACCTCGTCGGACGACGAGGCGATCTCCTCGATCGACGCCGAGAGGTCGGAGAGCTCGCCGGAGGCGTCCCGCACGGTGTCGTACTGGTCGCCCGCGTTGTCGGCGATCCCGTCGATCACCTCGACGACGTCGTCGCCCTGGGACGCCAGCCGCCGCGCCGTGTCGTCGATCTCGGTGCTGGCCTCGTCGACCTCTGCCGCGAACGACCGGACGCCCTCGACGGTCGCCTCCACGTCGCCGATCATGTCGTTGAACGACGCGGCGATCGTCGCCAGCGCCTCCGCGTCGACGTCCTCGTCGGCCCGCACGGAGAGGTCGCCGTCGGCCGCCGCGTCGAACGTCTCGCTCATGCGCTCCGCGCTCGCGGCCAGCGACTCCGCCTGTCGCTCGGCCTCCGCGCGCGCCGCCTCCGCCTCCCGCTGGGCGGTCTCCAGCTCGTCGATCCGCGTCGCGATGGCGTCGCGCATCGAGCGCACGGCCGCGAACAGCCGCCCGACCTCGTCGTACCGCGGCGCGTCGAGGTTCACGTCGAACTCGCCGTCCTCGATCCGCGCCGCCTTCTCGTTGAGGAACCCGAGCGCGCCGGCGGTGTCGCGGACCAGCGTGATCGTCAGCAGCGACGCGCCCACGACCGCGACGAACAGCGTCGTCACCAGCGCTGACAGCACGGCGGACTCGGCCTCGGCGGGTATCGACCCGCGGACCGAGAGCCACCGGGTCCACACCGTTACCCCGAGCAGCAGCGCGAACCCCGCGATGCCGAGGAAGCTCTTGGTGTTGAGGCTACGCGTCAGTATCGAACCGGAAGTGGTCGTGTCCGTCATGGTCTCAGGCGGCGGTCGTCGCGGTCGTCGTTTCGCTCTCGGCGAACAGGTCGCCGACGCGGGTGATGCTGAACGTGACGATCGAGGTGAAGCCGACCTTGGCGGTCGTGTCGAGCACGGCGACGATGAAGTGGTAGTCGGCGGTCGATATCACGCCGACGCCGGAGCCGCTGAGCAGCCAGATCACCGGGTAGACGAACCACAGGGCGATGGTGAGGTCCCGGAGCGTCCGGAAGGTGCCCTGCACCGCGGCGCTCTCGTCGCGGACGCCGTCCGTCACGGTCGTGAGCAGGAGGTAGACCACCGCGAGGAACGCGGCCGACGAGACGGCGAACCCGCCCCACTTGACCCCCGGCGTCGCCGCGGTGGTCGCGGCGTAGCCGGCCGCGATCATGAGCGCGTCGGCGCCCATCGCGGCGGCGATCGTCTTCCGCGGAGCGGCCGCGACCACCGCGATGTGTAACACGATGAGCGGCGTCGTCAGTGCCCAGTCGAGGTACCGGAGCTCGACGACGAACCCCTCCAGGGCGATCCCGGCCGAGCTCGCCGCCATCCCGGCGTACGAGAGCCCCGCGATCGACATGATTGCCGGCGGGAGCAGGAAGTACCTGTTCTCGTGGTCCCCCAGCAGCGAGAACGCGACGAACGCGACTGTCGATACCCCCATCAGCGCCGCCACAGCGGCGAACACCGCCGTCTCTACCAGCATGGTACGGATCAGTCGACCGTCCGTATTGAATCCCTCCCGCGAGTTATCAGGACTGGTATCTCGGCGCGGAGCTCCGGGTGAGCCGGCCGGATCCGAGGGGGCAGAGGTCCCTCGGTGGCAGTCCGACGCGATCGGTCTCGACTAACCTTTTATATCCCACACGCGAACCGCTTCGCATGACCGATATCGCCGCCGCGGTGCGGGACGCGTTCGAGCACACCGACTACGACCTCGGCGACGTCGCCGTCAACCGACGGCAGGTCCGCGTCCCGGTCCTCCGGGAGGGGGCCGACCCCGACGCGCTCCGCGCCGTGATCGAGGAGGCGCTCGGCGCGGACGCGGTCGCCGGGGTCACCGTGACCACGGAGACGATCGACGGGGACGACGGGATCGGCACCGTCGTCTCGTTCCGATACCGCCCGTAGCGCGGTACGGTTAAGCGTGCGGTGCTCGTAGACGCCCCGTACACGATGACGTCCGACGACGGACACGACGGCGCACAGTACCTCGCCGGCTCGCCGGTCCGGGTCGCGGTCCTCCGGGCGCTCCGGCGGGAGCCGCGTCGTCCGACGGACCTGACGGACGCGGTCGACGCGACCCGGACGACGGTCCAGCGGATCCTCGGGGGGTTCCGCGAGCGCGACTGGGTCGTCAAGCGCGACGCGGCGTACCGCGTGACGGCGACCGGAGAGCGCGTCCACGACGCGTACGAGACCCTTCTGGACGAGGTGGAGCTGGCCGACCGCTACGGCGGGTTCGCCGCCGACCTCGAACGCGTGGGCGCCGGGTTCCCCGCGGAGGCCGTCGACGCCGGCGACCTGACAGTCGCGACCGACCGGAACCCGCTCGCCGCGGTCGACCGCATCGCCGACATCATCCGAGACGGCCGTCGGGCCGAGATCAGGGCGGTCTCGCCGGTCGTCATCCAGCAGTTCAACCGGGCGGCCGCGACCGCGCTCGACGCCGGCGCGGAGGTCGAGCTCGTCATCGACCGCGACGTGGTCGAGGCGTCGATCGCCGACTTCGCCCGGGCGACCGACCGGGCGCTCGACGACGACGACGCGACCGTCTACGTCTCGCCCGACCCGATCGAGTACGGGCTGTTCAGGCGGGACGACGTCGCCTGCGTGACGGCGTACGACCGCCGGAACAACCCCCGATGCGTGCTGGAGTCCACCGACTCGGCGGTGGTCGACTGGGTCGACGACCGGTTCGAGTCGCTCACCGCCGACGCCCGACGGCTGTCCGCGGTCGTCGAGAACGCCTGACGCGGCGGTCGGGACGCCTACGCGGTCGACCGGTCGGCGTCGCCGTCGGACGCGTCGTCCGAGTCGGCGTCGCGGCGCTCGGGCTCGAAGTTGGCGGGGACGACCGTCGGGTGATCGATGCCGACGGACGGGGTGCTCGCGCTCATGGCTCTGTCAGTACGTAGGCGCGCCACCGACTAAAAATTACCCATGGGCATAACGCATCCCGTCCGCGGGACGCGATGTCCGGTAGTTATCTCTTCGAGTCCGGCGCTACTCGCCGAACTCCTCGTCGTACAGGTCCCGCGCGTGTTCGATCGCGTCCTTCGCGGCCGCCTTGTCCTCCCATCCGAGGGTTTCGACCTCCTTGCCCGCTTCGAGGTTCTTGTACGTCGAGAAGAACTCGTCTATCTCGTCGCGGATCTGCTGCGGGATGTCTTCTAAGTCCTCGATGTGGTCGAAGCGGGGGTCCTCGGTCGGCACCGCGATCACCTTGTCGTCCTGCTCGCCGTCGTCGTCCATCTTCATCAGCGCGACGGGGCGGGCCTCGACGACGCAGCCGGGGAACGTCTGGTCCTCGACGAGCACCATCACGTCGAACGGGTCCTCGTCGTCGTAGTACGACCGCGGGATGAACCCGTAGTCGTACGGGTAGTGGACGTTCGAGTGGAGCACGCGGTCGAGGACGACGCCGGGGATGTCCTTGTCGTACTCGTACTTGTTCCGCTCGCCCTTGAGGCACTCCACGACCGCGTAGATCTCGTCGGGTGCGTCCGGGCCCGTCTCGAGGTCCTCCCAGAGGTTGACCATGTGACCGATATTCGGTCCATCGGTAGCAAAGTCCTTTCGGGTTCCCGGCGACACCGCTCCGACCGTCGTCGGCCGAGTCGCTTTTCGATTCGACCGTCGCTTTCCGATTCGACCGTGCTTTCCGATCGATCGTCTCGACTGACCGTCGTTCGCGCCCCCGCGTTTACCGACCGCTCCTCGGAGACGGCTACCGGTTGATCGGATGTCGTATTGTGTCCGAAGCTCCCGGTTCGTCCGACGGATCGTCACGGATGCGTCGCGTCGGTCGGCGATCGCTCGGATCCGGTGTCGGGAACGAACCGGCAGTTCAGCCGTTCTGCGGCCGACGACGGCCGGAAACGAACGCGTGCGGCGTAGTTATGTATTTAAAAGATGCTGAATCTTGAGAAAGGTTATAAGTTCGGGAACCCTTCAGATACCCATGTCAGAGGCACAATCAGTCACTGATGCGGAGACACCGCGGCCGGCGTCGGAGCTGACGGCGTTCCAGCAGAACATCCTCGCGATCCTCTCGGAGGAGCCCATGTACGGGCTCGCGGTCAAGCGCGAGCTCGAATCGTACTACGGCTCCGAGGTCAACCACGGGCGGCTCTACCCCAACCTCGACGACCTGGTCGCGGACGGGTTCGTCGAGAAGAGCGAACTCGACAAGCGGACGAACCAGTACGAGCTGACCGAGGCCGGCCACGACGCGGTCCTCGGCCAGCTGGAGTGGGCCCTCGACCGGTTCGTCACCGACGAGGAGCGGGCCGACGAGGTCCGCGCGCTCCTCGACGAGTAGCGCGGCGAGCCCGCGGGACGCATCGGCGCGAAACCGACAGTATCCTGGCACACGACGCGCGGTGAAAACCGCGCGCCCCCGAGACTCCCAGCCCCGGCGCCGTCGTCGACGACGCCGACATCGGCGATTCGGGCCTCGACTACGACTCCTCTGGCCCGTCGACCTCGGCGGCGACCGACTCGATCACCGCCAGCGACTCCTCGACGACGGCGAGCTGCTCGTCCGTCGGCCAGCCGTTCCGCGGCAGGTACTCCTCGCGGAACTCCTCGCGCACCTCGGGGGTCGCGTCGTCGACGGCGCGCACGTAGTGGTTGCTCATGAACGCCGCGAAGCTGCGGGCGGTGTCGGCGTGCGCGCCGCCGTGCGCCTCGGCGACCGCGTCGGCGACCGCCTCGTTGTACGCGGCGACCTCGTCGTACCGGTCGGCGTCGCCCGGCCCGGACAGCGACACCTCGACGGCCCGCTCGGTGGTCTCGATCCGGTCGAGTCGCACCGTCCCGTCGGCCATCCACTCGTCGGGGTACAACACGAGGGTGTCGTCGTCCTCGCGGAGCCGCGGGACGTAGCCGTGGCCCGCGACGAGCTCGTCGCGGCGCTCGCGGTAGAACGCGGCCGCCGCGTCCTCCTCCGCCCGCCGCGCGAGCCGCGTGAGCCGCTCCGCCTCGTCGACGACCTCGACCGGCACGTCCGGGACGCGGTCGGCGTCGCTCGCGCCTTCGTCGGCCGGGTCACCGTCGCCGTCGCTCTCGGCGCCCTCCTCGGCCGCCATCACCTCTCGCGCCCGCTCCTTCGCCCACTCCGGGGGTTCGTCGTTAGTTCGCGTCATCGAGTGCCTCGTTCGCCAGATCGTCGGCGCGCGCGTTTATCTCCCGCGGAACGTGGCCGATCGACCACCGGTCGAACCGCTCTAACAGCTCCCGGGCGCGAACCCGCCTCTCGCGCAGCTCGGGGTCGTTGGCGTCCCACTCGCCGCGCACCTGCCTGACGATCAGCTCCGAGTCGCCGCGGACGTCGATCTCGTTGAAGCCGTACTCGTCGGCCGCCTCCAGCGCCCGGATCAGCGCCGCGTACTCGGCCTGGTTGTTGGTGACCGTCCCGATCCGCTCGCCGCCCTCGGCGACGACGCCGTCGGACGTGACGAGACACCAGCCGACCGCGCCCGGCCCGGGGTTCCCGCGGGAGGCGCCGTCGAAGTAGACGTGCGCGCGGCCGCCCCCCTCGCGGATGAGGTTCGTCAGGCGGGTCGGGTCGCTCCCCTGGACCACGACCTTGCCGTCGTACGCGACGGCGACGGCGCCCTCGCGCTCCGCGCGCCACCGCTCGTGGGCCGTGTTCCCGTCGTCGATCGGGACGCCGGCGTCCTCGAGGCGGGCGCGCGCGGTCGCCGGGTCGCAGTCGATCGTCGGCATTCGGTCGCAGTCGACGCCGGCGCGTCAAAGCCTTGTCCGTCGCGGTCGCCGACCGAGCGTCCACTGACCTCTCCTCGCTCCGGTCGAGCGATCGCCGACCCTCACGAACTTTTAAGTCAGTCCGATTGGATAGTATATAAATGCGATGACACGGCCAACCCGGCAACGGGATCACGACCGGCAGCGTGTGCGGGACGAGGACGCCGACGAGACCGAGACCGACGCCGAGGGGGTCGAGGGGGTCGACGCCGACGAGCTGGACCCCGAGGACTTCGACCCGGAGGAGCTCACCCGGACGGCCGACGGGGAGCTGATACACGAGGAGACGGGCATCATCATCGAGGAGGAGCAGATCGATCCCGGACCGGAGTGGCGCGCGTTCAACCACTCGGAGCGGCAGGAGAAGTCGCGGGTCGGCGCCCCGACGACGAAGACGATGCACGACAAGGGGCTGACGACGACGATCGACTGGAAGGACAAGGACGCCTACGGGCGATCCATCTCCTCGAAGAAGCGGTCGCAGATGCATCGGCTGCGCAAGTGGCAGGAGCGGATCCGGACGAAGGACGCGGGCGAGCGGAACCTCCAGTTCGCGCTCTCGGAGATCGACCGGATGGCCTCGGCGCTCGGCGTGCCCCGCTCGGTACGGGAGGTCGCCTCGGTCATCTACCGACGCGCGCTCAACGAGGACCTGATCCGCGGGCGCTCCATCGAGGGCGTCTCCACCGCCGCGCTCTACGCCGCCTGTCGAAAGGAGGGGATCCCCCGGTCGTTAGAGGAGATCTCCGACGTCTCCCGCGTCGACCGCAAGGAGATCGGCCGGACGTACCGCTACATCTCTCAGGAGCTCGGCCTGGAGATGCGTCCAGTCGATCCGAAGAAGTACGTGCCCCGGTTCTCCTCCGAGCTCGAACTGAGCGAGGAGGTGCAGTCGAAGGCGAACGAGATCATCGAGACGACCGCCGAGCAGGGGCTCCTCTCCGGGAAGTCCCCGACCGGCTACGCCGCGGCGGCCATCTACGCGGCCTCGCTGCTCTGTAACGAGAAGAAGACCCAGCGCGAGGTCGCCGACGTCGCGCAGGTCACCGAGGTCACCATCCGCAACCGGTACCAGGAGCAGATCGAGGCGATGGGGATCCACAGCTAGCGGGCCGCGGGTCGACGGGAGGCGTACGGTTTTTTCGCTCGGTCACCGATCGCCACACATGCTCGTCTGCGGAACCCACAGCGGGCTGTATCGGCTCGACGGGCCGCACGGCGACCCGGTGCGGGTCGCCGCCTGCGGGCGCGTCCGCGAGGTCGTCCGGAGCGGCGACGCCCGGATCGCCGCGACCGCCGAGGGGCTGTACCGCTCGACGGACGGGACCGACTGGCACCGGCTCGACGGCCCGGACGACCCGGTCTCCGTGCTCGCCGGCCCGGAGACCGTGCTGGTCGGGACGGGCTCGGTCGACGTGCTCCGGGCGCGGCCGGCGACCGACGGCGACGGGTGGCGCTTCGACCCGATCGGAGACCTCGACGCGCACCCGCACGGCGAGCGGTGGCGGGACCGCGCGCCGGGGGCGGCGCCGAGCGTCAGGACGCTGGCGGTCCACCCGGACGACGGCGTGCTCGCGGGGCTCGAACCCGGCGGCGTCTACGCGTTCGACGGCGACTTCTGGCGGCGGTACGGGCGGGGCGTTCACGACGACGTCCACGACCTGCGCGTGCTCGACGGCGGCGCCGTCGTCGCCGCCACCGGGAGCGGGCTCTACCGGACGGACGACGGCGACCTGTGGTACCGGCTCGACACCGACTTCCGCGACTTCTGGGCGAGCTACTTCCGCGAGGCGGTCGTCCGCGGCGACCGACTCTACGCGGGGGCGAACCGCTGGGGCCCGGAGGCGCCCTCGGGCGTGACCCTCTCGGGGCCCGCCGACGGCGACGGGTTCGACGCCGACCCCGTGCCCGCCGCCGAACCGGCGTTCGTCGCCTCGTGGGCGGTCGTCGACGGGACGCTCGTCGGCGGGACGCTGCGCGTCGACGAGGACGGGTTCGCGGGCGGGGAGCCGACGCCGCTGGTCGTCCGCGATGACGACGCGTGGCGCGTCGGCGCGACGCTGCCGGCCGGCGCGACGTCGCTCGCGACCTGAGCGGCAAACGTCCCTTGCGGTTCGGGACGGGGTCCCGCCGGCCGCCGACACCGTCAAGTCGCGCTCGGCCCTACTCGACGGCGAATGCGGCTCGACGAGTTCATCGAGTTCGAGGCGAACGAGCGCGCCGAGCGGCGGCGCCTCGCGAGCGAGAAGGACTACGGCATCCTCGACCACCTCGACTCCTTCGAGCGGCGCTTCGAGGAGCACGTCTCCGACGACGCCGTGGTCGGTAGCGTCTCGCCCTCCATCTTCGTCGGCCGCGCGGACTACCCCAACGTCTCGACCGGGCTGCTCTCGCCGGTCGGCCGCGAGGAGCGCGCGGCGGCGTTCGAGACCTCCGCGGCGTGGTACGACGAGGGCGTCTCCATCTCGGACGTGTTCGACCGCCGGACGAGCCTGCTCAACTCGACCCGCGGCGTCGACGTCGCGGACGCCGGGGCGACCGGCGGGGTGGCGTCGATCGGGGGCGGCGACGGGCCGGCGGAGAGCGTCCAGGACGCGTGGGACGGCTGGCTCGGCGTCCAACGCGAGGTCGCGATCGCGGACCGCCCGGTCGACGTGGAAATCGGGCTTGACGGCCGGCCGGACCTCGACTTCGAGGTGGGCACCGAGGACATCAAGACGCCGACGGGGCCGCGCGCGGCCGCCCGCACCGCCGAGCTCGGCGAGAACCCGCACGTCCCGCGGCCGGTGCAGAAGACGCTCGAAGACGACGACTGGCGCGCCGAGGGGGCGATGACGTACCTCTACCGCCGCGGGTTCGACGTGTACGAGATCAACACGATCCTCTCGGCGGGCGCGCTCGGCCGCGGCGAGAACCGCCGGCTCGTCCCGACGCGCTGGTCGATCACCGCCGTCGACGACACGGTCGGCCAGTTCCTCCGCGGGTCGATCCGCGACGACCCGACGGTCGACCGGATCGAGGTCCACCGCAACGAGTACCTCGGCAACGCCTTCTGGGTGATCCTCGTGCCGGGGCAGTGGGAGTACGAGCTCGTCGAGATGAAGGCGCCCGGCTCGATCTGGAACCCAGACCCCGAGGCCGGCGTCTCCCTCTCGGCCGCGAGCGAGGGCCGCGAGGGCCGGACCGGCTACGTCGAGGAGACCGCGGGCGCCTACTACGCGGCCCGGCTCGGCGTCTTAGAGCACCTCGACGACCGCGGGCGACAGGCGAAGGCGCTCGTCTGCCGCCACGTCTCCGACGACTACTGGGGCCCGGTCGGCGTGTGGCAGGTGCGCGAGGCGGTCCGGAACGCCTTCGAGGGCGAGCGCGGGACCGCGGAGACGTTCGGCGAGGCGGTCCGCGGCGTCGCCGACCGCCTCCCGATCTCGCTCGCTCGCCTCCGCCGGAAGTCGACGCTCGCGGCCGGGCTCCAGGCGAACCTCGCGGACTTCGTCGACGCGGGCTGAGCCGCCGGGCGACGGCACGCCTCCCTCCCCATCCCTTTAGTCGCGAGGCCGAGTGGGTAGCGCATGGTCTCTCTCGTCCCCGCGTTCGGCGGTATCCCCGCCGGGCCCGAACTCCTGATCGTCCTGATCATCGCCGTGCTCCTCTTCGGCGTGCCCCTCGTCCTCGTCGCGGGCGCGGTGCTGTTCTTCGCGCTGCGCTCCGACGACGAAGACGAGCGAGACGACCGGCCGGACGCCGACCGGATCGCCGAACTGGAAGCCGAGGTCGAGCGCCTCCGGGAACAGGTGGGCGACGAACAGGACGGTCGCGGCGACGAGCCGAACGGTCGGGAGGGCGGCCACTCCTGAAAAGGTAAGGCGGTGGCGCGTGCCTCCGAGTGGCCGCCGAAGGCGGCCGCGAAGAGCACGCGCGAGGGACGCCGCGAACGCCCGTAGGGCGTGAGCGGCGAGGCTGGGGAGGCGCGAGGCCGCGGTGCGGGGTGGGACTCGAAGGGGCAGCCGGGAGACGACCTGAGGCGACGCAAGCACCGCAGGGAGCGAGTGAAACGAGCGACCGAGGAGCACAGCGAGCGCATCGAGTCCTCCCGGTTGGGGCTTCGGGGGTTGTCGCCGGCGATTCACGATCAACTCCGTACAGCCGAGCGGTTGGGACTTCGAGGCTGTCAGCAGCGTCTGCGCGGTCGACTGAATATAAACAGAGACCGGAGAAACGACGGTGCTTCTCGCAGTAGTCGTCTCAGTCCTCGGCCCAGTAGTACAGATCCTCGCGCGGCGCGTCGCAGTTCGGGCAGTTCTCGGGGAGCTCCGTGCCGATCTCGCCCATCTCGCCGCACTCCCAGCAGCGCCACATCACGTAGGCGGTGCCGAACACGTCGCGCGCGTCGGTGAGGCTCAGCGACTTCGATCCGGACGGCGACGAGACGTAGAACCCGTCGTCGTCGACCCCGCGGACGGTGCCGAGTTCCTCGCCCGACTCGTCGTACACCGTCTGTCCGATACTCACGTCAGCGAAGACGGGTTCGTCGGTAGCCATACAGGGGGGTACGTGTTTATGACTTATAATTGTGATAGTAGGTAGCACGACACGGGTGGGATATACGACCACCGATCGGCGGCGAACACCGCCAAAGCCCCAGCCGTGAGACGGCCTGACGCTCGCTGCGCTCCTCGCTCGTTCACTCCGTTCACTCGCTGTGGTGCTTGCGCCGCCTCAGGTCGTCTCACGGCTACCCCTTTGAATCCCGCCCCGCACAGCACCGCACCTCACGCCTCCCCAGCCTCGCGGCTCCCTCCGCTTCGCTCCGGTCGCCGCGTCCCTCGCGCGTGCTCCTCGCGGCCTATCGGCCGCTCGCAGGCACGCGCCACCGCATCCACGAGTAGACGGGGATGCCGACCAGCGGAACAAGACCCGAACCCTGTCCGTTCAGGCGACCGGCGTCCGCTCGACGACGGTGCCGTCGACGGTCGGGTACTGCTCGACGATTTCCCCCTCGTCGAGGTCGCCGTCCTCGACCATCTCTTCGAGGAGCCACCACGCGACCTCGACGTGGTTCGACTTCGCGGTGTAGAACTCCTCGGGGACGCCGAGCGCGTCGAAGCGCTCCGGGTCGGCGAACGCCTTCCCGTAGACGAGCGTGCCGTCGTCGGTCACCTCGTCGAACTCGCGGCGGATGTTCTCCGCCATCCGCTTCAGGCGGTTGCGGTGTTGCGCGGCGTCTTTGAACACCGAGGTACAGAAGTACACCTTCTCGTGGCTCGCCATCTCCGAGACGATCGCGTCGTCCTTCGACCCCTCGACGGCGGACATGTGCCCGTCCTGCAGCTCGAACCCCTCCTCCTGCATCCGACGGTAGTTCCCGTCGGACATCTCGAACTCGTTGATGTTACAGAACTCGGCGGCGCCCTCGTCCAAAAAGTCCAGGAACTCCGGCTCCGCGCGGATGCCGGGGATCTCGAAGGCGGGCGTGAGCCCCTCTTCGCGGGCGACGTGGAGGATCTCCTCCCACTCGGTGCCGTGCATGTCGCCCCACATCTCCAGCGGCGGGTGGAAGCGGATCTCGTCGAGGCCGGCCTCGGAGAGCTTCCGCATGTTCTCGCGGCCGCCCGTGATCCCGGTGTAGAGGTGGGTGTGGTGGTCCTCGCCGAACTCGTCTTTCAGCAGTTCGAGGTACCGGCACGTCTTCGCCATCGCCTCCTGCGGCTCGCCGCCGGTGATCGAGGTGCCGAGCGCGCTCATGCGCTTGGCCTCTCGAATCACGTCCTCGTCGGACTCGACCTTCCGCTCGTTTGCGTACACGTCGGTGACGTTCTTCCGGTTCTCTCCGAGGGGGCAGTAGAAGCAGTCCCGCTGGTCGCAGTAGCCGTAGACGAACAGCACCATCTTGCCGCCCTTGGCGCACTGTTCACAGCCCTTGGAGATCATCTACCCCTCCCTACCGGCCGCGGCCTCAAAAAGCGTCCGAAGCGCGCGTTCCCGGGGGATCCGTTGCCACGGGGCGGTTCCGACGCTCGACGGCGCCGCGCACGGGGCGACTCGGACACAAAGTATGTACCCCCGCCGGCGCCAGTGCCGGCCATGAACCGAGAGCCGACCGTCGACGACGACGCCGAGAACCGGACCGCGAGCGACGCGATCACCCGCCGTCGCGCCCTCGCGGTCGGCGGTGCGGCCGGCCTCGCGGGCCTCGCCGGCTGCACCGCGTACGACGTCGTCAGCGGCGACGGCCCCGCGGAGTTCGCCGCCGGGACCGCGACGGTCGCCGACGCGACGCTCTCGGAGAGCGGCTACGAGCTCAACGAGGTGACCGACGAGACGATCACCCGGGAGGTCGAGGTGGCCGGACGGACGCGGGAGGTCCGCGTGACGAACACCGTCGCGGAGTACGACAAGGCCGTGGAGCTGTTCGGCGAGCGCTACCAGGCCGCCGTCTTCGCCGCGGTGGCGACGCCGCGGGTGGAGGTCCTCGGGGAAGCGCTCAACCCGATCGCCGACTTCACGACCCGCGAGCGCGCGGAGATCATCCTGAGCCGCTACGAGGACGTCGGCGACCTGGAGCGCGGCTCCGAGTACTCGACGACGGTCCTCGGCGCAGACGCCGACGTCGTCGTCTACACGGCGGAGGGCGAGATCGGGGGGACGGGCGCGGGCGTCGAGCTGGAGCTCCACGTCGGGGAGCCGGTCGAGACCGGCGACGACTTCGTCCTGCCGCTCGCGGCGTACCCGGCGTCGTTCAGCGACGGCGAGAACGTCCGCCGGATGATGAACGGGATCGAACACGAGCCGGCCTCGGACGACGACTGAGGGCAACGGAACGACGCGACGGTCGGTCGACTCGACCGGGCGCACGCGACCACACACGGACCGGGCACACGCGACCGAACGCGCGAGAGCCGCGCCCCGCGAGCCGTCAAGTCGCCGACGCGAGCCGAAAACATATGTCGGCCCCTCGCATAGCGTCGCGTAATGCTGTTGGTCCTCTGCGTCGACCTCGACGACGACCTCGGCCGCAAGACCGGGATCCCGACCCCGGTGATCGGCGCCGACGACGTCACCGAGGCCGCCGTCGCGCTCGCGACGGCCGACCCGGAGGACTCGGACGTGAACGTCCTCTTCCAGGGCGTGAACGTCCACGACGAGCTGGCGGCCGGCGGCGAGGCGGTCGAGGTCGCCGCCGTCACCGGCGTGGACGGCGCCGACGTGAAGGCGAACCGCGCGGTCGGCAAGGAGGTCGACCGCGTCCTCGCCGAGCTGTCGACCGGCGAGGAGGTCTCCGCGGTCGTGATCACCGACGGCGCGCAGGACGAGTCCGTCCTCCCGGTGATCCGCTCCCGGATGCCGATCGACGGGATGCGCCGCGTCGTCGTCCGGCAGGCGCAGGACTTGGAGTCGCTCTACTACACGATCAAGCAGGTGCTGGCGGACCCGGAGACCCGCGGCACCATTCTGGTCCCGCTCGGCGTCCTCCTGCTCATCTACCCCCTGGTCGTCGTCGCGAACCTCTTCGACGTCGCCGGCGCGGCCGTCCTCGGGATCCTCTCCGGGCTCGTCGGGCTCTACTCGCTGTTCCGCGGCCTCGGGCTGGAGGAGACCGTCGACGGCGCGGCCTCGACCGTGCGGAACGTCCTCTACACGGGGCGGGTGACGCTCGTCACCTACGTCGTCGCGCTCGCGCTGATCGTCGTCGGCGGCGTCCAGGGGACGGAGACGGTCGAGGCCGTCAGCGCGGTCCGCGGCGGGTCGATCACGGCCGGCGTGACCCTCGCGGCGTTCGTCCACGGCTTCGTCCAGTGGCTCGCGGTCGCCGGGGTCACCTCCAGCCTCGGACAGATCACCGACGAGTACCTCGGCGGACGCTTCCGGTGGCGGTACCTCAACGCCCCCTTCTACGTGCTCTCCATCGCCGTCGTGCTGTACGCCGTCTCCGGGTTCTTCCTGCCGGACGCGCCGGGCGTCACGTCGCTCGGGCTCCCGGACCTCGCGATGGCGCTCGCGGCCGGGACGCTCACGGCCGTGCTGAGCACGCTCGCGTTCGCCGTCGCGGAGTCGCAGCTCCCGTCGGCGGCCGGCGTCGGCGAGCGGAAGAGCGGGTAGGCGGCGTGCCGGTTCGGAAAGCGCCCCTGAGAGCTACCGCGGCGTCCACTCCTCGCAGGCGTCCATGTCGTCCATCAGCTCATCGTGGTGCCCGCAGTACGGCTGCATCCCCTGATCGGTCCGGACGTAGTCGAAGTGCGTGCAGTTCCCGCAGTACGTGTCGCCGGGACCGTCGCGCGCGGCGGCGTCGACGCCGGGGGAGATGTCCGCCCCGCTTCGTCCGTCCTCGCCCGGCCCCGCGGGTCCGTTCGGTCCCGCCGACCCCGCGTCGTCGAGGGGCGACCGGATGTCCGTGCCGGACTCGCCGCCGTCGCTCACGCCGGCGGAGCCGCCGCCTCGACCGCCGGAGAGGGCGTCCGAGCGCCCCGCGCCGAGGCCGCCTCCGGAACCGGTCGTCGGCCCCGTCCCGGTCGCCGATCCGTTCCGGGTCGGCGATCCGCCGCCGGCCGGCGACTCCTCCCCGACCGACGGTCGGCTCCTGGACCGCGGCCCGTCGCCGGTCGACCCGTCGCTCCCACCGGCGCGGTCCGGCCGGTTCGTCTGCGTCTCCACGTCGCCGTCGGGGGTCCCGCCGAGGAGCCCGACGCCGCCGGCCCCGTCGAGCTGGTTGCGGCCGACCTCGATGACCTTCGTCTCGCCCTTGTGGGTCACCTCCATCGTGACGGTGCCGCCGGGGTCGTTCCGCGTCTTGAAGTTGGCGACGCCGATGAAGACGCTCCACAGCGTCGTCGCGGCGCCGACGAAGTACAGCCCCGCGGTCGGCAGCGTGAGGTCGGTCAGCTCCGGGCGCGGCCCGCTCACCCAGTGGTAGGGGTACGCGTACGCGAACAGCGCGACGCCGAGGCACATCACGCTCGCCCCGACGACCGCGGCGACGCGCGTGCTTCGATCCGCCGGCAGGACGGTCATCACGCCGAGCAACACCAATGGGACGCCCACGCCGCCGAGCACGCCGCCGAGCCGCCGCGCCTCGGCGGAGCCGTAGCCGCTCGGGAGCACGACCTCCGCGGCCACGAACAGCCCGGCGACGAGCAGTAGGGTTCCGGCGACGAACGAGCCCACGCCGAGGTACAGCCGGCGCGGGTCGACCTCGGAGCCCCCCCGTCCACCGTACGCCTCCGAGAGACTGGTCATACGCGGCCTACGTCGTCCTCCGTGAAAACAGTACGTCAGACGTTCCCCCGCGCGGGGGACGAGGCGGGCGTCGCGGGGCGGCGGCGACCGAGAGCCTACAGCAACGCGTCGACGTCGACGTGCGCGTCGAGCAGCTCCGCCATCCGGTCCACGGTGCGCGCGTCCCGGGTCCGCCCGCTGCGGACGATCCCCTCGGCGCGGTCGATCGCGGTGACGGTGTCCGTGTTCACGGCGAGGACGGGCTTGCCGGCGTCCGCGGCCTTCCCGAGCACCGCGCCGGAGGGGCGGTGGCCGCCGGTCAGGACGAGACAGGCGACGCCGGAGGCGTCGAGCGCCGCGGTCTGGACGTCCGCGCGGTCGCCGCCGGTGATGACGGCGGCGTCGCGGGCGCGTCGGAAGTACCGCAGCGCCTCGTCGCCGCCCATCGCCCCGACGAGGAAGCGCTCGACGAAGCCGTCCGTCGGCGCGTCGGTGAGCAGCTCGGCGCCGAGTTCGTCGGCCAGCTCGCCGACGGTGACGCCCGCGAGCTCCTTCTCGTGGGGGATCGCGCCGAAGACGGTGATCCCGCGCGACTCGAGGAACGGGATCCCGTCCTGGCCGAGCGAGTCGAACGCGTCGTCGGAGACCTTGTTGAACACGACGCCGGCGAGGCGGTCGCCGAAGGCGTCGGCGGCCGCGAGCACGTCGTCGAGGTCGTTCGGCGAGCCGTACTCGGCGACGAGCACGACCCGCGCGTCGAGCAGCTCCGCGACGTCGACGTCGGTGAGGTCGACGACGCCGCCGGTGGTCCAGCTGCCGCCCCCCTCGACGAACATGCGGTCGCGGTCGGCCGCGAGCTCCTCGTACTCCTCGCGGATCCGGTCGCTGAGGGCATCGGCGTCCTCGGTGCCGCGGATCGCGCCCTCGACGAACGTCGGCGAGTAGACGACGGGCTCCATCTGGTGCATCTCGGAGTCGAGACCGAGCACCTCGCGGGCGAGCATGGGGTCCTGGTCGAGCGTCTTGCCGACGTTCGACTGGAGCCGCGTCCCCTTCGGTTTCATGTAGCCGACGCTGCGGTCGCGGTCGGCGGCGAGCCGCGCGAGCGCGACGGCGATCGCTGTCTTTCCGGCGCCTTCTCCGGTCGCGGTGACGAGTGTGGTGGGTGTGTCAGTCATTGGTGGGTTCCTCCGAGTCGGTGACTTCGGGGTCGGCGTCGACCGGGTCGAGCGCCTCCGGGTCGAGCGCCTCCGGGTCGACGGTGAGTCTCACGTCGACGGCGGCGGCGTTCGCGCCGCCGTCGGCGTCGGGCAGTGCGACGAGCGGGTTGATGTCGAGTTCTAAGATTGCGGGGAAGTCGGTGACCAGCTGGGAGAGCCGGCCGATCGTCTCGACCACGGCGTCGACGTCGACCGGATCGCGGCCGCGGGCGCCGCGCAGCAGCGGCGCCGACTGGATCTCCTCGGTCATCTCGCGCGCCTCGGGCTCCGAGACGGGCGCGACGCGGAAGGTGGTGTCCTCCATCACCTCCACGAAGATGCCGCCGAGCCCGAACATCAGCAGCGGGCCGAACTGCGGGTCGCGGTTCATCCCGACGATCGTCTCGACGCCGTCCTCCAGGTCGACCATCTCCTGCACCTGCACGCCGAGCACGGTCGCGTCCGGCTGGTAGTTGCGCGCCCGGGTGATCAGGTCCTCGTAGGTGTCGGCCACGTCCGCGTCGGCGACGCCGACGGCGACGCCGCCGATGTCGCTCTTGTGAAGGATGTCCGGCGAGACGATCTTCATCACCACGTCGCCGTCGATCCCGGAAGCGACCTCGGCGGCGCGCTCGGGGGTGTCGACGATCTCGCCGTCGGGCGTGGGGATGCCGTACGCGTCGAGCAGCTCCATCGCCTCGACGCCGAGGCGGTTGTCGTCGCGGTCGCGCACCGCTCCCAGGATCTCGCGGGCGCGCTCGCGGTCGACGTCGAACGACATCGGGGGCGCGTACTCCCGCTCCCTGATGTCACGGTACCGCGCGAGCGTCGCGAGGCTCTCGATCCCGCGGGCGGGGTCGAAGTAACAGGGGATCCCCTTCGCCTGCAGCCGCTGTTTCGGCTCGCGGGTGCGGTCGCCGCCCATCAGGCAGGCGGCGACGGGCGCGTCCATCTCGTCGCTCACGTCGGTGATCGCGCCCGCCAGCTCGTCGAAGTCGATGGTGGCGGTGGGGGCGGCCAACACGAGCGCGGCCCCGACGTCGTCGTCGGCGACCGTGATCTCCAGCGCCTCGCGGAACCGCTCCACGTCGGCGTCGCCGATCACGTCGACCGGGTTGTGGATGTTCGCCTCCTCGGGCATCGCGTCGGCGAGCCGATCGGTCGTCTCCCGGGTGAACGACGCCATGTCGAGGTCGGCGTCGCCGACCGCGTCGGTCGCCATCACGCCCGGGCCGCCGGCGTTGGTGACGATCGCGACGCTGTCGGTGTCGGGGAGCGGCTGGCTCCCGAGGATGCCCGCCGAGTCGAACAGCTCGTCGACCGACTCGGCGCGGATGACGCCGGCCTGGTCGAGCCCGGCCTCGTACGCCTTGTCGGAGCCCGCGAGCGTGCCGGTGTGCGAGGAGGCGGCCTGCGCGCCGGCGCTCGTCCGGCCGGACTTCACCGCGACGATCGGCGTGTCCCGGGTCGTCTCGCGGGCGGTCTCGATGAACTCGCGGCCGTCCTCGATCCCCTCCAGGTAGCCGATGATCACGTCGGTCTCCTCGTCGTCGCCCCAGTGGTCGACGAAGTCCGTCTCGTCGAGGACGGCCTTGTTGCCGAGCGAGACGACGTCCTTGAACCCGATCCCGTTGTCGTTGGCCCAGTCGAGGACCGCGGTGACGAACGCGCCCGACTGGCTCATGAAGGAGAGCCCGCCGGGGAGCGCGTTCTCCGGCCCGAACGTCGCGTTCATGCCCGAGGGCGTCGACATGATCCCCAGGCTGTTGGGGCCGACGAGGTCGAGGTCGTGCTCGTCGGCTATCTCGGCGAGGCGCCGCTCCCGCGCCGCCCCGTCCTCCCCCGTCTCGCCGAACCCGGCGGTGATCACGACGACGTTCCGGACGCCGGCCGCGCCGCACGCCTCGATCGCGTCCAACACGATCGAGGGCGGCACGACGACCACGGCGACGTCGGCGTCGGCGTCGCCCACCTCGTCGACGCAGGGCGTCCCGAGCACCTCGTCGTAGTTCGGGTTGACGGGAACGGTGTCGCCGTCGAAGTCGTCGAGCAGGTTCGACGTGACCGCGCGGCCGACGGCCCCCTCGCGCGCGGTCGCGCCGACGACGGCGACCCGATCCGGGTCGAACAGCTCGTTGAGCGTACCCATCAGCGTGGAGCTACGCGAACCGGCGGCTTAAGATCCGTGGGAGCCCGTTCGGTAGCCGAGTCAATCACGAACGACCGATCGGGAACCGCCCGGGTCGGCGGCGGGCCGTTCGGGCCGTCGACGGGTCACCCGTCTGAACCGCCCCGCACCCTCAATCGGTTCCCGCACCGCCTCCCGGTTCCGGGCCGACCTCGCCGCCCCTCTCGGCGTCCGCCCCGCGGTTCGCGCGGTCCGCCGTCGTCCGCGGTCGGTCGGGGAGCGTCGACGCGGCCGGGGCCTCCTCCGTCTCCCGCCCGGCGCTCGGGACGCTGAGCGTCACGACGTTCCCGTCCGGATGGGTGTCGAAGGAGAGGTCGCCGCCAGACCGGTTCGCGACCCAGTAGACGAGCCACAGGCCCATCCCCCCGGTGTGGCGCAGGTCGTCCATCTCCCACCGGTCGGTGATGACGTACCGCTCCTCCGTCGGGATGGGCGGGCAGTTGTCCCGGATCGCGATCTCGACGCTCTCGTCCGCCTCCGTCACGTCTATCCGGACGCGCGGCGCCGACTCCGCGTGCTCGATGGCGTTCTCGACGAGCTCGGCGATCGCGTAGTCCAGTTCCGGGTGCGTGAACGCCTCCACGTCCCGCGGGTACGAGACGGAGACGGTCGCGACGTCCCCGCCGTCGGCGTCCGAGTCCGATCCCCGCGATCCGTCGGCGTCCGAGCCGCGGTTCCGCGACCCGTCGGCGGTCGACTCGAAGTCGTGCGCTCCGTCTCCGACCGCCTCGTCGGGGGCCGGTTCGCGGTAGCTGACGTCGATCTCGTCGCGGCCCTCGCAGTCGTCGACGACCATGTCGATCGCCTCCTCGACGACGGGCGCGATCTCCACCGACCGGGGCGACCCGCGCTGGCGGAGCAGGTCGATGACGCCGCGCTGCTTCTCGGCGGTCGCCAAGAGGTCGGCGGCGACGCGGCGGATCGTCTCGGCGTGCTCGGCGACGTCCGCGCCGAGCTCGGCCAGCTCGTCGGGGTCGGCCCCCGCCGACCCGTCCGTTCCCCCTGTCGCCGTTTCCTCCGCCGTCCCCGTTTCCCCCGACCCCGTCTCCTCCGGCCCCGTTCCCTCCGTCGTCTCGGCTCCCTCCCGGGCCTCCGGATCGAGCGCGTCCGCGGCGGCCACGCGCTCGACGATCCGCTCCGCGGTGCCGTCGACGATGTTCATGTCGTTCCGGATCGTGTGCCGGAGCAGGTTGTCCATCACGGTGAGCTGGCGGTCGCGGCGGTACTCGTCCGTGACGTCGCGCGCGAAGCCCGTGACGGCGACGACCTCGTCACCCTCCACGACCGGCTCGCCGGGCACTCGAACCCATCGGGTGGCCCCGTCGGGCGTCCCGAGCCGGTAGTCGATCAGCGTCGACTCGCCGGCGGAGAGCCGCTGCATCGCTCGCTCTACGTACGGTCGGTCCTCGGGGTGGATCGAGTCGAGGAAGACCCGCGGCTCGCGTTCGAGCCGCTCCGCGGGGACGTCGAACACCCGCTCGACGGCGTCGTTGACGAACAGCAGCTCGGACCAGTCCGGGGTGAACATCCAGAACACGTCCGGCGACACCGAGGCGATCGTCTCCAACCGACGCCGCGACTCCACCTCGCGGGTCACGTCGCGGGAGGTCAACACGTAGCCGTCGACCCCGGTGGAGTCGGGCGTGTGCACCCTGGTCCGGAGCCACACCCACCCGCCGTCGGCGGTCGCGTAGCGGTATTCGAAGGGTCCGTCCGGCTCGGCCTCGCCGGCGACGATCGCCGCGAACGTCTCCCGGAGACGGGCCTCGTCCTCGGGGTGGACGAGCTCGAACGCGTCCGTGCCGACGAGCTCCTCAGGGTCGAACCCGATCACGTCGGCGGTGGCCGCGTTCAGGTGCCGGTACACCCCTTCCTCGTCGAGGACCACGACCTTGTCCTGAGCGAGGTCCAGGAGGGTCTCGGGGTCCGGCCCGTCGCGCATACGGAACCGGTTCGCTGAGCGATAGATAAGGCTGACTCCCCGATTATCGCAGACGAAAAAATCGGTCCGGGCTCAGTCGGCCGAGACCCCGGTCGTCTCGACGGCCGCGGTGAGCGAGTCGACGCCCCCGTCCTCGACGGTCAGCGTGACACCGTCGTCCCCGAGTTCGATCGCCGCGTCGGTGGCGCCGCGGGTGTACTCGGCGGCGTGGTCGCCCTCGGGGTCGAAGCGGACGCCCTCGACGAGGAGCGGCGTCTCGCTCAGGCGCTCGACCTTCCGGTATGCCGTCGAGAGCGCGATGTCGCACGCGTCGGCCAGCTCGCTCGTCGTCATCGGCGTGTCGGCGGCGCCGAGGATCGCTCGGCAGTCCGGGTCCGCGAGGACGTCGAAGGTGGCGTCCAGCGTCTCGTCGCCCTCGGTCGCCGTCGTCGGTCCGGTCGCGTACGAGGCCTGTCGCTTCATGGATGTACGTACCGGTTCCACCCACCCCAACACCGCCCCTGCATATGAGGGGTGTTTTATAAGGACGCGCCGAACCCGGTCGCCTTCGACCGCCTCTCGCCTCCTTCCCGCGGCGGGCGTCGGACCGGCCGACGCGGCCGCGGGCGGCTCCGCGCCGCCACCGCTTCCGCGGCGTCAACGTTTTGCCCGGGGGCGGTCACGGACGGACGCAGATGGGATCCGGAATCAGGGCGGAGGTCTCGCTCCCGGCGGGGACGCCGTCGCCGTTCGACGGGATCGCCGACGGCTCGACGCCGATATACAGCGTCGCGCGGACCGCTCCGGACGGGGCCGCGGGGACGGTCGTCTTCGAGTTCGTCGCCGACGCCGACCTGTCGGTGCCCGAGGGCGTCGACGTCGTCTTCGACTACGGCGCAAAGGCCGCCTACCGGTTCGAGACCGACCCCGACGAGGCGTCGCCGTTCGCGGTGCTCGACCGCCACGGGCTCCCCGCATCGGAGACGACCGTCCGGGACGGGCGGCTCCTCGTCACGTTCCACGCGACCGACCTCCCGACGCTCCGGTCGGTCCTCGACGCGTTCCGGGAGTCGACCCCGGACATGGAGGTGTTGCGGCTCCTCCAGTCGTCGTCGACGCCGGAGGAGTCGGACCTCGTCACCGTCGACCGGAGCGACCTCACCGAGCGCCAGCGCGAGGTGCTCGCGACCGCCTACGACGCCGGCTACTTCGACCACCCGAAGGGGGCCAACGCCGGCGAGGTCGCCGACTCGCTCGGCATCGACCGCTCGACGTTCTCGGAGCACATCGCCGCCGCGCAGCGGAAGCTGCTCTCGACGCTGATCGACTGAGCGGCCGGGGACCGCCCCGCGCCGTCGGTCGACCGTATTCCGAACCCTCTGGAATCCGATCCATCCTTCATGAGCGTCCGCGTCGTACGCGCATCCATGACGACCCCACGGACCCACACGTTCGTCTGCCCGGAGTGTCGTCGGTCGATCGAGGTGGACGACGCCATGCGGGCGACCCTGCTCGACGTGGGCTGCGTCGTCTGCGGCGAGCCCGTCACCGAGGGCGACATCGCCGATCCGCAGAGTGCGTAGGACCGCCCGCCCCTCGTCGTTCCCGCTCGCGTCGTCGCACCCCCCGCTCGCGTCCCGGTACTCCCGCTCGCGTCCTCACACCCCCGATCCGTCTCGTGCCCTTTATCCCGGCGTACGCCGACCTTCGCGTATGGCGACGAACGGCGAGGTCGAGATGACCGACGCGGAGGTCGACGCGTTCCTCTCGCGTCACGAGACCGGCGTGCTCTCGCTCGCGCGCGACGAGACGCCGTACGCGATCCCGATCTCCTACGGATTCGACGAGGAGTCCCGCGACGCCTTCCTCCGGCTGGTGTCGACGCCCGACAGCGAGAAGCGCGAGTTCCTCGCCTCCGAGCCGAAGGCGCGGATCGTCGTGTACGAGGAGGACGGCGACGAGTACGGGAGCGTCGTCGGCGTCGGCGTGCTCCGGCGCGTCGACCTCGACGAGCTCACGCCCGAGACGATCGCGCAGTACGGCGAGACCCGCCGCCCGCTCTTCGAGATCTGGGCCGACGGGAAGTCCGACCTCGACATCGACCTCTACCGGTTCGTCCCCGAGCGACTCACCGGCCGACGGATCGTCGTCGACCGCGACGAGGAGTGAGGGGCCGCCGACGCTCCGCCCCCCGAGGTCCGACCGCGCGGGCACCGCGTCCGGGCGGGAGCCTACCCGTCGTCGGGGTCGTCGGAGAAGTCGTCCTCGCTGGCGCCGGTCGTACACACCGGACAGCCGGCCGCGAGGATCGTCTCCCGCATCTCCTCGTTGACCTCGATGGTCTGCGCGCAGTCGGAACAGGTGAAGTGAACGGTCGTCAACGGTGGCCCTCTCTCGTCTCTCCGAGACGGCGGCGGACCGTATAAATGACCGGCTTCGGGGCGGCGCCGCGCCGAGCGGCCGGCTCCCCGCTCCACGCCGGGCCGCCGGCCCTCCGCCTAATCCGTCCGCGGGACCGCGTACGCGCCGACCGCGAGGAACGCGACGGCGAGGGCGGAGAGGGCGGCGAGGTCGCCGACCCACGCCCCGGGCTCGTGGACGATCGCCCGCGTCCCGCGCGCGAAGTACGTCAGCGGCGACGCGGCGACGGCCGGCCGGAACCACCCCGGCAGCAGGTCGGGAGAGACGAACGTCTCCGAGAGGAAGAGGAGGGGGAGCGCGACCGTGTTGCTCGCGGCGATCACGCCGTCCTGCGAGTCGGTGAGCGCGCCGAGCACCGCCCCGAGCCCGCAGAACAGCGCGACGCCGACGGCGACGAAGACGGGGAGGACGGCGAGCGCGGGCGAGACGACCGGCTCGGCGTCGGTCACCGCGAGCACGAGCCCGAAGATCAGGAGGCTCGCCGCCCCGATGATCGCGACGTTGACGAGGGTGTGCGCGAGCAGCCACTCCGCCCGCGAGAGCGGGGTCGTCGCCAGCTTCTCGAACCGGCCGCCGTCGCGGTGGCGGGCGATCTCGGAGCCGACCCGCGAGAGGGGGGTGAAGAGGACGACGACCGCGAGGTAGCCGGGGATGTAGTAGCCGGCCGGCTCCGCGAACAGCCCCCCGCCGGTCGGCTGGGTGCGGACTAAGGCGCCGAAGATGACGACGAGGATCACGGGGAAAAAGAACGTGAAGAACACCGCCGTCCGCCGGCGGAGGAACGACCGCGCCGCCGCGGTCGCCTCGGTGCGGACCCGGCCCACGCGGGTCATCGGTCGCCTCCGTCTCGGGGCACCCCGTCGAGGACCTCCTCGCGCGGCGAGTACTCCTCGCCGGTGAGCCGCAGGTAGACGTCCTCCAGCGACGGTTCGGACCACGCGATCGACTCGAAGGCGACCCCGGCCGCGTCGAGGGCGTCGACCGCGTCGCCGATCGCTTCGGGTCGAACGCCGCGGATCCGCAGTCCGTCGCGGGTCGACTCGACGGCGACGTCGTTCGAACCGTCGCCCGCGCCGCCCGCGAGCGCCGCCGCGGCGCGCTCGCCGACGCGCCCGGCGACCGCCTCGCCCGCGGGCCCGTCGAGGGTCACGTCAAGTCGGGGCGCCCCGCCGTGCTCGGCGATCAGCTCGTCGGGCGGCCCGACGGCGACGACCGCGCCGTCCCGGAGGAGGGCGACGCGGTCGGCGAGCCGCTCGACCTCGTCCATCGCGTGGCTCGTGAGGAAGACGGTCGTGCCGCCGTCGGCGAGCCGCTCGATCAGGCGGTGGATCGACCGGCGGCCGGCGGGGTCGATCCCCGTGGTCGGCTCGTCGAGGAAGAGGAGGTCCGGGTCGTTGACGACGGCGGTCGCGACGCAGGTCCGGCGCCGCTGCCCGCCCGAGAGCGTCTCGTACCACGCGTCGGCGTCGCCGGCCATCCCCACGTCCCGCAGGACCGACTCGACGTCGCGGGCGTCGTCGTAGAGGCCGCCGTAGTACTCGACGAGCTCGGTCGCCGTGAGGCGCTCCGGCGGGTCGAACGACTGCGGGAGCAGCCCGATCCGCTGCGGGTCGACCGCGTCGGGCGGGGCGCCGAACACGCGCAGGTCGCCCTCGGCGTCGGTCGTCCCCGTCAGCGCGCGGACGAGCGTGGTCTTGCCGGCGCCGTTGGGGCCGATGAGCCCGAACACCTCGCCGGCCTCGACGCGGAGGTCGACCCCGTCGAGCGCGACGACGTCGCCGTACGACCGCCGGACGTCCTCGCCGACGAGGACCGGGTCGCCGGCGGCGTCGTCCCCCGCCGCACCTCCCCCGGCGGCCGACGCGGCCGCTGTCTCGTTCATGCGACCGAGTCGGGGTGCCGCGCGCGTAAGGGTTGCTCTTCGCGGCCGGCTCCCCGCGGACGGTCGGCGACCGCCGGTCCTCGCGTCGGCGGTGCCGTCCCAGCTCGCTCGGGTCCGTTACGCCTAAGCGACGCGGCGCCGACCCAGGGACATGGACTACCACGAGGCGGCGGCGTTCCTCTTCGACCTCCGCCGCTTCTCGGTCAAGCCCGGGACCGAGCGGATCGCGGCGCTGCTCGACCGGCTCGGCAACCCCGAGGACGACGTGCCGTTCGTGCAGGTGGCCGGCTCGAACGGGAAGGGGAGCGCGGCGCGCATGACCGAGTCGATCCTGCGCGAGGCCGGGCTCTCGGTCGGCCTCTACACCTCGCCGCACCTCTCCGCGCTCGCCGAGCGCGTCCGCGTCGACGGGCTCCCGATCACCGAGGACGCGGTCGCCGACTTCGTGGCCGAGGCGAAGCCGTGGCTCGTCGAGCGCGCCGCCGCCGGCGAGCCGCTCACCTTCTTCGAGGTCGTCACGGCGATGGCGATCCGCGACTTCGCGCGCCGCGACGTCGACGTCGCGGTACTGGAGGTCGGGCTCGGCGGCGAGTACGACGCGACCAGCGCGGTCGACCCGGTCGCGACCGCCGTGACGAACGTCTCGCTCGAACACACCGACGTCCTCGGCGACACGATCGCCGAGATCGCCCGCACGAAGGCCCGGATCGCCGAGCCGGGCGCCCCCCTCGTGACGGCCTGCGAGGGCGAGGCGCTCGGCGTCGTCCGCGAGGTCGCCGGCGAGGCGGGCGCGCCGGTCGCGACGGTGGTGGGGGCGGGCTCGGACCGGGACGCCGACGGCACGGACGTCGACGGCACGGACGCCGACGGCGGCGACGGTCCCGACCCGGATCCGACCCTCTCCGTCGCCTACGACGGGCGCGTGAGCCCCACCGACGCCGAGGCGACGCTCGCGGGCGAGGTCGCGGGGACCTACCGGATCCCGCTCGTCGGCGACCACCAGGCGACGAACGCGGGGGTCGCCGTCGCGCTGGCCCGACGGACCGCGGCCGCGGTGGCGGACGCGGAAGACGGCGCCTCGGACCCCATCCCGGAGTCGGCCGTCCGCGACGGGCTCGCGCGGGCGACGTGGCCCGGCCGGTTCGAGGTGGTCGAGACGGCGCCGCTGACCGTGCTCGACGGCGCGCACAACCCGGCCGCCTGCCGGACGCTCGCCGGGACGCTCGACGAGTACGACTACGACGACCTCCACCTCGTGTACGCGGCGATGCACGACAAGGACCACGCGGGCGCCGCGAGCGCGCTCCCCGACGCCGCTTCGGCGGTCACCTGCCGGCCGGCGCTCGACCGCGCGGAGGACCCCGAGGTGCTCGCGGCCGCGCTCCGCGGCGCCGGCGTCGACGAGGTGACCGTCGGCGGCGACGTGGCCGCCGCGCTGGACCGCGCGGTCGCCCGCGCCGACCCGGACGACTGCGTGCTGCTCGTCGGCTCGCTGTTCGCGGTCGCCGAGGCGCGCGCCGCCCGGCTCCGGACCGTGACGCCGCGGTCGGTCGGCGGGGCGGGCGGACGGGGCGAGGGCGACCGCGGCGGAGGGAGTCGGAACACCGACGCCCGCCGCGCGCTCGACGCGGCCGGAGTCCCGCCCGACGCGGCCGCGGCCCGCGCCGACGGGCTCGACCACCGCGTCCTCACGCTCCGGCTGCGCGGCGACCACGCCGAGCGCCTCGCGGCCGCGGTCCGCGAGGTCGGCGGCGACGCCGCGATCGGCGGGCTCGGCGCCGGCGAGGGCCGCGTCCCCGGCGGCGAGCAGGTCCCGGTCACGCTCGGCGCGACCGTCGCGGAGTACCGCGGGCTGCTCGACCGCCTGCGCGACCGGGAGGGCGAGGGGCTCGCGGGCGTCGCGACCGACCTCGCGGGGCGACTCGGGCTCGACGGGGACCGATCGGACGCCGAGGAGGGGTCGGACGCCGCCCCCGACTACCCCTGGTCCGACGGCACCGCGGTGATGGGCGTGCTCAACGTCACGCCGGACTCCTTCCACGACGGCGGGCGCCACGAGGCCCTCGAAGACGCGGTCGCCGGCGCCGAGCGCATGGTCGAGGCCGGGGTCGACGTCGTCGACGTCGGCGGCGAGTCGACCCGGCCGGGCGCGGAGCCGGTCCCCGTCGACGAGGAGATCGACCGCGTCGTCCCGACGGTCGAGGCGGTGCGGTCGGTGCCGGCGGTCGCCGACGGCGACGTGCTGGTCTCGGTCGACACGCGGAAGGCCGAGGTCGCGGCGGCGGCGCTGGAGGCCGGCGCCGACGTCATCAACGACGTGACCGGGCTGGAGGACCCGGCGATGCGCGAGGTCGTCGCCGAGGCGGACTGCCCCGTCGTCGTGATGCACAGCCTCGACGCGCCGGTCGACCCGACGAACGACCCCGAGTACGACGACGCGGTCGGCGACGTGATCGCGTCGCTCCGCGAGCGGCTGGCGCTCGCCGACACGGCCGGGATCGACCGGGACAAGGTGATCGTCGACCCCGGGCTCGGCTTCGGGAAGTCGGCGGCCGAGGCGTTCGAGCTGGTCGACCGCGTCGGGGAGTTCGCCGCGCTCGACTGCCCGGTGCTGATCGGGCACTCGCACAAGTCGATGTTCGGCGCCGTCGGTCGCGACCCGGACGACCGCGAGCACGCCACCGTCGCCGCCACCGCGCTCGCCGCCGACCGCGGCGCCGACCTCGTGCGCGTCCACGACGTGGCGGAGAACCGCGCCGCGGTCGACGTGGCCGCCGCGGTGAACGGGGCGCTGCGGGAGGGCGACGCTCCCGACGGCGGGCCTCCGGAGGGCGACGCTCTCGACGGCGGCCCTCCGGAGGGCGACGACGTCCCCGACGAATGACGGCAGCGTTTTCCTCTCGGGTCGCGTCGCGCCCGTATGGCCCGGCGTCTGCTGCTCGGCTGTAGCGCGGTCGGGAACACGCTCGTCGAGCGCAGCCGCGGAGAGCGCGGCGAGCTGATCGCGATCACCGACGACACCGGGTGGGCGTCGACGCTCCGCGACCGCAACGTCGCCACCGTCGAGGCCGACCCCACCGACCCGTCGGCGTACCCCGACCGCGCCGCGGTCGTGCTGGTCGCGAGCGACGACCCCGCGCGCAACGTCGCCGCCGCGGAGGCCGCGCGGGAGCGCTACCCCGACGCGATGATCGTGGCGCACGTCGGGACGAGTCCGACCGCGGCCGAGCGGTCGGCGCTGGAGGCGGCCGCCGACCGCGTCGTCGACCCGGTCGAGGCGCTCGTCACCCGCGTCTGCGAGGCGATCGGCGCCGACGGCGACGAGGGGGGGACCGACGAGCTCCCGGTCCGGCTGCTCGCGACGCTCCGCGAGCTCTCCGGCCCCCTCCTCGTCGTCGCCCACGACAACCCCGACCCGGACGCCATCGCGAGCGCGATCGGGCTGGCGCGGGTCGCGGACGTCGTCGGCGTCCCCGCCGACCCCTGTTACGGCGGCGAGATCGCCCACCAGGAGAACCGCGCGATGGTGAACCTCCTCGACCTCTCGCTGTCGACGTTCGACGGGATCGACCTCGACGACTACGACGGCGTCGCCCTCGTCGACCACTCGCGGGCGGGGATCAACGACAGCCTCCCCGAGGGACACCCGGTCGACGTCGTGGTCGACCACCACCCGCCGCGCGGGCCGGTCGCGGGGTCGTTCGTCGACATCCGGCCGGACGTCGGCGCGACGAGCACGCTGATCGAGGAGTACCTCTCTCGACTCGGCGTCGAGCCGGACCGGCCCCTCGCCACGGCCCTGCTGTACGGGATCCGGATCGACACGAAGGACTTCACGCGGTCGACGTCGATCCCGGACTTCGAGGCGGCGGCGTCGCTGTCGCCGCTCGCCGACGAGTCCACGCTCGAACGCGTCGAGAGCCCGAGCGTGAGCCAGGAGACGCTCCGGGTGCTCGCAAACGCCATCGAGGGGCGCGACGTGCGGGGGTCGACGGTCGCCTCCTGCGTCGGCGAGATCAGCGACCGCGACACGCTCGCGCAGGCGGCGGAGCGCCTCCTCGACCTCGACGGGGTCGCGGTCACGTTCGTCTACGGCTACATGGACGGGGTGATCTACGGCTCCGCGCGGTCGCGCGGCACGGACCTCGACGTGGGCGAGCTCCTCCGCGACGCGCTCGACCCGGTCGGCTCCGCCGGCGGCCACGCCACGATGGCCGGCGCGCAGGTCCCGCTCGGCATCTTGGAGGAGGTGTCGGAGTCGGAGTCGCTGCCGGAGGTCGTCGAGACGTTCGTCTCCGGGCGCTTCTTCGAGGCGCTCGACGACGCGCCGACGCAGCCGACCGGCGCGGCGTCGGAGTTCCCGACCGACTGAGGGCGGGGGCGGGGACGCGCCGGCTCGGGTCCCCGCGGCCGCGTCACGCGCCCGTCGGCTCGCGTTCGGCAACCGCGCCCGATGGCGCAACCTACATACTTCGCGGCGGCGAACGGTCTCACATGACCGACGACGTCGTCGACCACCGCCGACTGATCATCGCCGGCACCGGTATCGCGGGGCTCTCCGCCGCGATCTACGCCGCGCGGTCGAACAACGACCCCCTGCTCATCGAGGGCGACGAGCCGGGCGGCCAGCTCACGCTGACCACCGACGTGGAGAACTACCCCGGCTTCCCCGAGGGGATCTCCGGCCCGCAGCTGATCAACGACATGAAAGCGCAGGCCGAGAAGTTCGGCGCCGAGGCCCGCAACGGGGTCATCGAGGACGTCTCGAAGGAGCCGGTGGGCCACTTCCGCGTCGAGCTCACCAACGGCGACGTCTACACCGCCGACGCCGTGATCGCCGCCTCCGGCGCGAGCGCCCGGACCCTCGGCGTCCCCGGCGAGAACGAGCTGATGGGGTACGGGCTCTCGACGTGCGCGACCTGCGACGGCGCGTTCTTCCGCGGTGAGGACATGCTCGTCGTCGGCGGCGGCGACGCGGCCATGGAGGAGGCGAACTTCCTGACGAAGTTCGCGGACACCGTCTATATCGCCCACCGCCGCGAGGAGTTCCGCGCGGAGGACGTCTGGATCGAGCGCGTGATGGACAAGGTCGACGACGGCGAGATCGAGCTCCTCCTCAACACCGAGCTCACCGAGATCCACGGCACGCCGGAGGACGGCGTTGACCACGTGACGCTCGTGGAGCACCCCGAGGGCCACCCGAAGGAGAAGCTCGACGACCCCGCGACCGCCGACGAGGTCGACGAGTACGACTTCGACGTCGGCGCCGTCTTCTTCGCCATCGGCCACACGCCGAACACCGATTTCCTAGAGGGGACGGGGATCGAGACCGACGACGACGGCTACCTGATCACCGAGGGCGGCCGCGGCGGCGGGCAGACCCGGACCGGCGTCGAGGGGCTCTTCGGCGCGGGCGACGTGGTCGACTTCCACTACCAGCAGGCGGCCACCGCCAGCGGGATGGGCGTGCAGGCCGCGCTCGACGCCGACGACTACCTCTCCGAGCGCGAGCGCGCCGGCGAGCTGTACGAGGGCGAGGTCGACGCCGCGACCGCGGACGACTGAGAGGCGGTTCGTCGGTTCCGGCGCGTTCGGTTCACCGCCCCGGCGGTTCCGTCTGCGCCCGTGAGGCGATCGGTGACGCAAACCCCTCTTTGAGTTATACGCGGTACTATCCGCGTCTCCCCCGTCGTCCGAAACGTGATGAGCAGACGTAGTCTGGCCGTCGTCGTCGTCGCGCTCGCGTTGTTCGTGGCCGGTAGCGCCGTCGCCCTCGCCGGCCCCGTGTCGGGAGGGCCCGGCAGCCTCTTCGGCGGAGCGAGCGATCAGCCGGCGCTGCTTCACTTCGATTCCGACGAGGTCCGCTGCCCCGACGAGTTCGCGGCCAACAGTTCGACCGCGGTGTCCGCCGGGCCCGAGAACACGGAGATAACGTACGCTCGAAACGTCTCCCTGCCGAGTTCCTCGTACGCCGTCGGGGATCCGACGTTCGAACGGCTGAACGAGTCCGCCTACGTCCTCGACGTGCCGATCGAGGAGGCCGGGAACGCGTCCCGGTCGTGTTCGGGCGTCGTCCGCTACAACGGCACGATGCGGATTCCCGCGGGCGACGATCCCTGGACCCTGATCGTGAAACAGGACGGCGAGACGGTCACGACGCTGCGCGGCGACTCGGACTCCTCCCTCCTCGGCGGATCGACGAGCGTGAGCGGAAGCGTTTCGGCCTCGGAATCCGCGACCGATTCGACGAACTCGTCGGAGTGAGTCGCGGTCGCGGCGAACACCGACACGCCCCCGGCTGCTCGACGACACGCGAATACTGACTCGACGGCGACTACCTCCACAGTACCGGCCGTTCGGCGATACGTCACCGACATTACTCCCGTGAACACCGGCAAAGCCCCAGGCGCGAGAACTCGCGCGGCTTGCTGTGCTCCTCGCTTGGTCGCTCACTTCGTTCGCTCCCTCGCTGCGGTGCTTACTGCGCCGTGCTTCGTCCTCGCCCCTGCCCCTTTGAGTCCCGCCCCGCCCAGCACGGCGACCGCACCTCACGCCTCCCCAGCCTCGCGGTTCGTTCGGGACTCCCTGCGGTCGCCCCTCACTCACCGCGTCCCTCGCG
>NZ_JBHTBL010000008.1:0-201199 GCF_042665015.1 Halorubrum rutilum | reverse complement strand
AGGACAGGACCTCGACCTCGTATCCGTCGGCTTCGAGCGCGTCGACGATGTCGGCGGCGTGTTCGGCGTCGTCGGTCTCTAATTCGAGTTCGAGCTCGGCGGCGTTGACGGCCACGTCGCGCGAGGTGCGGTCGTGGTGGACCGCGTACACGTTCGCGCCGGTGCGCGCGACGATGCTGGAGACGCGCTCCAGCTCGCCAGGCCGGTCCTTCAGGCTGACCGTGATCTTGAGGTATCGACCCATCTGGACCAGCCCGCGCCGGATCACGGTGCCGAGGCGGTTGAGGTCGATGTTCCCGCCGCAGAGCGCGGCGACGACCGTCTCGCCGTCGTCGTACTCGAACGCCTCGGAGAGGACGGCGGCGAGCGCGACCGCCCCCGCGCCCTCCACGAGCGTCTTGGCGCGTTCGAGGAGCAGCGTGAGGGCTAAGGCGATCTCGCGGTCGTCGACGGTGACGACCTCGTCGACGTACTCGGTCATGACTTCGAGGGTCGCCTCGCCGACCGCGCGCGTGGCGATCCCGTCGGCGATCGTGTCGACGCTGTCGATCTCCGTGACTTCGCCGGCTTCGAGCGACTTCGCGGCCGACGCCGCCCCGTCGGCCTGCACGCCGACGACGCGCGCGTCGGGGAGCTGCTCTTTGACCGCGACGGCGACCCCCGAGATGAGCCCGCCGCCGCCGATCGGGACGACGACCGTGTCGAGCTCGGGGCAGTCGTCGACGATCTCCAGGCCGAGCGTCCCCTGCCCGGCCATCACGACCGGGTCGTCGAAGGCGTGGACGTAGGTGCGGCCCTCCTCGCGCTCCAGCTCGTGGGCGTACGCCTGCGCCTCGTCGTAGTCGACGCCCTCCAGGCGGACGCTCGCGCCGTACCCGCGGGTGGCCTTCACCTTCGAGACGGGCGCGAACTTCGGCATCACGACGGTGGCGTCGACGCCCGCGCGCTGGGCCGCGAGGGCGACGCCCTGCGCGTGGTTCCCCGCGCTCGCGGTGACGACCCCGGCCTCGCGCTCCGCGTCGGAGAGCGTCGCGATCCGGTTCATCGCGCCGCGGATCTTGAACGCCCCGGTCCGCTGGAAGTTCTCCAGCTTGAGCCGGACGTCCGCGCCGCTCATCTCGGAGAAGGTCCGCGACCGCTCTAAGGGCGTGTGACGCGCCACGCCGTCGACGCGCTCGCGCGCCGCGTGAACGTCGGAGAGGGACAGCATGCCTCCCCGTCGCCGCGCCGCCCGCTAATCGGTTCCGGTCCGCCGCGTCGCTCCCGATTCCGACCGAACGACGGACGACACGCTCCGGATCGGGCGGAAGCCGACGGGCGAGCGACCGGCTCGCCGTCCGTGAAGGGGGGAATGCACGCGTGTGACGTGCACCTGAAACCAAGCGGGCTGAATACAAAAAGGTGGGGCTAGCGGAGCGAAAGTGAAACCGCACGACAGCGGCGCCGTCATTCCTCCGTCAGACGGGGTTTTCGGGGGTCAGCCGCACCCGCACGTCGGCCCGTTCGAGGTACGCCGCGACGCGCTCGGCGAACCCCCGATCGAGGTCCGCGGGGTCGTCCGCGGATCCCGCGTCCGATCGCATCGCGTCCGACCGCGCCGCGTCCGATTGCGCCGCGTCCGACCGCGTCGCGTCCGGCCACGAGGCGTCCGCGTCGAGGCGCTCGGGGTCGCCCACGTAGACGGCGGCCCGGTCCGGGTGCCCGTCCGGCGCGTCGAGCGGGACGCTCACCCGATGGTACAGCCCGTCCTCGACGCCCTCGTACTCGTCGAGCGCGGCCGTCTCGTCGGTCCGGAGGAGCCGACCGGCCGTCTCGCCTCCCGGTACGAGCGTCGGGTACCGCCCCTCCACGGGGCGGAGCCCCGTCAGGGTCGCCGGGCCGACGTAGACGTACGAGTCGAGCACCGCGGCGACGCGGTCGGGCTCGGTCAGCGTCCCGTACGCGAACACGTCCATGGGTCGTGTGGGTCGTTCGCACGCTTGAAGCTTCGGGCGTGCGCCGCCGTTCGGCCCAAAGGTTTTGATCGCCGCCCGCCTGGGTGAGCGCATGTATCGCCCCCGCGGCCACCTGGTCGTCTCCGCGCTCGGGGCCGCGATCCTCCTCGCGGCGGTCGTCCACCACTGGAGCGAGCTCGGCGCCGTTCGGGATTCGACCGGTCCGATACTCGCCCTGGCGCTCGACGGCGGGCTCGCGCTCGCCGTAGTCTACGCCGGCCGACGGCTCTCCCGGGCCGGACTCCCGCGGTGCGGGGAGCGGCGGGTCGCGCGGTGGACGGTCGCGGGCGCGCTCACGGCCCTCGGCGCGATCGGCGCGACGCTGCTCGTCCGCGCCTTCGAGGGACGGCCGCTCGTCGAGCCGGCGTTCCCGCTCCTGGTCTCCGCGGGCGCCGGCGCCCTCGCGGGCATCGTCGCCGGGTACTACGCGGTGCGGCAGGCGTCGGAGGCGCGCCGCGCCCGCGAGGCGACGCGGGCGGTGTCGTTCGTCAACCACCTGCTGCGTCACGACCTCCGGAACGACTTCGCGACGATCCGGGGATACGCGGACCTCGGGGACGACGCCGGCGACGCCGACCCCCGAACCGTCATCTCCCGCAAGGCGCAGGAGGGGCTCGACCTGATCGAGGCCACGAGCGGGATCGCGGACGCGCTCCTCGGCGACGCGACGCTCCGGCCGATGGACCTCGCGAGCACGGCCCGGTCGGTCGTCGACGACGTCGACCGGGCCCAGGGCGTCACCGTCGAGGTCGACCTCGACGAGCCGGCGCCGGTCGCGGCCACCGACGGCCTCCGGTCCGTCGTCGACAACCTCGTCGAGAACGCCGTCGAGCACGCCGGTCCGAACGCGCTGGTCCGCGTCGCCGTCCGCGCCGGCCCCGAGACGGTCACCCTCTCCGTCGCCGACGACGGTCCCGGGATCCCGCCGGAGCGACGCGACGCGCTCTTCGACGCCGGAGACGACACGGGCGGGCTCCAGATCGTCGACGCGCTCGTCGACGCCTACGGCGGGGAGATCGCGGTCGCGGACTCCGACCTCGGCGGCGCCCTGTTCGAGGTGACGCTCCCGCGCGCGGAGTCGACCGGGACCGCCGATCGGCCGTCGACGCCGACGGCGGCTCCGGCGGTCTCGACCGGCTCCGACACCTAAAAGCGGCGCACGACCCTCCGGCGTGACGCATGGATCTCCCGCGGCTGCGCGATGTCTGGCGGCGCGTCTTCGCGCTCGCGTGGCCCGTCATGGCCGAGCAGACGTTCCGCACCGCGATGCGGACGACCGACGTGCTCGTCACCGCGCTGTTCTCGCCGTCCGCGGTCGTCGCCGTCGGGCTCGCCGACCTCTACGCCCGGTTCCCGCTCCGGATCGGGCTCGGCCTCGGCGGCGGCGCGATCGCGCTCTCCTCGCAGGACACGGGCGCAGGCGCCGCCGAGAACCGCGACGAGGCCGTGACGCAGGCGATCCTGATCGGCGCGCTCGCCGGGGTCCCGTTCGTGCTGTTCGGCCTCGCCTTCGGCGAGCTCGCGATCGACGCCTTCGGCCGGCTGGTCGGGGAGCGGACCGCGCCCGAGGTCGTCGCCCTCGGCTCGACGTACCTCGCGATCGTGTTCGCGACCGCGCCCGCGCGTCACGTCGCCCTGGTCGGCGCCCGCGCGCTGCAGGGGACCGGCGACACCCGAACGCCGATGTACGTTAACATTGCGGCCAACTCGCTCAACATCGTCGGCTCCGTCGCGCTCGGGCTGGGGCTGTTCGGCCTCCCGCGGCTCGAAGTCGTCGGCGTCGGGCTGGCGACCGCGGGCGCGAACGTGCTCACCGCCGGCCTCCTCTGTCTCGCGATCCGGGGCCCCCGGACCGACGCGAGCTTCGCGCGCCCCCGCGACCTCACGATCGCCGGCCAGCTCCTCCGCGTGAGCGCGCCGCGGGTGGCGGAGGGGTTCGGCTCGGAGCTCGCGGAGTTCCCGTTCAACGCCCTCCTCCTCGGCTTCGGCGAGGCGGTCAACGCCGGCTTCCAGATCGGGCGGCGGGCGTACCAGCAGGTGACCGGACCGCTCTCGCGCGGGTACAACGTGGCGGCCTCGGTGCTCGTCGGGCAGGCGCTCGGCGCCGGCGACCCGGACGAGGCGCGGTTCAACGGGTGGGCGGTCGCCGGGCTCGGCGCGCTCACGGTCGGGGCGATCGGCGGCGGCCTCGTCGTCGCCGCGCCGCGGCTCGTCCCGCTGTTCACCGACGACGCGGCGACGGTCCGCTACGCGGTCGACTTCGCCCGCGTCTACGGGGTCGCCGGGACCGCGCTCGCCTGCTTCTCCGCGCTCTCCGGCGCGCTGCAGGGCGCGAGCGAGACGCGGATCCCGCTCGTCGCGCGGGTGTCGGGGATGTTCGGGCTGTTCCTCGGCGCGTCGTGGCTGCTCGGGCGGACGGTCGGTCTCGGTCCGACGGGCGCGTACGTCGGCGTCTCGCTCGCGTACGCCTGGATGGCCCTCGTCGTCGCCGCGGGCTTCCGGTACTCCGGCTGGGCCGGGCGCGCCGCGGACCTCATGGCGGAGCGCGGCAGCGGGGTCGACCCCGAGGTCGACGAGGCGGAGGAGCCGGCGACGGACTGAGCCGCGACGCGGTGGTCGGGCGCGAGCCGACCCGACTCGCGACACACGGACCCATTAAGTGTCGAACGACCGAACCGCTCCGCATGGATCTGTCATCCGCCGTCACCGCCGCGGCCTCCACCCTCCGGCGGCGCCCCGCTGACCTGATCCCGTTCTACCTCCTCGGAACGGCGGTCCCCGTCATCGCTCGGATCGGCCTGTTCACCGCGCTCGCCGGCGTCTACCTCCACCTCGAACTCACCGGTCGGCTCGCGGCCGCCCGCGAGTCGCTCGCGAGGCTGGACCTGACGCCGCCCGACACGCAGGACCCCGAGGCGCTGCAGGCGTGGGGCGAGTCGCTCGCCCCGGCGCTCGAACCGCTCGCGTCGCCGACCGCGCTCGCCCTCGTCCTGGCCGGAACGCTCGCGACCGCGGCGATCGCGGTCCTGACGTACGCCGCGGTGTCGGCCGGCCAGATGTCCGCCGTCGTCGCCCGGCTTCGGAGCGCCCGCGGGCTCACCGCCGGGATCGCCGGCGTCCGGGACCGCTGGCTCACGTTCCTCGGGATCTACGTCGCCGAGCTGCTCTGCTGGCTCGGCGTCCTCCTCCTCGGCGGGATCGCGGTCGGCGCCGCGTTCGCCGTCGACCCGTTCCTCGGCGCCGCGGCCGCGCTCGTCGCCCTCCTCGTCGGCTTCGTCGCCCTCCTGCTCGTGCGGGCCGTCTTCGCGTTCGCCCCGGCGGCCGTCGTCGTCGACGACGCGGGCGCGGTCGGCGCCGTGGAGGGCGCCGGCGGGTTCGTCCGATCGAACCCGGCCGACGCCGCCGCGTACCTCGTCGTCGCCGTCGGCGTCCTCGTCGCGATCTCGTCGGCCGCCTCCGCGCTGGCGTTCCTCGGCGGCGGCGCGATCGTCGCGCTCGTCAGCGCGGTCGCCGCGGCGCCCGCGCTCGACCTGCTCAAGACCGTCCTCTACGGCGACTACCGCGGCGCGGTCGACCCGCACGACCCCCCCGAGGCGAGCCTCCGCGCGCAGCTGTCCGGCGGCGTCCGCCGCGGCTGGCGCGAGATGACCGCGTTCGTGCGCGGGAGCCCCGGCCTGCACGTCCTCGCCGTCGCCGTCGGCGTCGGGTTCGGCGCACTCGGCTGGCTCGCGGTCGACCCGTTCGTCGGCGCGCTCACGACCTCGATCGAGGGCCGGCTCGTCGGTCACGTCCCGCCCGTGGCGGCGCTCAACTTCTTCGGCAACAACTGGACGGTCGCGATCGCGACGTCGCTGGCGGGCGTCGCCCTCGTGGTACCGGCGCTGTCGTCGATCGCGTTCAACGGCCTCGCGCTTGGCGCCACGGCCGCGTTAGAGGAGAACCTCGCCGCGCTCGCGGCGTTCGTCGTCCCTCACGGGATCCTCGAAATCCCGGCGCTGTTCGTCTCCGGCGCGCTCGGGGTCCGCCTCGGGATCGTCTCGTGGCGGACGCTCCGCGGGCGGCGCTCCCGCGCCGAGTTCGCCGACGCCCTGGAGACCGCGTTCTGGGTGCTGGTCGGCGTCGGCGTACTCATCGCCGTCGCCGCGTTCATCGAGGGGTTCGTCAGCCCGTACTACTGGCGGCCGTTCCTCTGAGGCCCGGCGACGGCGCTCTCGCCGACCCGTTCGACCCTCGCGCCCGTACGTTCAAGTCGCTCCGTCACGAATCCTGACCTGTATGACGCGACGCGATCCCTTCGGCGAGATCGAGGAACTGCTCGAACGGATGGGCCGCGAGTTCGAGGAGCTCGGCGGGACGCTCGACGCGCCGGGGGGTCCCCGACTCCCCGGCGCCCGCGACGTCGCCGTCGACGTGATCGAGGACGACGAGTCGATCACGGTGCTCGCCGACCTCCCGGGGTTCGACGACGAGGACATCGACGTCGAACTGCGCGAGGAGTCGCTGTCGATCGCGGCCACCCGCGAGGAGGAGCGCGACGTCGCGGACGGAGCGGGCGACGCGGACGCGGAGGGAGTCCGGTACCGCCGCCGCGAGCGCCGGTCGCGGTCCGTCTCGCGACGGGTCCCGATCGCTGAGCCCGTCGAGCGCGACGGCGCGACCGCCTCCTACGAGAACGGAGTCCTCACCGTCACGCTCCCGAAGCGGTCGGAGAGCGGCGAGGGCCACAGCATCGACGTGAGCTGACGCCACCGGCCCCCTGACGACGAGCCGGCACCGCCGACAGTTTCTCCACGGTAGCCGTGCTACCGTATCGCATGGACGACGCGAACGGACCGAGTTCACGAGACGGTCCGGAGCGCGGTGAGCCCCCCGACCGCGCGGCCGCTCGCCGGGAGCTCGTCGACGCGCTCCGGGAGCGCCTCGACGTGAGCGAGCGCACGCTGTCGGCGATCGAGGCCGTCCCCAGACACGAGTTCGTCCCCGAGAGCCACCGCTCGCGCGCCTACGCCGACCGGCCGCTCCCGATCGGCCGCGACCAGACGATCAGCGCGCCGCACATGGTCGCGGTGATGACGGACCTCCTCGATCCGGACCGCGGCGACCGCGTCCTCGAAGTCGGCACCGGCTGCGGCTACCACGCCGCCGTCCTCGCCGAGCTCGTCGGCGGGGGCAACGTCTACAGCGCCGAGTACGTCCCCGAGCTCGCCGCCGACGCCCGCGAGCGGCTCGACCGGCTCGGCTACGACGTGACCGTCCGGGCCGGCGACGGCCGCGAGGCGTTCCGCGACGAGGCGCCGTTCGACGCGGCCTCCCTGACGTGCGCCCCGTCCGGCGGCGTCCCCGACCCGATAGTCGACCAGGTCCGGACCGGCGGTCGGGTCGTCGCGCCGGTCGAGGACGGGGGGCTCCTCGGCGGCGGTCAGCGGCTCGTGCGCCTGACGGTCCGCGAAGACGGCGTCGAGCGGGAGGACCACGGCGGCGTCCGGTTCGTGCCGATGCGGTGACGGGCCTCGCCCGACCCGAACCGTCCCGCCGCCGCGCCGAACGAGCGGTTTTAGGCGACCGAGCACCGAGCCCGACCATGGACGAGGCGTCGCTGCGGGCGGACATGATCGAGGGGCTCGAACACGAGCTCGGCGAGCCGCTCGGCGCCGCCGTGCTGACGGCCCTCAAGCGGGTCCCGCGAGAGGCGTTCGTCGACGACTCCCCGTACGCGAACGCCGCGAGCGACGAGGCCGGGACGCGCGTCCTCGCGCCGGCGACGGTGGTGCGACTGATCACCGCGCTGGACGCCGCGGAGGGCGACGACGTCCTCGTGGTCGGCGCCGGCGTCGGCTACTCGGTCGCGCTGCTCGCCGAGATCGCGGGCGCGAGACACGTCCACGCGGTCGACATCGACCGCGAGGCGGTGTCGATCGCGCGGTCGAACCTCTCCGCGGCGGGCCACGACGCCGTCCTCGTCGACCGGCGAGACGGCGCCAACGGGCTGCCGGAGTACGCGCCGTACGACCGGATCCTCCTGGAGGCCGCGGTCCTCGAACCGCCCCGCGCGCTCAGGGAGCAGCTCGCCGACGGCGGGCGGATCGTCTACCCGCGGGGGAACGCGGTGCAGACGGTCGCGGCGATCGAGCCGAGGCCGGACGGAACCGCGGGAGCGGACGACGACGCCCCGCCCGGGTTCCGCACCGTCGAGACCGCCGGTCCGGCCCGCCTCCGGCCGATGCTCGTCGACGGGGAGCAGCGCGGCGTGGAGCGGAACCGCACGCGCCGCGAGGACGCCGAGCGGGCCGAACAGGGCCACTTCGCGCGACACGGGTGGGAGCAGGAGTGGATCGACTGGGACGACCGCCTGTGAGGGAACGAAGCGCCCCGACGCGTCCCCTCCGTCACTCCTCGACGACGAGCACCGCCGTGTTCTCCCGCTCGTCGACGTAGTCGCCCTCTGCCGGCGGCTTGACGTCGACCGTGAGCGTCCCGTCAGGCTGGTTCGGTCCCAGCTCCGGCGCGACGTCGACGGTCGCGACCCCCTCCTCGTTCGTCTCCGCCGTCGCGACCCCGTCGATCTGCGCCGACCCGCTGCGGACGAGGACCGTCGCGTCGGCGACCCGCCCGCCGTCGGGGTCGATGACGGAGACGTCGATGGACTGCTCGCCGGGCGTCGTCACCTCCGGCTGCGGCTGCGCGTCCACCTCGGTCGCGGCGAGCCCCTCGATGTCCCCGATCATCCCCATCATCACGCTGAGGCTGGCGACGCCGACGACGAGGGCGATCACCAGTCTGACCGGTAACCCCTCGATCGCGCGGCTGTCCGCGCGGAACGATCGGCGGTTCGCGGTGCGTCCGTCGCGTTTCGAGTCCGACATACGGCCCCTGGCCGCGGCATCGCTCATAAGCGGTCGGCTCGGTAGCGCCGTCGTCGACGAGCTCGCCCGTCTCGCCTCCCCGACCCTTTTGGGCGATACCGCGGCCACCGCCGGTATGCACGTGCTCGGACGCGAGGCGGACGGGGACCGCGCCGCGTCGCTCCCGACCGTCCGTCTCGGCTCCTTTCTCGCCCGCGACGGTACCGCCGGAGCCCCGGTCGGCGTCGACGCGGACCGGCCGCACGCCGGCGTCGTCTTCGGCAAGCGCGGCACCGGGAAGTCGTACACGCTCGGCGTCCTCGCCGAGGGGCTCGCGGACGCGTCGGGCGTCTCCCCGGTCGTCGTCGATCCGATGGGCGTCTTCGAGGGCCTCCGGGCCGTGGGCGGTCCCACGGTCGAGCCGTCGATCCGTCCGGACGCGGTCCCGGCGTCCGCGTGGCCGGACCTGCTCGGCCTCGACCCGACGGGCGGCCCGGGCGGGGTGGTGTGGCGGGCCGTCGCCGACGCGACGGCGGGCGCGGGGACGGTCTCGGTCGCCGACCTGCGCGACCGCGTCGCCGAGGCCGACGCGCCGGAGAGCGCGCGCCTCGCGGCCGCGAACCACCTTCGGCTCGCGGCGTCGTGGGGCGCGTTCGACGCCGAGGCGCCGCCGATCACCGCCCTCGCGACCGACGGGACTCCGACCGTGCTCGACCTCGCCGGGGTCCCCGAGGCCGCCGCGGCCGCCGTCGTCAGGGCGGTCGCCCGCGGGCTCTACGACGCCCGGATCGGCGGCGACCTCGACCGGCTCCCGTGGCTGCTCGTCGACGAGGCGCACGCCTTCTTCGGCGGCGTCGCCGACCCCGCCCTCCGAACGCTCCTGACCCGCGGCCGCGCGCCGGGGGTCTCGCTCGTCTGCGCGACGCAGCGCCCGGGCGCCCTGCCGAGCGTCGCCGTCTCCCAGTCGGACCTGCTGGTCTGTCACCGGCTCACCGCCGAGCGCGACGTGGCCCGGCTCACGGAGGCCGAGGCGACGTACCTCGCGGGCGGCCTCGCCGAGCGGCTCCCGACCGGCACCGGCGAGGCGCTCGTCGTCGACGACGCGACCGAGACGAGTCACACCGTCAGGGTCCGCGAACGGCGGACGCCGCACGGCGGCGGGAGCCCCCGAGCGAGCGACGCGGGTGCTTCCGACGGGCCCGCTGCAGACGCCCCGGACGCGCCCGAGCCCGAAGGTCCAAGGTGACCGCCACCGACGCGTTCGCATGGAACGGACGCCGCTCGGGTACCTGCTCGTCGCAGCCGGCGGCTTCCTCGGCGCCGTCGCCAGACACGGCGTCGCCGTCGCTGTCGAGGACCCGACCGGCGCCGGCACGCTCGCTGCCAACGCCGTCGGGTCCTTCGCGCTCGGGCTGTTGGTCTCTCGGGCGGCGACGACCCGCGCACAGCTATTCGTCGGTACCGGGGCGCTCTCGTCGTTCACGACCTACAGCACGTTCGTCGGCGACGCCGTGGCGCTCGGAGGGCTCTCCGGAGCCGCGTACGTCGCCGCGAGCTACGCGGTCGGATTCGCGGCCGCGCTCGGCGGACTCCTGGTCGGGGGCCGAGCGTGATCGGACCGCTCCCCGCGACCGCGCTCGTCGGCGTCGGCGGAGCGTTTGGCGCGGTCGCCAGGCACGTCGTCGGGCTCCGGGTCGCGGGACGCCGCTCTGTGGTGACCGTCAACGCGCTCGGCAGCCTCGCGCTCGGCGCCGTCCTCGCCGCGCCAATCGGCTCGGCGGCGACGCTGTTCGTCGCGACGGGCGCCTGCGGCGCGTTCACCACGTTCTCGTCGTTCGCGGTCGAGGCGGTGTCGGCCGCGACCGACGGCGAAACAGATGTCGCCGTCGGGTTCGCCGCCGCGAACCTGGCGGCCGCGTTGGTCGCGTTCCTCGCCGGGTCGACGCTCGTCGGCGCGGTCGCGTGAGTCGCTCCGGCCGTCAGTCCGACGGCCGGGAGCGACAGGTACAGGCACCTCCGGGCCGTACCGGCTCGCGTGACAGACGACGCCGAGAGCCGGGTCGACGGGGGGGCCGACGCGGAGCGCGCGACCGGCGATCCGGACCCCGCGGATCCGGACGCGGCCGCCGCCTCCGCGGAGGCCGCGCCGTCCGAGGCCGCGTCCGGAGCGTTCGGCGACGAGGCGCCCTCGTTCGGCGATCTCTCGCTGCCGCAGCGGGTGTTCGTCGCCGCGGTCCAGAACCCGACCCGCGGCGTCGTGATCGCCGGGCTCCTCGTGTTCGCCCTCTCGTTTTACGTCGCCTTCTGGCTCGTCTTCCCGCGCGTCGCGGCGTTCACCTCGGCGATCGGGGCGATCCTGATCGCGCTCGTCGCGCTCGTCTACCTCGCGTCGGACCGCCTCTCGGCGTGAGGGCCGCGGAGCGGCGGCGGTTCCGCGGCCCGGTCACGGGTGCGGCTCGTAGAACTCGCGGAGCGTCGTCCCGAACGTCGGCGCCAGCGTCGCGACGGCGTCGCCGACCAGCACGTCGCGCTCGGCGAACGCCCGCTCCACCTGCGCCCCGAGCGCGACGTCGCCGGCGGCGTCGCTCTCGAGGTAGGCCCGAACCGTCGTGAACTCCCGCTCCCGCTCGACGACGTACCGCTCGCCGTCGATGAACGGGCCGTACGTCTCCGGGTCGACGTCGTCGGCGTACGACTCGTAGAAGCTCGCGGCGTGTTTCCGCACCGCGACCGGCGGGCCCTCGTGGCGCTCGACCGCCGGCCGCTCGGCGACCTCCAGCTCGGCGTACAGCGCGGCGCGGACCGGCCCGGTCGGGCCCCGTTCGGCCCGGTCGTCGTCGACCATCGCCTGCGCGCGCAACACGTCGAACCCGTGCGCGTTCAGCCCGCGGACGATCCCGTCGAGGGAGCGCCGGAGCTGGGGCCACAGCTGGTCGTCGACCAGGTCGGGAGCGTCGAAGACGACGGCGACCGGGGTCGTCTCCCGCCGATCGAGGTGGGCCCGGACGCCCGCGGCGTCGAGCGCCTGCGGGTCGTCGGGCTCGAACAGCGTCTCGCGCGGCGCCGCGAGCAGCTCGCGGGCGTAGTGCTGGAACCGCGCGGCGTTCGCGGCCGAGAGCACCGCCGCGACGTTCCGGGTCGGGTCCGTGGGATCGACGACGACGAGCGGATCGTCGAACGTCTCCTCGGCGTGACCCTCCGGGTCGAACTCCACCGGCGGGTGCCAGCTCCGCGCGGACTCGACGAGGGGGACGAACCCGCCGAGCTCTAACACGAGCAGCTCCGTCAGGTAGCCCGAGAACCCCTCGGTGCGGAGATCGCTCCCGTAGGCGCCGATCCCCTTCAGGAACGCCTTCGCGAGCACCACGTCGTCGGCGAGCTCGTCGTCGAGCCGCGCCGAGAGGTACGCGTCGTGGAAGGGGGTCCGGTCGACCGCGGAGACGAGCTCGCCCGCGGTCTCCACGTCGTGACAGGGGACGAGGTCGACGTCGAACCCCTCGTAGGTCCCCTTCACGTACGGGTGTTCGGCGTACTCCTCGTGGCCGTCGGGGAGGACGGCGTGACCGACCGCGAGCCCGTACTCCTCCAGTTCGGCGCGGTCGAGGTCCGCGTCGAACCGGACGAACAGGTCGATGTCGCGGTCGCCGGAGACCCACGTCCCGCGGGCCGTCGACCCCACCTGCACCACGTCCGCCTCGACGGGGAGGTCGGCGATCGCCTCGCGGGCGCGCTCGACGAGGTCGCCGGCGACCTCCCGGAGCCGGTCGCGCTCCTCGGGCTCCGGAACCACACGGTCGCGGACGCGCGAGAGGACCGCGTCGAGGTCGTCGGACTCGGGCTCGTCCGACTCGGGATCGTCCATGTCCGTCCCTCTCGCGGTCCGACCGAAAACGTGTCGGTCGCGGGGGCAGCGGGGCGGTCGGAAAAACGGCCGCCGGCGACTCGACGCGCCCACGTGGTTCGTCGCGGCCGAGTCGGGCGGAAACGAAAGCCCTATCAAAACCAGTCGAGTATCTTGAATCGGGCCGAAGTAGCTCAGTTGGTAGAGCGCCTCGCTGTTAACGAGGCGGTCCCAGGTTCGAGTCCTGGCTTCGGCGCCTCATCGTTTCTCGCTCTGCGTAGCTCCCTGTTCGTACCGGTACGGCTTCCCGCGATCGAGGGGATTCGGTACGCTAAAGGGTTCGTCCCGCTAACGCCGGAACACGGGCCTTTAGCTTAGTCCGGTTAAAGCGACTCGCTCATAACGAGTTGATCGCCGGTTCGAATCCGGCAAGGCCCATCTTCTATTCCAGCAACCCGACCAGCTCGTTCACGTCATCGACGACCGCGTCGGCCCCGTTCTCGGCGAACTTCCGGCGCCCCTCCTCGCCGGTCAGCCCGCCCGTCAACACGGCGATCCCGTAGTAGACGCGGCTCGCGTCCTCGTCGTCGGCGTTGCGCGCGGTCCGCACGTCGTCGAGGGTGTCGCCGGCGAAGGCGACGCGCTCGGCGCCGAACCGCTCCGCGAGGGCGACAAGCGCCCGCGGGTGCGGCTTCCCCTCCTCCCAGTCGTCCATCGTGAACCGGCGGTCGTCGGGGACGTCGAGGCCGACGCGCTCCAAGGCGATCTCGGCCTCGGCAGCGGGCCGCCCCGTCAACACGCCGACGTCGAACCGCTCGGTGAGGTCCGCGATCGTCGCCGGCTCGACGAGCGTCGGCTCGTCGTGGATGTACCCCGGCGCCGACAGCGGCGGCTCCCCGCCCTCGAGCTCGCGGTACAGCTCCTCCCCGAGGTACAGCGCCTGGAACGTCTCGCGGAGGCGCTCGGTGTCCCACTGGTCGCGGACGCGCGCCTGCGCGACCCGGGGGAGGTCGCCGACGACCGCCTTCGCCGCGGCGAGCCCGCCCCCGGCCTCGGCGACCCGGTCGGTGAACGTCTCCGGGTCCATCCCGAGCCCCTCGCGGCGGGCCAACACGTACAGCGCGGCCGCGTCCGTCAGCTCCCAGTCGTTGTTGAACCCGCCGGCGTCCTTGAACGCCTGGACCGTGTCGCGGTCGATCGTCTTGCCGCACACCCTGTCGACGGACTCGATTACGGCCCGCCGGTACGAGTCGCCGACGTCGACGAGGACGCCGTCGATGTCGAGAACGACTGCGTCGACCTCCATACCCGTACGCCGGCAGGTGAGGGAAAGAACGTTCGGGTTCGCGGTCGATTCGGCCGGAAGCCCGTCACCGTCCGCGATCGACGCCCGAGGATCCGGACCCCGCCGGACCGCCGCGGGCGACGTAGAGCGTGGCTCCGGAGAGCGACCGCCGCCGGACCGGCACGGTCGGCTCCTCGAAGCCGAGGGTGGTGAACAGGCACGCGGCGTCCAGGCGCTCGGCGAGCGTGAGCGTCGGGCGCTGGAGTTCCGCCGGGAGGTTACAGGCGTACACCGCGTCGAACCCGCCCGTCACCTCGTCAGGTTCGGTTCCGGTCTCGCCGCCCGCCGCCTCCGCGAGGGCGAGCACGTCGGCCTCGACGACGCGAAGCGAACCGTCGACCGTCGCCGCCTCCGTCCCGTCGGCGGCGGCCCGCGTCCGCTCGCCGACGGCGACGTCGATCGCGACGACGTCGCGGCCGCGTTCGGCGAGCGATCGCGCGACGCCGGGACGGTCGCCGACGCCGACCTCCAGCAGCCGATCGCGGCGGGCGAACTCCTCGACGAGCGCCAGACGGGGCGGTGAGACCACGGCGCGGGCTTTAAGATTGGGGCGGTCATAAGCCGTTTCATGCTCGTGGACATCGTCCCCGTCGGGGAGGTCACCCCGCGCGTGAAGCGGGAGGCCTCCGGCGCGCTCCGGTCGGTATACGACTGCGACGTCACGGTCCACGACGATCAGCCGATCCCCGAGACCGCCTACGACGAGGGTCGCGACCAGTACCGCGCCGAGGACCTGATCGAGACCGTCAGCCGCGTCGGCGGCGGCGAGAAGAACATCGGAATCACCCCGCAGGACCTCTACTACCGCCGCCGGAACTACGTGTTCGGGCTCGCGTACCTCAACGGCAACGGCTCCGTGATCTCCACCCACCGGCTCCGCACCTCCTCCGACGGCGGCGTCTCCACGAAGCCCGCGGTCGACGTGTTCTCGGACCGGGTCCGCAAGGAGGTGGTCCACGAGATCGGCCACACGCTCGGGCTGGAGCACTGCGACAACAGCAAGTGCGTCATGTCCTTCTCCCCGACCGTCCGCGAGGTCGACGTGAAAGAGGAGAACCTCTGCGGCTCCTGTTCCCGGCTGGTCAGGTGACCCCGCCGGTAGAGGTAAACCCCGTCCTGTCCAACGAACGCCCATGGCCGCAAAGCCGGAATACCGCGACCGCCCCGACGTCGAGGTCGCGCTGCTGGACGCGCTCGTCGACCGCGGCGACGAGGGGATGACGGTGTTGGAGCTGCGTGCGGCCGTCGACGCCGACATCGACGCCGTCGAGGAGGCGCTGTCGTCGCTCAAGGAGGACTCGCTCATCACCGTCGAGAGCGAGGAGCGCGTCCGCGTCTACGCGCACGACCGCGTGATCCCCGACCCCGACGCGCCGGACGACGACCCGCCCGGTGGACTCGTCGACGCGATCCGCGACCGGCTCGGGCTGTAGCTCGACCGTCCGCGGCGGCGTCGAACCCTCCCGCGACCACGCCCCGGTGGCGCCACCGCCGCGAGCCAGCGACCTTTTGCCGCTCCCCGGCCTCGTTTGGGGTATGACTCTCGTCTCCGGCACGCACGGCGCCCACGGCGCGACGTACCGCGACCGCGGCGGCCGTCGGGTGGTCGACCACTACGGGAAGCCAGAGCGCGTCGGGAAGGCGGTCCGCAACGTCGTCGGCGTCATCGAGATGGGGTACGGCGTCCTCGCGATCACGGGCGACGACCGCGTCGAGTTCGTCGACAACGCCGTCTCCAACCGCGTTCCGGCCGAGGACGGACGGGGCGCGTACGCGCTCCTGCTCGACCCGCAGGGCGGCATCGAGACGGACATGTACGTGTACAACGCCGACGAGCGCCTGCTCGTCTTCCTCCCGCCAGAGCGCATCGCCGACGTCGCCGAGGACTGGTCGAGCAAGGTGTTCATCCAGGACGTGACGGTCGAGGACGCCTCCGACGAGTTCGGCGTGTTCGGCGTCCACGGCCCGAAGTCGACCGAGAAGATCGCCTCCGTGCTCGGCGGGCCGGGCGCCCCGGAAACGCCCCTCTCGTTCGTCCGCGGCTCGATGGTCGACGCCGGCGTCACCGTGATCGCGACCGACGCGCCCCTCGGCGAGGAGGGATACGAGGTCGTCTGCGCGGCCGACCACGCCGAGGAGGTGTTCGACACGCTGATCAACCGCGGGCTCAACGCGGCCCCGTTCGGCTACCGGACGTGGGACGCGCTCTCCGCCGAGGCGGGCACGCCGCTCTTCGAGTACGAGCTGGAGGGAACGGTGCCGAACGTCCTCGGCCTCCGCAACGCCCTCGACTTCGAGAAGGGGTGTTACGTCGGCCAGGAGGTCGTCTCCCGCGTCGAGAACCAGGGCCGTCCGAGCCGCCGCCTCGTCGGGCTGACGCTCGACGGGCTCGCGGACGCGACCGCCGAGATTGACGGCGACGCCGACCCGGAGGGGTACGACGAGGTCCTGCCGACCCCCGGCGCGGCGGTCTTCGCCGGCGACGAGGCCGTCGGCGAGGTGACTCGCGCGGCGGTCGGGCCCGCCTCGGGCGACCCGATCGCGCTGGCGCTGGTCCGGTACGACGCCGCCCTCGACCCCGTGACCGTGCGCGTCGACGGCGACGAGGTCGCGGCGGCTCGCGCCGACCTCCCCTTCGCGTCGGTCAAGGGCAGCGCGCAGTCCGCTCGGCTCCCGACGTACCCGAGCGACGAGTAGTCGATGTCGACGCTGACACGGTCGCACTCGCGGTCGGCGCGTGCCGCCGAGCGCCCGCAGGGCGCGAGGTGCACGCGCGAGGGAGTCGCTGGCGGCGACAGCCGCCAGCGACGAGGCTGGGGAGGCGTGAGGCTGCGGTGCGGTCGCGGATGGGTGGGACTCAAAGGGGCAGTCGTCGAGGACGGCGCAGGCGACGTAAGCACTGGAGGGAGCGAGCAACGCGAGCGACCGAAGCGCGCAACGAGCGTGCGCCGTCCTCGACGACTGGGGCTTTGGCGGTGTTCACTACCGAACCGGGATCAACCGTGTATCGCCGAGCGGCTGGGGCTCTGGCGGTGTTCACCGCAGTCGGCGCCACACCAGCAACGATGGAGTGCGCTCGGGAACACGATTATACCGTCGCCCCGCCCACGTCGACCCATGAGTCTCTCGCTCGACGCCGACCAGCTCGACCGGTACTCCAGGCACGTCATCATGGACGAGGTCGGCCCGGAGGGACAGCGACGCCTCCTCGACGGCCGCGCTCTCGTCATTGGAGCGGGCGGGCTCGGCGCGCCCGTCATCCAGTACCTCGCGGCCGCCGGCGTGGGGACGCTCGGGATCGTCGACGACGACGTCGTCGAGCGCTCGAACCTCCAGCGGCAAGTGGTCCACGGCGACGCCGACGTGGGCGAGCCGAAGGTCGAGTCCGCGGCCAGGTACGTCGACCGGCTCAACCCCGACATCGACGTGGAGACGCACGAGACGCGCCTCGACGAGGGGAACGTGCGCGACCTGCTCGCCGGGCACGACGTCGTCGTCGACTGCGCGGACAACTTCCGGACGCGGTACGTCGTCAACGACGCGGCCCGGATCGAGGGGGTGCCCGTCGTCCACGGCGCGATCTACAAGTTCGAGGGGCAGGCGACGACGCTCGTCCCCGACGGCCCCTGCTACCGGTGTCTGTTCCCCGAGGCGCCCGAGCCCGGGACGGTCCCCGACTGCGCGGCGACCGGCGTGCTCGGCGTGCTCCCCGGCACGGTCGGGTGTATCCAGGCGACCGAGGCGATCAAACTCCTGCTCGACGCGGGCGAGACGCTCGACGGCCGGCTCCTCTTCTACGACGCGATGGACCTGAGCTTCGAGACGGTGCCCTACCGCCGGAATCCGGACTGTCCGGTGTGCGGCGACGACGGCATCGAGACGATCGACGGGATCGACTACTCCGGCGGCTGTCGCGTGGACGCGGACTAGCGCCGGTCGGGTCCGTGCCGACGCCGACTCGGCTCGGACCGACCGGCCGCGCTCACAGCGAGCGCTCGGTCACCGCCGACCCCCCGGCGGCGCCCGAGCCGTCGCCCGCGAACCCCGACCGGACGCACCACCGACAGTAGCGGAAGTCCGGCCGGTTCTCGGCCCCGCAGTGCCGGCAGACGACGGTCTCGCCGTCGGCGTCGAGCGGCGGCGGGTCCCCGTCCGGGTCGGTCCCGCTCGCCGTCGAGCCGGCGTCGGCGCCCACGGCGAACTCCGGCCCGGCGGCCGCGGCGCCGTCGGAGTCGGAGTCCTCCTCCAGAATCGACTCCGACGGCGACGAGTCACCCGGGGAGCCGAGCGCTTCGGGCGGGTCCCAGTTCCGCCTCGCGAGGAGCCACGCGAGCACGACGTTGGCGGCGAGCACCCCGACGAACACCGCGGCGACCGGAAGGAGGTTGCCACCCGTCATATGGTGTGTGTTAGCAGGCGAGGAATATATGCCCAACGGCGGTCGGAGGGGGGGGTTCGCTCGGGTCCCCGGCACTCTTAGGGCGGCCCGCCGAACGAGGGGGTACATGAAGGAGATCGTTCACACCGACGCGGCGCCCGAGGCGGTCGGGGCGTACAGCCAGGCGACGACGAACGGCGAGCTCGTCTTCACGGCCGGGCAGATCCCGCTGACGCCCGACGGCGAGCTCCTCGGCGACGCGCCGATCGCGGAACAGACGGAGCGGGCCCTCGACAACCTCGTCGCCGTGCTCGACGAGGCGGGCGCGGCGCCGGCGGACGTGTTGAAGACGACCGTCTTCCTCGCCGACATCGACGACTTCGACGAGATGAACGCGACGTACGCGGACTACTTCGACGAGTCGCCGCCGGCGCGGTCGGCGGTACAGGCGGGCGCGCTCCCGAAGGGCGTCGGGATCGAGATCGAGGCGGTCGCCGCCGTCGAGTAGATGACCGCCGAGGGCGACGAGGGCGGGAGCGAGGGCGACGAACGCGAGGCGGGAGGTCGCTCGGACGCCCCCGCCGCGCGGCCGGCGAAGCGCGCCAGGGCGAAGTCGGCGGCCCTGTGGGGGCTCGTCGGCGGGTTCGGGTTCGTCGTGCTCGCGCAGGGGTTCCTGATCGTCGCGGGCGACCTCCCGGTCGGGTACGGCGGCGTGGTCGGTCTCGCCGCGGCCGTCGCCGTCGCGTCCGGCGGAATCGCCTACGCGACCGAACACCGTCTGCGTGCGAAGCGCGTGAAAAGAAGGACTTAACAGTCGCACCGGATTATCTCGGCGTGAGCCAGGATGGCCGAGTGGTAAGGCGCACGCCTGGAAAGCGTGTTCCCTTCCGGGATCGGGGGTTCAAATCCCTCTCCTGGCGTTCTTTGTCGACGCCGATCACGAGCGAGGAGCGGAGCGAGGAGCGAGTCCGGCGTCGACGAACCCGGACGAGGATTTGAACCCAACCAGTCGCGCGTAGCGAACGATGCGAGCGAACACGTCTGATTTCGGTTTGAATCCTCCTCCCGGCGTTTTCTACCCGTACGACCCGCGTCGCAAGATGTGGTCTCCATCAGTATAGTCGACGTTCTCAGAGGCCGACATAAGACTCATATGCATGGGTAGAGTTGACACGGGTGACGATGCCAGACACGAAATCGGGTCGCGAGCGGAAAGGGAGAGACAAGCGCCGGCAGCTGGAGAGCCGGCTCAACGAACGCGAGCTCAGCGCCGCCGACGAGCCGCCGGAGCCGACGCTCGACGAGGTCGACTCGGAGTATCTCGACGGGGACGAGCTCGGTCGGTGAACGCTCGCGACCGAACGCCGTCTTCGATTTTGCGAATATAGTTACTCGCCGCGAGCGACCCGCCAGCCGTCTCACGCGCCGAGAGCGACGCTCTTCCCGCGCGTCCGCCTTCCGACGCGTCGACGTAGTATATAAATAATGCCGCAGAGGCGACGGAATCGCCGTGAAGTGCCATGCTAACTACTCGCACAAAATCGAACTAATCGCCGCGTAGTCGGGCGTTTTTCGGGAACGATACACCGTCGATCGCGGCGACGACCGATCGCTCCTCAACGACGGATTTATATAGAATCACAATCAATCAAACGCTGTATGAGTCAGCGAATGCAGCAGGGTCAGCCGATGATCATCATGGGCGACGACGCCCAGCGCGTCCAGGACAAGGACGCACAGGAGTACAACATCTCCGCGGCGCGCGGCGTCGCCGAGTCCGTACGCTCGACGCTCGGACCGAAAGGGATGGACAAGATGCTCGTCGACTCGACGGGCGACGTCACCATCACGAACGACGGCGTCACCATCCTGCAGACGATGGACATCGACAACCCGACCGCCGAGATGATCGTCGAGGTCGCCGAGACCCAGGAGGACGAGGCCGGCGACGGCACGACGAGCGCGGTCGCGATCGCGGGCGAGCTCCTCAAGAACGCCGAGGACCTCCTCGAACAGGACATCCACCCGACGGCGGTGATCAAGGGCTTCAACCTCGCGAGCGAGTACGCCCGCGAGCAGGTCGACGAGGTCGCCACGCGCGTCGAGCCCGACGACACGGAGACGCTGAAGAACGTCGCCGAGACGTCGATGACCGGCAAGGGCGCCGAGCTCGACAAGGAGACCCTCGCCGACCTCGTCGTCCGCGCCATCCAGGGCGTCACCGTCGAGGCCGACGACGGCTCGCACGTCGTCGACCTCGCGAACCTCAACATCGAGACCCGCACCGGCCGCGCGGCCGGCGAGTCGGAGCTCCTCTCGGGTGCAGTGATCGACAAGGACCCCGTCCACGACGACATGCCGACCGACTTCGAGTCGGCCGACGTCCTCCTCCTCAACGACCCGATCGAGGTTGAGGAGGCCGACGTCGACACCTCCGTCAACGTCGACTCCCCGGACCAGCTCCAGAAGTTCCTCGACCAGGAGGAAGAGCAGCTCCGGGAGAAGGTCGACAAGATCGTCGAGTCGGGCGCCGACGTCGTCTTCTGTCAGAAGGGGATCGACGACCTCGCCCAGCACTACCTCGCGAAGGAGGGCATCCTCGCGGTCCGCCGGACGAAGAAGTCCGACCTGAGCTTCCTGAAGAACGTGCTCGGCGCGCCGATCGTCACCGACCTCGACTCGCTCACCGCCGAGGACCTCGCGGTCGGCTCGATCGAGCGCGACGAGGAGGAGGGCTTGTTCTACGTCGAGGGCGAGGACGCCCACGGCGTCACCCTCCTGCTGTACGGCACCACCGACCACGTCGTCGACGAGCTCGAACGCGGCATCGAGGACGCCATCGACGTCGTCGCGACGACCGTCTCCGACGGCCGCACGCTCCCTGGCGGCGGCGCCATCGAGGTCGAGCTCGCCCGCCGGCTCCGCGACTACGCCGACTCCGTCTCCGGCCGCGAGCAGCTCGCCGTCGAGGCGTTCGCCGACTCGCTGGAGCTGATTCCCCGCGTGCTCGCCGAGAACGCCGGGCTCGACGCCATCGACCTGCTCGTCGACCTGCGCGCGGCCCACGAGGCGGGCGACGCGCACGCCGGGCTGAACGTCTTCTCTGGCGAGGTCGAGGACACCGCCGAGGCCGGCGTCGTGGAGACGGCGCAGGCGAAGGAGCAGGCGATCTCCTCGGCCGCCGAGGCCGCGAACCTCGTCCTGAAAATCGACGACATCATCTCCGCGGGCGACCTGTCGACCGCCAGCGACGACGACGAGGGCGGCGCGCCCGGCGGCGGCATGGGCGGCATGGGCGGCATGGGCGGTGCGATGTGACGATTCGGTAGGTCACAGCTCCCCCATACCTGCTCCGACCGCGCATCGTCACCCGAACACACACGCTTGCGTTCCCCCGGTTTTGCCTTTTTATACTGCTGAAACCCGTCGTAGTCGAAACCGCTACTTCGGTCACAATCAATGCAGGAATAGCGGTGAGTAACAGCGAGAGTGGGTATAGTACGTTGTGAGAGAGATCGTTTATAAGTCGGAACGTGGTGTTGCTGTTGGTGGTTTATACCTGATCGACGCTGCTGCGGAGAAGACCCTCAAAGCCCCAGCCGCGCTCGGCTCCCACAGCTCGCTGCGGTCCTCAGTCGGTCGCTAACGCTCCCTCCTTGCGGTCCTTTCGTCGCTGGGGTTCGCCGAGCGCGGCTGCCCCTTTGAGTCCCACCCACCGCAACCGCACGGCAGCCTCACGCCTCCCCAGCCTCGCGGTTCGCGCTCTGTGAGCGCTCACCGCGTCCCTCGCACCGTCGGCTCGCGGCCCTTCGGGCCGCTCGCCGGGGCGCGCCACCGCCACGTCTATTTATAAGTGATCGTCGCCGTCGCTCACGGCTATTTAAATACCGAACCGCCACCGCCGATCTGCAACACTCACTCCCCCTATCGATCAGGATGCCCGTTGGGTGACCCGCCGTTTCAGAAGAGGACGTTCTGAAGCAGAGAGATTCGAGACACGAGAGCTCTGCTCGACGTCGCCGCTACGCAACTGATAAACGAGAGAAGTCGATTGCGACCGCAGGCGGCGAACCGTTATTTGCCTTGGCGGTCGTTTCCGGTGACGCTCGGCCGGGTCTTCTCCGTGCCCTTGCCGCGTTTGCGCTGGCCGCGGCCCTTCGTGCCGGCGGAGGTGAGCCCGCGGAAGGCGCGCCCGCGGTGGTCGTCGGAGGTGATCCAGCCGAGGTCGTCGTCGTTCTCGATCGCGGGGTGGGCGGGGTCCACGAGGATGACCTCGTGCCACTTCTGCGAGCCGTCCTCGCCGACCCAGTAGGAGTTGAGCACGCGGAGGTTGCGGTACTTCCGCGAGGCGCGCTCCTCGGCGATGCGCTGGATCGACTTGCGGCGCGAGAGGCGGTTGACGCCCTGGCGCTTCGAGCGGCGACCCGCCGTGAAGCGCTGCTTGCGCGAGCCGCCTTTCCGGACGCTCACGCGGGCGACGATGACGCCCTGCTTGGCCTTGTAGCCCAGCTCGCGGGCCTTGTCCAGCCGAGTGGGGCGCTCGATGCGCTCGATGGCGCCCTGGTCGCGCCACTCCTGTTTGCGCTGCCACTGCAGCTCCGCCAGTTTCCCCTCCTTGGGGGACCGCCACGCCTCCTTGATGTGCGAGTAGAAGCTTCGTGCCATATGTTGTCCGCGGACGGTTGCGATTCAGCCGCGAGGCGGCCACATGTCGTCTCGTCCCGGGGTGTCAACCGCGTCGACGGCGACGTTCGCGTCGGCGTCGACGGGCGCCCGGCGGCGAGTGCCCGCTGTGTCCGCACCAGCGAGTTGGCCGTATTTCCCGCGGTTCGCCCTTAACCGCTTCGCTACGGCGTTCGCGTGGGTGGCGGTGGCACGCCTCGGACGACGACGACGGACCCGTCCGAGCGGAGGGACGTCGACGCGTCGCGATCGGGTCCGGTTCGTCGAGCGCGGACCGGTCGGTACCGAGCGGGAGTACGAAGAGCGGGGTCGTCGAGACCCGGGGCGCACCCCACGGATGTCAGGACCGCGGGACGCGCCGCGGTGGGTCGCTCACGGGCGGCGTGGGGGTAACGGGCGCGTCCCACAGGGAGCGGGACACACCGTCGGTGACGAGTACCGCTCAACCGTCGCCGATGGTCGTCTCGTCCATCGGCGTCCGATCGTTGCGACGCGAGTTCGATAAGCCCGAGCCCCCGACACCGTGGGGCTTTTTCCCCAGTCGGGAGCGAGGAGGGCAGTCTTCGGTACCGCGCGCAGTCTTCGGTACCGCACGCCGACTCCGCCCGCGCGTCCCGTCCGTCAGTCGCGTCCGCACCGCCGTCGCGTCCGAGCGCTCACAGCGCCGCCCCCATCGCGTCGACGGTCGCCAGCACGCCGAAGTAGAGGACGTACAACAGTATCAGGACGATCGGGACTCGGAGCAGCCAGATCCAGACCGCGCCGAGCGCGTCGCCGCCGCGCATCCCCGTCCGGAGCTCCTCGGTCCCCTCGGCGGCGTACGCCCAGCCGACGAAGACCGCGAGCAGGAGTCCGCCGCCGATGAGCAGCACCTGGTTGGCGAGCACGTCGTACGCGGTGAGGTAGCGCAGGTCGATCGCCGTCGGGATCCCCAGGAGGAAGATCGCGACCGCGACACCGGCGGTCGCGGGCTTCCGGTCGACGTCGAACGTCTCGGTGACGTAGGCGACGATCACTTCGAGGATGCTGAACGCGCTCGTGACCGCGGCCATGAACAGCGCGACGTAGAACACCGTGCCGACGGCCCGACCGGCCGGGAACTCCGCGAACGCGGTCCCGAGCGCCACGAACACCGTTCCCGGGCCGCCCGTCCCCGGATCGACGCCCTGCGAGAACAGGAACGGGAAGATGGCGAGGCCGGCTAAGAGCGCGATGGAGGTGTCGACGACGAGGATGATCAGACCGTCGTTGAGCAGACTGCGGTCCTCGCCGAGGTAGGAGGCGTACGTGACCATCACGCCCATCCCGAGCGAGAGGGTGAAGAAGGCCTGTCCGGCCGCGTCGGGCAGCAGCGCGAGCGCGTCGCCGAACAGCGTCGAGACGTCCGGCGAGAGGTAGAAGGCGTACCCCTCGGCCGCGCCCTCCAGCGTCGCGCCGTAGCCGGCGAGGAGGACGAGCAGGACGACGACGCTCGGGATCATGAACTTCGCCGCGCGTTCGAGGCCGTTGCGGACGCCGAGGACGACGATGCCGGCGACGAACGCCATGAACAGCGCGTCGAAGGCGATCGCGTTCGCTCCGACCGACACCGACTCGAAGTACGCCGCGGGGTCGCTGGTGTACGCGCCCGTGACGCTCGCGATGATGTACTGGATCACCCAGCCGCCGACCACGCTGTAGTACGACAGGATGACGAAGCCGGCGAGCGCGCCGAGGCCGCCGATGAACCGCCAGTTCGAGCGGCCGAGCGCCTCGAACGCCCCGATCACGTTGCGGTTCGACCGCCGCCCGATCACGAACTCCGCCAGCACGAGCGGTAACCCCACCCCGACGACGAGCAGGAGGTACGCGACGAGGAACGCCGCGCCCCCTGACTCGGCGGTGAGGAAGGGGAATCGCCAGACGTTTCCGAGTCCCACGGCGCTGCCCGCCGCCGCGAGGATGAACCCCGCCCGCGTCGCCCACGATTCTCGTTGGACCATAGTCGGCGAATATCGACCATCGGGCCTATGAAAGGCGTTCGATCGCGGCGCGCCGACGGGGCGTCCCGCGATCGGGCGACGCGACGGCGTCGCATCCCGCGACGCGACGGTACTGCGTCCGGAACGGTGCGCTTTAATCACCCCGACGATAATCCCGTGATAGTATCATGAGAGTATTCCAGCGGCCGGAGACGGCCGATCGGACGATGGCGTCCCCGGAGGGTGAGTGACCCGTGCCCAAGATCAGCGTCGAGATCCCCGGCGAACTGCTCGACGACCTCGACGAGCACGTCGGCGACGACGGGAAGTTCGTGAACCGCAGCGACGCGGTCCGGGCGTCGATCCGCAAGACGCTCGACCGCCTCGACGAGATCGACGCGCGGCACGGCCGGCTCGACACCGGCGGCGTCGACGGGGGCAACATCGACGGGGGCGACGCCGACCACGGCGACGAGGCGAGCGATGAGTAGCCGGACGCGGGGAGAGGCCCGGAGCGGCGGCCCCTTCGCGGCCGACCCGCTCGACCGCTCCGCGGTGGCCGCGGTCGGGCTGATCACCCTGTTCGTCGTCGCCCTAGCGACCGCGCAGCTCACCGCCGCGAAGGTGCTCGCGCTGCCGCTCCCGGTCGCGCTCCCGGTCGTCGGCGCCGAGATCACCCTGCCGGGCGCCGCGCTCGCGTACGCGCTGACGTTCCTCGCGTCCGACTGCTACGCCGAGCTGTACGGCCGCCGCGCCGCGCAGGTGGTCGTCAACGTCGCGTTCCTCGCGAACTTCCTCGTCCTCGCGCTGGTGTGGTCGACGCTCGCCGCCCCCGGCGTGAATCCCGAGATCTCGGCCGCGTTCGACACCGCTCTCGCGCCGGCGACTGGCGTCGTCGCCGGCAGCCTGCTCGCGTACGTCGTGAGCCAGAACTGGGACGTGTTCGTCTTCCACGCGATCCGCGACCGCACCGGCGAGGGGCTGCTGTGGCTCCGCAACATCGCCTCGACCGCGACGAGTCAGGCGATCGACACCGTGATCTTCGTCGGCGTCGCGTTCTACGTCGCGCCGGTCCTGCTCGGGACCGGGGAGCCGTTCGCGCCGTCGCTCCTCCTCACGCTCGGCCTCGGGCAATACCTCCTCAAGCTCGCGATCGCCGTCCTCGACACCCCGATCGTCTACCTCGTCGTGGGCGCCGTGCGCGAGTAGGCGACCGCCGCGCTCGGCGGTCCGCGCCGAGGGGCGCAAGAAACTTACCGCCCGCCGTCGTGTGAACGGTACGCATGGATCTCCGCGTGCAGGGTGACGTTCCCCCCGATCCGTTCCTCGGCGCCGCCGACCTGTTCGAGACCGAGTGGTCCCTCGACGATCCGGTTCACGTGAAGGTGCGCGAGGACCCCGACGAGCGGACGTGGGCCGGCCACTACGACGGCTACCACGTCCTCAACGTCTCGAAGCGCGCCGCCACCAGCGCGATGGCCCGCGAGCTGGCCGTCCACGAGCTCTCGCACATGGCCCGCTACGAGGAGGGCCACGCCTCGCACGTCCAGTCGACGGAGGAGGCGCTCTACCTGGGCCTCTCGGGCGAAAAGGTGGAGCGCCGCAAGCTCGCGCACTGCTACCAGATCGCGAACCACATGAAGGACATCTACGCCGACGACATCACCCTCTCCGTCGCGCCCGCGGACAAGCTCCTCGGCTTCCTGGAGTCCACCCTCGCGGCCGCTGTCGCCGACCGCCCCGCCGTCTCGCGGGACGGCTCGCCGCCCGTGACGGCCGGCGCCGACCCGGAGATCACCGCGGTCAACGCCGCGTTCGCGCTCGCCCTCGTCGAGCGCCACGAGATCGCCGGACGAGACCACCGGATCTACGACCTCGCGCGCGCCGCCGGCAGCGACACCGACGCGGTCGACGTCGACGCGTTCAAGGAGCGCTTCCTCGGGCTCGGTCCCGACCCCTCCGAGAGCGACTACCGGAAGGCGCTCGTCGCGGCCGCCCGGGCGTACGCGGTGTGAGGGGCGATGAGAGGCTGAGAGAGGGGTAGGGGTTCGAACACGGCACGGGCGATCGACGACAACTGTTTATAAATGAATAGTGCGGCGGCGCGTGCCTGCGAGGCCGCTCCGCGGCCGAGCAGCACCGCGCGAGGGAGTCGCTGGCGGCGACAGCCGCCAGCGACGAGGCTGGGGAGGCGTGAGGTGCCGTGCGGTTGCGGTCGGAGTGGGACTCAAAGGGGCAGCCGTGAGCGGGACGCAGGCGACGAAAGGACCGCAAGGAGGGAGCGATAGCGACCGACTGAGGACCGCAGCGAGCGTGCGTCCCGCTCACGGCTGGGGCTTTGGAGGTGTGTACCGCACCAGCGACGGCCACGACGTACAGCCGAGCGGCTGAGGCTTTGGGGGAGTTCACCGCACCGGCGACAGCAACGACTCACAAGTGATCGCCATCGCCCGAACGATGCGTACGGGCGACTTATACCGCGTCGTCGGGCGCCGTTTCGGCCTCGCCGGCCCCGCCCTTCTCGGCCCCCTCTTCGTCGACGTCGAGCACCGTTACGCGCGCCGACATGATCCGCGTGTTGTCCACGCGCTCGATGCGGATCCGGACCCCGTCGAAATTGATCTCCTCGCCCTCCTCGACGAGGCGGCCGGCGCGGTTGAAGACGAAGCCGGCGAGCGTCTCGAACTCCTCGCCCTCCGGGAGGTCGATGCCGAGGATCTCGTTGACCTCGTCGATGTTCACCTCCCCCTGGACGACCGCGACGTTCTCTTCGAGGAACTCGACGGGCGCCTCCTCGTCGCCCTCCAAGATCTCGCCGACGATCTCCTCGACCATGTCTTCGAGGGTGATGATCCCCTCCGTGGTGCCGAACTCGTCGATGACGGTGACCATCTGGAGGCGGTTCTCCTGCATCTCCGCGAGCAGCTCGTCGGCGTTCTTCGACTCGGGGACGTGCAGCGTCGGCTTGACGACCCGCGCCAGCGACGGCTCGCCCTCGGAGTAGCGCAGCTCGCGGACGAGGTCCCGGACGGTCACCACGCCGATGATGTTGTCGAGGTTGCCCTCGTAGACGGGGACGCGCTCGTGGTCGGCCTGGATGCACGTCTCGATCGCCTCCTCGACCGGCTGCTCCTTCGCGACCGCGGTGACGTCGAGGCGGGGCGTCATCACCTCCTTGGCGATGGTGTTGTTGAACCGGAAGATGCGGTCGAGCATCTCGCGCTCCTCCTCCTCGATGACGCCCTCGCGCTCGCCCGTCTCGATGATGTCCTGGATCTCGTCGCGGGTGACGTACGTCGACTCGATCGCCGCGGAGCCCCCGATGACGCTGTTGACGCCCTTCACGATGTAGTCGAACAGCACCACCAGCGGGTAGAGCGCGTACTCCGAGGCCTTCAGCGGGCGGGCGATCCGGAGCGCCCACGACTCGGTGTTCTCGACGGCGTAGGACTTGGGGGCGCTCTCGCCGAAGATCAGGACGAGGGTGGTGATCCCGAACGTCGTCGCCAGCACGGACTGCCCGCTGGAGAGGTAGAATCCGAACAGCGCGGTCGCGATGGAGGTCATCGCGACGTTGACGATGTTGTTGCCGACGAGGATCGTCACGAGCAGCCGGTGGGGGTTCTCCTTCATGTCGCGGATCGTCTTCGCGCCCGTGACCCCCTCGTCGACGAGGCTGTCCACGCGGTGCTGCGGGAGGGAGAACATCGCGATCTCCGACGAGGAGAAGAACGCGGACAGGCCGATCAGCGTCAGGATGGCGAGGACGCCGAGGACCGTCACCGCGTTCTCCCCCGGCATCGGCAGCTGTAGCAGACCGGCTGTCAGCGTGCTCGACGACAAGCCCATATTCATTCGTCTTCCGGCGGCGGATGGTTAAAGGATTACCTTCGGCGACCCGGACGAGCGGGCGAACCGGCGGTCGGCGGCGGAACGGGTCGGCGGTCGGCGGTTGGCGGTCGGCGGCGAGACGGACCGCGGATCGCTCTCGATCGCGCCGGGCGAGCGCGGAGCGTGCCGCGGCCGACACGATTACACGTCCCGCGGTCGAATCGACGCCCATGACGGAGCCACAGATCACCCTGTACAGGTTACAGGCGTGCCCGTACTGCGAGCGCGTCGTCCGGACCCTGAACCGGTTCGGCCTGGAGTACGAGTCCCGGTACGTCGAGCCGATGCACTCGGAGCGGAACGTCGTCAAGCGCGTTTCCGGCGCCCGGAGCGTCCCGGCGATCGTCGACCGCGAGACCGGGGTGACGATGTCCGAGAGCGCGAACATCGTGGAGTACCTCGAAGGGACGTACGGCGACGCGGCGGCCGACGGGGGCCGCGCAGTCGACGACGCGGCGACCGACGGGGGCCGCGCAGTCGACGAGGGAGGTGCCTGAGATGCCCGACTTCGACGTCGTCTCCCTGCCCGAGACGGACCACGTCGCCGAGGGCGACGCGGCGCCCGACTTCACCCGCCCTCTCGTGAACGAGGAGTACTGGGAGGACCGCGCGCTCGACGACGTCGTCGACGGGCCGACGCTCCTCGTCTTCCATCCGATGGACGGCGCCTTCCAGGCGACCTACCTCTACAACACGATCGACGACCACGGGTGGGCCGACGACCTCGACGTGGTCGGCCTCTCGATCTCGTCGCCGTACGCCCACAAGCGCCTGCTCGCCGAGCGCGGCGAGGACGTCCGGATCTTCTCGGACCCCGGCGCGGGCGTGATCGAGGAGTACGGCGTCGCTCACGACATCGACGGCATGACCGGGATCACCGAGACGCGCCCGGCCGTGTTCCTCCTCGACGCCGACCGCACCGTCGAGTACGCGTGGGTCGCGAGCGAGCACCCCGAGTTCCCCGACGCCGAGGCGATCGACGACGCGATCGGTCGGCTCGTCGACTGAGACCGTCGTCGATATCGGCTCGACCGAGGCCTCGTCGACGCCGGTTCGACTGGTCCCGACGACGGTCTCCGCCGTGCGACCGCGTCGCCCACACACGTCATCCTTTTTTAAATCGCGGCCGAACGGTCGGCCGTGACGGACGACACAGACGATCGGGAGCCTCGGCCCGGATCCGAGCCGGATCCCGGACGCGACGCGGACCCGGGACGCGACGCCGCGAGCCGCCGTGACGACGTCCGGCGGGCGGCCGCGGCGGTCGCCGACGGCGAGCCCGTCGTCTACCCCACGGAGACGGTGTACGGGCTCGGCGCCGACGCGCTCGACGCCGACGCCGTCGAGCGCGCCTTCGAGCTGAAGGGCCGCGACCGGTCGAAGCCGCTCTCGCTGGGCGTCGCGAGCGTCGACGACGCGCTTCGCTACGCCCGCCCCACCGAGTTCGCGGTCGCGTTCGCCCGGGCGTTCCTCCCCGGCCCGGTGACGGTCGTCATCGAGCGCGGCGACGCGGTGCCCGACGCGCTCACCGCCGGGAGCGACCGGGTCGGGATCCGCGTGCCCGACCAGCCGGTCGCGAGGGCGCTCCTCCGTGAGACCGGCCCGCTCACCGCGACGAGCGCGAACGTCTCCGGAACGGGTAGCGTCACCGACCCCGCCGACCTCGACGACCGGATCCGCGAGGGGGTCGGCGCGGTGATCGACGACGGCGAGACGCCCGGCACGGAGAGCACCGTCGTCGATCCGGAAGCGGGGACGGTCCACCGCCGCGGCGCGATGGCCGGCGCGATCGAGGCGTGGCTGGCGGACCCGCCGGTGTAGGGCGGAGCGTAGCGTAGAACAGGCCGCGACCTCAGACCGCGAGCTCGCCCTTCTCGCTGAGCACCTCGACCTCCTCGGCGTCGACCGCGTCAACGTCGAGCCAGTGCGGTACGTACTCCCGTTTGTCGTACGCCTCGCGCTCGTCCTCGCTGCCGACGGTGCACCAGAGCTGGGGCTCGTCCGGGCCGTGCCAGCCGCCCTGGACGTTGATGCCGAAACAGACCAGCTCCTCGCCCTCGTACTCGATCACCGCGTCCCGCCGGATCCCGGGGTCGCCGCGAATGATGAGGTGTTGCATACCCCGCCGTTCGCGGGTTCCGTGCTTAATCGCTTCGATACGGCGGATCGGTCCGGCGGTGAGGCCTTCCCTCATCCGGAGTAGTAGTACTCGCCCTCGCGCTTCTGCCTGCTGTCGAGCTGCGAACCCGGCTTGTTGATCCGGGGGCGGCCCGTGCGCTCGTCGCGGCGGAAGGTGATGTCGAGGTCGGCGAGGAACTCGTTCATCCCGTCGCGCATGTCCTGCGGCGGCGCGGCGCGACCGCGCTCGGCCGGCTCGCCGTCGAACACCATCAGGCGGTCGGCGAGGAGGTCGATCATGTAGATGTCGTGGTCGATCACCATCACGGTCGCGTCGTGGTTCTCGGCGTACCGACGGATCGCCGTCGTCGCGCGGACGCGCTGCTCGACGTCGAGGTGCGCGGAGGGCTCGTCGAGCAGGTAGAGGTCGGCGTCCTCGGAGAGACAGGCCGCGATGGCGACGCGCTGGCGCTCGCCGCCCGACAGGTCCGCGAGGTTCTGCTCCATGATCCGCTCCAGTTGGAGCGGCTGGGCGACCTCCGTGTTCCAGTAGGAGGAGCCGAACTCGTCGGTGATCGAGGAGAGGAACGCGTCGACGCGCATCGGCTGGTCGATCTCGATGTACTGCGGCTTGTACGCGATGTCGAGCGCGAAGTCGAGCGCGCCCTCGTCCGGCTCCAGCGAGCCCGCGAACAGCTTCGCGAGCGTCGACTTCCCGATCCCGTTCGGCCCGACGACGCCGAGCACCTCGGAGTGGTTGATCTCGCCGCCCTCGACGTGCAGTTCGAACTCGCCGTCGCCGTACGACTTCGAGAGGTCGGGGTACTCCACCAGCGTCTCGCTGCGCGAGGCGACGCGGGGCGCGTGCTCCTCGAAGGTGATCGCGGAGGGGCGGATCCGCATGTTCTCGTTGTCGAGGTACCCCTTCAGGTACTCGTTGATCCCGTTGCGGACCGACTTGGGATCGGTGATGACCCCGTACGCGCCGGGCTCCCCGTAGGCGACGTGGAGGGTGTCGGCGAGCAGGTCGAGGATGGCGAGGTCGTGCTCGACGACGAGCATCGAGCGGTCGGCGGCGTCGTCGTCCGCCAGCTCCCGGATGAGCCGGGCGACGATCATCCGCTGGCCGATGTCGAGATAGGGGGTGATCTCGTCGAGGAAGTAGAAGTCGGCGTCGCGGGCGAGACACGCCGCGATGGCGACGCGCTGGAGCTCCCCGCCGGAGATGGAGTCGATGTCCTGGTCCATCACCGGGGCGATGTTGAGCCGCTCGATCAGCTCGTCGAGCGCGCCGCGCTCGTCGGTGCGCTCCAGCAGCTCGCGGGTGTTGCCGTCGAACTGCTTCGGGATCTGGTCGACGTACTGGGGTTTGCGGGAGACGCTCACGTCGCCCGCCTTCAGCGATTTCAGGTAGTTCTGAAGCCCCGTGCCGCGGAACCGGTCGAGCACGCGGTCCCAGTCGGCCTCCGCCTCGTGGTCGCCGAGGTTCGGGACCATCTCGCCGGCGAGCCCGTGGATCGCGGTCGACTTCCCGATCCCGTTCGGGCCGAGGATGCCGGTGACGTTGCCCGGCTCGGGGGTCGGAAGCCCGTACAGCGAGAAGGCGTTCTCGCCGTAGCGGTGGACCGGGTCCTCGTCGAGCTCGGAGGGGAGGTTGATGATCTCGATCGCGTCGAACGGGCACTTCTCGACGCAGATCCCGCAGGTCTCGCCCAGACAGATCTCCTCGGAGATGTGGATCTGGTCCGGGTCGCCCTCGACCGCGTCCTCGCCGCGCTCGGTGATGCACTCCTTGCCCGTCCGGTTCGGCGGGCAGTAGTTCGCGCACTCGTAGTTACACCGGTCGGGCTGACACCTGTCGAGGTCGACCACGGCGATGCTGTCGTCCGCCATCTCACGCCACCAGTTGCACGCCGGACGTGGCCAGCACGGTGTAGCTGATGAACCACAGCGTGAACGTCAGGAACGCCACGTAGAGGTTGTCCTTGACGCCGAAGTCGCCGACGCCGATGACCTTGTACAGCGGGAACTGGGCGAGCACGAACGCGCCGAGGACCAGCACGACCGTCGTGCTCTGTGCGGCGGCCACGGTCGTGCCCACGTAGGCGGCCGAGACGACGCCGGCGGCGATCCCCGCCAGACAGCAGATCGTCGTGACGACCACGCCGCGCGCGTGGCCCGACATGCCCGAGTCGTCGCTCATACCAACGGATCCGCGAGCACCCGTGAAAAGCCGTTCGTTCCGGCCGTCGCGCGTTCGGGACCGTCGGCGTCGAGCGCGGGCGAGACGTGAGGCCGACGCGAACGCGGAGGACCCGTGAGGCCGAAAAAAAACGCGAGCGGCGCGAGGCGAGCAGAGGCGATGAGCGAGGCGGGCGGGGGCGATGAGCGAGGCGGGCGGAGACGACAAGGCGAGAGCGCGCGCGAGCCCCGTCGCTGACTGACTGGTCAGTCGAACGGGCATATACCGGAGCATGTTGCTGGTTATCAGCGCGATAACCGGCAATAAAACCCGGATAATGCGGGAGAATCCCGGAAATGGGACCGCGGGCCATCAACATTTATGCCGATGTGCGGTTTCGAATCGTAACGATGGAAGGAACCCAATCGGAGGGGCTCGACGACCTCCCACCGAGCGCCAAACTCGTCTTCAAGGTGCTCGAATACAACGGTCCGCTGACACAGAAGGGCATCGTTCAGGAGTCGATGCTGTCGGCCCGAACCGTTCGGTACGCCCTCGAACGGTTGGAGGGGATCGGGGTCGTCGACGAGGACGTCTACTTCGCTGACGCCAGACAGAACCTCTACAAGCTCACCGAGCCCGCACAGGAGTTCACCGGCGAGGAGTGCGACGCCTCCTGTACCGCCGACTGAACCCGACGACCGGTTCGGACCCGCCCGACCTCGCCGACCACACGGTCGTTCGCGCCGCGGAGCGGCGCGCTCGCCGGGTCACTCGACTCGCCCGGTCGACGCCTCACCGGCACCCCGCGCCGCCTCCGCGATCGTGAGCGCGACGGCGACTAACAGCGCGAACGTCGCCGCCAACACGAACGCCAGGAACAGGAACCAGACGTCCGGCCCGAACAGCGGGTACTCCCGCGTGTCGATCACGGGGCCGAGCAGCTCCAGCGTCCGGACGAGGTACAGCAGGACCGCGAGCCCGGCGCCCGCGACGAGACCGATCCGGACGTTCCGGTAGAACGCCAGCGACTCGAGGAGGACGAGCATCGGGGGTTTAGAGGAGCTCTCGTCGGTCACGGGAACGCGTAGTCGCCCGGCGCGCAAAGAGCCTCCGGAAGCGGCTCGGGAGCGACCGTCGCCGCCCGGAATATCACGATCGAAAATAGACGTTTGAGTCCCTAACAACGTCAATACCAGCCATCAAGTGGGGTCGGGGCGAAGCGAGTCCATGGCCAAGGTCGTCCTGTCGTCGTTCCCGATGATCGACCCGGAGACGTACCGCGAGGTGCTCGGCGAGCGCGTCGACGAGCCCGTCGAGATCGAGGTCGCCGACCTGGGGTCGGCCGAGCGGGTGATCGAGGCGGCCGCGGGCGCCGACGCGGTCGTCACCGACATCAACACGCCGGTCACCGCCGAGGCGCTCGCGGCGCTCGACCTGGAGGTCGTCGTCCGGTCGGCGGTCGGCGTCGACAACGTCGACGTCGGCGCCGCGGCCGACGAGGGCGTCACCGTCACCCGCGTCCCCGACTACTGCACCGACGAGGTGGCGACCCACTCCGTCTCGCTGCTGCTCGCCTGCCTGCGCTCGCTGAAGTCGTACGACGACGACGTCGCCGCCGGCGGCTGGAGCTGGGAGACCGGCCGGCCGGTCCGCCGCGTGAGCGCCTCGACGATCGGACTGCTCTCGTTCGGACCGATCGCGAAGCGCGCGGCCGAGCAGCTCGCCGGCTTCGACGCCGAACTGCTCGCGCACGACCCGTTCGTCGACGCCGACGAGATGGCGGAGTACGGCGTCGAGGAGGTCGGGTTCGAGGCGCTGTTCGACCGCGCCGACCACGTCGGCGTCTACGCCCCCCTGACCGACGCGACCCGGGGGATGGTGGACGCCGACGCGCTCGCGCGGCTCGGCGAGGACTCGGTCGTCGTCAACGTGAGCCGCGGCCCGGTCGTCGACGCCGACGCGCTGCTCGACGCGCTGGAGTCCGGGGCGATCAAGGGCGCCGGCCTCGACGTGCTCGCCGAGGAGCCGCCCGAGGACGACCCGCTAGTCGGTCGCGACGACACCGTCGTCACGCCTCACGCGGCGTGGTACAGCGAGGAGGCCAGGGACGACCTGAACCGGAGCGGCGCGGCCGACGTCGCCGCCGTCCTCAACGGCGAGACGCCGGCCGGTCGGGTCGACCCCGACGCCGACTGGCTGTAGGCGGGACGACGAGGCGACCGGCGGCGCGAGCGGGGACTGGTTACAGCCGGTCGAGCGCGTCGAAGTCGTCGCCGTCGCTCTCGCCGTCCCCGTCGCCGTCGGCGGTTCCGGAATCGTCCGCCTTCGCCGCCTCGAACTCGCCCGCCTCCAGCCCCGCCGCTAACCCGGGACCGAGGTCGTACGTGTCCCGGACCGTCTGGGCGAGCACGCCGTCGCGGTCGAAGACGACGTAGACGGCGACGAAGTCGTGGGCGGCGGGCCGCAGCACGAACACCTCGCGCGGGCCGTCGTCCTCGCGCGACTCGTTGACGCGGGCGACGAGCGGCTCGATCGGGAGCCGCGCGGCCCGGAGGTCGGCGAAGGCGTCGCCGCCGGGCGCGTCGGCGAACAGGTACAGCGCTCCGTTCGGCTCGCCGTCGTTCGACCGGGTCGTGATCGAGCCGACCGCCTCCCCCTCGGCGCGGATCCGGTCCCACGTCTCGACCGCCGCCTCGAACATCCCCTCGACGTCGTCGGCGAACCGGAACCGGCTCTCGCGGGCGACCTCGACGTCGACGAACCGCGCCGAGGCGTCCGTCCACGCCAGCGTCGCGTCGACGACGTGGCCGGGCTCCAGCGACGCCACGCGCTCGGCGAGCTCCCCCTCGTACCCCTCCGCGGTCGCGTACAGGGGATCGAACCGGTCCTCGGCGTCGGCCGCCGTCGGATCGATCGGTCCGTCCGGGAGTTCGACGAGGACGAACTCCTCGGGGGCGTCGGCGGCGTCGGGAGCTGCGTCGCCCCCGCCGCCGTCGGAGTCGTCCTCGATGTCCGGTCGCGGCCGCCGGTCGTGCACGCGGAACCGGCCGCTCGTCGTCGGGTCCATACGCGTGGATCGGTCGGCGGGCTGATAAGCGGGGCGGACCGGGGCGCGAACGGATTCGCCGAGATATCGGTGTCGTCCCGTCGATACCCCGCCATATCGACGCCGCCGCGGGGCGGATCCGTGTCGTTATGGGGCGGGCGACCCAACGGAACGGTAAATGGGGATCCTCGAGGACAAGTCGAACGCCCGCCTGTTCTACAAGTACCTCTCGAAGGTGTACGACCGGGTCAACCGCTTCAACTGGAACGAGGAGATGCGTTCCGAGGCGCTCTCCTGGCTGGAGTTCGGCGACGATCCGAGGGTGCTCGACGTCGGGTGCGGCACCGGGTTCGGCACCGAGGGACTGCTGGAACACGCCGACGACGTGCACGGGCTCGACCAGAGCGTCCACCAGATGGAGAAGGCGTTCGAGAAGTTCGGGAAGCGCGACCTGGTGAACTTCTACCGCGGCGACGCCGAGCGGCTCCCCTTCCGCGACGACGCGTTCGACGTCGTCTGGTCGTCCGGCTCGATCGAGTACTGGCCGAACCCCGTCGAGGGGCTCCGAGAGCTGCGCCGCGTCGCCAGGCCGGGCGGACAGGTGCTCGTCGTCGGCCCCGACTACCCGCGCAACCGCGTCCTCCAGCGGGTCGCCGACGCGATCATGCTCTTCTACGACGAGGACGAGGCCGACCGGATGTTCGAGGCGGCGGGCTACGAGGAGTTCGAACACCACATCCAGCGGGCGACCCCGCGGAGCCCCCGAGCGATCACGACGGTCGCTCGCGTTCCCGGGGAGTAGCGCGCGACGGGTCGACGCGCTCGGTTCCTTCGCTTCGCCGTCGTTCATCTCGGTTCGACGACCGTCTCTAACGCCGCGACCGGCCGCCCGTCGACGGAGATCTCGACGGCGACCGCGCGGCCCGGTTCGAGGACGGGGTCGTTCGTCCCCGCGACGCGGAACGACGCCTCCCCGCCGACACGCCAGTCGCCGCCGCTGGCGGCGTTGAACGCGCCGGTCGGTCCCGGCCGGAACCCCGCCGCGGAGAAGAACGGCACCGGCGGCTGGCGGGCGAGGGGCTCACCGTCGACGGTGACGCGGACGTCGAGCTCGCTCGCGTCGAGGGCGTCGCCGCCGCGGTGCGTGACCGCGATCCGGTCGTCGGTCGCCGACAGCGACAGCGACGCCGTCGGGGCGGGCTCGACGGGCTCGGCGGGAGCGCCGAGCGCGACGGTGACGACGCCGCCCGCGAGGACGACCGTGATCGCGAGCAGGAGGACGCCGGCGACCGGGGCGAGCGCGCGGGCGGAGCGGCGGGCGTCCGCGTCGGTCTTTCGACGCGGCGGCGAGCGCGACGGCGGCGGTAAGCTGTCGGAGAGCACGGCGCGACTGGTCGCGGTATCCGATAAAAACGTCAGGACCGGGCGAGCGGAACCGCGGCGAGCGCCGCCACCGCGACTGCGGTGGCGAGGTTCAGCCCCCGTGTCGGGCGGGCGAACCCAAGGACCGTCTCGACGCCGACCCAGATCGCCAGCGCGACGCCGACGGCGACGGCCGTGGCTCGCCCCCACGAGCGACCCGCGTTGACCCCGTAGCCGGCGACGAGCGGACAAACGCCGAACAGCAGGAGGAGGAGGACGCCGGGGAGTAGGAAGTCGTCGACGGGGGTCGCGGCGAGCGGAGCCGGCGACGCGTTCACGAGGCCGCCGGAGGGGTCGACGACGAGCGCGACGCCGCCGACGGCCGCACGCGCCGCGAGCTGGCCGAGCGCGGCGAGGAGCAGCCAGTGCGAGAGGGGCCGACCGCGGAGGCGCATAGTCGGGGGTCGTCGCGGGACCGACAAGAGGCCAGTGCCGGGTTCCGATAGGCCGGGAACCCGCGGTTCCGGACGGCGGACGCCCGCGGTTCGTGTGCCGCGCTACCCCTCGTCGACGGGCCGCGGCGTCGGGATCGGCCCGAGACCGTCGACGACGACGACGCGGGGCTCGTCGACGACGGTGATGCGGTACGACCCCGCCGGCGAGAGCGTCCGGACGACGCCGTCGTCGTTCGTGGTGCCGATCGCTCTGCTGTCGCTGTCACCGACGCTTTTCGTGACGGTGACGTCGGGCTCCGGCTCGCCGGTCTCCTCGTCGAGGACGGTCACGGTCACCGGTCCGCCGACGTAGCTCCGGTCGACGGTGACGGTGAACCCGTCGCCGGTCTCGGAGACGCGCTCGGCGTCGGGGAAGGCGTCGAGGTCGATCCGCTGGTGCTCGACGAACACCTCCCGCGTTCCGCCGCTGACGAAGGTGCGGAGGATCCCGTACTCGTGCGGGACGGTGATCCGCTGGACGGAGCCGACCCCGAACGCGTCGGGCGCCCGGAGCGCCGCCGTCTCGGGGTACGACTCGGACGTTACCTCGATCGCGGCGTCGTTGCTTATCGGGCCGCCGCCGCGGTCCCAGCGGTCGTTCCGGAACGTCTCGCGGACGTACTGGCCGTCGACGATCGTCGCCAGCGTGACCGAGTTCGGGGTCGATTCGATATGAATCTCGGCCGCAGAGACCTCGCCGCTGGCGGTCGCGAGCGCGAGGTCGCGGACGGGCCCCTCGTACACCTGAATCGCGACCTGGAGCTCGTCGAGCCGAGTCGGGGAGCTGAAGCCGTCGGTCGCTTCCGCGAGCGCGTCGATCTCTTCGAGCCGCCGGTCGTACTCTTCGGCGATGGCGGAGATGCGGACGAGCTCGTTGAGGAACTCCCGGTCGGAGAGGTTCCCGGAGGCGTGCGCCCTGAACGCGTCCGACTGGCGGCCGTGGAGGCGCTCCTCGCCGCGTTCGACGCGATCGAGCGCCGCGAGGATGAGTCGACGCCGCTCCGCGTTCGTCTCGGCGCTCTCGATCCGGTCGACGACCGCCGCGGTCTCCACGGCGGCCTCGGCGTCCGCGACCGAGAAGGAGAGCGCGGGACCGAGGTTCGCGCCGCGGGGAGCGCTGGCGACCCGGGAGTCGGCGCCGGCCGGCGCGGAGAGCGTTCGGAACGTGAGGTTCGGCTCGTCGACCTGCGAGGGGTCGTTCGGGAGCCGCGGCGGCTCGATCGGGTCGGCGGCATCGACCGGAATCGAGCCGGGGACCTCGGCGATCGCCGTGGAGTCGGACCCGAAAGCGGGGGACGTCGTCCCTGCGACCGGGACGACCAGCAGCAGGACCGCGACGACGATAGGGAGGGCTCTCATCGTTCGATGGTTCGACCCCTGATATAAAAAATCCACCTCAACGGCCCCGCACGGCCCGGCGGCGCCGGGTCGGTCTGCGACGCTTCGGATGACCGAACGGACGTTTCCCGCCCACAAACCGACTATGGAAAGCGTTTTGCCCGGTCCACGAGAGGACAGACGTGCATGCGGAATCCCCTTCGCGTCCTCCTCGTCTCGCTGTTCGCCCTCCTCCTCGTCGGCGGCGTCGCGGCGCCGGTCGCCGGGGGCGCGGTCGCGTCCCCGGCGGCGTCTCCGCTCGACCCGTCGGCCTCGCACGGAGCGCAGACCGCCGAAGCGCCGTCGGCGGAGGCCCTCGGGACGACCGCGGGCCCCGCCGCGCAGATCGACTCCGACTTCGACCCGAACACGGCGACCCGGATCCGGATCGAACCGACGCCGGACCGCGACGCGCGGTGGGAGGTGTCCGTCAGGTACGCGCTGGCCGACGAGACGGAGGTCGGGGCGTTCCGGAGCGCCGGCGAGCGGTTCCGCGACGGCGAGGTCGGCCCGACCCCCGCGCTGTTCGAGGGGTTCGCGCGGGAGGCGAGCCGGACCGTCGACCGGACGATGCGGATCCGGGCCGTCAACCGCGAAGTGATCGTCCACGAGGATCCGTCCGAGTTCGACGTCGCCGACGACGGGACCGTCGCCGTCGGCGAGCTCCGACTGACGTTCGTCTGGACGGAGTTCCTCGGGACCGACGGCGACGACCTCGTGCTGGGCGACGCGCTGACGACCCCTGAGGGGACGTGGCTCCGGTCGCTCGGCGAGGGACAGACGCTGGAGGTGGCGACCCCGGAGCGGTACACCGTCACCGGGACCCCCGGCGCCACCGTCCCGCTCCGCGACAACGCCGTGATAATCGAGGGGCCGCGCACGTTCGCCGAGGGCGAGCGAGTCGCCGTCGTGTACGCGTCGACGGGGCCCGTGGGCCCCCCGTGGGAGATGCTCACCGCCGCGATCGTCGTCGCCGCGCTGCTCATCGCGGGGAGCGTCGTCGGCTACCGGCGGATAGAGACCAATGGGGACGACGTGACGGACGCAGCCGGCGCGAACGGCGCGAACGGCGCGAACGGAAACGGCGAGGGCGCCTTCCGGGAGACGGGTGAGGGAGCCGGCCCGAACGGCGGGGCGGTCGGGCCGCCGGACGCCGAGGGGGATCCCGACGGGTCCGCGGAGTCGGAGCCCGAGGAGGACCTCTCGCTGCTCTCGGACGAGGAGCGCGTCGAGCGGCTTCTCACGGAGAACGGCGGACGGATGCGGCAGGCCGACATCGTCTCCGAGACCGGCTGGTCCGACGCGAAGGTCTCGCAGCTCCTGTCGGAGATGGCCGACGGGGGACGGATCGAGAAGCTCCGCCTGGGCCGCGAGAACCTGATCTCGCTTCCGGACGGCGACGACGAGTCGGCGGACGGAGAGAGCGGGACGGCGGACGACGACCGCGCCGGGCGGTGAAGGGGCCCCGGATCCCGAACGCGGTAGGCGGCGAGGCCCGTCCGGAGCCAACTCCTCGCGGCGAGTGAGGCGTTTCGAAAACCCTTACAGGGCGAGCGACGGAGTAACGATCATGAAGGTTCTAGTGACAGTCAAAGAGGTCGCGGAGGCGGACGACGACTTCGCGATCGAGGGGACCGACATCGCGGAGTCGGACCTCGAGTACGACCTCAACGAGTGGGACGACTACGCCGTCGAGGCCGCGGTGCAGCTGGCGGAGGCCGGCGTCGCCGACGAGGTCGTCACCGTCACCGTCGGCCCGGAGCGGGCGGAGGAGACGATCCGGATGGCGCTCGCGAAGGGGGCGGACCGCGCCGTACGCGTCTGGGACGACGCCTTCGAGGAGGGGTTCGCCGACGTGGCCGCGAAGGTCTCGACGATCGAGGCCGTCGTCGAGGCCGAGGAGCCGGACCTCGTGCTGGGCGGGGTCCAGGCCGCCGACACGGGATTCGGCGCGACCGGGGTCGCGCTCGCCGAGCGGATCGACTTCGAGCACGCCGCGGTCGTCAACGACCTCGAAGTCGACGCGGACGCCGGCGTCGCGCACGTCCGCCGCGAGCTGGAAGGCGGCGTCGAGGAGCTCACCGACGTCGACCTCCCCGCCGTGTTGACCGTGCAGACGGGGATCAACGAGCCGCGCTACGCGAGCCTGCGCGGCATCCGGCAGGCGCAGCGCAAGGAGATCGACGCGAAGGAGCTGTCCGACCTCGGGCTGACCGCCGCGGACGTCGAGAGCGCGCTGACGATCACCTCGATGTACGAGCCGGAGAGCGAGTCGGACGCCGAGATGATCGAGGGCGACGCCGGCGAGGCCGCGGGACGCCTCGCCGAGGTGCTGCGTGACAAGGGGGTGGGCGCGTGATGAGCGTGCTCGTCGTCGCCGAGCACCGCCGCGGGGAGCTCCGCGACGTCTCCTACGAGGCGATCACGGCCGGCCGCGAGCTCGCCGACGCGCGCGGCGGCGACCTCCACGTCGCCGTTATCGGCGGGGACGTGGACGGCTTCACCGAGGACCTGAACCGCGAGGGTGTGGACGCGATCCACGCCGTCGAGAACGGGGAAGAGTTCGACCACAACGTCTACCAGGCGGCGGTCGGAGCCCTGCTCGACCGCACGGACGCCGGGACGGTCGTGGCGCCGAACTCGGTCAACGGCCTCGACTACGTCCCCGCGGTGGCCGAGGACCGCGACCTCCCGCTGGTGACGGACGCGATCGGGTTCGAGCACGACGGCGGCCTGACCGTCACCCGCGAGATGTACGGCTCGAAGGTGGAGACGACGGTCGACGTCGACGGCGACCGCCACGTGCTCACGGTCCGCGGCGGCGAGTGGGCGCCCGCGGAGGGCGTCGGCGACGCGGCGATCGAGTCGGTCGACGTTGAGCTGCCCGAGTCCGGCGCGCGCGTCACCGGCTTCGAGGAGGTCGGCGGCGGCGACGTCGACATCGCCGACGCCGACGTGCTCGTCTCGGTCGGGCGCGGGATCGAGGAGGAGGAGAACTTGGAGCTCGTCGAGGAGCTCGCCGACGCGCTCGGCGCGACGCTGTCCGCCTCCCGGCCGATCGTCGACAACGGCTGGCTCCCGAAGAACCGGCAGGTCGGCCAGAGCGGAAAGGTCGTCACCCCCGACGTGTACATCGCCGTCGGCATCTCCGGCGCGGTCCAGCACGTCGCCGGCATGAAGGGGTCGGACACCATCATCGCGGTCAACACCGACCCGAACGCGCCCATCTTCGACATCGCCGACTACGGCGTCGTCGGGGACCTGTTCGAGGTCGTCCCCGAGCTCATCGACGAGTTCGCCTGAGACCGCGTCGACTGACTCGCCCGAGCCGACGGCCGGGACCCGGTCCCGCCCGCGCCCCGTTCTCGGTTCGTTTATCACCCCGCCGACCTTCCGATCCGCCATGAGCGAGGCCGACGAGCAGACGGCTGCGACCGCGACCGGCCGGGAGATCTGGATCGAGAAGTACCGGCCGCAGTCGCTCGACGACATCCACGGCCAGGAGGAGATCGTCGAGCGGCTCGAAAGCTACATCGAGCAGGACGACATCCCCCACCTGCTCTTCGGGGGGCCTGCCGGTACCGGGAAGACGACCGCGGCCACCGCCATCGCCCGGCAGGTGTACGGCGAGGACAACTGGCGCGGCAACTTCCTCGAGCTCAACGCCTCCGACCAGCGCGGTATCGACGTGGTGCGCGACCGGATCAAGGGATTCGCGCGCTCGTCGTTCGGCGGCGATTTCCGGATCGTGTTCCTCGATGAGGCGGACTCGCTTACTGATGACGCTCAGTCAGCATTACGCCGCACGATGGAACAGTTCTCCGACAACACCCGCTTCATCCTCTCGTGTAACTACTCGTCGAAGATCATCGACCCGATCCAGTCGCGCTGCGCCGTCTTCCGCTTCTCGCCGCTCTCGGACGCGGCCGTCGCCGCGCAGACCCGCGAGATCGCCGCGGCGGAGGGGATCGAGGTGACCGACGAAGGCGTCGACGCGCTCGTGTACGCCGCCGACGGCGACATGCGACGCGCGATCAACTCGCTGCAGGCGGCGGCGACGACCGGCGACGTCGTCGACGAGGAGGCGGTGTACGCGATCACGGCGACCGCGCGGCCCGAGGAGATCGAGTCGATGGTGACGAACGCGCTGGAGGGCGACTTCTCGCGGGCGCGGGCGACCCTGGACACGCTGCTCACGGAGACGGGGATGGCCGGCGGCGACGTGATCGACCAGCTCCACCGCTCCGTCTGGGAGTTCGACCTGAGCGAGCGCGAGGCGGTCGCGCTGATGGAGCGGATCGGCGAGGCCGACTACCGGATCGCCGAGGGCGCCAACGAGCAGGTGCAACTGGAGTCGCTGCTCGCGTCGCTTTCGTTAGAGGAATAGGTCAGTTACGATCGAAGTCTCGGTTCGTTCGCGGCGTACGATCGCAGTTATTTATCACAGACCGACGGTAGCAGCGGCGGGCAGACCGTCTCCGAAGCTCCGGTCGTTCGGCGATATGATGACGATTGAGAATCGACTGGGTACACCTCCAAAGCCCCAGCCGGGAGGCGGACGCACGCTCGCTGCGCTCCTCAGTCGTTCGCTCCGCTCACTCCTTGCGGTGCTTACGTCGCCTGCGTCCGCCTCCCTGCTGCCCCTTTGAGTCCCACCCCGCACCGCACAGCGACCGCACCTCACACCACCCCAACCTCGCGGTTCGCGCTCTCCGAGCGCTCACCGAGCGCTCACCGGCTCCCTCGCGCGTGCTGCTCGCGGCCAGCGGGCCGCTCGCAGGCACGCGCCACCGCCCCGGCACATTCGAGTACTCGTCCCGGGCGCGCTTCTTAAGCCGGGCGCGCACGGACTGCGGGTATGCTCGTCGTCGTCTCCGACACGCACGCACGCGAGGAGTCGAAGCTGCAGGGGCGCACCGCGGAGGCGGTCCGCGAGGCCGACCTCGTCGTCCACGCCGGCGACTTCTACCGCGAACCGGTGCTCGACGCCTTCGAGTCGGCGGCGCGGACGCTACGCGGGGTGTACGGCAACAACGACGACGCCGCGATCCGCGACCGCCTCTCGGAGGTCCGGACGGTCGAGTACGCGGGCGTGCGGTTCGCCGTCACCCACCGCCACCGCAGCGGGGACACGGGACTGGTCATGCTCGGTCGGGGACGCGACGCCGACGCCGTGATCTGCGGGCACAGCCACCGCCCGCGGTTCGACGACTCGGGCGACCTCCCGATCCTGAACCCCGGGAGCCACGCACAGCCGCGAGGGAACCGACCGGGACACGCCGAACTGGAGCCGGCGACCGAGGTGGATGCGGACGGGGACGGAGGGGGCGAGACCGACGGGCGCGACGGGAGCGAGACCGCGCTCGACGGGCGACTCGTCACGCCGGACGGGGAGGTCTTCGAGCGGTTTCGGATCGGGCCGTGAGAAGTACCGCCCGCGGGAGAAGGGGGGGGGAGAGCGGGCGGGACGCGACGCCCCGCGGGCCGAGCCGCGCCGGCGGGCCGGAACGACCGGGGATGGGGAGGGGGGAAAGCAGGGGGAGGGCAGGGGGGAGCGATCGGCGGGGACCGGCCCGATCGACGCGGAGCGATCGCGGGGGAGAGGGCCGAAGCGGGGGTCGCGTCCGTACGTTACGCCGGAGATAGCTTATACCTAGCTTAGGGACAAACACGCGCTTTAGTCACCGCCCGCCGGCGGACGGGAGTCCCGAAACGCCTAACACCGTGCCGACGGATTCGACTGTATGCTCTCGGTCGAACCGCTGTTCGTGGTTATTCTCGTCGGTCTGCTCGGGCTCTTCTTCTTCGGGTTCCTCCTCGTCCGGCGCACGCTGACCGGGCTCCGCGAGGGGTACGAGGACGGCCAGCGGTAATGGTCGTCGTCACCGTTCTCACCCTCGGCGTCGCCGGCGCGGCGAGCATGTTCATGGCGTGGTCGATCGGCGCCGGCTCCTCGGGGTCCACCCCGTTCGCGCCGGCCGTCGGGGCGAACGCCATCTCCGTGATGCGCGCCGGGCTGATCGTGGGCGTCCTCGGGCTGCTCGGCGCCGTCCTGCAGGGCGCGAACGTGACCGAGGCGGTCGGCACGGAGCTGATCGGCGGCGTCACGCTCACCGCCGGCGCGGCCATCGTCGCGCTGGTCACCGCCGCCGGGCTCGTCGCGGTCGGCGTGTTCGCCGGGTACCCGATCGCGACCGCCTTCACCGTCACCGGCGCGGTGGTCGGCGTGGGCCTCGCGATGGGCGGCGACCCCGCGTGGCCGAAGTACACAGAGATCCTCACGCTGTGGGTGCTCACCCCGTTCGTCGGCGGCGGGATCGCCTACGTCGTGGCGCGCTCGCTGATCGGCGAGCGCCTCCCCGAGCGACCGCTCACCGCGGCGCTCGCGGGTCTCGTCGGCGCGATCGTCGCGAACGTCGGGTTCGCGCTGCTCGGCCCCCCGGGCGAGCAGGCGTCGCTCTCGCAGGCGATCGGGCCCGGGCTCGGGGTCGGCGCGGTCGGCACGCCCCTCGTCACGGCCGCGGTGGCCGCGGTCGTCACCGTCGCGGTGTACCTCGACCTCGGCCGCGACCGCGAGGGGGCCCAGCGGCGGTTCCTGCTGGCGATGGGGGGGCTCGTCGCGTTCTCCGCCGGCGGGTCGCAGGTCGGGCTGGCGATCGGGCCGCTCGTGCCCCTGTTCGTCGGCGACGCCGGGATCCCGCTGTGGGCGCTGCTCGTCGGGGGCGGAGTCGGGCTGCTGGCCGGGTCCTGGACCGGCGCGCCGCGGATGATCAAGGCGATCTCGCAGGACTACGCCTCGATGGGGCCGCGGCGGTCGATCTCGGCGCTCATCCCCTCGTTCGCGATCGCCCAGACCGCGGTCGCGTTCGGGATCCCGGTGTCGTTCAACGAGATCATCGTCTCCGCGATCGTCGGCGCCGGCTACGCCGCCGGCGACGCGGGCGTGAGCCGGGCGAAGATGGGGTACACGGTACTCGCGTGGGTCGGCTCGCTCGTCGGGTCGCTGGGGCTGGGCTTCGGCATCTACACCGTCGTGCAGTTCGTGCTGTAGGTGGTGCGACGAACAGGTGGAGCGGTGAATCTCGGAGTTCGGTTATATATAATTGTGGCTGGCAGATCGGCGGTGAGCATCGCCGAAGCCCCAGCCGCTCGGTAGTACGTGGTCGGCGACTCGACGACGAGGAGCTCCAAAGCCCCAGCCGCTCGCTTATAAATCGTTGCTGTCGGTGATATAGAGAACACCTCCAAAGCCCCAGCCGCGAGGACTCGCGCGGCTCGGTGCGCTCCTCGCTCGCGTTGCTCGCTGCGGTGCTTCCGTCGCCGTGCTTCGTCCTCGCGGCTGCCCCTTTGAGTCCCACCCAACCGCTCCGCACCGCAGCCTCACGCCTCCCCAGCCTCGTCGCTCGGTCGGGGCTCCCGCCGGTCGCCCGCTCCCTCGCGACTCCCTCGCGCGTGCCCCTCGGCCGCCAGGCGGCCTCGGCGGCACGCGCCACCGCGGTGGCCGGTCACACCGATCGCCCCCGTGCCCGCCGTCGATCCAGCAGGGTTCAAGTACCCCACCGGCAAAACTCGCGGCATGCAGACGCTGCTTCTGAACGCCGACGACGTCGACGAGAACGCTCGCATGGACCGGGTCATCGACGCGGTGCGCGGCGCGTTCACGGCCTACGAGCGCGGGAACGCGAAGATGCCGGCGAAGTCGTACATCGACCTCCCGGAGTACGACGGCGACTTCCGGTCGATGCCCGCCTACCTCGACGTGCGCGAGGCGGACACCGCCGAGGAGACGGCCGACGGCGAGGGGTGGGACGCGGCCGGGATCAAGTGGGTGAACGCGCACCCGAACAACCCCGCCGACCACGGCCTCCCGACCGTGATGGGGACGATGATCTACTCCGACCCCGAGACGGCGTTCCCGCTGGCGATCCTCGACGGCACGACGCTCACCATGAAGCGAACGGGCGCGGCCGCCGCGGTCGCCACCGACCACCTCGCCGTCCCCGACGCGACCTCGCTCGGGATCGTCGGCGCGGGCGTCCAGTCGTACACGCAGCTGGAGGCCATCGCCGAGGTGCGCGACGTCGAGGAGGTCGTCGTGAGCGACCTCGACGAGGAGCGCGTCGCCGACTTCATCGACGCCTTCGGCGACCGGTTCGACGTCCGGGCGGGCTCCGTTTCGGAGGCCGGCCACTGCGATATCCTCTCGACGGTGACGCCCGTCGAGGACCCGATCGTCGGCCCCGGCGACGTGGGCGAGCACACCCACGTCAACGCGATGGGCGCCGACGCGGCGGGGAAACACGAGCTGGCGGACGAGCTCCTGCTCGACGCGACGATCGTCATCGACGACCGCGAGCAGTGCACCCACTCCGGCGAGATCAATGTCCCCTACGCGGCGGGGACGCTCACCGACGACGATATCTACGGCGAGATCGGCGAGATCGTCGTCGGCGCCCGCTCGGGTCGGGCCGGGGTCGACGCCGGCGGAAACGGCCCCGCGACGGGCGGGGCGGGCGTCACGGGCGTCACCGTCTTCGACTCCACCGGCCTCGCGATCCAGGACGTCGCGGCCGCCCGCGTCGTCTACGAGCAGGCCGACGAGGCCGACAACGGCTCCCCGTTCGACCTGCTCGGACTCGCCGAGTGACCGCGACGGCCTTTTTATCGCTCCCGCCCGTATCGCTCCCGTGCAACTCGTCAGCGTCGCCGCGCTCGCGGAGAACCGGGTGATCGGGAACGACGGCGGCGTCCCGTGGCCGGACCTCCCCGAGGACGTGCGTCAGTACCGCGCCCGCGTCGCCGGCTCGCCGGTGATCTTAGGCCGTCGGACCTTCGAGTCGATGCGCGGCGACCTCCCCGGCCGCCGGCAGATCGTCGTGAGCCGCAGCGTCGACGCGGTGGACGAGCCGACCGCGGTCGTCGCCGACGGCGTCGACGCGGCGATCGACCTCGCCCGCGAGCTCGTCGGCGAGGGCGTCGACGCCGGATCGGTCGACCGTGTCGCCGGGGAAGCGGCGCCCGCCGGGACGGGGTCGCTCGGCGACGCGCCCGAGCCGGCCGTCTACGTCCTCGGCGGCGGGACGGTCTACGAGCTGTTCCAGCCCCGGATCGACCGGATGGTCCTCAGCCACGTCGACGGCGCCTACGAGGGCGACACCCGGTTCCCGGCGTGGGACGAGTCGGAGTGGCGCGTGGCCGACGAGACGGACTACGAGGGGTTCACGCTCCGCGAGTGGGTCCGACGCGCGGACGCCGCGTGAGCCGGCACGTCGCCCGCGACGTGTCAGTCGACTGTCCCTCGTCCGCCAGTCGTCCCCGAGTTAGGCGACCAAACTAAGTGGGTATCGGACGTGGGTCACCTCGATAGATGGCGGCCTCGTGGTGGCTCGTCGGCCTGTTCGCGCTCTCGGCTGCGGCCTGTTTCGTCGCCGCCCTTCACGGGTCTCGCCTGCGGAACGACGACGCCAGGCGCGGGCTCCGCTGGCTCCTGGTCCTCGTCGGCGTCTGGGGGCTCCTCCAGGCCGGGGTGCTGCTCGCGGGCCGGGAGCCGACGGCGGTCGCGCTGTACGTCCTCGCGCTCATCGTCGGCTTCGCCACGCCGTTCGCCTGGCTGTACTTCGCCTCCGCGTACGCCGGCCGGGACTACCACCGCCGGTCGGCGTACCGGCGAGCGGGCCTCGCGGTCTACGTCGCCGTCGTCGCGGCGAAGCTCACGAACCCGATCCACGGCCGGTACTTCGACGCGTCGTTCCGCACCGACCCCGTCCGCCGCCTCCTCATCGACGAGGGGGCGCTGTACTGGGGGTCGCTCGCCCTCGCGTACGCGCTCTCGCTCGTCGGCTTCTACCTCCTGTACCGGCTCTTCCGGGAGTCGGAGCACTCGTCGTGGACGCTCGCCGGGCTGTTCGCGGCGACGGGGCTCCCGGTCGTTCCGAACGCGGTCGCCCAGGCGGCGCCGTCCCTGTTGCCGTCGCTGAGCTACGAACCGCTCGGCGTCGCCGTCTTCGCGGTCGGGACCGTCTACCTCGTGGAGGACACCTTCCTCGCCGTCGAGCGCACGGCGACGCGCTCGTTCGTCGAGCGCACCGCCGGCGGCGTCCTCGTCCTCGACGCCGACGGCCGGCTCCGCGATCACAACGAGCGGGCCGCGGAGCTGTTCCCCGCGATCGCGGACGGCGCGACCCGCGTCGAGGAGGTCTCGCCGCCCGTCGCCGACGCGTACCGCGAGGAGGCCCCCGTCCTCGTCGACGTCGTCGACGCCGGCGGCGACGAGCGGACCTACTGCGTCACGAGCGAGTCGCTCTCCGTCGGCGGGGCGGAGTTCGGCTGGGCGCTGCTCGTGCAGGACGTGACCGCCATCGAGCGACAGCGCGACCGGCTCGAACGCCACGAGGAACAGCTCGGCGACATGGCGGGCGCGATCGCCCACGAGCTGCGGAACTCCGTCGCCGTCGCCGACGGCTACCTCGCGGACGCGGCGGAGCGGCTCGCCGACGACGACGCCGAGGGCGCGGCCGAGTCGGTCGCGGTCGCGCGCCGCCGCGTCGGCCGGATCGGCGGCGTCGTCGAGGACCTCCACACGCTGGTGCGCCACGCCCGCGACTTCGACGAGCCGTCGCTCGTCGACTTCGAGGCGGCGGTGGCCGACGCGGAGTCCGCCGCCGACGCCGACGTCGCGGTGACCGTCGAGGGGAGCGGTCGGGTGCTCGCGACCCCGACGCGCCTCAAGCAGGTGTTCAAGAACGCGCTCGCGTTCGCCGCGTTCAACGGCGCGACGGCGGTGACCGTCTCCCTGACCGACGACGGGTTCGCGATCGCGGACGACGGCCGGTTCGCCGCGACCGACGGCGACGAGGCGGCGCTCCTCTTCGAGTACGAGAGCGCCGAGCCGAGCGCCGACGCGGGCATGTCGCTGCCGAACGTCCGCGCGCTCGCCCGGGTCGAGGGGTGGACCGTGGAGCCCGACCCCGGGTACGAGGACGGCGTCCGGTACGTCGTTCGCGGGGCCACGGTCGAGCGGGACCCGGCCGAGTGAGGAGGGGTCGTCGGCTCAGTCGTCGCTCTCGGCGTCGGAATCGCTGTCAGAGCCGCCGTCGACGCGCTCGGCGAATCCGAACCGCGGCTTGGCCTCGTCGACCTCGACGGTCACGGCCTCGCCCACGTCGGCGTCCGGGACGAACAGCGAGTACCCCTCGACGTACGCGATCCCGTCGCCCTCGTCGCCGAGCTCCTCGACGGTCACCTCCAGCCGGTCGCCGGCCGCGACGGGCGCGGTGTTCAGCCCCCTGGCGACGAGGTACACCTCCGAGGAGGAGTCGCGGGAGGCGGGCGGCGAGACGGTCCGGAGGTACTGGAACTCGCTCCGGACCTCCTCGCGGAAGGCGTCGAGGTCCTCGCCCTGGAACACCTTGACGACGAAGTCCCCGCCGGGCGCGAGCAGCTCCTCGGCCACGTCGAACGCCTGCCGCGCGAGGTGGACCGACCGCGCGTGATCGAGCGCGTACTCGCCGGTCATGTTCGGGGCCATGTCAGAGAGCACCGCGTCCGCGCCGCGCTCGCCGACCGCCTCGCGCAGGTAGTGTCGGGTGCGCTCCTCGGTCATGTCGCCCCGGATGGTCTCCACGTCGCCCTCGTCGAGGTCCTCGATGCGCTGGAGGTCGACGCCGACGACGGTGCCCGACTCGCCCACTTCCTCGGCCGCGACCTGCAGCCACCCGCCCGGGGCGGCCCCGAGGTCGACCACGGTGTCGCCGGGGTCGAGGAGGTCCGCATCCTCGTCGATCTGCTTCAGCTTGTAGGAGGCCCGGCTCCGGTACCCCTGCTGTTTCGATCGGTTGTAGTATTCGTCTTTGCCGCTCATATCTTGATCACCGCGCCCCGGGATGGGACCGCCGAAATCGAGGGCGAAATCGCGCTCATACCCGTAACAACGGGAGCGACCGGGAAATGAACGTCGAATGCGACCGTCGACGGCTCAGTGCGGTTCGGTCCGTTGACACCAGCCGCGAGGAGAGCGACTGTGGCCGAGGGGCGCCCTGGTGCCGGCCGTTGATTTTCGCCGCGACGAGCGGTGAACGGCCGACTCAGAGCGTTTCCGGCCGTTTTATCCGCCTCCATTTTGTACAGTCGATACTCAGATGCCTACCGAAGGAGAGTCGATCGGCTTCGGTGCCCGATCGCAAGAGAACCTGCGCGCCGAGTTCGCCGGCCGCGACCTTGACCGTCACCTCGCGCTGTTCTACGAGTCGACGGCCGCGCAGCTCGACACCGTGTCCGCGTTCCTCTCGCACGGGCTCGCGACCGGGCATCGGTGCGTGTACCTCGCCGATGCGAACCCGCAGTCGCGGATCGAAGCGGCCCTTCGAGATGCAGACGTGGATGTCGCGGCGCGGGCCGCCGCCGGCGACCTCGCCGTCCGCGACGCGTCGGAGGTATACCTCGACGGCGGGTTCGACTCCAGCAACACCGTCACCGAGCTGCGGTCGGAGGCGGAACGGAGCGCCGCGGGCGGCTACGAGGGGCTCTGGCTCGCCGGGGAGAACACGTGGGCGTTCGGGGCCGAGAAGTCGTTTGACGAGATCGTTGATTTCGAGTTCGCGTTCGACTCGGCGTGCCCCGACGAGCCGGTGACCGCGCTGTGTCAGTACGACCTCCGACGGTTCGACGAGGCGGCGGCCGCGAAGGCGCTGCGGACGCACCGACAGGTCGTCTTCGACGGAACGCTCTGCGAGAACCCCTTTCACGTCTCGCTCGAAGCGTACCGCTCCGGAGACGCGGAACATCCCGACGCTCGACTCATGTTAGAGCAGGCCCGGGGACTGGCCGAGAGCAACCGGGAGCTGGATCGCCGCGAGGAGCGGCTCACCGTCCTCAACCGAGTGTTGCGCCACAACATCCGAAACGACCTCAACGTCGTCCAGGGGGTGCTCACCGAGCTGTCGAGGAGCGAGTCGCTGACGGCCGCCGAGGCCGACCGCGTCGCCGCCGCTGCGAGCCACGCGGACGCCGTCGTCGAGACGGCAGCGAAGGCACGGTACATCCAGCGGACGATCGGGCGCTCGACGGTCGAGCCGACGCCGCTCCGGCCGGCGATAGAGCGGGCTGTCGAAGAGGTCCGGATCGAGTATCCGAACGCGCGGATCCAAGCCCCTGCATCGCCGGAACACGTCGTTCTCGCGGACGTGAACCTCGACGTTGCGCTCGAAGAGGCGATCCGGAACGGGATCGTCCACCAGGACGACCCGACGCCGAGAGTCGAGATCGCGGTGTCGATTCCGACGAGCGAGCGGGTACGGATCGAGGTACAGAACCCGGGGTCGATCCCCGAACACGAGCTGCGGTGCCTCCGAGAGACCAGGGAGACGCCGCTCGCCCACGGCAGCGGGCTGGGGCTCTGGCTCATGCGGTGGATCGCCGAGTCGGCCAACGGGACCGTCGAGTTTGTGGACGCCGACGACCGGACGCGGGTCCGGTTCGAGCTGTACCGCGTCGGCGACTGACGGGCGATCAGTCGCCGACGCGGATCCGGCCGTGCCGGCGGGCGTCGGTCGTGTCGCCGGTGACGACGAATCCGATTGCCTCGTAGAACGCGACCAGGTCGTCGTCGAACGCGGCGGTGACGGTCTCGATAGCGGAGTCCGACCGCCCGCGATCGACCGCGGCCGCGAGGAGCGCGGAACCGATCCCCCCTCCCCGACGCGCACGCCTGACCGCGACGCCGTCGACGTGGAGCCGGTCGGGGTCGGGACGGGCGGCGACCAGCGCGCCGACGACCCCGCCGGTTCTGGTCGAGCGCGCGACGAGGGCGTCTCCGGCCGCGATCCGGTCGTCCACGGTCGCCGCGTCCGTCTCCAGCATCGCCGCGTCGAGGATCCGGAGGACGTCGAGACGGTCGTCGGGCGTCGCCCGCTCGACGATCACGTCCTCGGGCGGGTCGCGGGAACCGGCCGAGCCCGGCGGATCGTCGGCGGGGTCGGAGCTCTCGCTCACGCGCCGTCGCCCGTCGCGCCGCCCTTGATCAGCCGCAGGATCCGGACCTCGTCGGCGTCGACAATGCGGTCGCCGGGGACGGGCGAGCCGTCGACCAGCGCCGACGCCTCCTGCGGGTGGTAGCCGGCCTCGCGGACGAGGTCGTCGTAGGTGGCGTCGTCGGGGAGGTCGACCGCTCGGGTCCCCTCGCCGACGACCTCGACCGAGACGCGCATCGAGGGGCTACCCCTCCAGCCGCTCGCGGAGCAGCCCGTTCACCTCGCCGGGGTCGGCGCTGCCGCCCGTCTCCTGCATCACCTGGCCGACGAGGAAGTTGATCGCGCCCTCGTCGCCGTCGTGGTAGTCGCTCACGGCGTCCGGGTTGTCGTCGATCGCGGCGTCGACGGCGGCCTCGACCTCGCCGGAGTCGGCGACGCCGAGCCCCTCGCGCTCGATGACGGTCTCGGGGTCCTCGCCCGCGTCGAGCATCTCGCGCAGGACTACCTCCTCGGCGTTCTTCACCGTGAGCTCCTCGGCGTCGACCAGCTCGATCAGGCGCTTGAACTCGTCGAGGCGGTCCTCGACGTCCGTGATCGCCATCTCGCGGTAGTTGAGCTCGCCGAGCAGATTGTCGGCGACCCACGTCGCGGCGAGCTCGGGGTCGAACGACTCGGCCACGTCCTCGAAGAAGTCGGCGACGGCCTTCGTCGAGGTGAGCTTCGAGGCGGACTCGCGGTCGAGCCCGTACTCATCGCGGAAGCGCTCCCGGCGGGCGTCCGGCAGCTCCGGGATCGGGATCGACTCCTTCCAGTCCGACACCTCCAGCGCGGGCAGGTCGGCCTCCCGGAAGTAGCGGTAGTCCTTCTCGGCCTCCTTCGAGCGCATCGAGACGGTGACGCCGCGCGCCTCGTCCCAGTGACGCGTCTCCTGCTCGATCTCGCGGCCGCGCCGGAGCACGTTCTCCTGGCGGGTGACCTCGTACGCGAGCGCCTGCTCGGCGCCCTTGTGGCTGGAGATGTTCTTCACCTCGGCGCGGTTCACGTCCGCGAGGGCCTCGTCCGTGATCGTCCCGTCGTCTGCGACCCGGTCCTCCGGTACGAGCGAGACGTTGGCGTCGACGCGCAGGCTCCCGTCGCGGGTCGGGTCGAAGACGCCGAGGTATTCGAGGACTTCTTCGAGCTTCGCCAGGAACGCGCGCGTCTCCGCCGGCGACCGGAAGTCCGGCTCGGTGACGATCTCCATCAGCGGCGTCCCGGCGCGGTTGTAGTTCACGAGGGTGTGGGTCGCCGACTCGATGGAGCCGCCGGCGTGCTGGAGGCTCCCCGGGTCCTCCTCCAGGTGCGCCCGGGTGATCCCGATGGTGCGCGGCTCGCTGTCGACGCGCACTTCGAGCTCGCCCGACTGGCAGATCGGGGCGTCGTACTGCGTGAGCTGGAAGTTCTTCGGCAGGTCGGGGTAGTAGTAGTTCTTCCGGTGGAACGTCGTCGTCTCGGGGATGTCGGCGTCGATCGCCTTCCCCACCTTCACCGCGGCCTCGACGGCGGCCTCGTTGAGGACCGGCAGCGCGCCCGGCAGGCCGAGGCAGGTCGGGCAGGTGCGCGTGTTCGGCTCCTCGTCCTCCTCGGGCTCCGTCGAGCAGCCGCAGAAGATCTTCGTGTCGGTCTCGAGCTGGACGTGGACCTCCAGCCCGATCACGACCGTCCGCTCCTCCGTCGCGGCCTGAGTGCTCATTACCGGTCCGTTGTGAGCCGGCCACCTAAATCGTGTCGGGACCGATACGATGTCGATTCGGAGGCTCGTTCGCGTGGTTCTCGACTGTGTGTCGCTACTGCCGCTGACGCGGTGAACGGTTTCAAAGTCCCAGCCGCTCGGTGATACGCGGCCGATCCCGGATCGTCGGCGACCACCTCCAAAGTCCCAGCCGCTCGGTGATACGCGGCCGATCCCGGATCGTCGGCGACCACCTCCAAAGCCCCAGCCGCGAGGACGGCCCACGCTCGCTGCGCTCCTCAGTCGCTCACGTCGTTCGCTCCTTGCGGTGCTTGCATCGCCTGTGCCGTCCTCGCGGCTGCCCCTTTGAGTCCCACCCCGCCCAGCACGGCACCGCAACCCCACGCCTCCCCAGCCTCGTCGGTCGCCCTCCGCGTCGCTTCGGGCGACCGACTCCCTCGCACGCGCTGCTCGCGCCCGAAGGGCGCTCGCAGGCGCGCGCCACCGCAGCCGTTCCCGAGAAATCGTGCCGCGGTGCTCGCGCCGGTCTCCCCTCCGGCGCCGTTGCTAAACCCTTATGAGCGCGCGGGTGGGAGGAACGGCCGTATGAGCGACCTCCCGGACGACTTCGACTGCACCCTCACCAACTGGGAGTACATCTACGGGCTCTGCCGCAACGTCTCGAACGCGGTGAAACGGGCCGACTTCGAGCCGGACGTGGTCGTCGCCCTGGCCCGCGGCGGCTGGTTCGCGGGGCGGTGCGTCTGCGACTTCCTCGGGCTCAACGACCTGACGAGCCTGAAGATGGAGCACTACGTCGGGACCGCGGAGAAGAGCGGCGAGCCCCAGATCCGCTACCCGATGCCGGAGGGGAGCGTCGAGGGGAAAGACGTCCTGATCATCGACGACATCGCGGACACCGGCGGCTCGATCCGCCGCGCCGAGGAGTACGTCGACGACCGGGACGCCGCCGAGATCCGCACCGCGACGCTCCAGCTGCTCGGCACCTCCGAGTTCCAGCCGGACTTCGTCGGCGAGCGGCTCGAACAGTGGACGTGGGTCGTCTACCCGTGGAACTTCCTCGAAGACATGATCGACCTCACCGAGGGCGCGATGGAGCGCGCCGGCCAGGAGACGTTCGACCGCGACGACCTCCGCCACTACCTCGACGAGTACCACAGCATCGGCCGCATCGAGATGGAGGTCGCCCAGCCCGGCCGCCTCGACGAGGTGCTCGACGAGATGGTCCGCCGCGGCGTCGCCGACTCGGCGGGCGACGGGACCTGGCGACTCGCCGACTGACCGCCCGCGATGCCCGGAGACGACCCGGAGTCGGACGCTGCCGACGACCCCCACGGCGTCCCCGAACAGGCCCTCGACGCCCTCCTCGACGCCTCCGCCCTCAAGGACGAGCGGCGCACGGGGTGGCAGCTCCGCGGGGTCGACGACCCCGAGTCGGTCGCGGCCCACGCGTGGGGGGTCGCCTACCTCGTCCTCGCGCTCGGCGACCGGTTCCGCGGGGACCTCCCCGGCGTCGACCTCGACCGCGCGCTCCGGCTCGCGGTGGTCCACGACGTCGCCGAGGCGGAGACGGGCGACGTCGCGACCCGCGCCGACTCGACCGCGGACGCCGTCGACCCGGCCGCCAAGGAGGCCGCCGAGCGCGAGGCGATGCGCGACCTCGCCGGGCCGCTCCCCGACCGCGTCCGCGACGCGTGGGAGGCGTACGAGGCGCGCGAGTCGCCGGAGGCGATACTCGTCAAGGAGTGCGACCTCCTCGACGTCTGCCTCCAGGCCGTCCGCTACGAGCGCGACGACCGGTACGACCCCGCCGACGGCGATCCGGGGGCGTTCCGCGAGTACGACGACCTCGACGAGTTCTTCGCGACGACCGGGCCGCGGCTGCGGACCGAGACCGGGAACGCGCTGTTCGCTCGCCTCCGCGATCGGTACCGGGCCGCCCGTGACGGCGAGTGACGCGCACTACGACGGGGCGCGACCGCGGACTACGACGCGACGCGAGCGCTCAGTCCGACGCGCGCCACGCGGCGGCGGCCGCGTCGATCACCGCCAGCGCGTCTTCGCTGCCGTTCGCGTCTCCCTTCTCGAACTCCTCCTCGGTCTGGCCCATCTGGTTGGTCACGTGCGCGAAGCAGACGACCGGCCGGTCTCGGGCGTCCGCGAACGCGTAGAGGGCCGCCGCCTCCATCTCGACCGCGAGGATCCCCTCCGACCGGGCGCGTTCGATCGCGGTCTCCGTCTCCCGGAACGGCGCGTCCGTCGTCCACGACGCTCCCGTGTACACCGGTCTGGGCACCGCCTCGCACTCGCGCTCGACCGGCCTCAGGAGCTCGGGATCGAGGGACGCGTAGCGGTCCGCCGGCCGGTAGTGGTGGCTCGTCCCCTCGTCGCGGAGCGCGCGCTCGACGAGCACGAAGTACGGCGGGTCGTCCCGCGGGACGATCCGCCCCGAGGAGGTGACGCTCACGAGGAACTCGCAGCCGGCGGCGAACAGCTGCTCCGCGACGAGGACCGCGAACGACGCCCCGACGGCGCACCCGACGATTCCGAACTCCTCGCCGCCCCGCTCGAACCGGTAGAGCTCGGTGTGGTACCCCGGCCACGTCTCGTCCTGCTCGGCCTCTCCGGCCGCTCGCAGCCGGCGCACGACGTCCCCGTCCGGATCGAGGACGCAGACCTCCGGGACCGAGCGCTCCGGGAGCTCCTTCTGACGGCGGGCGTTCTCCAGCAGGGCGCTCGGCGCGAACACGGACGGTTCGTCGAACGCCTTCGCCTCGAACAGCGGGGACGCGTCCGCGTCGGACGGGTCGGTCATGTGGATCGGTTCGCGGAACTCGCGAAAGGGTGTTGCGGTCGGGCCCGCCTGCGCGCCTCCGACTCACCGGAGTCCGAGACGGTCCCCGAACCGCCGAGCGAGCGCTCCGATCGCGTAGCTACCCGCGGCGAGGACGACGGCTATCGGCGCCCAGAGCGCCGGCGCGCCGTGTCCGTAAAACGACAGCACGAACGCCACGGGCGCCGCCTCTCGCGTCGAGATCAGCCACGCGTAGAACGTCACCGGTCCGTACACCGGTCCGACCACCAGGGCCGTGCTGACGAGCAGTCCGCTTCCGGCGTACGCGGCGCCGACCGCGAGCAGGCCGCCGAGCAGGACGAACGGCAACAGGACCGCCTCGGGTATCGCGTCGAAAGCGGCGTGTGACGCGAACGCGAACAGCCCGGTCACGCCGAACAGCCCCGCGGCTACCGCGGCTCCCGACCGTCTCGGTGACGACCGGGTTCCGAGGAGCGCTCGCCGGAGGGCCGCGTTCGAGTCGAGGTCCATGTGTCCGTTCGGGAGGGCGCGGCGTCTCCGTCCGAGTACGCGGCCGCTCGGTATCCGTTTTGGGGTCCCTGCCGCGGTCCGACGGCGTCGCCGTCGCGTTCTACGTCCCCGCTGCCACGCCGACCTCCCGCTCGAACGCCTCCCGGAGCACGCGGATTGCCCGCCGCTTCGTCCCGTCGGGGACGAACACGAAGGGGATCGGCACGTCGAACGCGCGGTCGCCGTACAGCCCCCAGTCCCCGACCGACCGGGTCGTCCCGCCGTAGGCGATGGGGATGTCCTCCAGTTCGTCGGGGTCGTACGCGGGGACGTACGAGCGGTCGATCCACACCTCGTGGACGGGCACGTCGAGCGCGTCGGCGAGGAGCCGCTCCAGCCGGTCGTCGCCCTCGGTGAGCCACGCCGTGAAGTCGTCGAGGTCGGGGGCGCGTCCCTCGCCGGAACCGCCCGCGTCGCCGTCGCGGTCACCGCCGCCGTCGCGGTCATCGCCGAGGTCGCCGCCGATCCGGTCGGCCAGCGCGATCCGGTGTTTCCAGCAGGTGGCCGGGAAGCGGCGCCCGCGGAAGCGGTCGTACATCGACGCCAGCGTCGAGTCGGGGTGCTCGCGGGCGGCGACCTTGAGTCGTTCGAGCACGGCGTTGTCGTCGAGCTCCCGCGAGAGCACGCCGTCGACCGTCACCGGGCTCTCGCCGGTCACGCGCTCGTACTCGCCGAGCAGCTCCTGGAGGAGGCGGTTCGCGTAGACGGCCTTGTGATGCTGGGTGACCCACATGTACAGCGCGATCCGGCCTTCGAGGTAGTTCCCGATGGTCGAGAGCGCCTTCTCGGTGAGCGCGAGCCCGGCCTCGGGATGGGCGGTGTAGGCGTCGACCATGCGGTCGACGTCGAAGCTCAGTACGCCCGCGCCGGTCATCTGATTGTCGCGGGTGATGTAGTCGAGCCGGTCGACGTCGATTGGCGAGTGGAGCAGCTGCGCGCCGACGCCGTACTGCCAGGGCTCGCCGCGCTCGTACGCGAGGCTGTAGCCGAGCACGTACGCGCACACCTCGAACGGGTCCACGTCGAACGAGCGCAGCGCGCCGCCGTACTCCTCGACGATGAGTACGCAGCCGAGCAGCTCGTGCGGGCTCGCCGACCGGAGCGGCGCCCCGCCGACGCCCGCCCGGTCGAAGGCGTCGACCAGCCCGGCGTCGGCGACCCGCTCCCGGAGGACCCCCTCGTCGAGGAACGACTCGGAGAGGTGCGAGAAGGGCGGATGCCCCACGTCGTGGAGCAGGCAGGCGCACTCCAGCGTGCGCTGGATCTCCTCCAGCTCGTCGGTCGTCGCGTCCCGCGTGAAGTACGGCTGCCGGCGGAGGTTCTCGAAGACGGTCCGCCCGAGGTGGTAGACGCCGAGCGAGTGCTCGAACCGCGTGTGGTTCGCCCCGGGGTAGACGAGGTGCGTCGCCGAGAGCTGGCGGACGTACCGCAGCCGCTGGAACGGGCGGGTGTCGACGACGCCGTCGACGAGCGCGTCCGGCAGCTCCACGTAGCCGTGCACGGGGTCTTTGATCTGCGTGGTCGGCATCCGGATGTCCGACCGACGACCGCCCGGACCGTCGCTCTTTCGGTCGCGCGTCGGGCGCCCGCACCCCGCCGAGTCCGTCCCTATAAGTACCGAGCGCGCCGACCCGCGGGCATGGTATCGGAGCACGGCGACGACACGGCTCGCGCCGACGGCGCCGGGGACGACGCCGCCCGCGAGACCGGCTCCCCGCTCGTCGACCGGTGGACCGCGCTCGACCGCGGCTGGCAGGCGCTCGCGCTCGGGCTGGGGGTCGTCGCCGCCCACGCCGCGGGACAGGTCGCGGGCCTCCTCTGATGGGCGTCGCCGCCGCCGCTCGGCCGTACCTCCCCGGCCTCGCGCTGCTGGCCGCCGGGGCGGTCCTCGCAACCCTCGTCGCCGGCGCGGTCGCCGGGCTCTCCCCGCTCGTCGTCGCGGTCGCGCTCGGCGCGCTCGTCGGGAACGCGGTCGGGACGCCCGAGGCCGCGAAGCCGGGCGTCGGCGTCGACAAGCTCCTCTTGGAGACCGGGATCGTCCTGCTCGGCGCCGCGGTCGTCGTCGAGGAGTTCCTCGCCGCGGGGCCGACCGTGCTCGGCATGGTCGTCGCGACGGTCGCCGGCGGCCTGCTGCTCGCCGAGCTGATCGCCCGCGTGCTCTTCCGGCTCGACGGGACCACGCCCTCGCTGCTGGCGGCGGGCGCGAGCGTCTGCGGGGTCTCCGCTGTCGTCGCCGTCGGACGCGTGCTCGACGCGCGCGGCTCGGCGATCACCTTCGCGGCGGCGACCGTGCTCCTCTTCGACGCCGTCACGCTCGTCGCGTTCCCGATCGCGGGGGAGTGGCTCGGGCTCACCGGCCGGCAGTTCGGCGTCTGGGCCGGCGTGAGCATGTTCTCGACCGGCCCCGTCGCGGCCGCGGGGTTCGCCCACTCGCCCGAGGCCGGCCAGTGGGCGACCGTGACGAAGCTCGCGCGCAACGCCCTGCTGGGGGGCGTCGCCGTCGCGTACTCGCTGGCGTACACCGCGCGATCGGCGACCGACCCCGGCGTACGCCGGGTCTGGGCCGAGTTCCCGAAGTTCCTGCTCGGCTTCCTCGCGGTCGCCGCGGTCGCGAACAGCGGGCTCCTCTCGCCGGCCGCGCTGGCGTCGATCGGGCGCGTCTCGGACGCGCTGTTCACGCTGGCGTTCGTCGGCCTCGGCCTCTCGATCCGGCTCCGCGAGATGCGCGACGTCGGCGGGGCCGCGGTCGGCGCCGTCCTCGTCCACCTGCTCGTCGTGAGCGCGCTCGCGCTGGCGGCGGTGCGGTGGCTGCTGTAGTCCCCGTTTTACATGACTCCTTATAAGTAGCGAGCCGCCGCACTCCGGGTATGGGCACCATCGGCTTCATCGGCGGCAGCGGCATCTACGAGGCGCTCCCCCTGAACGACGTGCGCGAGGTCGAGTACGACACCCCCTACGGCGAGCCGAGCGACGCGATCACGATCGGCGAGTTCGCGGACACGGGCAGAGAGGTCGCCTTCCTCCCGCGGCACGGCTCCGACCACGGCGTCTCGCCCACCGACCTCCCGTACCGCGCGAACATGTACGCGCTGAAGCGGGCGGGCGTCACCCACGTCTTCGCGTCGAACGCGGTTGGAAGTCTGAAAGAGGAACTGGGGCCCGGCACGCTCGTCATCCCCGATCAGATATACGACCGCACCAAGCGCCGCGACCTCTCCTTCTACGGCGACGGCGTCGTCGTCCACCAGCCGTTCGCGGACCCGTACAGCCCGGAGCTGGTCGACCACCTGACCGAGGCGGCCGAGTCGGCGGCACCCGCCGACACGAAGGTGGTGAAGGGCGGCACGTACGTCTGCATCGAGGGGCCGCAGTACTCCACGCGCGCGGAGTCGGAGTTCTACAGGAGCCAGGGGTGGGACCTCGTCGGCATGACCGCGATCCCGGAGGCGAAGCTCGCCCGCGAGGCCGAGATCGCGTACGCGACGATCGCGGGCGTCACCGACTACGACGTCTGGAAGGAAGACAGCGAGGTGACGCTCGAAGAGGTGCTCGAAAACGCCGAGAAGAACCAGGCGGCGATCAAGGCCGCGGTCGAGGAGGCCGTCCGGACGCTCCCCGAAGATCTGGAGTGCGACGCGCACACGTCGCTCGACGGCACCGTCAACACGCCGACCGAGGCGATTCCGGAAGAAACGCAGGAGCGCGTCGAGCCGCTGCTCGGCGACTACCTGTGAACAATTTTGCGGTGCGGTGGCGCGTGCCGACGAGCGCCCGCAGGGCGCGAGTCGCACGCGCGAGGGACGCGGCGACCGAAGCGAAGCGGAGGGAGCCGCGAGGTTGGGGAGGTGTGAGGCTGCAGTTGCTGTGAGGGTGGGACTCGAAGGGGCAGCCGCGAGGGCGAAGCCCGGCGACGCAAGCACTGGAACGAGGGAGCGTCAGCGACCGAGTGAAGCGCGCAGCGAGCCGCGCGAGCCGTCGCGGCTGGGGCTTTGGAGGTGTTCACCGCCGATCTACAGTTGCCAATCACGTACCACCGAGCGGCTGGGGCTTTGGAGGTGTTCACCGCCGATCTACAGTTGCCAATCACGTACCACCGAGCGGCTGGGGCTTTGGAGGTGTTCGCCGCGGGAGCGACGGCGTCTCAGTCGTCGAACACGGCGAACGTGAACGCCGAGTCGGACTCACGGGTGAGCCGCTCGGAGCCGTCGTGGTCGCGCAGCTGCCCCTCGTCCATCGAGTCGTGGGCTTCTTCGACCGCCTCCGGCGCCAGCTTCTCCGTCACCTCGAAGGTCGTCACGGGGCTGATCAGTCCCCAGACGGCGCCGATCGAGTGCGCGAAGAAGGCGACCGGCGTGAGCGCGAGGTAGACCGGCCACGTGAGGGGGTGTTTGTCGTACCTGGCGGTCCCGACGAGTTTGTACACGAACAGGATCCCGACCAGCGCCAGTGACGCGGTCTGGTACCATTCCATCGCCGGCGCGGTGCCCGGGAGGAGTATCGACGCGACCGCGAGCAGCGGCACGAGCGGCGAGAACGCCCACGCGACGATCCGCGTGTAATACACGGGCCGATAGGCGAGCGGGAGGAGCCCCCCGTCGGCGCGCGTCCCGGAGATCCACCGACGGCGCTGTTTGGCCATCGCGCGCAGCGACGGGGGCGCCTGGTTCCGGAACCGCACGTCGAGGACGGCGAAGGAGACGCCCGCGCGGTCGGCGGCCCGCCAGATGAAGTTCGTGTCCTCGGTGATCGTCGCGACGTCCCACGTGATCGCGTCCTCCAGCGAATGCCGGACCGCGACGCCGCCGCCCCACGCGTACAGCGGGTACCGGAGGCGGTGGAACGCGAACTGCTCGTACTGGTAGCCGACGCGGAAGATCTCGCTCAGGTACGTGAGCCGCGACCCCGTGTACAGCGGCTTCTCGGTGAACTGGACCACGTCGGCGTCGGGCAGCCCCTCGAAGCCGGCCATGATGGTGTCCTCGTCGAGGTACAGCACGTACTCGCGGTCGCAGGGCACCTCGCGGCGGGCCCACTCGACGGCCCGCCCCTTGTTCGTCGCGGCGCACTCGAAGGAGTCCGGGACGACGTGAACGTCAGCGCCGTCGACGTCGATCGGTTCCTCCGCGATCACGCGCACGTCGTCGAGCCCCGCCGGCACCGCGTTCACCGTGGCCTGAACGACCGCCGCCGCGTCGACGGTGAGGATTCGAACTTGGACGTCGTCGTACCCCCACTCGACCTCGTCGGGGGCGACGCGGCCGCCGCGCGCGAGGACGACGGATTCGAAGAGCCACCACGCCGACGAGGCGCCGTACAGGACGAGCGCGACCCACAGCGCCGCGACGACGACGGCGAGGAGGGGGTTGCCCGCGACGAACTGGAACACGCGGAACGGTGCGGGCGGCCGGACAATCAGCGTGGCGGTGTCCGGACCGCGACGGCCTCGGATGACGGGGTTCGCGGAGAGCGACCGCGGCGCCGGTCAGTCCGCGATCGCTTCCGACTCCCCGGTCGCCGCCGCCGGGTCCTTCACCCACAGGTCGCCGAAGAAGTCGTCCTGCTGGAGCCGCACCGAGCCGCGGTGGGCCATGAACAGCAGCGCGAGGTACGTCATGAACGGGCGGCCGCCCGCGGTCTCGATCTCCGCGAACAGCACCTCCGTGCGACCGCGGTCGAAGTGGGTCCGGAGGGCGTTGTCGATCTCCACGATCACCTCCTCGATGTCCTCGTCGTGGGTGCGGTCGGTCGCCTCGCCCGCTGTCGGCTCCCCGTCCCGCCGGAACTCGTCGCCCGCGCGGTAGTCGAGCGTCTGGGTGCCGCGGTCGTACCCCTGCGGCGACTCCGAGGTGTCGTACTCGCGGGAGTCCTTCCACCACGAGCCGCGCTCGGCCTCGCGCAGCTCGCGGACCAGCTCGTCGAGCGTCTCGGGTGACCCCCGGGTGTTCTTCCGGTCGAGCCGCCGGTCCATCTCGGCCTCCAGCTCGTCGACCGGGTCGACGTCGCCGTCGGCGGGGTCGGGCGCGCCGCCCTCCATCGCGACCTCCCACGGCTCCGGCTCGGGCTCCTCGTCCTCGTCGTCGTCGGCCAACATCCCGTCGCTCTTCATCCGGAGCAGGACGCTGGCGTAAAAGAGCGCTCGGCCGGTCGTCCGGAGGTCCGTCTCGTCGAGGCGCTCCAGGAAGGCGTCCGTCACCTGCACGATGTCGATGTCCCAGGGCTCGATCTCGCCCTCCTCGGCGAGCTGGACGAGGAGCTCGACGGGCTCGACCTCGCCGTCATCGTCGACGCCCGCATCGCTGTCGCTGGCGTCACCTCCCGCGTCGCCCGTGGCCGGTTCGTCGCCTCCGAGCGTTTCCGGCGTCGCCCCGTCGTGCGCCCCGACGTCGCGATCGCTCGTCAGGTCGAGGTCCGGGACGCCGTCGTCCGAGCCGCCGCCGCCCGCGCCCGCCGACTCCGGCGGCTCAGTCATCCGCCGTCACCTCCTCGTCCCCGTCGCCGTCGTCGCCGAACTGCATCCCGGTGACCGCGGAGAGGTTGTCGCCCTGCATCGTGACGCCGATCGCGCGGTCGGAGCGCTCCAGCAGCGCCGAGCGGTGGCCGACCACGACGAACTGGGCGTCCGCGGCCAGCTCCTCGATCATCTCGCCGACGCGCTCGGCGTTGACGGCGTCGAGGAACGCGTCGATCTCGTCGAGCGCGTAGAACGGCGCGGGGTTGTGCCGCTGGACCGCGAAGATGAAGGAGAGGGCGGTCAGCGACTTCTCGCCGCCGCTCATCGCGTCGAGCCGCTGAACCGGCTTGTCCGCGGGCTGCGCCCGCATCGTCAGCCCCTCCTCGAACGGGTCCTCGGGGTTCTCCAAGAGGAGCTCGCCGCTGCCGGCCGAGAGGCGGGCGAAGATGTCCTCGAAGTGGTCGTTGATCGACTCGAACGTCTGCATGAACGTCTCCCTCTTCGCCGCCTCGTACCCCTCGATACGCTCCTCGATCGCGTCGCGCTCCTTGACCAAGACGTCCCGGCGCTCCCGCAGCTGATCGAGCGCCTCCTGCACCTCGTCGTACTCGTCGATCGCGAGCATATTGACGGGCTCTAACGCCTCCATCTCGGCCTCCAGCTCCTCGATCCGCGACTCGACCTCGTCGAGGTCGGGGATCTCGTCGGCGTCGTAGTCGCCGACCTGCGACTCCAGCTCGTCGATCTCCCACGCCAGCCGGTCGCGGCGGTCGGTCAGGTCCTCCAGGTCGGACTCCGCCGCCGAGACGAGCGAGCGCTGCTCGTCCCGTTCGCGGGTCGCTTCCTTGATCTCCTCGCGGAGGTCCTCGCGGTCGGCCTTCAGCTCCGTGAGCTCCTCCTCGAGATCGGCGATCGCCGCCTTCTTTTCCTCGAGCTCGGCCTCCTTCTCCTCGATCGCGGCCTCGTGCTCGGCGATCGCCTCCTCGGCGTCGGCCTTCCGGTTCTGCGCTTCCTCGACGGTGTCGTGAAGCTCGTCGACGGCGTCCTCGGCGTACTCCTTCTCTAACTCCAGCTCGTTCTGCCGACCGTCGAGCGAGCTCATCCGGTCTTCCAGCTCCGCGATCTCGTCGCGGATCTCGTCGGCGCGCTCGGAGAGCTCCGGGATCTCCGAGTCCGCGAGCTCCGCCTCGATATCGTCGATCTCGGCCTCCAGGTCCGAGATCTCCGAGTCGAGCTCGGCGAGCGTCCCGTCGATCTCGCTCATCTCCTCGTCGACCGACTCGCGCTCGGCCTCCAGCTCCTCGAGCTCGGCCTCCAGCTCGTCGATGCGCTCCTCGGCGTCCGCCAGCTCGTCCTCTGCGCGCTCGACGTTGGCCTCCAGCGACCGGACGCGCTCGGCGGCGTCGGCCTTCCGGTCGCGCGCGTCGTCGATGTCGTCTTCGAGGGCGTCGATCTCGGCCTGTAGCGACTGCCGCTCGTCCTCCAGCTCCGATATCTCCGCGGCGAGCCGTTCGAGCTTCCCGCCGCCCGACTTCGTGAACGCGTACCGCGAGCCGCCGCCGGAGCCGCCGGTCATCGCGCCCGACTTCTCGACGAGGTCGCCGTCGAGGGTGACCATCCGGTAGTCGCCCATCAGTTCCCGGGCGGTGTCCATCTCCTCCACGACGAGCGTCGAGCCGAGCACGTACGAGAACACCGAGGCGTACGCGGCGTCGTAGTCGACGAGGTTCCGCGCGAAGTCGACGACGCCCGGCAGCGAGGGCTTCCGCGGGAGGCTCCGGTCGTCCATCTCCGTGATCGGGAGGAAGGTGGCCCGGCCCGCGTTCCGCCGCTTGAGGTAGTCGATACACGTCGAGCCGACGCCGTCGTCGTCGACGACGACGTTCGCGAGCCGGCCACCGGCGGCCGTCTCGCAGGCCTCGGCGTACTCGGCCTCGACCGAGCCCAGCTCGCCGACCGCGCCGTGGACCCCGTCGATGCCGCCGTTCTTCACCTCCGTCACCGCGCGCGGCCAGGAGGCGTCGCCGCGCTCGTCGGCCGCCGCCTCGAGCTTGGCGTACTCGTTCTGCTTCTCGCGGAGCTCCGCTTCGACCGCCTCCAGGTCCTCGCTCCTCTCCGCCTTCTCCGAGAAGAGGTCGGCGACCGCCTCCTCGATCGTCGCCTCGTTCTTCTCGGCCTTGTCGAGCTCGCTGCGGAGCTCGGAGATCCGCGCTTTGTGCTCCGGAAGCGACTCGCGGGCCTCCTCCAGCTCGGTCCGCGCCTCGCTCACCGCGTTCGAGCGCCGGCGCGCCTCGTCGAGCAGGCGGTCCTTCTCGCGCTGCGTCTCGTTCTTCTCCTCGCGCAGCGACTCGATCGCCTCCTTCTTCTCGGCGAGCTCGTCTTTCAGCTCGTCGAACTCGGTGTCGGCGCCCTCGATCTCGGCCTCGACGTCCGCCAGCTCGGACCGTTTCGTCGCGATCTCGGACTTGACGGACGCCTTCTCGACTTTCACCTCGCGGATCTCCGCGTCGAGCTCCTCGATCGTCTCCTCCTTCCGGTCGATCTGGACGAACGCGTCGCGCCGCTCCGTCTCCGCCTCGGCGGCGCGCTCCTCGGCCGCCTCGATCTTGTCCTCCAGCCGCGAGATCTCGCCTTTCACCTCCTCGATCTCCGACCGAATCTGAATCTGCTCGTCCTCGCCCTTCGTCTCGATCTCGTGGTTGAGGTCGGCCAGGTCCTCCTCAAGCCGGGTGAGTTTCCCCTGTCTCGCGTCGAGCGCCTCGCGGAGCTCCGCGAGTTCGGCCTCCGCCTCGTCGATGTCGGCCTCGATGTCGTCGAGCGCCTCGCGCTTCTCCTCCAGCTCGGAGGCCTTGCGGAAGCCGCGGTACTCCTCCAGCTCCTCGCGGAACCGTTGGTACTGAAGCGCGGTCTCGCGCTCGTCGGCCAGCCGGTCGAGCCGGTCCTCCTTCTCGCCGATCCGGAGGTCGGCCTCGCCGATGCGCTCCCCGACCGTGTCCAGCTCCTCGTAGGCGGCCTCCTTCTTCTCGTCGAACTCGGCGACGCCCGCGATCTCGTCGACGATCCCCCGCCGCTGGTAGGGGGTCATGTTGATGATCTCGGTCACGTCGCCCTGCATCACCACGTTGTACCCCTCGGGCGTCACGCCCGCGGCCGCGAGCAGGTCCTGCACGTCCGAGAGGTTCACCGAGCGCCCGTTGAGGTAGTAGTACGAGTAGTAGTTGTCCTCGGTCTCCTTCACGCGGCGTTTGATCGTGATCTCGGAGACGTCGCCGACGTTCTCCGTCCCGGCCGCGGAGACGACCTGCGACCGGTCGAGGGTGCCGTCCTCGTTCGAGAGCACCACCGTCACCGAGGCCTCGTTCGGGCCGCCGGAGCCCTCGCCGTCGTCGTGGCCGGGGTTGTAGATCAGGTCGGTGAGCTTCTTCGCCCTGATCCCGCGGGTGCGCGCCAGTCCGAGCGCGAAGAGGACCCCGTCGATGATGTTCGACTTCCCGGAGCCGTTCGGCCCCGTGATGACCGTGAAGTCGTTGTAAAAGGGGATCCTCGTCGTCCGCCCGAAGCTCTTGAACCCGTCCAGAACGACTTCGCTGATGTGCATGTGACGCGGGGGTGCGGAGGCGGACTACGCGACGATGATGTCGCTGTCCGACTCCTCGTCGTCGCTCGTTGCCTCGGACTCCCCGGCCTCGGCGTCCGGCGTCGTCGCCTCCTGCTCGGGGACGACCATGTCGTCGCTCTCGGCGTCGGCACCGGCGCCGGCGGCCTCGTCGGCGCCCTCGCCGCCCGTCCGCTCGACGACCTCGACGTGGTCGTCGGAGTGCGTCCGCGTCTCGCCGCCGGCCGATTCGGTCGGCTCGTCTGCGGCCGACGCCGTCGCAGTCTCGGCGGTCCCCGGGTCCTCGCCCGCGGCCCCCGCCTGAACGGACACCTCCTGCGCGTCCTCGACCTGTCGGACGCGCTCTTTCATCTCGACCAGCTCCTCCGTGAGCCCGTTGACCGCCGCCTGCAGCTCCGCGACCTGTCGTTCGAGGTCCTCGACGCGGTTACTCATATACACACGTATGCTCACGCGGGCCGTATAAATCCGCGTCAGACACACGTGTGACCATATCCCACGATTTCGCCGACCGCGACGGCGCCGAGCGTTCGTTTCGAGGGACTGAAACGCCGCGGCGCCGTCGCCCGATATCGGGGGGAAGATACTTGTAGTGCGGTCGATATGGCGTCCGTATGAGCAAGATCACCTTCCGAGCCGACGACGGCCTCGTTGAGCGGCTGGAAGCGTGTGACGCCTCCAAGAGCGAGGTGATGCGGGAGGCGCTCCGCGCTCACCTCGACGACGCCGAGGCGGGGGCGACCGCCGGCGACGCGGGCCGAGACGCCGCGGACGACACGGTCGACGCCGCGCTGGCCGACCGCGTCGACGACCTCATCGCCGAGCGGCTCGACGCCGCGTTGGACGACCGACTCGGCGGTCGGCGGGGCCCGTCCGACGCGGCGTATGCGCGCGAAAACCCGGCCGAAATCAACGTGAACGTCTCTCTCGACGCTCCTGACGCCGATCCGGAGGACGCGCGTGTGACACGTGAGACGTCGGCGGACGCCGAGACGGAGTCGCGTAAGACGCCGCCGAGCGTGGGCGCGACCGAGAGCGTCTGCGGCGGCTGCGGCGAAAACGTTCCGGAGGACCACGTCTACTGCCCGAACTGCGGCGAAAAACAGTCTCACAGGGCGTTCTGCGAGTGCGGCGACGAGCTGCGAACCGACTGGGCGTTCTGCCCCGGCTGCGGCCGTCGGACGCCGGCTGCGGACGTGTTGAAGGACAGATAACGAGTTTCTGAGGCGTAAGGCTCCCGAAATTCGGCGTTTCGGATGATGTCTTACACTCGTCGGTAGTTTTATAATGATAGCCTCGGTGATTCGAACTGCGTAAGACGGTCGTCTTACAGCGACCGTCCGCGGCGGGGATGACCCCGCTGACGGGCGACCCGTCGCTGTAAGACACACGCGTCGCGTGTTCGCCGTCTTACCGGGGGAATACCAATGGAGCGTGTGACACTACGAATCCCGAAACAGCAGATCGACGAGGTCGAACAGATGGTCGAGACGGGCGAGTTCCCGAACCGGAGCGAGGCGATCCGGTCGGCCGTCCGCGACATGTTGAACGAACAGGACGGCGAGCGCGACGAGCGCGGCCGCAACCGCAACTGGGCGAAGGTGTAAACCGATGCAAGATCTCGTTCAGGACGCCCTCGACAACGCGGAGGCGGAGAAGCGCGACATGGACTCCGTCGACATGGAGGACGACGAGTTCGGGGACCCCCGAATCGTCATCGTCGGCGCCGGCGGCGCCGGCAACAACACGATCAACCGACTGTACAACATCGGCGTCGACGGCGCCGACACCGTCGCGGTCAACACGGACAAACAGCACCTCAAGATGGTCGAGGCCGACACCAAGATCCTCGTGGGCAAGTCGCTCACGCAGGGGCTCGGCGCCGGCGGCGACCCGAAGATGGGCGAGCGCGCCACCGAGATGGCGCAGGGCACGATCAAGGAGGTGCTCGGCGACGCCGACCTCGTCTTCGTCACCGCCGGGATGGGCGGCGGCACCGGCACCGGCGCGGCGCCGGTCATCTCGAAGATCGCGAAAGAGCAGGGCGCCATCGTCGTCGGGATGGTCTCGACCCCGTTCAACGTCGAGCGCGCCCGCACGGTGAAGGCCGAGGAGGGCCTGGAGACGCTCCGCAACGAGGCGGACTCCATCATCGTCCTCGACAACAACCGGCTGCTCGACTACGTGCCGAACCTGCCGATCGGGAAGGCGTTCTCCGTGATGGACCAGATCATCGCGGAGACGGTGAAGGGGATCTCCGAGACGATCACCCAGCCGAGCCTCATCAACCTAGACTACGCCGACATGTCCACGATCATGAACCAGGGCGGCGTGGCGGTCATGCTCGTCGGTGAGACCCAGGACAAGAACAAGACCCAGGAGGTGGTCAACGACGCGATGAACCACCCGCTCCTGGACGTCGACTACCGCGGCGCCTCCGGCGGGCTCGTCCACATCACGGGCGGCCCGGACCTCACGCTGAAGGAGGCCGAGGGGATCGCGAACAACATCACAGAGCGGCTGGAGGCGAGCGCCAACGTGATCTGGGGCGCCCGCATCCAGGACGAGTACAAGGGGAAGGTCCGCGTCATGGCGATCATGACGGGCGTCCAGAGCGCGCAGGTGCTCGGTCCCTCGACGCAGAAGCAGGCCGATAAGTCCCGCGCCGCGGTCGACGGCGAGGACCTCGGCGACTCGCGCTCCCGGGCCGCCGAGACGAACGGCACCGCCGGCGCGACGGCCTCCGGAGGCGCCGACGGCGGCGCCTGGGAGTCCGACGGCGGCACCGAGCCGACCGAGAAGAACAACGGCCTCGACGTCATCCGCTAGGCGTCGCCCGTCGACCGACCCGCCTCGCTTTTTCGCCGCCCGCTCCGCGCCCGACCCGCGGGACGGCGCGAGGACTTAACATCGCGCGGTCCGTGGACTGTGACGTGTCACGCCACCAGCCGAGCCGAGGCCCGCGGCGTCGCTCGGGCGTCGACCGAGACGGGACCGCGCGCGCGACGCGATGACCGACGCCGCGCTCTACTTCACCGGCCCGGAGACCGTCGAGGTCCGGGAGACGTCGGTCGGCCCGCCGGACGCGGACGAGCTCCTCGTCGACGCCCGCGCGTCGGCGATAAGCGCGGGAACGGAGCTGCTCGTGTACCGCGACCAGACGCCGGACGACCTCCCGGCCGACGAGACGCTCGACGCGCTCGACGGCGACCTCTCGTACCCCCTCCGGTACGGCTACGCCGCGAGCGGCGTGGTCAGCGAGGTCGGCGCCGACGTCGATCCGGCGTGGGTCGGTCGGTCGGTGTTCGCCTTCGTCCCCCACCAGACGCGCTTCCGCGCCACCCCCGACTCGGTGGTCGCGCTCCCGCCGGAGACGACGCCGGCGGCCGGCTCGCTGCTCCCGTCGGTCGAGACCGCGACGAACGTCGTCCTCGACGCCGCCCCCCGGCTCGGAGAGCGGGTCGTGGTGTTCGGCGCCGGCGTGATCGGCCTCTGCGTCACCCGGATCCTCTCGGCGTTCCCGCTGGAGTCGCTCGTCGTCGTCGACCCGATCGAGCGGCGCCGCGCCCTCGCCGCGGCGTTCGGCGCCGACCGGACGGCGACCCCGGCCGAACTCGGCGAGGGCGACGCGATCGGGACGACCGGTGGCGACGCCGACTCCGACCTCGGCCCCGACTCCGCCGTCGACGGCGCCGACCTCGCGATCGAGCTCTCCGGCCAGCCCGACGCGCTCGACGACGCGATCGGCGTCGTCGGCTACGACGCGCGGATCGTCGTCGGCTCGTGGTACGGGACCAAGCGCGCGCCGATCGACCTCGGCGGGCGGTTCCACCGCGACCGCATCGACATCGTCTCCAGTCAGGTGTCGACGATAAGCCCCGAGCTCCGGGGGCGCTGGGACCGCGACCGACGCATGGACGCGGCGCTCGACCGGCTGGAGCGGATCCCCGCCGACGAGCTGATCACCCACCGGATCCCCTTCGAGCGCGCGCCGGAGGCGTACGAGCTGCTCGACGCGGAGCCCGACGCGGCGGTGCAGGTGATCCTGGAGTACCCGTGAGCGCCCGCCGCGGTCACCGGCGCCGGGAGAGCCGGCCGCTGACGACGAGGTAGTCCCGCGCGAACACCGCCAGCGACGGCGCGAGGACGACGGGCGCGAGGGCCCACGCCAGCTCCGTCGGCGTCGGCGGGAGGAGCGCGACCGTCACGAAGACCATCTGCACGCCCGCGAGGTACCTGCTGAGGTCGCCGTCGGGGAGGTCGCCGACCGGGAGTCCGCGGACGCGCCGCAGCCACACCGCCCCGCGGAAGACGTACCGCGCGGCGGAGATCGAGAGGTACCAGGCCGGGAGCAGCCCCCACGACACCGCCACCAGCGGCGCGGCGACGAACCCGAACGTGTCGAACGCCATGTCGAGCCGCCGGCCGATCTCCGTCTCCCGGCCGACGGTCCGGGCGACGGCCCCGTCGAGGTTGTCGAGGACGACCCCGGCGCCGTAACACAGCGCCGGGCCCCACGCGAGCGACGTCCCCGGCGGGACGACGACGAACCCGGCGACGACGGCGTACAGCGCGCCGCGCGCGAGCGTGACCGCGTTCGCCAGACCGAGCAGCCGCCGCCAGAACCCGTCGGCGATCCCCCCCGGATCGAGCCCGTAGCCGACGTACCAGAGCTGTCCGGCCCAGCAGACGCCGGCGACGACGGCCGGGGAGAGCCCCCACCGGACCATGGCGTCCGCGGGGAACAGCCGGAACAGGAGGACGCCGAGCGCGGCCGCGGCGACGAGCGGCAGTCCGACCCCGACCCCGACGTGGACGGACCGCCGCTGGGGGGCCTCGGCCATCTACCCGTCGCCTCCCGCCGTCCCCCGAAAGACGGCGTTTACGGCGGCCTCGGGTGCGTTTACGCCGCGATCGCACGCGTTCCCGCCGCCTCCGACCGGCGCGGCGGCGAGCGAGCGTCGCGATCGGCGGTCCGGAGTCGGCACGGCTACCGCCGCAGGAGGGCGACCAGCACGGCGATCAGGACGACCTGCGCGACCTTGTCGACGGCGCCGAGGGTCCCGACGTCGCCCGGGAACGATCCGGCGCCCCCCGCGAAGTTGACGACGTACCACAGGACGATCTGGACGAGCGTGAAGGCGATCCCGACCGCGTACACCGCGCGCCGGCGGTAGTCGATCACGAGGAGGACGACGCCGCCGACGAAGCCGAGCCCCGCGAGGACGAAGCTGATCCCCAGCGGGGAGGGCGCGAAGCTGACGCCGAGGAAGAGGTGGACGGCGGCGGAGACCAGGGCCGCGACGATACCCACCCAGTGGAGGCCGTTCAGCGAGCCGATGTCGACCGTGGGCTGCTGCGTCTCGGTCGTTGCCATATCACACACATGGACTTCAGTCACATAGGAATACCGACCGATCGGCGGGCGGGCGCCGGCCCCCTACCGCTCGAAGTCGGGGTCGTGCAGGGCGTCGACGCGCGCGACCTCGTCCGCGGTCAGCCGCGCGGCTCCGGCGGCCAGGTTCGAGACGACGTGCGACTCCGTGGTGCTGGACGGGATCGGGACGACGCCCCGGGTCGCGTTCCACGCGATCACGACCTCGGCCGGCGAGAGCCCCCGGTCCGTCCCGATCGCGTTCAGGACGGGCTCGTCGAGGAGCCCGGGCGCCGACAGCGGCGAGTGCGCGACGACCCGGATCCCGCGCTCGTGGCAGAAGTCGACCAGATCGTTCCGGGGCCGGTAGGGGTGACGTTCCACCTGCACCAGGGCCGGGTCGACGTCGCCGGTCTCCAGTACCGTCTCCAGCTGCGCCCGCGAGACGTTACAGATTCCGAGCGTCCGGGCCCACCCCTTCTCGTACACGGCCTCCAGGTTCTCCCACGCGGTCGCGAGCGACACGTCGTCGGTCGCGAGCTCGCCGTCCGCGTCCTCGGGGAAGGTGAGCGCCTCCCGCCGCTCGACCGGCTCCTCGGCGAGCCGGCGCAGCTCGCCCCGGTGTTCGAGCGCCGAGGGCCAGTGGAGCGCGTAGCAGTCGAAGGCGTCGATCCCGAGCTCCTCCCGGCTGCCCGCGCAGGCGGCGAGCAGGTGCTCGCGGCGGTGGTTGGTCCGCCACGCCTTCCCGAGGAGGAACACGCCCTCGCGGTCGGGCGCGCCCGGCGCGGCGAGCAGCGCCCCGATCCGGTGTTCGTTGCCGTACAGCTCGGCGGAGTCGAGGAGGCGGTAGCCGGCGTCGAGCGCGGTCGCGATCGAGTCGGCGCGCTCGACGTACGCCCCGTCGCGGTAGCGCGAGCAGCCGAAGCCGACCGACGGAAGTCGGACCGCGGCCGCGCCCTCCCCGCTCCCCTCGCTCGTATCACGGCTGAGAGACGCCGCCGGCCGCACGACCGGCGCCGGGGGCGGGTCGGCGGTCGCCCCGCAGTCGTCGACGGGGACCGGCCCGCCCTCCTCGACGGCCGCCTCGATCGCGTTGCAGACGGCGACGACGTGGGCGCCCCGGCGGCCGCCGGCCCGCGAGGGCGACCCGGACTCGACGGACGCGGCGAGCCGCTCGACGGCGTCGACGTACTCGTACGGCTCCTCGGGGGACGCCGGCGGCGCGCTCACGTACTCCCGACCGACGCGGCCGAACCGGACGCCGTCGCGGTCGGTCGCCGTCGCGCCAGCGTCCGCCAGGTACAGCGAGCCGTCGTCGCCGTGGAGCTCCAGGCCGTAGAACTCCCGGCTCCGGTGGGGCGCGTAGAAGCTGGCCGTGAGCCTGACGGTCGGCCCCGCGGCGAACGCGAGCGCGGCCTCCACGTGGCTCGGCGCCGACGGCCGGCGCTCCTCGCGGTCGGGCCAGACGTCGAGGGCGTCGGCGACGCGGACGCGCTCGACCGGACCGAACCACGTCACCAGCAGCGCGAGCGGGTACACCGCTCCGTCGTACAGCGGCCCGATCTCCAGGAAGGAGTCGGGGCGGTCGTGCCAGTCGGTCACGCGCCCGACGTGGGCGTGGGCGTACCCCAGTCTCACCGGACCGAGCCGGCCGTCCGCGAGGAGCCGACCCGCCCGGCGCTGCGAGGGCGCCCGCGGCGTCCCGGGCGCGCAGCCGAGCGCGAGGCCGCGGTCGCGGGCGAGCCCCACCAGCGCCCGCGCCTCGTCGGCGTCGAGCGCGAGCGGCTTCTGCGAGTAGACGTGGCGGTCGGCCTCCAGCGCGGTCCGCGTCACCGGCGCGTGGGCGGCGTGGCTCGTCAGGTTCACCACGAGCGGCGCGTCGACCGCGGCGAGCGCCGCCTCCAGGTCGGTGAACGACGGGCAGTCGCGGTCCGCGGCGAGCGCCGCGGCGCGGTCGGCGTCGAGGTCGACGACGCCGGCGAGCGACAGCGGGCCCGCCGACAGGCCGGCGGCGTACTCCGACGCGATCGATCCGGCCCCGACGAACAGGCAGTTCACGGTCGTATCGAGGCGGGAAGACGTATAGGTGTCCCGGCGACCGCGACCGGACGGCGCGACCGCGACGCCCTCCGGATTTAGGTGCGTCGCGCCCGTGGATCGGTCCATGTACGCGACGACGGTGCTGACGGAGTTCGTGGCCCAGCACTACCTCACGGTCGTCGACGAGGGGCCGGAGAGCGTCCCGCACTCCCACCGCTTCGAGGTGGAGCTGACGTTCCGCGGCCCCGAGCTGAACGCCCACGACTACCTCGTCGACATCGACGACGCCGAGGCGGCGCTCGCCGACCTCGCCGACCGCTACCGCGACGAGCTGCTGAACGACCTGCCCGAGTTCGAGGGGGACAACCCCAGCGTCGAGCGCTTCGCCCGCGTGATCTTCGATCGCGTGACCGACGCGGTGACCGACGAGACCGTGACGGAGCTGGCCGTGACCGTCTGGGAGGACGAGACGGCCGCCGCGACGTACGACGCGCCGGTATGAGGGTCGGCCTCGCGCTGTACGGGAGCCTCGACGAGCGGTCGGGAGGATTCCGCTACGACCGGAAGCTGGTCGAGGGGCTCCGGGCCGCCGGCGACGCCGTCGAGATCGTCGAGCTCCCGTGGCGATCGTACCCGCGCGGGCTGCTCGACAACGCCAGCCCGGCGCTCCGCGACCGGCTCCGCGTCGACGTCGACGTGATGTTGCAGGACGAGCTCGCGCACCCCTCGCTGGTCCTCGCCAACCGCGACCTGCCGTACCCGGTCGTGAGCGTCGTCCACCACCTGCGCGCGAGCGAGCCCCGGCGCCTCTCGCCGCTGTACCGCGCCGTCGAGCGCCGATACCTCGCGACGGTCGACGGCGTCGTCTGCAACAGCGCGGCGACCCGCGACGCCGTCGCGGAACTCGGCGTCGATCCGGAGGCGACCGTCGTCGCCCCGCCCGCCGGCGACCGGTTCGACCCCGCGGTCGACGACGCCGCGATCGCGGCGCGGGCCGCCGCGCTCGGCGAGTCCGACCCCCTCCGGGTCGCGTTCGTCGGCAACGTCGGACCGCGGAAGGGGCTGGACACGCTCGTCGAGGGGGTGGCGCTCGCCGACGCCGCCGTCGACCTCACCGTCGTCGGCCGCGCGGTCGACGAGAGTCACGTCGCCGACGTCGAGCGACTGGTGCGGGAGCGCGGGCTCGGCGACCGCGTGCGCTTCGCCGGCCGGCTGTCGGACGCCGCGCTGGCCGACGTCCTCCGCGAGAGCCACGTCCTCGCTGTCCCCTCGCGCTACGAGGGGTTCGGGATCGTCTACCTGGAGGGGATGAGCTTCGGCCTCCCGGCGATCGCCTCGCGCGCCGGCGGCGCGGCGGAGACCGTCACGGACGGCGAGACGGGCGCCCTCGTCGACCCGGACGACCCGGCCGCCGTCGCCCGCGCGCTCGACGGGTTCGCGGCCGACCCCGACCGGCTCGCCGAGATGGGCCGCGCCGCCAGGCGCCGGTACGAGCGCCACCCGGATTGGGCGGAGTCGACCGCGCGCGTCCGCCGGCTGCTCGCCGAGGTCGCCGGCGCCGACGACGCCCCTCACGCGCCCGATCCGGAGGTGGCGACGTGACGGGAGAGGGCGCCGGGTCCGGCGACGACGCGCCCGACGGCGACGCCATCGCCGCCGACACCGCCGCGTTCCGGCGGTACCTCCGCGCGAAGCGGCCCGTCGACGACCGGGCGCTGGACCGGCGGCTCGTCGGGCTCCTCCGCGAGCGGCTGACGGCGCGCGCCGCCGAGGGGAACGGCCCCCTCCGCGCGCTGGAGGCCGGGGCCGGGGTCGGGACGATGGTCGCCCGGCTGATCGACTGGGAGGTGCTCCCGCCGGGCGAGACGCGGTACGTCGCCGTCGACCGCGACGCGGAGGCGCTCGCCGGGGTCGAGCCGTTCCTCCGGGAGTGGGCGGCGAGTAGGGAGGAACCGGCGTCCGTCGACGACGCCGACGGCGACGCGCTCGTCGTCGAGACCGACGCGCGCACCGTCGCGGTCGAGCCGGTCGCCGCCGACGCGGTCGCGCACGCCGCGGAGCGACCGGGGGAGTTCGACGCGCTGATCGGGATGGCGCTGCTCGACGTGCTCGACCTCGACGGGCTCGACGCCCTGCTCGGCGCGCTCGCGCCCGGCGGGACGTACTACTTCCCGATCACGTTCGACGGCGGGACGCGCTTTCGCCCGGCGCACCCCGACGACGAGGCGATCGAGCGGCGCTACCACCGGCACATGGACGGGAAACCGGGCGGGAACAGCCGCGCCGGCGGCGAGGCGCTCGCGCGGCTGCGCGAGGCGGACGGCTCGACGCTCCTCGGCGTCGCCGGCTCCGACTGGGTCGTGCGCCCGGTCGACGACGAGGGCGGTCGTCCGGACGACGACGAGGGCGGTCGTCCGGGCGACGGAGCCGGCTACCCGGGCGACGAGGCGTTCTTCCTCCGACACATCCTCGACACCGTGGAGGCGGCGGTCGGCGAGGTGATCGCGGTCGACGGGGACGCCGCCGGTGAGGTGGTCGTCGACGGGGACGCCGCCGGCGTGTCGGCCGCCGACCTCGACGCGTGGCTCGAAACCCGCCGCGAGCAGGTCGATTCCGGCGAGCTCGTCTACCTCACCCACCAGCTCGACCTGCTCGGGCGCGTCGACGGTGACGCCTGACCGCCGCCGGTCGGGCGGTTCACCCGGCCGGCGTCGAGGTCAGGTCGCCGCCTCGATCGAGTCGAGCAGGCGACACTTCCGACAGACGTCGCGGCTCGTCTTCGAGCCGCAGCGCTCGCACTCCCCGAGGTCGGGCGAGTCGTCGGCGGCGTCGCCGCCCTCGCGGTACGCCTCTGCCGCGAGCGCGGAGAGCTCCTCGTAGCCGGCCATGATCGAGTGGCGGGCGCCGGGGTGGTTCGCCTCCAGCTCGTGGATCGTCGACTGGATCTCGTCGCGGTACGCCTCCGACGAGTGGGGACATTCGGCCATGTGGGTCGGGAGATCGCGGACGTGGCAGTAGAGGGCGACCTCCTTCTCGGGCACGTCGCGGAGGGGCTTGGCGCGCGGGACGAACGCGTCCGTCTCCTCCCGCTCGTCGAAGGGGCCGAGCGAGGCGTCGAAGTGTTTCGCCACCTGTCGCACGTCGCCTTCGAGGAAGTTCATCATCGCCGTCTGCGCCTCGTCGTCGAGGTTGTGACCGGTGAGCAGCTTGTCGGCGTCGAACTCGGCGGCGTACGCTTCGAGGAGGTCGCGCCGGAACACGCCGCAGTACGCGCAGGCGGCCATGTCCTCCGGGTCGCTCTCGACGACGTCGTCCATCCGCACGTCGAACTCCTCCTCGTAGGAGACGACCTCGTGGCGCAGCGAGAGGTCTTCGGCGAGCTCGACGCAGGCGTCGAGGCTCTCGTCGCGGTACCCCTCGATCCCCTCGTGGATCGTCAGCGCGAGCATCTCGACGCGGGGGTCCTCGCCGAACACGTCGTCGAGAATCCGCGTCAGCGCGACGCTGTCCTTCCCGCCCGAGAGGCCGATCACCCAGCGGTCGGGATCCTCGGGTGTCGCGTCCGGGTCGAGGAGGGCGTCCTCGCGGATCCGGCGCTTCACGCGCTTCTCGACCGACCGGCGGAGGTGGTGGCCGCAGAGGTGCGCCCCGGAGTAGGCGGCGTGGTGGACGGCGTCGGCCCCGCACTTGTCGCACTCCATCGGTGTCGGGTTGCGGACGCGCGCGGATACCCGTTTCGGGCCGCATACGTGAGAATGGTATCGAGACTGAGTGGGAGCGACATCGACGCGAACGCCCCCGAAGCTCCGACCGCTCGGTGATAGATACCAGACCGTGAGTCGACGGGTAATTCCTCCAGAGCTTCAGCCCCTCGGCCGTACGTGATCGTCGAGATTGAGACCAACCACAAAGCCCCAGCCGTGAGGCGGGCACACGCTCGCTGCGCGCTTCAGTCGCTCGCGGGGCTCGCTCCTTGCAGTGCTTCCGTCGCCTGTGCCCGCCTCACGGCTGCCCCTTTGAGTCCCGTCCGACCGCACAGCGACCGCACCTCACGCCTCCCCAGCCTCGCGGCTCCCTTCGGTCGCCGCGTCCCTCGCGCGTGCTCCTCGCGCCCGATGGGCGCTCGGAGGCACGCGCCACCGTAATTAGCGTCAGGAAGCGTCCACTGTCGACGACCCCGGGCGCGCTGCCGTCGGTTCCGACACGGGCTTGTCGTCGTCGAAGAGTTCCCCCGGAACGCGACTAATTCGCCACCGCCTCAGTCGCTCGCGGCCCGTCCGCCGGCGACCTCGTCGAACGGGGACACCGAGATGACGAGCCGGCCGTCGCCCGCCGCGCTCACCAGCTTCGACTCGGTGAACGTCGTCCCGTCGGCGCGGAGCCCCTCGCTCGTCCCGGTCCACCGCTCGCCCTCCATCACCGCCGGGATGACGTGCGTCCGGATGTGTTCGACCTCCTCGTCCGGGTGGAGGCGCTGCCAGCGCTCGCCGACGAGCTCGTCCGGCTCGTAGCCGTACAGCCGCCCGTACTCATCGCCGACGAACTCGAAGGTCCCGTCGGGCGCGACCGTACAGACCCCGTCGAGCGCGACGTCGGCCGCGGGGTCGACGGCCGCGGCCGACTCGCCCTCGTCGCCCGCCCCGAAGCTCCCGCCGTCGCCGTCGATCGCGTGTCCGACGCGGCGCAGGAGCGCGGTGTACCCGTCGACGCCGCCGCGCTTGGCGACGTAGTCGCTGACGCCCGCGCGGACCATCTCGGCCGCGATGGCGTCCGGCTCGGTCGCGGAGAAGAGGAGGAAGGGGAGGTCGGGCTCGCTCTCGCGCGCCGCCGAGAGGAGCTCGATCCCGGTGCGGCCGGGCATGTCGTAGTCGCTCACGACGCAGTCGAACGCCTCGCGCTCGATGCGGTCCAGCGCCGCCTCCGGGTCGGTCTCGGCGACGGCCTCGCAGCCGATCCCGTCGTCGCGTTCGAGGTACGCGGCGACGAGGGCCGCGAGCCCCGGCTCGTCGTCGACGCAGAGCACTCGAAGCGATGAGTCGGTCATGGCTCGGAGTCGCCGGTTCCGGAATAAACCGGTTACCCCGCGATACTCAGCGCTGATACTCGCGCGCCGGACGCCGGACCCTACGGGATGCCCGCCTCAGGCGGTCGCGCCCGCGACGAGGCTCTCCCGCACCGTCTCGACGAACCGGTCCGGGTGTTCGACGTGCGGGAGCAGTCGCGCGCGGTCGAAGACGACGAGGCGCGCGTCGGCCGCGTCGGCCAGCTCGCGGCCCTCGGAGAGGGGGCTCACCTCGGCCTCGCGCCCCCAGACGACCGTCGGCGGCACGTCGAGGTCGGCGAGCGCGGCCGCGAGGTCCAGGTCGCTGTTGAGGTAGCCGGAAACGAACGAGGCCGGCGCGAACCGGGCGTTCTCGACGTGGGTCGTCCGCCACTCGTAGTCGGTCCACTCCTCGCTCGGGTTCGTCGGGTCGTCGTAGCCGTGGTCGGCGTTGAAGTAGCGGATCGACGGCTTCGACGCGATGACGTTGAAGAGGGCGTCGCCGATCAGCGGCGACCGGAGCAGCTCGCGGAGCCACGACTTCGGCGGGCTCGGTCCCGCGGTGCTCGTCGGACAGACCCCGACGAAGCCGCGCACGTCGACCGCGTCGCTTCCGGACCCGTCCCCGGTCGCCGCGGCGGCGGCGTACGCGGCCGACAGCGACGAGGCGACGACGGCCGGCTCGTGGAGGTCGGCGAGGAAGTCGCGGACGAAGTCCTCGTACAGCGCCGCGGAGTACCGGAGCGGCGGCCGGTCGGAGCGGCCGTACCCCGGGAAGTCGGGCGCGATCACGTGGTAGTCGGCCGCCAGGTCGTCGAACACCGCGCGCCACTCGCCCGAGGAGCCGGCGGCGTTGATCCCGTGGAGCAGCGCGAGGTCCGGGTCGTCGGGGTCGCCCGCCTCGGTGAACGCGACGTCCATCCCGCGCCAGCGGAAGACGCCGTCGTCGCCGTCGAGCGGGGCCTCCAGCTCGCCCTCGTAGCGGAGTCCGGTGTTGACCGCGGCGAGCGCGCCGACGCCGAGGAGGGCGGTCCCGGCGAGGTTCCTGAGCTTCATGGAAACCTGTTGGTCCGCGGGCGACTTATACCTCGTGGCGGAGGGGTCACTCCCCGTCCGGCTCGACGCAGTCGACGATGGGGGCGACGACCTCGGCGGCGACGCTGTACGGGTCGGTCTCGCGTCTCCGGACCGCCTCGGCGAGCCGGTCGATCCCGCCGCGGCGCTCGATCTCGCCGGCCGCGAGCGCGCCCACGTCCGAGCGCACGAGCGTCCGGATCTCCTCGGCGTAGCGCCGGCGCTCCGTCGCCTCGATCTCGCCCGACTCCCGGAGGTGCGCGGCGTGGGCGTCGAACGCCGCGATCAGCTCGTCGACGCCCTCGCCCGTGTTCGCGACGGTCCGGAGCACCTCGGGGGTCCACTCGGGGGAGCCCGAACTGTCCTCCGCGTCCGAATCGTCCGAATCCTCCGGGTCGTCCGGATGCTCCGGCGCGTCGAACCCGTGGTGGCCCGTTTCGAGCCCCTTCGTGGGCCCCTCCCGCCGGTGGACCATCTCCTCCAACTCGGCGAGGGTGCGCTCCGCGCCGTCCATGTCGGCCTTGTTGACGACGAACACGTCGCCGATCTCCAGGATGCCGGCCTTCAGCGTCTGCACGTCGTCGCCGGAGCCGGGCTGGACGAGCACCGCCACCGTGTCGGCGGTGCGGACCACGTCGACCTCGTTCTGCCCCGCGCCGACCGTCTCGATGATCACGGCGTCCTTCCCGAAGGCGTCGAGCGCCTTCACGGCGTCCGCCGTCGCCATCGAGAGCCCGCCGAGCTGGCCGCGCGCGCTCATCGACCGGAAGAACACGTCCATGTCGCCGACGTTCGACCCCATGCGGATCCGGTCGCCGAGCACGGCGCCGCCGGTGTACGGCGAGGAGGGGTCGACGGCGACGACGCCGACGGTGTCGCCGCGCTCGCGGTAGGCGGCCGCCAGCTTGTCGACGAGCGTCGACTTCCCCGCGCCGGGCGAGCCCGTGATCCCGATCACGTCGGCGCCGCCGGTGTGCCCGTGGAGCGCGGAGACGATCGCCCGGTGGCCCGCCGCGCGGTCCTCGATCCGCGTGATGACCCGGGCGAGCGCCCGGTGGCTCCCGGCGAGCAGCTCCTCGACGAGCTCGGCGTCGCGGTCGCTCAGCTCCGGGGCCCGCGCCGTCGACTCCTCGTCGGGGGTCGGCCCGCCCATCTACGCCCGCTCCGGCACGTTGTCCCGGATGAACTCGATCGTCTCCTCCATCGGCGTGCCGGGGCCGAACACCTCGGCGACGCCGAGCGACTTGAGCTCGTCCTCGTCGTCGTCGGGGATGATCCCGCCCACCAGGATGAGGGTGTCCTCGAACGCGTCGTACTCCTTGAGCCCCTCGATCACCTTCGGCACGAGGGTGTTGTGGGCGCCCGAGAGGATCGAGATGCCGAGCACGTCGACGTCCTCCTGGACCGCCGCCTGCACGATGTCCTCGGGCGCGCGGTGGAGCCCGGAGTAGACGACCTCGAAGCCGGCGTCGCGGAACGCCCGCGCGATCACGTGTGCGCCCCGGTCGTGGCCGTCGAGGCCGACCTTCGCCACCAGACACCGGATGGCCCGCTCCTCCTGTTCGACGCTCATGTCGGGTACTGCGTCGCCCCGCCGTTTGACTCTAACGGACGATCGGGTGGGATCGACGCGTTGAACGCGCGGGCGCCCCTCGACGGGGGTATGCCCGACGACCCTCGCGTCGACCGCCCCGACGCCGACCGATCCGCGAGCGACCGCCTCCCCGCCGACACGCGGATCGGCCGCGTCGCGCTCCGCGTCGCCGACCTCGACGAGACGACCGCCTTCTACCGCGACGTCGTCGGCCTCGCCGTCCTCGACCGCGACGGCGACGCGGCCGTCCTCGGCGTCGACGGCGCGGAGGCCGCGGGGCGCGAGGCCGTTCCCCTGCTCGCCCTTCGCCGCGACCCGGACCGCCCAGAGCGCGGCCCAACCGAGGCCGGCCTCTTTCACGTCGCGTTCCGGGTCCCCTCTCGGGCCGCGCTCGGCGGGGCGCTGGGCCGGGTGCGCGAGCGCTGGCGGCTCGACGGCGCGTCCGACCACCTCGTCAGCGAGGCGCTGTACCTCGACGACCCGGAGGGGAACGGGGTGGAGATCTACCGCGACCGCCCCCGCGAGGAGTGGCCGGTCGACGACGACGGGACGCCTCGGATGGCGACCGAGCCGCTCGACGTCGAGGGCGTCGCGGCGGCCGCGGGGGCGGCCGACGCGGGCGACGCCCCCGCCGACCCCTCGCCCGTCGACCGCGTCCCGTCCGGCACCGACGTCGGCCACGTCCACCTCGAAGCGACGTCGCTGTCGGCGTTCGAAGCCGTCTACGTCGACGGGATCGGCTTCGAGGTCGGCGAGGCCGGCCCGGACGTCCGGTTCGTCGCGGCCGGCGGCTACCACCACCACCTCGCCGCGAACGCGTGGCGGGGGCGGACGACGCCGGCCGCGGGCCGCGGGCTCGCGTGGTTCGAGGTCGTGGTTCCCGACGCCGCCGCGCTCGACGCGGTCCGGACTCGGCTGGAGGCGGTCGCGGCCGGCGGCGACGTCGACGTCGCGGTCGCAGAGCGGGAGGGCGGAGTCGCCGTCACCGACGCCGACGGGATCGAGGTCTGGATCCGGACGGAGTAGCGGCGGGCCGGGGACTCGGTCGCGCCACCGATCGAGTCACCGCCGGCTCACCCGACGATCGTCCGGAGCGTCGACTCGGTCAACAGGGTGGTGATCCCGAGCGCCTCGGTCGTCATCCAGCCGAGGAAGGCCGCGTACATCGCGAGGAAGGCGTACCCCTCCTCGGTGGTGATCTCGAAGTCCGTCGCGGCCATCACCACGACGACGAGGGTGGTGTAAAACAGGAACAGCATGAGGGGGACCGAGGTGAGGAACCCGATCGAGACGCCGCCGGCGAGGATGACGCCGATTGGCAGCGCGGCGACGAGGTTGAACGTGTTCGTCCCGAAGACGTTGGCGACCGCGGCCCGCTTGTCGCCGGCCTTGCCCATCTTCACGCCGACGAGGAGGTCCGGGAACGAGCTCATCACCGACAGCACGGTGACGGACATCAGGAACGGCGGCGCGCCCAGCGCCTCGGAGGCTTCGAGCGTCATCCCGATCATCGACTCGACGCCGACGAGCACGACGGCCAGCCCGGCCGCGAACAGCCCGACCTGCTTCGGGACGTTCGTCGACTCGGCCTTCTTGCGCGCCGACGCGCCGCTCTTCCCGCCGACGAGCAGGATGACGTACACGCCGTACAGCACCAGCAGTCCGACGCCCATCTGCGGCGTGATCCGCGCGAGCTCCCGCCCGTCGGTGCCGAGGACGCCCAGGGCGATCACGCCGAAGAGCGCGAGGACGGCGACCATGTAGAAGATGGCGTCGCGGTAGACGATCCCCTGCGTCGTCGTGGTGTCGCCGCTCGTGACGGCGACGGCCGCGGGGATGACCAAGATGTTGAACACCGCGGTGCCGATGAGCGCGCCGGCGCCGACGCCGAACTCGCCGAGGACCAGCACGGAGATCACGATGATCGCGAGCTCGGGGAACGAGGTCGCGGCCGCGACGATCAGCCCGCCCTGGATCGCCTGCGAGACGCCGAAGTGGTCGCTGATCTTCGACGTCGTCGACTCGACGACGTTCGCGCCCTTCCAGGTCAGGAGGAACCCGACGACGCCGATCGGGATCCAGACGAACAGCGACTGATCGCCGATGAGCTCCCCGAGTAACGTCACGGTGGAGGATGCGCGCGGAACCGATTAGTGGTTCCGGAAGCGGGCGCTCCGGCCCGCCCCTCACGCGCCGGTCCGCACCGCCCGCCGTCGAACGGTCCGGACCGCTCGCCGCGGAGCGAGCGGCGGGCGACGCGGGGCGCCTACCCGAACTTCCCCGTGATGTAGTCCTCGACGCGCTGCTCTTCCGGATCCTCGAAGATCTTGGTGGTGTCGTCGTACTCGACCAGCTCGCCGCCGGTGAGGAACACCGCGGTCCGGTCGGAGATGCGGGCCGCCTGCTGCATGTTGTGCGTGACGATGATGACGGTGTACTCCTCCGCGAGGTCGTCGATGAGGTCCTCGATCTTCGAGGCCGCGACGGGGTCGAGCGCCGAGGTCGGCTCGTCCATCAGGATGACCTCCGGGTCGGGCGCGATGGCGCGGGCGATACAGAGCCGCTGCTGTTGCCCGCCCGACAGTTCGAGCCCCGAGGAGTCGAGCTGGTCTTTCACCTCGTCCCACAGCGCGGCGCCCTTCAGCGACTCCTCGACGCGCTCGTCGACGTCGCCCTCGTACCCCTGGATCTTCAGGCCGTACGCGACGTTGTCCCGGATCGACTTCGGGAAGGGGTTCGGCTTCTGGAACACCATCCCGATCTTCCGGCGTAAGGCGACCGGGTCGACGTCGTCGTCGTACACGTTCTTGCCGCCGAACTCGACGTCGCCCTCGACGCGGCAGATCTCGATCATGTCGTTCATCCGGTTGATACACCGGAGGAACGTCGACTTGCCGCAGCCCGACGGCCCGATCAGCGCGGTGACGCGCTTCTCGGGGATCTCCATCGTCACGTCGTCGATCGCCTGCTCGTCGCCGTAGTAGACGTCGAGGTTCCGCGCCGCCACCGCGGTGCCGGCGTCGGCGAGCGGCGCCCGTCCGTCGTCCGTTTCCGCCTGTACCTCCGTCGTGATCAGCGAGTCGTCTGATGTCGTGTTACTCATGTTAGCTCCCCCGCTCCGCGCGGTTCCGCAGCAGTATCGCCGTCCCGTTCATGCCGACGAGGATGATCAGCAGCGTGATGACGCCCGCGGCGACGACGCCGTACCGGAAGTCGGCCTGCGGGAAGCCGGCCCACGTGTAGATCTGCATCGGCATCGCGCTGAACCGGCTGAAGAGGCTGTCCGGCGCCCTGAACACCGTCGTCGCCGCGCCGATCATGATGAGCGGCGCGGTCTCGCCGATGGCCCGCCCGAGCGCGAGGATCGTCCCGGTGAGGATCCCCGGCATCGCCTCGGGCAGCACCACGTTCTTCGTCGTCTGCCAGCGCGTCGCGCCCATGGCGTCCGAGCCCCGCCGGAGGTCGTCCGGCACCGACCGGATCGCCTCCTGTGCCGAGATGATCGTGATCGGCAGGATGAGCAGCGACAGCGTCAGCGCCGCGGTCACCGCCGTCCCGATCCCGAGGCCGAGGAGGTTCGCGAACAGCCCGAGGCCGAGGAGGCCGTAGACGACCGACGGCACCGCCGCGAGGTTCGCGACGTTGACCTGCAGGATCCGCGTCAGGGTACCGAGCGGCCCGCTCTCCGGCGTGTACTCCTCCAGGAATACGGAGGTGCCGACGCCGAGCGCGAACGACAGCACCGCGACCATCGCGATGATGATGACGGAGCCGACGATGGCCGGGTAGAGCCCCGCCTCGGTCGGCGTTCGGGAGGGCGCCTCCGTGAGGTACGACGGGTCGAGCCACGGGTCGGGCGCCGGGACGCCCCACGCCTCGACGATCAGCGCTCCGGCGACCACGCCCGCGGCGAGCAGCAGCGGGAGCCCCAGCCCGACGAGGCCCTCCCCGCTGTCGACCACGCGGGAGACGTAGACCGCGGTCGGCACGCCAGTCAGGACGAGCACGAGGAGGACCGTGGGGGCCGGCAGCCCGGCGCCCGCGGCCAGGAACCCGCCGGCGGTCGCGACGGCGAGCGGAACGCCGCCGGCGACCGCCGCGGCGGTCCGGCCCCGACGGTCGGCGACGAGGAACGCCCCCGCGGCCGCGACCGGGACCGCGATCGTCCAGAGGTAGATGACGAGGTCCGACGGGAACACCGGGACCACGCCGCGGAGGAACACCGCGGCGACCAGCCCGACGAGCCCGACCGGCGCCGCCGCGGTCTGCGCGCGCGACGACGACCGACCCCGCCCGAGCGCGTACAGCCCGACGGCCGGCAGGATCCCGAGCGTGTACGCGAGGAACCACACGAGCGGGTCGAGCACCAGGAACAGGGTGCCGACCGCGAGCCCGATCGCGACGCCGCCGATCAGCCGCCCGAGGAGCCCGAAGCCGACCGCGCCGACGCGGCCGCGGCTCCCGACGTACGCGAGGTACGCCGCGACGGGCCCGGCGACGACGAAGAGGTACGCGAGCTGCCAGTTGAGTCGCGGGATCGGGGCGACGAGCGCCTCGACCGCGGTGAAAAGCACCGCGACGGCGACGAGGCCGCCGCCGAGCGCGCCGAGCGAGCGCCGGGTGACGTCGGGGTCGCTCGCGCTGAACAGGCAGAACGCGAGGAACGGGACGACCAGCGTGAGGAAGTACGTCAGCAGCCACTCGGGGCTGGCGTTCGCCAGGTCGAAGGCGTCGATCGCGACGTACACCAAGAGGACGCCGAGCGCGACGAGGCCGAACACGCTCGCGCCGAACGAGAGGTACTCGAAGGCGATCCCCCTGACCCGGCTGACCTCGCCGAAGCCGTCGGCGTTCGGGTTCTCGGTCGCCATCAGTACTCCTCCCGGTAGCGTTCCGCGATGATGTCGCTTATCACGTTCATGACGAGGGTGACCGCGAACAGCGCGAGACCGAGCGCGAACATGGAGTTGTACGGGAGCGTGCCGCCGGTGAGGTCGCCCCCGGTGATCTGGACCATCGCGACGGTGATGGTCATCCCGGACTCCAACAGGATGTCGGCGGGGTCGACGAACGGGATCCCGAACAGCGCCCGCTGGACCTCCGGCATCCGCGCCTGCGCGCCCATCGCGACGACGACGATCATCGTCTCGCCGACGGCGCGGGAGACGGCGAGGATGTACGAGGAGGCGATCCCGGAGATCGACGCCGGAACGACGATCCCGGTCGACACCTCGAACTTGGTCGCGCCGAGCCCGTAGCCGGCCTGTCGGAGCTGGTCCGGCACCGCGCTCATGGCGTCCTCGGAGATCGACGACACCATCGGGATCGTCATGATCCCGACCATGATCGACGCCGAGAGCGCGTTGAACGTGCTCATCTCGGGGAACAGCGTCGCCTTCAGTGCCGGGGTGACGTACACCAGCGCGAAGTAGCCGTAGACGACGGTCGGGATGCCGGCCAGGATCTCCAACAGCGGCTTCAGGATCGACCGGGCGTTCGGGGTCGCGTACTCGCTGAGGTAGATCGCGGTGAGCGTCCCGATCGGGATCGAGATGAACGCCGCGGTGACCGTCACGGTGATCGTCCCGATCAGCAGCGGGATGATGCCGAACGCCTGCCCCCCGCCGGCCGGGTTCGGGCTCCAGTTGGTGCCGGTGAGGAACTCGGCGACGGGGATCGACCGGAAGAACACCACCGCGTCCGACAGGAGCGTGACGAAGATCGCGACGGTCGTGAGCAGGGTGATCGCCGCGCACGCCGCGAACAGCCCGCCGTAGGTTCCCTCCTTCAGTCGTGTGAGCCCGCCCCGCCGGGACAGGTCGGGACTCTCTGTGCTGTCAGTCACGAACGGTGAGGTATCGAACGCTGTCGTAAATCAATACACCGGTTCATTCCGGGGGCGCTACCCCTGGGCCCGCTCGATCGCGTCTTCGAGCTTCCCCATCTGCTCCTCCTGCGTCTCCTCGGTGGCGGGGACGTAGCCGACGTCGCCCGCGACGAGCTCCTCGTTGGTCGTCTGCTCGACGAAGTAGCGGGCGAACTCCGCGATGTGCTCCTCGGCGAGCGAGGAGATCGACGGGTACGTGAACAGCGGCCGCGAGAGGGGCGTGTACTCGCCCGAGGAGGCCGTTTCGAGGCTCGGCTCGACCGGGCCGTCCCCGTCGTCGATCCCGAGCGCCTTCAGCTGGTCGGGGTTCTGGAAGTAGTACGCGAAGCCGAAGTAGCCGATCGCGTACTCGCTGCCGGCGACGCCCTGCGCGATCGTGTTGTCCTGCTCGGTCGCCTGGTAGTCGCTGGTGTGGCCCTCCTCGCCGAGGATCGCCTCGATGAAGTAGTCGTACGTGCCGGAGGTGTCGGCGGCGCCGAACCGCTCGATCTCCTCGTTGGGGAACTCGTCGCGGACCTCGTCCCAGGTCTGTGCGGGGTCGGACCGCCAGATCTGCGCGAGCTCGTCGGTCGTGAGCGAGTCGACCCAGTCGGCCTCGGGGTTGACGACGACCGTGACCGCGTCGGTCGCCGCGATCAGCTCCACGTACTCGACGCCGTTCTCCTCGCACAGCTCCTCCTCCTCGGGCTGAATCGGGCGGCTGGCGTTGTTGAAATCCGTGTCGCCCGTACAGAAGAAGTTCGAGAAGCCGCCGCCGGACCCCGTCGAGCTGATGTCGGGGTCGACGCCCGGGTGCATCTCGGCGAAGTCCTCCATGACCGCGCTCATCAGCGGGAACACCGTGCTCGACCCCGCGATGTTGATCGGGCCGGAGAGCTCCCCGCTCCCACCGTCGGCGCCGTCCCCGGAGCCGCCGTCGGAGCCGTCTCCGGAGCCGCCGTCACCGCCGCTCTGCGTACAGCCGGCGAGCGCCAGCGCGCCCGCCCCGCCGAGCGCCGCGAGCGATTGCCGCCGCGTGATCCCCGTCGCGTCCGTGTCGTGGCTGGATGCCATTACCAGTCGATCGGCGAGTTTCGGTTAAGTAGTATGCTATGATGGGTACGGTCCGAGGGGTACCGCTCGGGTGCGCTATATACGCTATATAGATCGGTCGGCGAGCTCCCCGCGAGTGCTCGTCGGGGACCGAGCGCGGACGCGAACCGGAACGCCCCACGCCTCCGTTACGCTCTCCCGGCCGCCACCGCCTCGATCAGGAGCTCCGCGACGTCGACGATCTCCACGTCGTCCTCGAAGTCGCCCGTCTTCCGGCCGTCCTCGAACATCGTCGTGCACATCGGACAGGCGACGACGAACTTCTCGACCGCGTCGCCGGCGTCGGTGTCCTCCACCGCCTCGCGGAGGCGCTCCTCGCTCGGTTTGACCGCCTCGTCGTGTTCGGTCCAGAGCCCGCCGCCCCCGCCGCCGCAGCAGAACGAGTCGTCCCGGGAGCGCGGCATCTCGTGGAGGTCGGCGCCGGTCGCGCGAATCAGCTCGCGGGGCGCCTCGTACTCGTCGTTGTACCGGCCGAGGTGGCAGGGGTCGTGGTAGGTGACAGTGTAGTCGAGCTCGTCGCCCGACAGGCCGAGCCGCCCCTCGTCGACCAGCTCCTCGACCACCTGCGTCCAGTGGAACACGTCGACCTCGCCCTCCGGGTTCCACGGCTCCTCGCGGTCGAACGGCATCATCGGGTCGTCGGCGAACGCCGCGAAGTCGACCTCGGGGTACTCGTTTTTGATGGTGTTGTACGAGTGCGGGTCCGTACAGACGATGCTCTCGAACTCGCAGTCCGCGAACGTCTCGACGTGGTGGCCGGCGAGTTCGAGGTAGAGGAACTCCTCGCCGATCCGCCGAATGTCGTTGCCGTCCGTCTTCTCGTCGTCGAAGAGGATGCCGAACGACACGTCGGCCTCGTCGAACAGCCGGGCGAGCGCGCGGGCGACCTTCTTGTTGCGGTCGTCGAAGCTCGGGTAGTCGCCGACGTACCAGAGGTACTCCACCTCCCGCTCGCGGGCGTCCGGGACCTCGACGTCGTCGAGGTCGTCCGCCCAGTCGCCGCGGTTCGCCTGGGACTCGCCGAAGGTGTTCCCCTTCCCCATGACGTCTTGGAACACGTCTTGGAGGTTCGAGTCAACCGCCCCCTCGTCGACGAGCTGGCGGTTCATCTTCGTGAACGAGGTGAGGTGCTCGATGTCGACCGGACAGGCGTCCATGCAGGCCATACAGGACATACACGACTCCATCGATTCGGCGTCGATGACCCCGCCCTCGTCGGCGACGATGGGGACGGTTCCTCCGTCGTTGACGGCGGCGGAGCCGGCCACGCCGCCGTCAGTCGCGACCGGACCGCCGCCGCTCCCCGCGACCGGGTCGTCGGTCACGGACTCGCGGTACGCCTTCAGGTCTAAGATCACGTCTCGCGGGTCGAGGTTCCGGCCGACGGTGTCGGCCGGGCAGGCGTCGGTGCAGCGGCCGCACTTGGTACAGGCGTCGCCGTCCATGAGCTCCTTCCAGGTGAAGTCGTCGAGCGACTCGGCGTTGGTGTGGTCGAGGTCGGCGGGGACGTTCGGGAGCCGCGCGCCGGCCTTCTCGTCGCGGGCGACGACGTTCGCGAACGAGGAGATCATGTGGAACGGCTTCGCGTACGGGATCCAGGCGATGAACGCGAACGCCAGCAGCGCGTGGCTCCACCAGACGACGCCGTAGACCGCCTCGGCGCCGGCTGGGGTCAGCCCCGCGGCCTCGAACCCCGCGGCCATCGCCATCCCGACGAAGCTCACCGTCTCGTCGGCGCGCGCGGGCTGGCCGACGATGCCGAGCGCCTGCACGACGAAGCCGCCGACGCCGAGCGCGAAGAGGGTCCAGACGAACGCGTCGTCCTCCAGCGAGGTGTGTCTCCCCCACAGCCGCCCCTCGCGGTTCCGGTAGCGGCGGACCATCGCCATCCCGACGCCGACGACGAACAGCAGGCCGAACGCGTCGACGACGAACTGGTAGGCGAGGTAGAAGTCGCCCACCCAGAACGACTCGCCCGCGATCGGGCGGTAGACGTCGATGTCGAACCCGAGGATCGTCGTCGCGACGAGCAGGGTGAGGAACCCCCAGAGGACGAACGTATGCATCACGCCGGTGTACGCGTCGCCGTCGAACTGGTTCTCGTTCGAGAGCACCGTCCTCGTCGCCGCGACCGTCCGAGAGGGCAGGTCCGACAGCCGGTCGCGAGGGTCCGCGCTCCCGCGGGCGTACGCCGCGAACCGAGCGTACACCCCGTACAGGAACACGAGGATCGCGACCGCGGCGAGCCAGTAGAACGCGGCCTTCCCGACCGGACCGATCGTCCAGAACGTCTCCCGGGTGGCCGCCTGCAGGGGCGTCATGGTAGGTTAGCCGGATACGGTCCGGTTAAAACTTGCCACGGCGCGGGATCGGTCCGGTCTCCGGGCCCGGTCTCTGGCCCCGATCGATCGCGGGGTCCCCGTCAGATCACGCCGGTCAGCGCGGCCGCGAGCAGGCCGACTCCGACCGCCAGCGCGACGGCGTCCCCCCGGCCGAACGCCAGCCGCGGGAGCGTCGGGTTCCACGCGAAACACCGGGCCGCGAGGGCGGTTCCCAGCCGGTCGGCGCGGCCGAACGCGCGGTCGATCCCCGCGACGGCGACGATCCGCATCCTGTCCCGCACCGGTAGCTCGTCGCCCAGGCGCGCCCGCATGGCGTCGCGCGCGGTCAGCAGGTCGCGCTTCAGCAGCGGGAGGAACCGGAACACGAGCGCGACGCCGGCCGCGAGCAGCCGCCCGGGCCTGCCGGGGACCGCGTACTGGACCGCCGCCCGGGAGTCGCGGACCGGCGTCGACCGCACGTAGGCGGCGGCGACGACGAGCACCAGGAGGACCCGGTAGCTCGCCAGCGCCGTGTCGGCCGCGCGGTCGAGGCGGAACCAGGGGTCGCCGACCGTCGCGCCCGCCACGACCGGGGCGACGAGGAGGAACGGGAGCGCGACCCGGTACGCCCACAGGTCGCGGGGGCCGCCGCCGGCCGCCCGCAGGCAGCCCGCGGCGAGGACCGTCAGCGCCGCGAGCCCGCGGGGCGTCGTGTGCGCGAAGGCCGCGGCCGCGAACCCGACCTGCACGAGGAGCTTCGACCGCGGGTCGAGCCGGTGGGCGAGCGAGTCGCCGGGGGCGTACGAGAGGGTCACGGGTCGGAGGCCGGGACGTGGTCACCGCCGCGGTCCGTGAGCGCGCCTTCTGGGACCCGCACGTCGAGTCCCGGGAGGTCAGCGACGGCCGCGTCCGGGGGCGCGTCGACCGCGATCCGGCCGTCCGACAGCCCCACCACGCGATCGGCGAGCCCGAGCACGTCGCGGAGGTCGTGGGTGACGACGACGACGCCCGTCCCCGCGCGGTGGCGCTCTCGCAGGCCGTCCACGACCGACCGCCGGGCCGGCTCGTCGAGCCCGGTGAACGGCTCGTCGAGGACGAGGTGGTCCGGCTCCATCGCCAGCGCGCCGGCGATCGCGACGCGCTCGCGCTCGCCGCCCGACAGCGACGCGATCCGGTCGTCCCCGCGCCCGCCCATGTTCACGGCGTCGAGCGCGGCCCCGACCCGGCGGTCGATCTCGGCGTGCGAGAGCCCGAGGTTCTCCGGGCCGAACGCGACGTCGGCGCCGACGGTGGCCGCGACGAACTGGTCGCGGGGCTCTTGGAACACCATGCCGACCGCGGTCCGGGCGGCGACGAGGTCGTCGCCGACGGGGGTCCCGTTGACCGAGACCGACCCCGAGTCCGGCTCGACGAGCCCGTTAAACGTCCGGACCAGCGTCGTCTTCCCGGAGCCGTTCGCGCCCGCGACGACCAGGAACTCGCCGTCGGGGACCGAGAGGGAGACGTCGTCGACGGCGACTACCCCGCCCCCGTCGCGCTCCCCGGCGCCCGTCCCGCCGTACCGACACGTGACGCCGTCGACGTCGATCACGGCGTCGCCTCCGGGTCGGTCACGGCGCCACCTCGGGAAGGCTCACGCGGTCACCTCGGAATCGCTCACGGCGTCGCCTCACGCGGCCGCGATCGCGTCCGAGCGCACGATCCCGACCGCGGCGGCGATCTTCGCGGCCTCCGCGGGGAGGAACACGGCCGCGCCCTGGACGAACGCCTCGGCGGGGGTGAGCTCCAGCACCAGGTAGAGGCCGGCGACGCCCATCGCGTAGACGACGGCCGTGCCGACGGCCATCGCGCCCACCAGGACCGGGACGGAGACGCCGTCGAGGTCGCGGATGTCGCCGCCGCGGTGGACGATCGCGCCGACGAGCGCGGCCGCGATGGGGTAGGACCAGAGGTAGCCGGCGGTCCCGCCCACGAGCTCTCCGAAGCCCGCGGAGCCGCCCGCGAACACCGGCGCGCCGAGCGCGCCGGCGGCGAGGTACAGGACGAGCGCCGCGCCGCCCCAGACGGGACCGAGGAATATCCCGGCGAGGAAGACGCCGAGGACCTGTAGCGTGACCGGCGCGGGCGACACCGGGAACGGGAAGGAGACGTACGCGAACGCGCCGACGAGCGCGGCGAACAGCGCCGCGCGGGCGAGGTTCGTCGCGGCCTCGTCGCCGACGAGATCCACCGACTCCGTGTTGGTTGCCATGTCCGTGACAGGCTCGTAAACCAACTTGAAGATACTGGTTGACGACGCGCCCGCGGCCGGACGGCGTCCACCGGCCGCCGCGCCTCCCGTCGCCGATCCGGAGCGACTGCGCCCGAGCCGGCCGAAATCGGACGCGAGGCTTTTCTATCGGGAACGCGTAGGGGGGAGCCCATGGACGAGAAGACCGCCGAGCTCCGCGACATCTTCGTCGAGACCACCGGGTCCGACACGGTCACCGAGCGGCAGGCGGAGTCCCCCGGGACCCTCACCGACCGCGACGAGGCCGCCGTCGCCGAGCGCGTCCGCGAGCTGGTCGCCGCGATGCGCGAGCGGTACGACTTCTCGACGCCCCTCGACGACGCGACCTACGCCCGGATCGCCCGCGGACGCTTCGAGCTGGACGACGACGCGGCGATCGCCGCCGCGCTCGCCGCGGGCGACGACGCGGTCCGCGCGCCCGACGAGGTCGGCGGCGACGGCTCCGAACCGGTCGACGCTCCCGAACCGGTCGACGTCGACCCCGACACCGTGCGCGACGCCCGCTTCGACCTCCACCTCGTGCGCGACGCCGACCGCGAGGTCGACGACGCCGAGTTCGACTACGCCGCCCTGAAGTCGCTCACGGCCGAGGGACGCTCCATCGTCGACTGCGCCGAGGCGCTTGGCACTGACCCCGACGTCGTCGCGAAGTACGCCCGCGTCGCCCGCGTCGACCTGACCTCCACGCGGGCGAACGACCGCTTCCGCGACGAGTTCCGCGACCTCCTCACCGACGCCGAGATCGAGGGCACCCACGCCGAGTCCGCCCGCGAGGACGGCCTGAAAGAGGCGACCGAGGATATCGAGACGGACGTCTCCCTGTAAATCGCCGCTCGTTGTAGCCGGTTTCGCGGTCCGTCGCCTCCCCGCTCTCGCTCGACCACCACCGTACGCTCACGAGTCCCAACGACGAATGGGCGCGCCGGGTCGCGTCCGCCGGACGCGACCCGCCCGCGAGGGAGGCGGCGGCCCGGCGCGGCTCTGCCCGCGCCGGGCCGTCCGCCGAGGCTGGGGAGGCGCGAGGCTGCGGTGCGGAGCGGTTGGGTGGGACTCAAAGGGGCAGCCGCGAGGACGGCGCAGGCGACCCAAGCACCGCAACGAGGGAGCGTCAGCGACCGAGTGAGGCGCGCAGCGAGCGTGCGCCGTCCTCGCGGCTGGGGCTTTGGCGGTGTTCGCTAGGGATCCGGATTCGACCACATACGGCCGGCTGGCCGGGGCTTTGGCGGTGTTCGTCGTTTATCCGCAGTCGACTCCTTATGTACGAAACCGCGCCCAACCGCTCCGTGATCCCTTTCAGCGACCTCGCTCGCGCGGCCTACTGCCCTCGACAGCTCTACTACGCGCGCCGCGAGGACGACCGGGCGGTCCCGCCGGACGCCCGCGCCCGGATCGACCTCGCCTATCGCTACCCCGCGCTCGTCGACGCGCCGGACGCGACCCTCCGCCGGCTCCCGATCCGGCGCTCGCCGGCCGCCTACCGCCGGAACCTCGACCGCCTCCGCGGCCGCGACGACTACGACTGGCTCGTCGACCCCGCTCGCGAGCGCGCGTTCGTCTCCGGGAAGGACTGTCACGGAACGGTTCACAAGGTGCTCGGCGCCGGGGGCGACGCCGCGGACGCGCCGGGCGAGGACGCCGCCGCCGACGCGCCGGGCGAGGACGCCGCCGCCGACGCGCCGGGCGACGACGAGCCGCCCCTTCCCACGGTCGTCTCGCCGGGCGAGCCCCCGGAGAACGGCGTCTGGGGGTCACAGGCGGTCAGGGCCGTCGCCGTCGCGAAGGCGGTCGCGTGGGAGCGCGAGCGCGAGGTGCCGCGCGCGCTGGTCGAGTACCCGAGCGTCGGCGCCGCGCGCGAGGTCCGACTCACGACCCGCAAGAAGGCCGCTTACCGCCGGGCGCTGCGGGCCGCCCGCGCGATCGACGGCCCGCCGTCGCGCGTCGACGACGACCGGTGTTCCGCCTGCGACTACCGCGAGGAGTGCGGGGTCGGGCGCCGGTCGTTCCGGTCGCTGCTCGGCTAGCGGTCTCCCGGCGAGCGCGACGCGCCGCCCTCTCGCTGACGAACTCCGTTAACGGATCCTCGCCGAACCGCCGCGGTCGCCGACGATCCGTCGGTCATTCCTGTCGCGACCCGTCCGTTTATATGCGTGTGACGCGTCGCCACGGACACGAATGACACGCGACGATCGCGGTCGTTCGGAGGATAGAGGAAGTCGCCTCGCGGCGGCTGGCCGCGAAATTCTCCGACGATAACGACTCCGGGGCACGACCGCCCCGCGGCGGCACCGACCCCGAACCCACCGCAGAGCCGACGGACTCCCTTTTGACCCGAACACCACTCACCGACCTCGACGAGGTACAGCTGTTAGACACCACCCTGCGCGACGGCGAGCAGATGCCCGGCGTCTCGCTGGCGCCGGCCGAGAAGGTCGACGTCGCCCGCGCGCTCGACGCGGCGGGGATGCACCTGATCGAGGCCGGCTCGGCGTGCACCTCCGCGGGCGAGCGCGAGGCCATCCGCCGGGTCGCCGGCGAGGGGCTCGACGCGACCGTGACGAGCTTCGCCCGCGGGGTGAAACGCGACGTCGACCACGCGCTCGACTGCGGCGTCGACGGGATCAACCTCGTCGTGCCCGCCTCGGACAAACACGTCGAGACGAAGGTCGGCTCGACCCGCGACGAGGTGGTCGAGACGACGGTCGAGCTCGTCGAGTACGCCACGGACCACGGCCTCTGGGTCGAGGTGCTCGGCGAGGACGGCTCGCGCGCCGACCTCGACTACCTCGAACGCCTGCTCGGCGCGGGCCTCGACGCGGGCGCCGACCGGATCTGCTACTGCGACACGGTCGGCGCGGCCGACCCGGAGCGCACCGCGGCGGTCGTCTCCCGGCTCGCCGAGCTCGGCCCGACGAGCCTCCACACCCACGACGACCTCGGCTTCGGCGTGGCGAACGTCCACGCCGGGCTGAAGGCGGGCGCCGACACCGTCCACGGCACCGTGATGGGCGTCGGCGAGCGCGCCGGCAACGTCGCCCTCGAAGAGGTCGCCGTCGCGCTCGACCGGTCGTACGACGTCGACACGGTCGAGCTGGAGCGGCTCTATCGGCTCTGCCGGACCGTCTCGGAGGCGACCGGCGTCGCACTCCCGCCGAACAAGGCGGTCTGCGGCGCCAACGCCTTCGCCCACGAGTCCGGGATCCACACCGACGGAACCCTGAAGGACGGGACGATGTACGAGCCGTACCCGCCGGAGACCGTGGGGCGCGAGCGCCGGCTCGTCCTCGGCAAGCACGCCGGCCGCGCCGGCGTCAAGGCCGCGCTCGCCGAGCACGACGTCGCGGTCGACGACGACGAGCTGAGCGCGGTCGTGAGCCGCGTGAAGGAGCTCGGCGACCGCGGGAAACGCGTCACGGACGCCGACCTGCTCGCGATCACCGAGGACGTGCAGGGCCGCGAGCGCGACCGCCGCGTCGAGCTCGTCGACCTGACGGCCACCTCCGGGGGGAACCTCCCCACCGCGTCCGTCCGGCTCCGCGTCGGCGACGAGGAGCGGGTCGCCTCCGGCACGGGCGCCGGCCCCGTCGACGCCGGCCTCGAAGCCGTGCGGGCCGCGCTGGCGGACGACGGCGCCGCCGACGCCGACGGCGCCGAGGGCGACGGTCCCGGCGGCGTCTCCTTCGACCTCGACTCCTACCACGTCGACGCGATCACCGGCGGCACCGACGCGGTCGTCACCGTCGAGGTCGACCTCTCGCGCGGCGACCGGTCCGTCTCGGTCTCCTCGACGGACGCGGACATCACCCGCGCCAGCGTCGTCGCGATGGTCGACGGGCTCGACCGACTGCTCTCGGCCGAGGCGGACGCGGAACCGAGCGCGATCGCGGACGACTGAACGGCGAGGGCCCCGCCTCGACCGGACGCGCCGTCGTCGCTACCGCTTCTCGCCGCGCAGCCAGACGTAGTCGCAGGCGTCGAGCTCGAACGTGACGCCTCCCTCCGCGACGTAGTGCCCGCCGTCGCCGACGACGTGCTCGACGGTGGCCGGGTCGACGTCGAAGCCGACGACCTCCTCGCGGTGCCCGTCCGCGAGGTTGTGCGCGCAGAGCAGGACGGTCTCGTTTCCGTCGGCTCCCTCACCGTCGCCGTCGAACCGGTGGACGCGCGTCTCCTTGTGGTCGGTGTCGAGCGCTCGGTAGTCGCCCCGGGCGATCTCGGGGCAGGCGTCGCGGGCCGCCACGAGCGCCTTGACCCGCGAGAGCAGCGAGTCGGGGTCGCCGCGCTGGGCGGCGACGTTCACGCGATCGTAGGCGTACTTCCCCTCGTCGACCACGGGGTTGTAGCAGTCTTCGGGGGCGGCGGTCGAGAAGCCGCCGTTCGCCGAGTCGTCCCACTGCATCGGGGTGCGGACCGCCTCGCGCTCCGGCAGGGAGAGGTCCGCGCCCATGCCGATCTCGTCGCCGGACTGGAGCGCGACGGAGCCGGGCAACGAGAAGAGGAGGCTGTGGGCGACGGCGATCCGGTCGCGGTCGCCGGCGTACAGGTCGGCGAGCCGGAGCCGGTGGCCGCGCTCGAAGATCCAGGAGTCGCCGGCGTCGTCGCCGAAGTACTCGCGGGCGTGCTCGAACGCCTCCTCGGGGAGCTTCAGCAGGTTCCACTCGTCGTGGTTCCGCAGGAAGTTCACCCAGCCGCCCACCTCGGAGACGTCCGGCAGGATCTCCTCCGCCCGCCGGAGCGGCCACGTGTCCTTCACGCCGACCGCGTAGGTGAGGTGCGCGTTCATCACGAAGTTGAACTGCAGGTGGAACGCCTCGCCGTCGCCGAAGTAGTAGTCGAGGTGCTCCGGCTCGTCGTCGGCCTCGGCCAGCAACACCGCGTCCGACTGCTCCGCCTCGACGACCCGCCGCATCTCCCTGAACAGCTCGATGGCGTCGCCGAGGTCGGTCTCGTCGAGGGTGGTCGCGTCGTGGCCCTTCGGCATCAGCATCGGGTGGGCGGCGTCGATCCGGAAGCCGTCGGCGCCCTGGTCGAGCCAGAACCGGAGCACGTCGTACAGCTCCCCGCGGACCGCGGGGTTCGCGACGTTGAGGTCGGGCTGGTGGCCGTAGAACTGGTGGAAGTAGTGTTTGCCCGCGACCTCGTCGTGGGTCCAGACGCCGTCCTCGTACTCCGGGAAGATGTTGCCGCGCTGGTGGGCGTCGTCCGGGTGGCTCGTCCACAGGTAGTAGTCGTGGTACTCCGACTCGGGGTCCTCGCGGGCGCGCCGGAACCACTCGTGCTCGTCCGAGGTGTGGTTGAAGACGAGGTCGGTGATCACCCGGATGCCGCGCTCGTGCGCCCGGTCGGCGAACTCGCGGAAGTCGTCGAGGCTCCCCAGCCGGTCGTCGACGCCGTAGTAGTCGGCGACGTCGTACCCGTTGTCGCGGAGCGGGCTCGGGTAGAACGGCCGGACCCAGAGCGCGTCGACCCCGAGCTCGTCGAGGTAGTCCAGGCGCTCGGTCGCCCCCCGAAAGTCGCCCCACCCGTCGCCGTCGCCGTCGTTGAACGTCTTGACGTCGAGCGAGTAGATCGTCGCGTCCTCGTACCAGGCCGGGTCGCTCATGAGTTCGGGTAGGGAGGCGAGGGTCTGGATTCTTGCGGTTCGCCGGTCGTCCCTGCCCGTCGACGGCGATAGGCCGTCCGGCGCCGCGACTAGGCCGTCCCGCGCCCTGACTGGGCCGTCCCGCGCCCCGACCGGCAGCGTCTGACGAGGTTTTTAAGCGAGCCCGCTCGAACGACGCCCGTGAGCGTCGTCGTCGCGGTGAAGCCCTCGGCGCGCAAGCGAAACGCCAAGGTGGGGCGGCTCGTCTTCGAGGACGGCCCCCGCCACTCGTTCGAGAGCCGCGCGGCCGCGGAGCGCTGGGCGGCCGACCTCTCGACGGGGGACGGCCACGTCTGGGTCGCGAGCGCGCACCCCCGCGACGGCGACGACGTCGACTGTTACCTCGTCTCGCGGGCGACGAACGCGAAGCTGGAGGCGGCGTACGACAAGCGCCGGCGTCGGCTGCGGGGCGACGCCGGAGGCGAACAGGAGTCGTTGGGCGGGGAGTCGTAGGGGATCGCTCGCGCTCCCGGTCGCTCCCGTTCGCCCGCTACCCGCCGGTCACGCCTCGACGATGTCGTCGCGGTACCCCTCGACCGTCTCCATCACCACCTCCCGGTCCGCGTCGGCGACGTCGAACTCGCGGAGCGCCGCGTCGAGGTGCGCCGCGATCGCGTCGAACTCGTCCTCCGTGACTCCCAGCCCCTCGTGGGCCGTCTCCATGTCGTCGCCCTCGTACGCCATCGGCCCGCCGGTGACCGCGCTCAGGAACTTCGTCTGGTGAGACCGCTGGTCGGCCATGTCGACGTCGTCGAAGTGGTGCGCCACCCGCTCGTCGGCCAGCACCCGCTCGTAGAACTCGTTGACGACCGCGCCGACGGCCGGCTCGCCGCCGAGGCGGTCGTACAGGGTCGCGTCGGACATACGATTCGGTCACGGGCGCGACGTATGGCTCTTTCCCCGGGGCGCCGCCGGCTGATCGCGCGTGGCGTCGCGTATAAATCGCCGGCGCCGCGGCTTGACGCGCGGAACTCGGGAGAAGCGCCGAGGCGGAGATTTGAACTCCGGTGTCCGAATGGACAGTAGATTTCGAATCTACCGCCTTGGCCAGGCTAGGCTACCTCGGCTCACCTCCGTGTTGGCCGGTTCCGCTGTTATGCGTTTCGATCGCCGGCGGCGCCCCCTCGGCGGCGCCCCCTCGTCGCCGCGGCGCGACCGTCCTCGGACCCCCGCCGGCAACGCTTTTCGGGGCGGCTCCCGTGCGGCCGGTATGGACGTCCCCGAAGCCGCGGCGGCCTGCTCGCGCGTCGTCGACGAGGTCGGCGGCGCGGTCGTCGCCGACCGCGAGTTCCTCGACCGCGTGACGCTCGGGATCCTCGCCCGCGGCCACGTCCTCTTGGAGGACGCGCCCGGCACCGGCAAGACCCTCTCGGCGCGCTCGTTCGCGACCGCGCTCGGCTTGGAGTTCTCCCGGATCCAGTTCACCCCGGACCTCCTCCCGTCCGACGTCACCGGCACCAACGTCTTCGACGAGCGCGACGGCTCCTTCTCGTTCTCGCCCGGCCCGGTCTTCGCGAACGTCGTGCTCGCCGACGAGATCAACCGCGCGCCGCCGAAGACGCAGGCCGCGCTGCTGGAGGCGATGGAGGAGGGGCAGGTGACCGTCGACGGCGACACCCACGAGCTGCCGAGCCCGTTCTACGTCATCGCGACGCAGAACCCGGTCGAGAGCGAGGGCGCGTTCCCGCTGCCCGAGGCGCAGCTCGACCGCTTCGCGGTCAAGACCTCGATCGGCTACCCCGACGACGACGGCGAGGTCGAGCTGCTCCGGCGGCGCGCGGGCCGCGCCGAGCGGGCGCCGACGGTCGAGCGCGTGCTGGACCCCGACGCCGTCGCGGCGCTCCGCGAGGTGCCGGAGACGGTCCGTGTCGAGGACGACCTCCTGGAATACATGGCCGCGCTCGCCCGCGCGACCCGCGAGGATCGCCGCGTCGACGTCGGCGTCTCGCCCCGCGGCACCCAGCGGCTGTTCGAGACGGCCCGCGCCGCCGCGGTCCTCGCCGGCCGCGAGTTCGTCACCCCGGACGACGTGAAGCGCGTCGCGGAGCCGACGCTCGCGCACCGGCTCGTCCTGACCCCGGACGCCGCCGTCAACGACGCCGACGAGCGCGACGTGATCGCCGACGTCCTCGACCGGGTCGCGGTGCCGACGGTCGAGGCGGCCGAGGCGTGACGCCGGGCGGAGACCGCCTACCCCTCGTCGCGCTCCGCCAGCAGCTCCGTCGCCGTCAGCAGCGACTCCAGCTCGACGTCGTGTTCGGCCAACAGCTCCTCGGCCCCCTCCTCGCGGTCGACGACGACGAGCACGCGGTCCACGGTCGCGCCGGCCTCCCGCAGCGCCTCGACGGCGTCGACGGCCGACCGCCCGGTCGTGGCGATGTCCTCTAACACGACGACCGCCTCGCCCTCGTCGAGCCGACCCTCGATGCGGTTGCCGGTGCCGTACTCCTTCGCCGACTTGCGCGCGATGACGTACGGGCGGCCCAGCTCGGCGGCCGTCACGGCCACGAGCGGGACCGCGCCGAGCGCGACCCCCGCGAGCTTCGCGTCCGTCTCGGCGAGCCGGGCCGCGAACGCCTCGCTCACGAGCGTCAGCGCCTCCGGGTCGGTCTCGAACAGGTACTTGTCGACGTAGTAGTCGCTCGTCCCGCCGTGCGAGAGCTCGAACTCGCCGAATTTGACGGCGTCGGCCGCGCGGAGCGCGGCGATCAGCTCGCGTCGTCGCTCGTCGTCGGTCATACCCTCACGGGACGGGGCGGCGACCATAAACGGGTCGGAACGCGGGCGCCGAGGCCGCGACGGACGCGCGGAGCGTCGCGCGACGCGGTCTCGGTCCGCCCCGGCGCGCCGCCCCGCTCACTCCGGCGCCGGGAGCCGCAGCGTGACGGTCGTCCCCTCGCCGTCGATCCCCGGTCCGAAGGCGACCTCGCCGCCGTACGCCTCGACGATCCAGGCGACGATCCACAGCCCGATGCCGGTGTTGTGGTTGAGCTGGGTCACCTCCGCCTCGCCCGTGATGACCCCTCGGACGCCCTCGGGGACCCCCGGCCCGTCGTCGGCGACGCGCACGCTGACGGTCCCGGTCTCCGGGTGGCGTTCGGCGGCGATCTCGACTCTGGGCCCGTCCCCTCGCGAGTGGACCACGGCGTTCTCGACGAGGTGCCCGATCGCCTCCGCCAGCCGCTCGTCGCCGCGGACGACGGCGTCGTCGGGGACCGCGACGTCGATCCGGGCCTCGGGGTACCGCTCCGCGTACTCCTCGCGGACCGCCGCGGCGACCCGCCCCACCGACACGGGGTCGGGGTCGCTCACGATCCCCTCCTCGACGACGCGCCTGATCTCGGCCGCCCCCTCCGCGAGGCCGGCGAGCCGCTTCCCCGTCGTCTCGATCCGGCGGGCGTAGTCGGCGGTCTGCTCGTCCGCGGCGTCGTTCGCGATTTCGCTCGCGAAGCCGAAGACGACGTTCAGCTCGTTCCGGAGGTTGTGCCGGAGGATGCGGTTGACGACCCGGAAGTACCGCTCGCGGCGCCGCCGGTCGGTGATGTCGGTGTAGATGCCGAACGCGCGGCGCCCGTCCGTGGTCTCGTAGGCGAACCCGCGGAAGAGGAACTCGCGCGGCCCGTCGACGGTCCGCCGGCGGACCTCCGTCGTGACGAACCCCTCGTCGCGCACCCGCTCGTCGATGGACCGCTCGCTCGCCTCGCCGCTCCCGTCCGTCGGCCCGGCGCCGTCGCCGGCGCGTCCGGCCTCGTCGCCCAGGCCCGCGAGCCGGTCGTCGCGGATGTCGAGCGCGTCGATGGTCCGCCCGCGGAGCGCGGCCGCGTCGTAGCCGAACTGCGACGCGAACGCCGGGTTGACCCCGGCGATGACCGTCTCGTCCGGTTCGAGCGCGACCTCCATCACGGGGTCCGGGAGGCGCTCGAACAGCCGGTCGAAGCGGTCCCGCTCGTGCGAGAGCTCCGTCCGCGTCCGCCGGAGGTCGGTGACGTCCGTCAGCGACGCGACGACCCCGCTCGACCCCTCGGACAGCGGCGAGAGGCGCAGCTCGCCGTGTCGCCGCCGCCCGTCGCGCTCGACGGCGACCTCCACCCGTCGCACCCGCTCGATCCCCGCGTCGCTCCCGTTTTCCCCCGCGTCGCTCCCCGTCGCCCTCGCCTCGGCCTCGCCGACCGCGTTCACCGCGTCGGCGACGCGGTCGCCGTCCGCCGCCGGGAGCGCGTCGCGGATCCGCCGCCCGACGAGCGCCGCCGAGTCCGCGCCGAGCCACTCGGCGAACGGCTCGGTGGCGTACGTCACGGCGCCGTCGGCGTCGAGCACGCAGACCATGTCGTCGACGTTCTTGAGCGCGTCCTCGTAGGTGCGGAGCCGGCGCCGGCGATCGTGGGCGTCCATCGCGGCGACGGCGTTCGTCGCCAGCAGCTCCAGCACCGACACGTCGTCCTCGTCGAACGCGCCCGGTTCGGGGGCGCCGACCACGAACGCGCCGTGCTCGCCGAGCGGCACGGCCGCGAACGAGCGCATCTCGTGGTAGTCGCGGTCGTCGCCCAGCGCGGCGACGTCGTCGCACACCCACGGCTCGCCGCTCGCGTACACCTCGCCGGTGACCCCCTCGCCGGGCGGCCGCGGCCCGCGGTCGGCGAACGCCTCGCCGAGCCCGTCGCTCGTGGCGACCAGCCGGAGCCGGTCGGCGTCGGGGTCGTACAGCCGCACGCCGCCGATCTCGTGTCCGAGGATCTCGTCGGCGGCCTCGATCAGCCGGTCGGCGACCGCCGCCCTGTCGTCGGCCCGCTGGATCTCCTCGACGGTGCCGAGGAGGCGTTCGAGGATCCGCTCCCGGCGCTTCCGGTCGGTGACGTCGGAGAAGAACACCGACAGCCCGTCCGACGAGGGGTACGCCGTCACCTCGGTCCACAGGTCGAGGGGCTCGTAGCGCTCCACGAACGACACCGACTCCTGGGTCGCCATCGCCCGCCGGTAGCGCTCCTCGTACGTCTCGCCGACCGCGTCGGGGAACTCCTCCCAGACGTTCTCGCCGACGAGCTCCCCGGGGGACCGGTCGAGCAGCGCCGCCGCCTTCTCGTTGACGTAGGTGAACCGCCACTCGTCGTCCAGCGCGAAGAACGCGTCGTCGATCCGTTCGAGGGTGTCCTCCAGGCGGTCGACGGCCGCCTCGCGCTCCTCGCGGGCCGCACGGCGCTCGAACGCCCGGCCGAGCCAGTCGGCGAGCAGCTCGACGAACAGCCGCTCCCGGGGGGTGAACGGGCGGCTCCGGTTCGACTCGTCGACGAAACAGAGGGTGCCGACGACCTCCCCGTCGGCCACGATCCGGCCGCCGATGTAGCTCCCGAGCCCGAACAGCTCGTGGGTCGGGTCGCCCTCCCACCCCGCCTCGGCGGGGTCGGTGAACGCCACGACGCCGCCGTCGGCGTCGGTTCCGTCGCTCCCGGGGTCCTCGCCGGCTTTCCCGGCGTCGTCCCCGACACCGCCGACCGTCCGCCGGCAGTACGTGTCCTCCAGCGGCATGGTCCCGTCCTCGTCGATCACGCCGCGCTCGATCAGCGATTCCAGCAGCTCGTCCCCGCCCCGCTGCCGGCGGACGGCGAACCGGTCGTCGGTCGTGTGCGACGCGTAGCCGATCGACAGGCCGAGCCGCTCGCGGCCGAGGTCGAGCAGCGCGTCCAGCTTCTCCTCCAGCTCCGCGGTCCGGTCGGCGGTGATCCGGACGAAGCGTTCGAGGAACGGGTCCTCGCCCTCCCCGCTCGCCGTCCCCGCGACCTCGTTTCCGGCCGGCCCCGCCGGCTCGGCGGCCGACTCCGCCAGCTCGGCCGCCCGCTCCGCGAGCGTCTCGCCGTCGGCCGCCAGCCGCCGCCCGGAGACGTACTCGACCCCCAGCCGGCTCGCGTCGATCGCGGCGTCCGCGTCGTCGTCCGCGGTGTACGCGAGGACCGGCGCGTCGGGGAACCGCTCCCGGACCCGACGCAGCCGCCCGCCCGCGTCGCCGCCGGTCGCTCCGAGGCGGACGATCACGACCGGCCGGGCCGCGTCGGCGCCGCTCTCGGCGGCGCCGTCCGGTTCGGTCAGCGCCGTCCCGTCCGGGAGGCTCGTCCACGGTTCGTCCGGCAGGTCGCCGCGACCGCCGACGTGGAGGGTCGGTCGGTCAGCGCTCATCTCCCCGGCGCGCGCGGCCTCTGACTGCGCCGCATTCACCGTTTCGGAGGGCAGGGTTCGCCGACGCCTCGGGTCGGCGGTCGCGATCGGGCCGTCCACTCATACGCCATCACTACCGGAAGGGGGGTGATAACCGTTCCCCCGAAGTTCCCGTTCTCGATATTTTCCGGTCGAACGTCGCCGTCCGTCGATTTCGCCGACGGTCGTCGCCGGCGAGAGCGACCGATCCGAGAGAAACGCTCGTCGCCGCGCGCGACGCGGCGACGCCGACCGCTACCGGTCGATCCCGGCCGCGCCGCCGACGACGTCGGCGACGTCCTCGGGGGTGATCACGGCGAGGTCGCCGTCGACGGTCCGCTTCAGGGCGGCGGCCGCGGCGGCCCACTCCAGCGCGTCCGCGACGCCCCCGCCGTCGAGCCGCCGCGCGAGGTAGCCCGCGACGAACGCGTCGCCGGTGCCGATCGCGTCGAACGTCTCCGCGTCGAAGACGCCCTGCTCGTACACCGACCCGTCCCGCAGGGCCACCGCGCCCTCGCTCCCCCGCGTGACGACGACGGCGTCGAAGCCGAACTCGGAGGCGAGCCCGTGGGCGATCTCGACGGCGTCGCCCTCGCGGTCGAGCACCTCCCGGGCGTCGCGCCGCGGGACGAAGAGGGTGTCGACGTGCGCGAACAGCTCCTCGTACGCCGCCCGCGCCGCCTCGGGGCCCCAGAGCTTCGCCCGGTAGTTCAGGTCGAACGAGCGCGTCGCGCCGGCCTCGCCCGCGGCGCGGAGCAGCGCGGTCGTCGTCTCCGCCGCGCGGTCGGAGAGGGCCGGGGTGATCCCGGTCGCGTGGAAGCGCTCGGCCGCCTCCAGCGCGGCGGTCGGCAGCTCCCCGGGCTCGACCGTCGTGATCGCGGCGTCGGCGCGGTCGTAGATCACGCTCGTCCCGCGCGGCTCGCCGCCGTGTTCGAGGTAGTACGTCCCGACGCGGCTCGACGCGGGGTCGGCCCACGCGACGCCGGTCCGGACGCCGTGGCTCCGGAGCTCGCTCACGACCCGGCGGCCGAGCGGGGACTCCGGCAGCTTGGAGAGCCAGACGGCGTCGGCGCCGAGCCGAGACGCGCCGACCGCGACGTTGCTCTCCGCCCCGCCCGCCTGCACGTCGAGGGACCGGGCCGTCTCCAGGCGCTCGCCGCGCGGCGGCGAGAGCCGGAGCATCGTCTCGCCGAACGTCACGAGGTCCGTCACGCCGACCACCCCGCGGAACCGTGACTCGGAGGGAACGCGGCCGCCGCGATCGCCGGGGTCGCTGCGATGTCCATACCGACCCGTCGGCGGGGCGATACAAAAGGACAGGCGATCGGTCCCGCCCCGGCCCGACCTCCCCTCACCGGAGCGCCGACGCCAGGGCCACCGCCCCGAACAGCAGCAGCGCGAGCGCGGCGACCGGCTGCGACCCGGCCGCGGCGCGGTAGACGCCGTAGACGACGCCGACGGAGAGCGCGCCCGCGAGGAGGGTCGTCCCCGCGTGGACGGCGACGTTCCGGCGGGTCCGGGCGCCGCGGCCGACCTGCTCGCCGACCGAGAGCCCGTGGTCCGCGGCGTCCCACGCGACCGCGAGCGCGACCCCGCCGACGAGCAGCGGTTCGACGCTCCCGCCCCGGTACCCCCCGACGGCGAGCCCGACGAGCCCGATCCCGGCCGCCCACGAGAGGAGGCGGTGCGACCGCCGGACCGACCCGGCCGCGAGGGCGACCGTCGCGGCGCCGAGGAGGGCGCCCCCGAGCGGCGCGGCGAGGAGGGCGGCGAGGCTCGCGACCGCGGCCGCGACGAGGCTGAGGACGACGGCGAGCGCCGGGGGGCGGGCGTCGCGCTCGGGTCGGTCGGTCGGCGCGTCCTGGTCGTCGGGATCGTCGGAGTCGTTGCCGTCGTCGCCCTCCTCGCCGTGAGCCCCGCCACCGCTCACGGCGACCACCCGCTCGTCGCCCGCGCGACCGCGACCGGGAACGGCTCCCCGTCCCACTCGACCACGCGGATCCCCACCGACCGGAGCTCCCGGAGCCGCTCGCGGCGCTCGAACCGGACGAGCCGCTCGCCGGTGGTCCCGCCCGCGGTCACGTCGGGCGAGAGGACGGTGACGAGGTGGCCGTGCGCGTCGATCCGGCGCGCGAGCGACGCGGCCGCGTCGTCGATCAGGGGAGTGAAGAAGAGCACCTGCGCGTCGGCCGGGAGCCGCCGTCGGAACCGCCGGAGCCACCGCGACCGGTAGAACCGCTGCCCGCTCGGCGTCGGCGCCAGCGCGGGGTCGGTCGCCAGCGTCTCGCGCCCCTCGGCGGCGTGCGCCGTCCCGGCGCCCGGCGCGAGCCAGCAGTCCACGGGGCCGAGCGCCGCGATGCCGACGCGGTCGCCGCCGTCGAGGAGCGCGCGGAACGCCCGGCCGGCGGCCCCGACGCTCGCCTCGACCGCGGTCCGCCCCTCGGGCTCGGCGGCGGCGTACGCCGACTCCCGCGCGTCGATCAGGAGGACGACGGTCGCGGCGCGCTCCTCCCGGAGCTCCACGGTCGCCAGCTCGCCCGTCCGCGCCCGCCGGTTCCAGTCCACCCGCTTGAGGGGGTCGCCGCGGCGGTACTCGCGGGTGGCGTGGAACTCCACGCCCGACCCGCCGACGTCGGTCGGCATCCGGCCGTGGTACCGCGTCGTCAGCCCGCGGAGGGGGAGGTCGCCGCCGGCGGCGAGCTCCGGGGTGCAGACGACCCGCGCGGGGTCGGCCGGGTCGACTTCGGTCGTCCGCTCGCGCGACCCGGCGGGGTTCCGCGCGATCGCCGTGAGCGCCTCCCACTCGTGCTCGCCGCGGCTCGCGCGCACGACGTACTCGAACGCGACCGACGCGCCCGGGCGGAGCGCGGTCGCGACCCGCGCTGGGCCGTCGACGACCGCCAGCCCCGGCGGGACCCCGTCGACGAGCCGGAGGTCGGCGATCGGGGCGTCCCCCGCGTTGCGCGCCCGGACCGCGACGGTCACCTCGTCGCCCGGTTCGGGGATCGCGTCGCTCACGGTCCGGCTCACGTCGAGGGTCGCCGCCGGCGCCTCGCCGACGCCGGCGTACAGGGCGTAGCCGACCCCCACCGCGCCGAGGAGCACGAGGCTCGGGCGCCGCGTCACGACCCCGACGCCGACCAGGGCGAGCGCCGCCCCGCGAATTCCGTCCCAGCGCCCGGTCTCGGCCTCGCGGAGAGCCCTGCGCTCGGTCGTCGCTCCCCCGTCGTCCTCACGCATCGCTCGCCCCCGACCTCCCGTCGCCTCCTCCCTCCTCGTCTCCTTCCAGCCGACCGATCGCGTCGACGGCCGCCCGGAGGCCGAACCCGTAGCGCGAGCGTCCGGAGAGCGCCGCCCGAAGTCGAATCCGGACCGGGTACGACGACTCCCGCGCGAGGAACGCGGCGGCGGTCGCGTCGTCGGTCCACTCGCCGCCCTCGACGAGCTCCGCGGCCGCCTCGGTCGAGGCGTTCCGGTCGCGGGCGACCGCCGCGACCGCGAGCTCCCTGGTCCGGTCGCGGAGCTCCCGCCGGGCCCGGTGCCCGCGGAGCGCGGAGCCGGTCGCCCGCGCGACGCGCTCGTCGAGGTCGGCGCCGGGCACCGTCGCCGGCGCCCGCCGCTCCGGGTCACCGGGGTCGGCCGCTCTGCGCTCCCGGTCGCGGCGGGCGTTCGCGTACCTGACGCCCTGGACCGCGCCGAGCGCGCCGATCAGGGTGACGACGGTCGTCGACGGGTCCAGCGCGCTCGCGACCCCGCGGTCGACGGCGGCGACGAAGCCGACAGCGACCGACGCCACGCCGAGCGCGACGAGGGGGCGCACGGCTACGCCGCACCCCCGTGGCGCTCCTCGATCCGTCGGAGGGCCTCGACGGCCCGGCGCTCGCGCTCCGCGGTCGCCTCTTCGCCCCCGTACCGCACCCGCTCGAAGACGGCCGTGAGGTCGGCGACGGGCTCCTCGTCGACGCCAGCGTCGACGGCCGCGGCCGCGAACTCGGCCGGCGTCGAGGACGCGGGGCGCTCGACGTCGAGGGCCTCGGTCATGTCGCGCCACGCGCGGTACACCTCGTTGTCGGCGTCGGACCGCTCGATCTGGTCGGCCGCCGCGCCCGCGGTCCGCCCGACCGCGCGGAGGTCCGGGTCGCCGGGCTCGTCGCCGCCGTCGCTCTCGGCCGCGGCCTCGCCGTCGGTCGGTTCGTCGTCGCCGCCGGCGCCGAGGAGGACGGCGACGCTCGCGACGAGGGCCGCGACCACGACGAGGGCGAAGAGGAGCTCCGGCGCCGAGGCGGTCCCCTCCCCGCCGCCGGCCCCGCCGAGCCCCCCGCCGCCCTCGGGGAGGAACCCGCCCTCGTCGGCCGCGGCGCCGAGCGCGAACTCGACCCCCTCGTCGACCGGGCGGCAGGCCGAGAGCAGCCACCCCAGCGCGGCGGTCGGGACCCCCAGCGACCCGACGACGGCGCCCGCGGCGAGCCCCGAGCCCGTGTCCCGGTAGACGAACGCGGCGAGCCCGAAGAGGACCGCGGCGAACGCCAGCAGCGCCGGCGGCTCCCGGAGGAACTCGTAGCACGCGGGCGGGATCGAGAGGGCGCCGCCGCCGCTCGGGGCCGGCGACGCGCCGAGGTCGGCGCTCTGACCGCCCGGTCCGCCGGCGTCACCGCCGCCGCCGAGCCCGCCGCCGCCGAGGCTCACGGCGGAGTCGAGGGTCGCGGCCGCGACGCCGAGCGCGACGACCGCGAGGAGGGCGAGGAGGACCGCGGCGAGGGCGTCCCGTTGCACGTCCGGGGGTACGCCGTGCCGCGGGAATAGCTTTCGGCGGGGGCGCTGCGTCGCCGTCAGTCCGCCCCGCCGTCGACGGCGCCGTCCAGGGGCGTCGTCGGGAACAGCGCGTCGACGTCGGGGTCCGTGTCGACGAGGCGGTAGCGGGCGCCGTCGCGCTCGACGACCCCGGCGTCGGCGAGGTGGTCGAGGTGCGCGAACGCCTCGCCCGGCCCGTGGAGCACGTGGATGTCGACCAAGTCGCCGAACAGCTCGGCCGACACCTCCCACGCCGTCGCGGGGCCGCGGTCGGCGAGGACGGCGAGCACGCGCCGCGTCCGGTGGCGGTGGTGGTCGAGGATCGTCGCGGCCCGCCGGCTCGGGTCGTCGATCCGCTCGCGGTGGCCCGGGTGCGCGGCGTCGAAGTCGCGCTCGACGACCCGCGCGAGGCTCCGGGCGTACGCCGCGAGCGGCGCGTCCACGCGGACGTCCGCGCCGCCGACGTTCGGGGTGTACCGCGGGAGGAGCGCGTCGCCGGCGAACAGCTCCGCGGGGGCGGTCGACTCGCCGCGGGCGCGGTCCGACCCCCGCCGCGGTCCTCGCCCGCTCCGCCCGACCGGCTCGTGGCCCGGGACCTCGCGCGGGTCGAACGCGAAGCCGGTGAGCCCGGCGGTGTGACCCGGCAGGTGGACGGCCTCCAGCGCGACGCCGCCGGCCTCGACGGCGTCGCCGTCGGCGATCGCCGTCACCTCGGCGGGACGGCCGCTGAGGTCGGCGCTCACCGCGTCGAAGAACTCGCGGAGGCGCTCTTGGTCCTCATCCGGGAGCCCCCACCGCTCGAACGTCTCGCGCTGGAGGTCGCCGTCGAGGAAGAGCGGCGTCTCCGTCCCGTCGACGAGGGAGGCGTCGGCCTCGTGGACGTACACGTCGGCGCCGCTCTCGGCCTGTATCTCGCCGGCCAGTCCCGCGTGGTCGGGGTGCCAGTGCGTCAGGGCGACCGCGTCGACGTCGGCGAACGCGACGCCGTGCTCGGCGAGGCCCGCCGCGAGGTCGTCGCGGACGTCCGGGAGCGCGACGCCGGTGTCGACCAGCGCGGTCGTCTCGCCGTCGAGCAGGTAGACGTCGTTCGCGCCCTCGAACACGGTGTTGCCGAGCTGGATCCGCTTCACACCCTCCCGTCGTCGGGCGCGCATTTGAGGGTTGCCTCCGCGGCACTCGGTCGAGCACGTCGGCGAGCGCCGCCGCGGAGCGGGCGCCCGCTCAGTCGAGCACGTCGACGCCGGTGAACTCGAAGCGCGCGCCGCCGGACTCGCTCTCGGCGACCCGCACCTCCCAGCCGTGGGCCGCCGCGACCGCCTCGACGATCTCCAGCCCGAAGCCGGTGCCGTCGTCGTTCGTGGTGTACCCGGCCTCGAACACCGCCTCGCGGTCCGCCTCGGGGATCCCCGGACCGTCGTCGGCGACGTAGAAGCCGCCGTCGAGGTCGCCGACCGTCACCGTGACGTCCTCGCCCGCGTGCTCCACGCCGTTGCGTACGAGGTTCTCGAACACCTGCCTGAGCCGGCTCCGGTCGGCGCGGACGGCGCGGTCGGTCTCGACCCGCAGCGTCGCGTCCGCGGTCTCGACGCCCTCCCAGCAGTCCTCGACGAGCTCGCAGAGCGAGACCCGCTCCGTCTCCTCGACGCCGTCGCCCTCGCGGGCGAGCGCGAGGAGGTCGTCGATGAGCGTCCCCATCCGGTCGTGGGCGTCGGCGACGGCGTCGAGGTGCTCGGAGTCGCACTCCTCGCGGGCGAGGTCGAGCCGCCCCCGCGCCACGCTGAGCGGGTTCCGGAGGTCGTGCGAGACGATGCTGGCGAACTCCTCCAGCCGCTCGTTCTTCTCCCGGAGCGCGTCCTCGCGGCGCTTCTGCTCGCTGACGTCGCGGATGACGCCGACGCGGTCCAGCTCCTCGCCCTCCTCGCCGGTCACCCGGTTGAAGCGCATCTCCACCGGGAACCGCTCGCCGTCGGCCGTGAGGAAGTCGTACTCGACCGTGCCGACGTCGCGGTCGCCGGCGTTCACCTCGTCGCGCACCCGGCCGGCCTTCTCCGCGGCCTCCTCCGTCACCCAGTCGTAGATGTCCGTCCCCAGCAGCTCCTCCCGGCTCACGCCTTTCATCTCCGCGTACCGGTCGTTGACGTACGCGATGGTCCCGTCGGGACGCACGGCGTAGACCGCGTCGTCGAGCGAGTCGAGGATCGTCTCATACCGCCGTATCTCCCTGTCCCGAGGTGACCTGTCCGTCATGGCGCTTCTCGTCCGTTCGTTTCAGCCGTTCAGTAATAAAATGGGTCGTCACGGTCGTCGCTCGCGCGGTCGAATCCCAGTCGCTTGCGGAGTCGGAGCGCGGTCGGATCCCGACCGCTCGCCCCCTGCCGGAGGGACGCGACTCCGGAGCGGATCCGGTGCGCTTTCGTCGCCGCGCGCCCACGAGACGGCATGGAGTACCAACCGGGTGTCTGTAACATCGGGCCGGCCCAACAGCGGCGGCGGCTCCTCCTCGGGATCGCGTCGCTCCTCCTCGCGGTCGGTCTCGTCGCCGCCGTCGTCGCGGTCGGCTGGCCGCGCCGGGCGCTGCTGCTCTCCGTCTTCCCGCTGTACGGCGCCGCGATGGGCTACTTCCAGTACCGCGAGCGGTTCTGCATTGGCTTCGCCGGTATCGGCGTCTTCGACGTCGGCGACGGGACGAACCGGGTCCTCGACGAGGCGGCGCTGGCGGCCGACCGGAAGCGCGCGGTCCGGCTGAACGCGAAGTCGGTGGCCGTCGGCGCCGTCGGGACGATTGTGATTTACGGAGTCGCAGTCGTCGGCTTATAAGTAGCTGTTCGGACGGTTCGCGTTCGATACCGCGTCATCGTCTTGGTGAGCAGTTTTGAAGATTTGATCGTTTATAAACAACAAGGAGAATACCTGCGCCTTTAGGCGCGGGATGAATCCGACACTCCGACTGACAACCCCACGACGACACTCCAACCGGATATTCAACGCCCCGTCGCCGGTTTTAACATTCAAAATCTCATAATTGCTTATGAAAACAGTACGATGCTGGAGACGACCCGCACCTACGTCGCCCGAATCACGAACCACCAACAGGTTCGTGGCGACCTCGACCAGTGCGGGTTCGCAGCATCCAAACTGTGGAACGTCGGACGCTACTACGCCCACCAGCGGTGGGACGAAGACGACGAGATACCCGACGAGGCCGAGTTGAAATCGGAGTTGAAAGACCACGAACGCTACAGTGACCTGCATTCGCAGTCAAGTCAGCGAGTTCTCGAAGAGCTTGCTGAGGCGTTCACCGGCTGGTACAACTCCAACGACAGCAACAATCCACCCGGCTACCGGAAACGTGGCGACGACTACCCCCGCTCCACTGTCACGTGGAAGAAACGAGCAATCAAGCACGACGACAAACACGGCCAACTCCGCCTCTCAAAAGGTTTCAACCTGAAAAAGAGTCGGTCGGACTTCATCCTCGCCGAATACGAACCCCGCCCCGACGTCGAAGTCGAAAACATCCAGCAGGTGCGTGCCGTCTGGAACGGTGACGAGTGGGAACTCCACCTCGTCTGCAAGAAAGAGATTTCAGTCGAAGATGCACCGGGTGACAACACGGCGGGGATCGATCTCGGAATCAGCAACTACCTCGCCATCGACTACGAAGACGGCCCCTCGGAGCTGTATCCGGGGAACGTGCTGAAAGAGGACAAACACTACTTCACCCGCGAGGAGTACCAGACCGAGGGCGAGAACGGCCTGTCACGTCGTGCACGGAAGGCCCGACAGAAACTCTCCCGACGCAAAGACCACTTCCTCCACACTCTCTCGAAGCACATCGTCCAGCGGTGTGTGGAAGAAGGCGTGGAGAAGATAGCGGTTGGCGACCTCAGCAACATCCGCGAAGACGAGAACGGTGACCCGCGGAACTGGGGTGCGTCGGGGAACAAGAAACTCCACGGCTGGGAGTTTGCCCGGTTCACTCGCTTGCTCGAATACAAGACAGAGGAACACGGCATCATCGTTGATCGTGTGGACGAGGAGAACACGAGCAAGACGTGTTCGTGTTGCGGGCAGATTCGTGACTCGAATCGCGTGGAGCGTGGGTTGTACGTCTGTTCGTCGTGCGAGACGACGATGAACGCGGACGTGAACAGTGCGGTGAACATTCGCAGAAGGATAACTCAGAGTCCCCCGACGGGGGATATGAGTAACGGCTGGTTGGCACAGCCCGGAGTCTTCCTGTTCGACCGTGAGAGCGGGTCGTTCAACACGAGAGAACGGGGAGTCTGCAAACCCTAATATCCCAACGCTCGGGATTCCTCCGGCTTCAGCCGGAGGAGGATGTCAATTATAAACCGTTGCCGGCGCGGCGAACGCCTCCAAAGCCCCGGCCGCTCGGTTATAATTGTCCGGCGATGGACCGACGGAAAACGCCTCCAAAGCCCCGGCCGCGAGGACTCGCGCGACTCGCTGTGCTCCTCGCTCAGTCGCTCACTCCGTTCACTCCTTCGCTGCGGTGCTTGCGTCGTCGTGCTTCCTCCTCGCGGCCGGGGCTTTGAGTCCCACCCGACCGCAACCGCCCCGCACCTCACGCCTCCCCAGCCTCGTCGCTCGGTCGGGGCTCCCGCCGGTCGCCCGCTCCCTCGCGACTCCCTCGCGCGGCGCTCCTCCGCGGCCGCCGGTGGCGGCCGCTCGGAGGCGCGCGCCACCGCACAGTACTGCGGCCCGCGTCACCACCGGTGTCGATCTGGATGCACGAATGTGTACATAGAAAAGCATTATAACGAGCTCGGTAACCACGTAAGTGAATGAGTCTCTCCGAACCGGACCGCGAGCTCGTGGTCGCCGAGCTCGGTCGGGAGCCGACGACGGCCGAGGCCGCGCTGTTCGAGAACCTCTGGAGCGAGCACTGCGCGTACCGCTCCTCGCGGCCGCTGCTGTCGGCGTTCGAGAGCGGGGGCGACCAGGTCGTCGTCGGGCCCGGCGACGACGCGGCGGTCCTCGCGCTGCCCGAGCCGGACGCGGCCGACGCGCCCGCGTCGGAGCGGGACGCCGACGACTACGGGGACCAGTACGTCACCTTCGGCGTCGAGAGCCACAACCACCCCTCCTTCGTCGACCCGTTCGACGGGGCGGCCACGGGGGTCGGCGGCATCGTCCGCGACACGATGTCGATGGGGGCGTACCCGATCGCCCTCCTCGACTCGCTGTACTTCGGCGGCTTCGACCGCGAGCGCTCGCGGTACCTCTTCGAGGGGGTCGTCGAGGGCATCTCCCACTACGGCAACTGCATCGGCGTCCCCACCGTCGGCGGCAGCGTCGCCTTCCACGGCGGCTACGAGGGGAACCCCCTCGTCAACGTCGCCTGCGTCGGGCTGACGGACGCGGACCGGCTCGTGACCGCGACCGCGACGGAACCGGGGAACAAGCTCGTCCTCGTCGGCAACGGCACCGGCCGCGACGGGCTCGGCGGCGCCTCCTTCGCCTCGGAGGACCTCGCGGAGGACGCCGAGACCGAGGACCGCCCCGCGGTGCAGGTTGGCGACCCCTACGCCGAGAAGCGGCTGATCGAGTGCAACGAGGCCCTCGTCGACGAGGGCCTCGTGCGGTCGGCCCGCGACCTCGGCGCGGCCGGGCTCGGCGGCGCCTCCTCCGAGCTCGTCGCGAAGGGCGGGCTCGGCGCCCGGATCGACCTCGACGCGGTCCACCAGCGCGAGCCGGACATGAACGCGACCGAGATCCTGCTCGCCGAGAGCCAGGAGCGGATGTGTTACGAGGTCGCGCCCGGCGACGTCGACCGCGTGCGCGCGCTCGCCGAGCGGTTCGACCTCGGCTGCTCCGTCATCGGCGAGGTGACCGACGGGAACTACGTCTGCGAGTTCGCGGGCGACGGGGAGGGCGACGGCGAGTCCGAGACCGTCGTCGACGTCGACGCCGAGTACCTCGCCGACGGCGCGCCGATGAACGACCTCCCGAGCGAGGAGCCGACGCGGCCGGCCCGTGACCTCCCCGAGCCCGCCCTGGCCGACGCGGTCGAGGCGGTCGTCTCCGCGCCGTCGACCGCGAGCAAGCGCTGGGTGTACCGCCAGTACGACCACGAGGTCGGCGCCCGCACCGCCGTGAAGCCCGGCGACGACGCCGCGATCATGGCGATCCGGGAGGCGGCCGCGGACGGCGACGACTCCGCCGAGGGCGGCGACGCCGCGGGCGGCGACGGCGGGCCGGGCGTCGGCCTCGCGCTCTCCGCGGGCGCGAATCCGAACTGGACCGAGGTGGCCCCCTACGAGGGCGCCCGCGCCGTCGCGCTGGAGAACGCGACCAACCTCGCCGCGAAGGGCGCGGTCCCGCTGGCCGCGGTCGACTGCCTCAACGGCGGCAACCCGGAGAAGCCGGACGTGTACGGCGGCTTCAAGGGAATCGTCGACGGACTCGCCGACGCCTGCGCCGCGCTCGGGGCGCCCGTGGTCGGCGGCAACGTCTCGCTGTACAACGACAGCGTCGAGGGGCCGATCCCGCCGACGCCGACGCTCGCGCTGATCGGGACGAAGCGCGGGTACGACGCGCCGCCGGCCGCGCTCGACGCCGACCGCGCCGGCGACTCCGAGCTCCTCCTCGTCGGCGCCGGCGGCGACGCGCTCGGCGGGTCCGAGTACCTCGCGCAGGCGGGCGGAAGCGACCGGTTCCCGGAGCTGCCGGACGCGGCCGCCGACTCCCCTGCCCTTGTCGACATCGCCGCGTCGCTCTCGGCGGTCGCCCGCCGCGAGTCGACGCTGGCGACCCACGACGTGAGCGACGGCGGGCTCGCGGTCGCGCTCGCCGAACTGGTGACCGACGACGCGGGCGCCGACGTGAGCCTCCCCGACCGCGTCGCGGCGTTCGACGAGACGCCCGGCCGCCTCGTCGTCCAGACGACCGACTCCGAGGCGGTCGCGGAGGCTGCGGGCGACCTCCCCGTCCTCAGGCTCGGGGACGTGACGACCGACGGGACGCTCTCGCTGTCGGTCGGTGAGGAATCGACCGCGCTCGACGCCGACGCGATCCGGGAGCTCCGCGGCGTGATCGGGCGGGAACTGGCCTGACGCGGTACCGCGAACGTCGCTCTCCTTCGTTCCCGTCGGTCCCGCCGCCCCGAACCGAGCGACACGCTTTTAGGCATTCCTAAAATACGTAGGAGCAATCACGGAACGCCGGTCCGTCCGGCGTCCGATCCACCGATGGCTCAGACGCAATCTCCCGGAACGAAGCGGTCGAGCGACACGGAGAGCGGGTCGCCCGCGGACCCGTCGCCCGACCCGGTGTTGTCGCTGTCGAACGTGACCAAGGAGTTCGGGCCCGAGACCGCCGTCGACGGCGTCTCGCTCGACGTCGAGCCGGGCGAGCTCCTCACCTTCCTCGGCCCCTCCGGGTGCGGGAAGACGACGACGCTCCGCACCATCGCCGGGCTGGAGGAGCCGACCGAGGGCGAGATCCGCCTCGACGACGAGGTCGTCGCCGGCGGCGACGGCGCGTTCGTCGCGCCGGAGCAGCGCGACGTCGGCATCGTCTTCCAGAACTTCGCGCTGTTCCCGCACCTCACCGTCCGGGAGAACATCGCCTTCGGGCTCTCCGACGCCGACGCGTCGGCGACCGAGGCGCGCGTCGACGAGCTGCTCGAGCTCGTCGAGATGACCGACCACGGCGACAAGACGCCCGATCAGCTCTCCGGCGGCCAGAAGCAGCGCGTCGCGCTCGCCCGGTCGCTCGCCCCCGAGCCCGAGGTGCTGCTGCTGGACGAGCCGTTCTCGAACCTCGACGTCCGGCTCCGCGTCGAGATGCGCGAGGAGGTGCGTCAGATCCTGAAGGAGGCCGGCGTCACCGCCGTCTCCGTCACCCACGACCAGGAGGAGGCGCTCTCCATCTCCGACCGCGTCGCCGTCATGAACGACGGCCGGATCGAGCAGGTCGGGCGCCCCGAGCAGGTGTTCGAGCGCCCCGAGTCGAAGTTCGTCGCCTCCTTCCTCGGGCGGGCGTCGTTCCTCGAAGGCGAGCTCCGCGACGGGAAGGTCGAGACCGGGATCGGCCGGTTCGACGCGGTCACGCTGGAGGGGTACGACACGGTCTACGACGGCGCGCCTGTCGACGTGCTCGTGCGTCCGGACGACCTCCGGGCGACGCCCGCGAGCCCCGAGCTGGCCGACGGCGTCATCGTCTCGCGGCAGTACGTCGGCCCCTCCTTCGTCTACCGGGTCGAACTGGAGTCGGGCGGCGCCGTCCACTGCCTCCACAACCACGTCGAGGAGTTCGACCTCGACGAGCCGGTCACGCTGGAGCTCACCGCCGACCACCCGCTGGCGTGGTATCCGCGATAAGCGGGTGGCTGGCGGTGGTCCGTCGTGTGTATTTTAAACTCGGGAGCGACCCGTGTCGCCGCTCAGAAGCTGAACAGGAAGGGAATGACGTACGCGATCAGCAGGCCGACGAGGGTGACGGCGGCGCCGATGCCGACCTCGCGGTTGCCGAACGACTGCATGGGTGCGGTCACGCGCTCGTCCGGGTCGGGGTCGTGAGAGTGGTCGTCCATACCCACCCGTGGCGACCCGAGATATAAAAACGCGTGTAAACTACCCCGCCCTACTCGCTCACGGCTTCGCTGTTCGCTTCGTTGAGGGTGGGGCTTTCGCGTGGACTCCCGTTCTGGCCATCGCTGGCAGGTTCGTAATCACCGTTCACGTTCAACGTCCCGCGATTCAAGCGCACGTTTACGGGCGCGCCTCCGCCCGACGACGTTTGCGCCGAGCGGAGATGCTTCAAACCGATGTTCTTCGCCGCGTTGTAGTCTGCATGGGGTGAGTACCCGCACTTAATACACTCAAACACGTCCTGTCCGTTCGAGATGGGGCGGTTGTCTTCGTGAGTGAACCCGCACTTGGAACACCGCTGGGAGGTGTAGGCGGGACTCACCTGCTCGACCGAAATGCCGACGACTTCGGCTTTGTACTCGACGTACTCGAACAGGCGTCGGAACGCCCACGCGTGGAACTTCTTGGCGTTCGGCATCCGCTCACGAATTCCGCTCAGGTTTTCGAACGCGATCACGTCACAGTCGTGTTCGACGGCTTCTGCGACGAGTTCTTTCGAGACGGTGTGGAAGAAGTGATCGTACCGCCCCGTCTCGGTCTGTCCGACCGACTGGATGGTTTCGTGAGCGGCCCGCGTCCCGCGCTGGTGGAGCGACCCGCGTCGCTTCTCGAACTCGCGGTGCCAGTGGTTCAACTCCGACCCGTTCTAGAACGTGCCCGTCGAGGTGACGGCGACGTTTTCGATGCCGAGGTCAACGCCGAGGACTGTGCTGTGCTCGGCGTCACCTTCATCGGCAGTCTCGGACTCTACGTCCGCCTTTGTGCGGACGTGAAGGTAGAACTCGCCGTCGTGGTAGTGGAGTTCCGCACCCGTTACGTCGTAATCTTCGTTGAACAGGTACTCCGAGTGGGGCGTCTCGCGGTTATCGTCCGGAAGGATGTACTCGGCGGTGATGCGGCCTTCGACGGTTGCGAGCGTCGCGTGGTCGTCGTTGAACGTCGCACACCGCTTGTCGTAGACGAGAGTTGAGGCAGTGAAGCGCGGCTTTCCCGCGTAATCGCCCTGTTTCCAGCGGGCGACGACGCTTTGAACGGCGTCGGCAGCCTTGTTGCGAGCGTTCTGGACGAGATTCGCTTGTAACCGTGTCTCAGCCCGCACATCGTCGTAGGTTTCACGTTGGAGTTCGGCTTTGCTCGTCGTTTTATACTCGCCTTGCCAGGCGTGGTCGACGACGTAGTTGGCGGCCCACAGAAACTCGGAGATGGTTTCATGGAGGAGGTCAGCGTCGCTGTCGGCCACATTAAGCTTGACAGGGATGGTGCGGCGGACCTCCATCCGTACTTCAGATGTATACTCTCGTTTTTATATTAGTAACGATTCAGTGAGGAGTCAGCCGACAATCGAACGTGGCTGGTGTAGTGCCGGGTCGGTTTCCTCCCCGACCTACTCGCTCGTTTCGCTCACTCCTTGAGGTCGGAGGCTCCACCTTGTATTATGCTGACCGGCGCGGCGACCGCCGGAAGGCTTAATTGTCTGATACTTAATTCGTTTCCGTTGATGTCCCTCCCCGGTCGCGATCTTGACGACGTACTGATCGTTGGTCCGGCGTTCTCCGGTCGCCGACGGCTGTTCCACCGGCTGTTGGCGGCGCGACCGGGCAGGCCGGTCCTGGTGTCGACCCGGCAGCCCGCCTCCCGCGTGCGAGACGCTCACCGGCGGACCGTCGACGGCGACCCGGCGGAGCCGGTCGTGGTCGACTGCGTGGCGAACGCCGTCGGCCGAGCGGGCGACGGGGGCGACGCGACGGGATACGCGCAGGACCCGGGGAACCTCACGTCCATCGGGACGACGTTCGTCGATCTGGCCGAGGACCGCGACGAGGACGCGCTCGCGGTCGGCGTGACGACCGTCTCGCCGCTGTTGATGTACAGGGGTCAAGGCGACTGCCCCGGAGCTTGACCTCGGGGTTAAAGCCGACAGTATTATAATGTCTAGTACTGATTGAATCAGTATGAGTCAGATGAAGTGCTACCCGAAAATGCGACAACGAGGTGTTGTTACGATCCCAGAAGAGGTTCGAGACGGACTTGATCTTGAGGAAGGTGACCAGTTGGAGCTCACTGTAGTGAAACTTGACTAAAAAATCTGAATGAAACACACGCTTCGCTTCCGTGCGTACCTACCTGACGACGTGGCCAGCGAAGCGTGGAGACACATCGACATTCTCCGACAGATCCGCAACCATGCTGTCCGAGACTACTACAGTGACTCCAACAATCGACCATCTGAATATGACCAGCATAACAAACTCACAGGCTGGACAGACAGATGGCCGACATTCTCAGAGCCATCACAACACGCCGCTCAACAGGCTATCAGCCAAATTCACAAAGACCTCGACAACCTCCAAGACCGCCAAGATGAGGGTTACAAGGTCGGAGAGTTGAATTGGCAAGGTGCTGGTGAATTTCGGTCGGTATCGTACAATCAGTCCAGTCGTTTCAACGTGGATCACAACACGGGCGACGACCGGTTCGTACGGTTCCGACTCGAAAAGATTGGCTGGTTCAAGATTCGCACTGACCGCTCAGTCCCGGCGGCAGCTGATATTGACAGGGTCATTCTAAAAAAGGAGAAGACAGGTGAGTGGTACGTCTCACTCGTGACCACTGTGGACAATACGCCTGACAAACCGTCACTGAGTGAGATCGGACCTGAGGACTGTGTCGGTGTAGACCTTGGCATCATCAGTTACATCCACACCTCAGAGAACCTCTCGGTGGAACGACTCGATTTGTCCGACGAGTACGACCGCTACGCGCGCGAACAGCGGAAGCTCGATAGGAAGGAACATGGCTCGGCCAACTGGGAGAACCAGCGCCAGAAGGTCGCGAAGGCGAAACGCGCAATTAAGCGGAAGGTGCTAGACTACCAGCACAAGTTGACGACGTGGCTCGTCGAAGAGTATGATGTTGTGGCAGTCGAAGACTTGGACGTGAAGTCAATGTTGGAAACCAGCCAGAACGCGAAGAACAAACAGGATGTCGCGTGGTCACGGTTCATCCGGTTGCTGGAATACAAAAGCGAGCTTCACGGAACGCATGTTGAGCTAGTGGAGCCGGGAGGGACGACGAAAGAGTGCGCGTGGTGCGGTGTCGAGACGGCAAAACCGATCTGGGTACGAGAGCACTCGTGTCCGGCGTGTGGACATACGGATGATCGGGATCTGAATGCGGCGAAAAACGTACGTAATCGAGGGCTGAAGCAGTTAGGGCGGGGACTGTCCGAATCAACGCCTGTGCAGACTGCGCTCCCTACGTTCACCCCTCACCGAGAGGTTGTGGATGCAAAGCGCGTCGTTGAAGCAGGAAGCCCCGGGGCTTGATCCCGGGGTGCGTTCACGCGTCCGCCTCGGAGGTGTTCCAGTTCCTGTATGTTCTCGCCCAGCGAGCGACCGGCGAGGAGTGACCCGTGGCGGCGACGATCGACCCCGGTGCGCACGACGAGACGACGGTTGAGCAGTTCGTCCCGCTGTTCGACGGCGTGGTCGAGATGCGGCGTCGAGACGACGAGACGTGGGGGTTTCGGGTGCAGCGGCCGGAGCGGAACGAATGGCGGGAGATCGAAGTGGTTTGATGTCAGGGCGATGAGTTTGCGTGCAATCCGCTAAACAACACGTTGTGGCCGCCCGCCCGCTACGACTCCTTGTGTGCGCCGTTCTACTACAATTGTCCGCGGATCAACGACTGACTGACCCGTCAAATCTATGATTTGATTACTGAGGGACTCCCTTTTTGAGATAGGTAGTAACGGAGTTGTAGGCCCACAAACACAACAAGTGCGAGAATGATAAGAATCAACTGTGGGTGCGATTCCATCTCCTGATAAATTTGGAACAACCGGATCCATGGAGAGATATCATCAGCAGGCGATTCCGAGACGGGAAACAGCGGATACAACAGAAAGCGTGCGGCCCAGAAATCACCTATAAAGAGAAAACGATAGGTGTCGCCGAGAAGATGACTCAGATACCCGAGAGCAAATGCTGGCGGAATTACGACTCGGAGCTGCTCGGACGGTGACTCTGTCGTCCAACGGCCGCGAAGACGCATCGTAACCCACCAGACGGTAAGTGTACAAACTGCGAACGTGAACACAGAGTGTGCGAACGAGCGGCCATAGGTGAGCACGTCAAGATATGCTAGCGGTTTATCAAGCAGACCCGAAAACTGGCTCCCAATTGCAAGCGGGACCAACGCGAGACGCACTGGGAGCTGGCGTGTCCCAACGGCCGCATAGACTGCGTACCAGAGATATGCAAAGGCGAAATGACCCAGCGGTAGCACAGTAAGGAGCTAATGAGGAAGGTGAATAAGCGCCGCTATTGACATCTGTTCCCGGGATAATGATGAATTAGACTGCAGATGAGCACAGATTATTTATACTATGCTCTAATTTCAATACGGCCATCTGTCTCGTATAAATCGGTGCAGTTCTCTACCTACTACTCATGCCAATCGAGTACTGGCAGACACTCGTGATACCAGTGTGTCTTCGCAACGAACCAGTTTCTCTGAATACCCTCTCAAAACAGTGATCCTATATTGGTATAGTATATTGTCTCTCATATGCAGACACGGCTTGTGCAACCGACAGACTTCCAGTTGCTTGCTGCACTGGCCGACGGATATCGAGATACAGCGTCAAACCTTGCAGTTCGTATTGAGAAAGATCGTAACTACGTGAACACCCGACTTCCGGCGCTTGCAGACGCGGATCTAATCCAGCGTATTGGGCCAAACGAGCATTCGGGATTGTATCAGATCACACCCCGTGGGGTCGTCGCCGTCCAGCACCAATCGATCTATGAAACTGATCGCGACCGGTTCGAAGCACTCCTTGATCAACGAGCGTCTGCAGTAACAATCGAACCACCGGCTATCGAGATCACTGGATCGGCGTCGACTCAGTGATCGACCACGCCAACACTGTCTTCCACCGTAGCAAATTCAGTTCCAATGCCTATCGAGGCGACACACCCTGTGCAAATCTCTGAACCTGCAAGCGACACAGAGGCAGGAAGTCCTCTCCTCACGGCTGGTGGGGGTATTTGCTGGTATGTTAGCATGGTGGTCTCTATGTGTTTCAGGAATGCTGCCGGCCGCAATACTTCTGTGGAGAACGGGTGAAAACCAATCTGAGCCGGCCACTTAGTGGCTCAGTGGTTGTGGTGACGTGTTATACAGCCGGCAGACGAGACCGTGTGATCCGGCTGAATGCGCCCATCAACGAGTGTTTCGGTGTGTCACCACCCGGGAGTGAGTCGTAGTGAGCGCCGTCTGATGTATATTCGTTTAATGATAAGATAATGCCGTACTACCGGATCACACCCGATACCGTGGGGGTGGTGACGGCGATCCGTCTGTTCAGATACGCGATAGTTCCTCTTACTTTGTTTGGTGTGGTGCCACCATGCGTGTTGGTGAGGAAACGGATGGCTGCCACGCCGTCTGGTGGTTTTCTGTGAGGTTCTCCCACTCGATTCCGTGAGTGTCATCCTCTCTACTGCGTTGTTGCTTCTTGCTGCGAGATGCCCAGTAGTGTCACTTATTTCACGCAGGTATGTTGCGGACGGGAACTCTCTCCCAGTATCGGTGGATTTTCCCACGAAGCGCCGATTTCGCGGGGAATTCTCACAGTAAACTGATCGCAGATCACCGATGCTGGCATCGACCGAATTCTGTTACAGTCGCCGGTATTGTGGCCTGCGTACTAGTGTCTCTTGACGTTCGCGCGGAAGCGAAAGTCAGTGTATGGATACTGATAGGCTCGTGTTTATCGAAGTTACAAGCCTAATACGAACGTGCTATACTCCTCGTTACTCACTCGCTTTTGCTGGTTGCCTGAGAGTAGCGCTCCCGCGCTACTGTATCCGTTTTGGAGTGGGTTGCTCATCTCCCGCCCGGCGGCCGTATTGTTGTTCGTGATCGCCGCAGCCGGCGGCCGGTCGGCGAACGAGCTATACGTTCGACGCACGTAGCGAGCCGTGACCGGCACGAGGCCGGAAGAGGGAATTCAACGATGGATCTGCGATCGCTGGCCGGATCCGGCATCACGGCGCTTCTCGTCGTCCTCGTAGTTGCCATGCTGATCGGCCAGCAGCTCGGCCAGCCGATCGTTCTCGGGTTCGTCCTCACCGGGAGCATGAACGCCGAGCCGGCCAACATGGCCCCGGGTGACGGGTTCATCGCTGTCCCGCCGGCGATCGCCGGCGACGTCGAGGAAGGCGACGTGGTGACGTTCGACGCTCAGGGGCTTCAGGGCGGCGGACTGACCACCCATCGGGTCGTCGCGGAGACCGATCAAGGGTATATCACGCGCGGCGACGCCAACCCCTTCACCGATCAGGACGGTCCCGAACCGCCGGTTCAGGAGTCGCAGATCAAGGCCGTCGCGCTCCAGCTCGGCGGTGACACGGTCGTCATCCCCAACATCGGCCTCGCCGCCATCGCGATGCAGGACGCGTTTGGCTTTGCGGCGACGTTCCTCGCTGCGATTCCGGGACTCGGAGGGCTCGCCGAGGGTAACGTCGGCTCGTCGATGGTCCTCGTCGGGCTGTTGCTCTTAGGCTACAGCCTCGTCGCTGAGGCCGTCGGCGGGTCGAACCGCCGCTCGGGCCGAGACGACCGCTCCAGGGACCGCGGCGGCAAGACGAGCGCGGTCCTCGTCCTGCTCGCCATCCTGCTTCTCATCACCGTGCCGGCGACGGCGAGTATGGTGATCCCCTCAGGGACGAACGACATCACGATCGTGAGCTCGCAGTCGCCGAGTTCGAACCCGACCGTCATCGAGCGCGGCGGCTCTGTGGAGTACACGTACAACTTCAGCAACGACGGGTTCATCCCCCGGATCGCGACCGTCGACGCGGCCAGCACGGGCGTCGACGTCGCTCAGAGCTCGCTCACTGCGCCCCGCGGCGAGACGGCGTCGACCACCGTCACGCTTCACGCCCCCGAGGAGACCGGCGCGTACGTCAGGTCCGTCTCAGAGTGGCAGTACGTGCAGTTCCTCCCGGCGCCGGTAATCCTCTCGCTGCACGCGATCCACCCGTTCGCCGCCGTCGCGGCGATAAACGCCGTGATAGTCGTCGTCGTCACGGCGGTGTACGTGCTCGCCGTCGGGCTCGAACCGTTCCGGTTCCGCGACCGCGGTCGGGAGCTGTCGCTGTCCCAGCGGGTCCGGCGGACGATCCGCAAATGGCGGTGAGTCGGGACCCGGAAGGTCTCCTCGTCGTTCACGCGCCCGCGATGAGCCGGACGTTCCACCCCGTGAGCAGCAGGCCGATCCCGGTCGCGACGACCGGCGGCCAGTAGTACGAGAACGGCTCCCGTTGTCGAGCCCCCTGAACGCTCACCGAGACCAACACGAGCAGCACGATCAGTTTTAATAAGAGGAATCCCGGGAGCCCCGCGGTCGAGAGCAGCGCGTTGACAACTGGGTTCCCTTCGATCAGTCCGGGGACCGCGATCGTCGCGTACAGCGTCGAGACCACGTCGCCGACCCCGTACGCGAGGGCGGCGGCGAGCCAGAGCGCGTAGAACTGCGTCGAGCGACTCTGGTACAGCGGCGGTCCAGCTGGGACACTCGCCACCGAGGCGTCGTCGACGCCGGGCGCGGCGTCCGCGTCGACTGCGTCGCCCCCGGCCCCCGTGACCGGGTCGTCGATCTCCGCGAGCAGCGTGTCGATCTGTCGGCGCCGGGCGGCGATCTCGCCCGTCAGTTCCCGGTAGCGCTCGTCGTCGGCCAGGTCCGCCTCGTCCCGCCGGGCCTCGATCCGTCGGCGGCGGGCCACGAGCGAGAGGTACGTCTCGACGGCCCCCTCCACCGCGCCGTGGTCGACGAGCGACTCGACGAGGTCGAAGAGACGGTCGAGACCGTCGCGCAGGCCGAGCGGACGCGCGCCGACCTCTCAGATCTCCGCCGCGAGGCTCAACGGTCGAACGTCGACGGCGGGCGGTGCGAGAGCTGCGACGCGCGCGTCGACCTGTCGATGCTCACCGAGCCCGTCTGTCCCTCCTGCGAGGAGACGTTCACCGGCGTGGCGGCGGGCAGCTCCTGGAATCCGTTCTCCGATCCGACCCTCCGCACCCGGTCCCGGTCGACGGATCCCGTCCCGCCGACGGACTCCGAGTTCCCGCCTCGCGAGTAAGGCTCTCGGTGCTTCGAGGCCCTCGGTCGCTGTCGGCTCCGAGCGCTTGACAGTCAGACACTGGCACACATGTTTATGTCGATTGAAACTATGCGTCACGACAAGGGATGTCGACGCAGCGGGCCGACTCGGACGGCGACGCGGAGCCGGTCGACTGCCGATACCGGGACCGGTTCGTCCTCGACGAATCCGGGCCGTCGGCGGCGAGGCGACCGTCCGAGCGGCGCCGCCGATCGACGCCGACGCCGTCTTCCGGGCCGTCCGCGTCGCCCGCGCCGTCCGCCGGATACGGTCGGAGTACCCTCTCCGTGTCCGGGTTGGCATTATTGACGGTCACGAAGCTGTCGGACGCGCTGACGACCGGGATCGGGCTGTTACACCTTCCGGGCGTCTACGAGGCGAACCCGATCGTCGCGTCCCTCTTTCGCGAGGTGGGAGTCGTTATCGGACTCGCGGTGGCGTCGGCCGCGATCATCGCGGGCGTCACCCTCGTCGTCGAGATCGGTTCGGTGCTCGTCTCCGTCCGGCGACGGGACGGTCACCTGGCCCCCGTCGTTCGGCTCGTCGGCTACGGGTTGCCCTCGGTGTGCTTCGCGATCGTGTCGGTCCACAACGCGAGCGTGCTCCTCGCCGGGCTTCAAACAGGAAGCGTCGTTCCGTTCTAGCCGAACTGAGGCGGACTCGGGACGGTCCCCGTGGCTGGGGACTCCGTGATCGGCGCGCGTGGCTCCGACGATCGGTCAGGGAAATTGACATCCTCCCCGCCATAAAGCGCGAGGATTCCTCGTTGGGGGTTCGGCTACCGACCCACGGAGGCAACTTGCGGGTTCGTGCGCGCTTCTTTGGGACTGTCGTGAGGGTGTGGTTGCCCCGACCAATCGTGGTCGTCCCACTCGAATCGCACGGGCCGTGCCATCGGCCTGACTTCGCAATCGCTGTTTTCTCGAAGGAACGTCTCTGACGCCGTGAGATCAGCGTGCCCCTCGAACCCGCATGGACACGTCAGCGTATCCCTGTGGCGAACCGTCTCCTTGTGGTCGCCACACTTCGGGCACGTCTGACTCGTCCACGCTTCCGACTCGGCTTCGAGGCTGATACCGTATTCCTCACAAACGCATGCGAGACGGTGGATGAACTTCTTGAACGCCCAGAAGTTGTGCGTTTTCTCGTTCACCCTGACCGACCAGTGCGTTTCTAGCACGTCGGTCAAGTCGCCCACGTACACCGCTTCCACACCCTCGTCGTACAGTCGTTCAACGAGGTCGCGCACCAGCGCGTTCTGTGCGTGGTCACGCCGCTTCGTTCGCTGTCGGTACAGCCGTCGAATCCGCTTGGAACTGTAGCGTCCTTCGCGGAGTTTCGACTGTAGGCGGGCGATTTCGTCGGTTGTCTCGCGGAACCGTCCGAACAACTCCCGCCCGTCGTAGAGGTACTGGTTCCCGGTAGTCGTGGAACAGGCGACGAGGTTGTTCGCGCCAACGTCGAGGGCGGCTTCGTGAGAAGCCAGTGGTGAATCCAGTCGAGAATCAGGGACGGTGACTGGCTGAAAAGCCCTGAACGTGTCGCTCACTTTGTCGTACTCAAGTTCCAGACGGCCCTGTTTGCCGTCCCACTTCGGGTTGCCTCGGAGTTCGAGGCGGAGTCGTTCGTGGTAGCCGAGTCCGTATTCGTCTTTCAGTTCTTGCCCGACAGGGATTTCGAGACGGCTACGCTTGCCCCACTGGATCGTGTACTGATTGTTTCGGATGTAGGTACGGAGTTCGCGTCCGTCCTCCTCGTTGCCCCAGTACGACGGTGGGTTGGCGTACTCGCCTTTCTCTTTGAGGGCGAAGAACGATCGCCACGCTTCGCTGTTCTTGCGCGTGACCTGTTGGACGGTTGCGCTTCCGACGACGCCGTTGTAGCATCCTCGGTACTCGGCGGTGTCCCATACGTCGCCGTCACCGAAGTAGTTCTGTCTGCGTTCATACGTCAGTTCGTTCCACAGGGAAGCGGAGGCGTCGAGTAGCCGTAGAAGGCACTCTTTGTCGTTCTCGGTCTGTGGCACGACCTCGAAGGTGTTGACGCGCTTCATTCCTTGCCACCCTCCTGTTCAGCGATGTATTGTTCGACAGCGCCCTTCGAGGCGCTTCCCGCCGTACCGACATAGTAGGAACGAGTCCACTTCACGCGGTCGTCGTACCGCTGGTTGTACTTGCGGGCGGAGATGCCCTTCACCCAGTTGACGATGAGCGACGGGGCGTTTTTGGGTGGACTGCCGATGAACAGGTGTACGTGGTCGGGCATGACCTCGGACTCGGCCAGTTCGAGGTCTTTATTCTCACAGATTTCCGCAAAGATGGTTTCGAGACGTTCCTTCGTCTTCCCCGTCGGATGCGAACGCCGATATTTTGGCACGAACACTGTATGGTAGTAGAGTTCGTATTTCGCATGACGAGTACTCTTTACCATCTGTGTATACTATTATAGTTAGACGCATTAAATATTGTGTTGGAACCCCGTCTATGCTATCGTTGGCGGTTGAATACTGTTGGTCGGCTTCATCCCCGCCCTGAAGGGGCGAGGCTTTCGCCTCGAATTTCTCGTAACCTACTTGAGTGCGGGCGGGCAATTACCGGTCGGAGTCCCGTGGTGTAGTGGCCAATCATAATGGCCTTTGGAGGGAGTTCGTCCGCGTCTGCGACCGAGGCACGATCTCGGGCCGTCTCCTCGGAGACGCCCGTCGGACGCCCGAAGTCAGCCATTGACGGCGGTTCGAATCCGCCCGGGACTATTTCGCGCGGCCGACCGTGAGAACGGCGTCGCGAGCGCGGTTTCCGTGTCCTGATCGGCTCCGCTTCGACTACCGAGTTCGACCGGCGTGCCGTGTGTTCTCGGCGCGTGTGATCTACCCACAAGAAATATACCTGCGGCGCGTTCTCGCGGACCCGTATGTTCGGATCCACCCGATCGACGCGCTCGGCGCGGGAGGTCGAGGGCGACGCGGTCGCCGACGGGTCACCGCCGGCGTTCGAACGCGGTCCGCGCCGTCTCACCGACCTCGCGCGGGACCCGCGCCGTCGCCCCATAGCCACGCTCGTCGCCGCGGTCGTCGTCTGCACGCTCGCCGCCCAGTCGTACCTCGTGGCCGTCACGGCGGGTCCGGTCGCCGGGCTCCTCGCCGTCGCCGCCGTCGCCGTCGCGTACGCGGTCGCGAAGCGGTGGTGGGCCGTGCAACACCGGCACATGGTCGCGGAGCTTGCGGCGGCGAACGAGCTCGACCGACTACGCTGACCGGCCGGCCGAGGGAGGCGGTTCGAGAGCCGCGCCGGTCGCCGGCATGTGTGTCATTTTTTATCATCCGGGTCCTGCGGTAGCGTATGGACCGCACGCAGTACCGCGACGCCGTCGCCGGGAACCGCCGGAAACACGGCTTCGAGCCGGTCGATAAGCGCACGAACGGGTTCGACCCGGTCTGGGAGCGTCGCGAGGACGACGACTCGATCGGGGCGGTCGCCGTCCTCGCGACGCTCGTCGACGACGAGCCGGACCTCGGCCCGGAGGACCTCGTCGCGACCGCCGACTCGTTCCGCGACGTGCTCGTCGACCGCGTCGACGACCGCCACGGCTCGACGACCCCGCTCGGCTACGTCGTCTTCGCCGTCCGCGAGCCCGACCCGGCGCTCGTCGACGCGGCGCGCTCGTACACGGTCGCCCGCCGCCGGACCAACGTCTTCCCCATCGTGTACGACCGCGAGGCGGAGACGCTCCACCGACACGAGGTACCGCGGCTGAAGGGGCGGGGGATCTATCGCCGACAGGCGGACGACGCCGACCGGCTGTTCGACGTGTGAATCCGTATTAAAAACAGACGCTCGCCGCTCAGATCAGCCGTTCCGCAATCCTGCCGGCGCCCTCTGCGGCGGCGGTCGCGGGGTCGTCCGGAGAGACGACCTCGACGTCGCGGTCGAGCTCGGCCGAGAGCCGCTTCTCGAACTCCTCGGTGAGCCCGGGGATACAGGCCATGCCGCCGGTGGCGGCGACCGGGCGGCCCAGCGCGAGCTGGTAGGGTTTCATGTGGTCGTTCGCGAGCTCCGGGAGGAACTCGTTGGCGACGACGTCGACCGCCTCGTCGATGTACCGGTCCACGGGCTCGCGCACGCCGCGGTCGACGGTGAACTCGTGGCTCCCGCCGCCGGGCTGCTGGATCACGTCCGTGAACGGCTCGAAGTCGTACACGTCGGCGTGCTCCTCCTTGTACTCCCGGGCGGTCGTGCGGTCGATGTGGACCCGGCCCTGGCTCTCCTCCTCGACGGCGGCGACGATCCGGCGGTCGACCTCGTTGCCCGTCACCGAGCCGGTCGAGAACGGCGAGAGCTGCTCGCCGCGCCGGTAGGCGCACGCCTCCAGCGTCGTCGACCCCATGTTGATCGAGACGAACACCTCGTCGATGGCGGTCAGGTCGTCGCCGTAGGCGGGGATCGCCCCGCACAGCGACTCGGGATAGCTCCGCGTCTCCGCCTGTCCGATCGAGGAGCCCTCGATCACCGACCGGAGGTTCTCCACGCCCGCCTCGTTGTCGATGGTGGGGACCGCGTAGACGACCGCGCTGTCCTCGGGGACGTCGTGGGCGTCCACGAGCGCCTCGAAGAAGCGCTCGGCGTCGGCGACGCTCTCGTCGTCCTCCGGCAGCCCCGACCGGAGCATAAACCGCACCGTGTCGGGGTACTCGATCGCGGCCTCCTCGCCGAACAGCACCTTCTCCTCGCCCGTGATGGCGTCCTCGTACGTCGCCAGACACGTCAGCGTCGAGCGTCGCTCGCGGCCGCCCCGCCCGTCGGGGAGGTCGAGCACCGTCCGGGTGCTCCCGAGTTTCACGCCGACCGCGTCCGGGCCGTCTGTACCGTTGATCTCCGTGGATTCGTCGTCGTCGCTCATTGTTAATCACTCGCACACGAAGCGATCCGGACGATGGAGACGAGGCTGATCCGATGGTCCGCGGGCGTGAAGGGGCGGTCCCGCCGCGGGGCGTCGAACCCCTCCAGCCGGCGCGTCAGCGCGCCGACCGCGTCGGGGTCGATCCACCCGAGTTCGGCGTAGTACGACAGCGCGTCGCGGCTCCGCAGGTGGCCGCCGACGTCGACGAGGTAGCCGAGCCACTCGCCGACCTCGCGTTCCGCGTCCGGTGCGGCCGGGACCGCCCGCAGGTACGGGCGGTCCTCGGCGTCGGCGGGGGTCGACCCGCCGCCGGACAGCCGCAGCCCTCGCTGACGCTGGAGCAGCTCGGTGAACGCGGCCGAGCGGGCGGCCTGCTCCGCTCGGTTCCGGTTCGGCTGACGAAGCGACCGCTCCCGAGGCGCTTCGTCGGCGCCGTCCCGCGGTGCCCCCGCGATCCGGCGCAGCTCCCGTACGTCGTATTGCCGTGGATTCAGACTCATGTTCCGTCCGTCGTTCGCGTCCGTACCCCCACCCTCACCGCCGGGACATATGATAGTTCCTCCGCAGTTATCACCGATGAGAAACTAACGCCGGGCCCCCGGCGGTCGGCCTCCCGCGCTCCCCCTCTCACTCGGCGTCGGCCCACGGGAGCGGCTCCGTACACCAGTGACAGAAGTCGAGTTCGGCGTCGGTCTCCTTCCCGCAGCTCGGGCACTCCACCCGGGCGGCCTCGCCGTCGTCGCCGGTGAGCTCGCCGATCGGCGAGGCGACGGCGCCGCCCTCGTCGTCCGCGCTCGCGGCGCGGCGCCGGACCGCCTCGGCGGTCGCGTCGACGCGGTTCCGCTCGGCGACGTCGGCCCGACCGACGACGAAGGCGTCGATCGACGACAGCACGGTGAGGAGGGCGACCGGGAGCGCGACCTCGGTCGGCAGCGCGGCGGCGGCCTCGAACGGCGACGCGGCCGACCCGCTCGGGTCGACGTCGTAGAGGGTGAGGAGGGCGACGCCGCCGCCGACGACCGTGACGTGCCACAGCAGCGCCCGCCCCCAGCGACGCAGGACGAGGTGGCCGAGTCCCGGGAACGCCAACGCCAGGACGGCGGCGAGGACGGGGCGCAACTGGTCTCGCATACGGCCCGGATTCGAGTGGGGGGTACTTACGGGCTACGGTGTCGGCGGTCTCCGGTCGGGGACGCCGGCGACTCCCCGCCGCGGATAACAACCGTTAATCGACGCCCGGTCCTCCGGGCCGCCATGAGCAGGGAGCGGGCGACCGCGTTCGTCCCCGGGCACGTCACCGCCTTCTTCAGCGCGCACTCGGCCGAGCGCCCCGCGGCCACCGGGTCGCGGGGAGCCGGCCTGACCCTCACCGACGGGGTGACCGTTCGGGTGTCGGCGACGGGAACGAGCCGGGGCGACGGGTCGGTCGGCGCCCGCGAGATCGACGGCGGACCAGGGACGATCGGGGCGGTCGAGGACGCGCTCGCGGCGCTCGGAGCCGCGGGCGGTGCCGACGCCGCCGGCGGTGGGGACGCTGCCGGCAGTGCAGACGCCCCGGGCGAGACCGACGGAGTCCCGGTCGACGTCGCGGTCGAGTCCGACCTCCCGATCGGCGCCGGCTTCGGCGTCTCCGGGGCCGCGGCGCTCGGCGCGGCCCTCGCGGCCAACGACGCGCTCGACCGCTGCCGCTCCGAGAACGAGCTGGTCCGGATCGCCCACGAGGCGGAGGTCGGTCGCGGCACCGGTCTCGGCGACGTGGTCGCGCAGGCGCGCGGCGGCGTCCCGATCCGGGTGGAGCCCGGCGCGCCGGGAATCGGGGAGCTCGACGGGATCCCCGCGGCCGCCCGCGTGGAGTACGTCACCTTCGGCGAGCTGTCGACGGAGGCGGTGTTGGGCGGCGACACGGCCGCCCTTACCGCGGCCGGCGAGGACGCCCTCGACCGGCTCCGTGCGGACCCGCGGCTCCCGACGCTGCTGGACGCGGCCCGCGAGTTCGCCCGCGAGGCCGACCTCCTCGTCCCGGAAGTCGCCGAGGCGGTCGACGCGGTCGACGCGGCCGGCGGCGAGGCCGCGATGGCGATGCTCGGCCGCACCGCCTTCGCGCTCGGCACCGGGCTCTCCGACGCGGGCTACGACCCCGAGGCGTGTCGGGTCGACGCCGCCGGCGCGCGGCTCGTCGAGTGACGACACCCCGGTGACGAACGGATCGCGCACCGTCGTCGTCGGAGTAATACTTATTTAGTATTACATTGAATGTATAGCTACGGTATGCCCCGAGTCACCACGAAGGGACAAGTCACGATCCCGAAAGAGATCCGAGACGCTCTCGGAATCGAGCCAGGGGACGAGGTCGACTTCGAGCGCGTCGGCTCCGAGTACCGGCTTCAGAAACAGGCCCCCACCACCGAAGAGGGCGACGACCCGTTCGAGAAGCATCGGGGAAGCGCCGACGGAGACGAGACGATGCCGGAGCGGATGCGTCGACTCCGCGGCGAGTATCCGCGCGACACGGACGACTCGCCTGCGGTCGAGGAGTCGACTGACGACGATGGTGCCGACCCGTGACGACTGCCGTCGACACGAACGCATTCCTCGCGCTGCTTTACGACGACGAGTACGCCGACGCCAGCGAGGCGGCTCTCAGAGACGCGTACCGAGAGGGGGCGGTGGTCGTCACGCCGGTCGTCTACGCCGAACTCGCGGCCGACGGCCGCTTCGACTCGGCCGCTGACCTCGATCGGTTCCTCGCGGATTTCAGCGTCGATGTCGTCGATCCGTCGCGAGAGGCACGCTTCGCGGCGGGTGATCGATTCCGGGAATACGTGGACCGTCGACCCGACGGGATCGAGTGTCCCGCGTGCGGTGAGAAACACTCCGTCGACTGCGACGCGTGCGGCGAGTCGCTCTCGCCGCGCCAGCACATTGCCGCCGACTTCCTCATCGGCGCGCACGCCGCCGTCGACTGCGACGGCTTGATCACGTTCGATGGGGGGTTCTACTCGACGTACTTCCCGTCGCTGGCGGTTTCTCCGAACTGAACCGATCGCCTCCCCGGGCACCCCGCGCTGACGGGCCCCGTCGCCGACGCCGACGAACAAAGCTTTACCGCGTCGCCCGCCTAGCTCGGGCAAATGGTACTCGACGACCTCGGCTCGTCCCTGCGGGGCAGCCTCGACAAGCTCCAGGGGAAGACCCGCCTCTCCGAGAGCGACGTCGAGGAGATCGTCAAGGAGATCCAGCGCTCGCTCCTCTCGGCCGACGTCGACGTCTCCCTCGTGATGGAGCTGTCGGACTCGATCAAGACCCGCGCGCTCGAAGAGGAGCCGCCGGGCGGCACCACGGCGCGGGACCACGTCCTCAAGATCGTCTACGAGGAGATGGTCGACCTCGTGGGCGACTCCACCGAGCTCCCCCTCGAAAACCAGACGATCCTGCTGGCCGGCCTCCAGGGGTCGGGGAAGACCACCTCCGCCGCCAAGATGGCGTGGTGGTTCTCGAAGAAGGGGCTCCGACCGGCCGTCATCCAGACCGACACCTTCCGGCCGGGCGCGTACGACCAGGCGAAGCAGATGTGCGAGCGCGCCGAGGTCGACTTCTACGGCGACCCCGACAGCGACGATCCCGTCGACATCGCGCGGACGGGACTGGAGGAGACCGCGGACGCCGACGTGCACATCGTGGACACCGCGGGTCGGCACGCGCTCGAAGACGACCTCATCGCGGAGATCGAGCAGATCGAGTCGGCGGTCGACCCCGACCGCTCGCTCCTCGTCCTGGACGCCGCGATCGGACAGGGCGCCAAGGAGCAGGCCCGCCAGTTCGAGTCGTCGATCGGCATCGAGGGCGTGATGATCACGAAGCTCGACGGGACCGCGAAGGGCGGGGGCGCCCTCACGGCGGTCAACGAGACCGACTCCTCAATCGCCTTCCTCGGGACCGGCGAGACGGTCCAGGACATCGAGCGGTTCGAGCCCTCCGGCTTCATCTCGCGGCTGCTCGGGATGGGCGACCTCAAGCAGCTCTCCGAGCGCGTCGAGCGCGCCATGGAGGAGGCCCAGGAGGAGGACGAGGACTGGGACCCCGAGGACATGCTCCAGGGCGAGTTCACCCTGAAGGACATGAAAAAGCAGATGGACGCGATGAACCGGATGGGCCCACTCGACCAGGTGATGGACATGATCCCCGGCATGGGCGGCGGGATGATGGACCAGCTCCCGGACGACGCGATGGACGTCACCCAGGACCGGATGCGCAAGTTCGAGCGCATCATGGACTCGATGACCGAGGAGGAGCTGACGAACCCCCGCGTCGTCGGGCAGTCGCGCACCGAGCGGATCGCCCGCGGCTCCGGCACCGACGAGGAGACGGTGCGGCAGCTCTTGGAGCAGCACTCGATGATGGAGCAGACGATCAGCCAGTTCCAGGGGATGGGCGACGGCGACATGCAGCGCATGATGAAGAAGATGGGCGGCGAGGGCGGCGGCGGTCTCGGCGACATGATGGGCGGCGGGAAGGGACCGTTCTGAGGGGTCGACCGCCCGTCGGTCCCGACCTACCGGCAGTCTCGGAGCGCTTCAGGCATTTTATATCGCCGACCGGGTAAGAGCGCCCGATGGACATCCGGCGGGTCGGGGAGTACGACGTGCTCGCGTTGACCGCCCTGATCTGGTTTCTCGGCAAGTTCGTGCGGTACGCGTTCCCGCCGCTCTTCGAGCCGCTCCAGGCCGGTTACGGCGTGAGCAACGCCGCCGTCGGCGCCGCGTTTTCGGGGTTCATGACCGTCTACGCGCTGATGCAGTTCCCGAGCGGGGCGGTCGCCGACCGCGTCGGCGCGGTCCGGGTGATCACCGCGGGAGCGGGCGTCGCGGCCGTGGGCTCGCTCGCGATCCTGTTCGACGCGCCCTTCCTCGCGCTGGCGGGCGCCATGCTCGTCATCGGCGCCGGCACGGGCGCGCACAAGACCGTGGCCGTCCGGCTGCTCTCGCGGATGTACCCGGTCCGGACCGGGCGCGCGCTCGGCGTCCACGACACCCTCGGCGCGTTCGGCGGGGTGGTCGCGCCCGCGGCCGTCGTCTTGTTCGTCTCTCCGCTTCCCGGGCTCGCGGCCCTGCTCTCCGGCCTCCCGGGGAGCGACTGGCGCGGGCTCTTCGCCGTCACGGGAGCGGTCGGACTGGCGCTCGCGGCGGCCTTCGTCGCTCGCGTGCCCGGGCGGCTCTCGGCCGGCGCGGACGGCGGCCGGAAACGCGACGACCCCGGGCCGAGCGCCCGCGACTACCTCGCGCTGTTCGAGGACCGCCGGCTCGCGGCGTTCGTCCTCGTCACCGTCGCCTTCTCGTTCGCGTACAACGGGACGGTCGCGTTCCTCCCGCTGTACCTCTCCGAGGCGGCGGGCCTCGCCACGACGACCGCGAACCTGCTGTACTCCGCCCTGTTTGCGGCGACGTTCGTCCAGCTCTTCTCCGGCGACCTCTCGGACAGACTGGGGCGGTTCCCGGTGATGGTCGCCGCGCTGGGGCTCGCGGCCGCGGCCCTCGTCGGGGCCATCGCCCTCGCTGATTCGGGCGCGCTCGCCCTCGGCGCGGTCGTCGTCGCGCTCGGGCTCGGCTCGCACGGATTCCGGCCGGTCCGCGGCGCGTACCTCGTCGAGGCCCTCCCGGAGCGGCTGGCCGGCGGGGGGCTCGGCGTCGTTCGGACGCTGCTCATGGGCGCCGGCGCGTTCGCGCCCGCGGTCGTCGGTGCCGTCGCCGACGTCGCCGGATTCCGCCCCGCGTTCGCGCTGCTCGCGGGCTCGATGGCCGCGGCGGCGCTGGCCGCCGGCGGGCTGTGGCTGACGACGTAGCTCCGCGTGCGCCCCTCTTCACCCTCCCTGCGCCCCGTCGCCGAGCGTCCCCGGATCGAACGCCTCCGGGTCGAACTCGTGCTCCCGGAGCCGGTCGAGGTCGACCGCGCGCAGCACGGACTCGTCGGTCGCCTCCAACACGACCGGCGGGGCGACCCCGGCGTCCGCCGCCTCGACCCACCGGCCGACGCAGAGGCACCAGCGGTCGCCCGGCTCCAGCCCGGGGAAGTCGAACTCCGGCCGCGGCGTGATCAGGTCGTTCCCCCGGTCGCGGCTGTATGTCAGGAACTCCGCCGTGACGACCGCACAGAGGGTGTGCTCGCCGACGTCGCCGTCGACGTCGCGGCAGTACCCGTCGCGGAGGTACCCCGTCACCGGCTCGCGGCCGCAGGGCTCCAGCTCGCCGCCGAACACGTTGCGCTCGGCCTCGGTCCCGTCGGTCTCGTCGGTGGACACGTCCCTCGCTCGGTGCCCGCGCGACTTATCGGTGGTGCCGCGGGGGCGCCTCGATCCGGCCCCGCGCCGCCCGCTCGACCTCCGCGTCTCGGCCGCGCCGCGCGGATCGGTGCGCCTATCCGGCGGCCCGCTCCACCGGGTGGCATGGCCGAACGCTGGCTGTACGGGTGGGGGCTCGGGTCGGTCGCGCTCGGGGGCGCCTCGCTCGTCGCCCCGCTGTACGTCGTCGAGCTCGGCGGGGGGCCGGTCGTGCTCGGCGTGCTCGCCGCCGTCGCCGCCGTCGTCGGGGTCCCGGCCGCGCTCGGCGCCGGGCGGATCGCCGACCGGACCGGCAGGCGGCGGGTCGTCGTGCTCGCGATGCTGGCGCTCGTCGCGGTCGGGATCGCCGTGATCCCGCTCACGGACCGCGTGACGCCGGTGATCCTCGCCAACGGCGCGATCTGGTTCGCGTTCGCGGCGGCGACCCCGGTCCTGACGCTGCTCGCGGTCGCCGACGTCCCGGAGAGCGCCTGGAGCGAGCGGATCGCGCTGTTGAACCAGTACCAGGGGATCGGCTGGGCGCTCGGACTGCTGCTCGGCGCCGTCTGGACGGGCGTCGGCGGGCGGTTCCTCCCGCCCGAGGCCGTGATCCGGCTGCTGTTCGTCCCGCTCGCGGTCTGTGCGGCGCTCGGTCTCCTCCTCGGGATCCGGACGCTGCCGGCGGACCCGGGCCCCGGCGCCGACCGGCGCGCGTCGGGGACCCGCCTCCGGCGCGCCATCCGCGCGGCCGACCGGTTCAGCGTCCGGACCGCCGCGTTCCCGTTCACCGTCGGTCGGGCCGACTTCCGCGGGCTCCACCCCCGGCGGTTCGTCGAGCGGTTCACGCCGGCGCTCGCGCTGTACTTCATCGCCGTCTTCTGCGTCTTCGCCGGGTTCGCGGTCTTCTTCGCGCCGCTGCCGGCGTTCCTCACCGAGGTCGGCTTCGGCTCCGACGGCGTCTTCGCGCTGTACCTCATAAACGGGATCGCCGCCGCCGCCTCCTTCGGCGCCGCGGGACGGCTGACCGCCGACCGCGACGCCGCCCTCCTCCAGACCGCCTCGCTGTCGACGCGGGCGGTCGCGTTCCCCGCCGTCGCGCTCGTCGGCGCGACGTGGGGCGCGGCGACGCTCGGGTTCGGCGCCGCCGCGGTCGCCTTCGCCGTGATCGGGGTGACGTGGGCCGTGATCGCGGTGACCGCGGGGACGCTCGTCACGCGGCTCTCCCCGCTGTCGATCCGCGGGGAGGCGCTCGGCACCTACGCCGCCCTCGGCGCGCTCGCGGGCGGGGTCGGCAGCGTCGCCGGCGGGTGGCTCGCCGCCGTGAGCTACGTCGTCGCCTTCGGCGCCGCGGGCGGGCTGGTGATCCTCGGCGCGGCGCTGGTCCTCCTCGTCCGACGGTACGCCGCCGCGGCGCCGCTGGTCGGCGGAGCGACCGGGTGACCGACCGGTCGGATCCCGGCGGCGAACGGGGGTCGGGGTCACCGCCGGGCAGTATAAGGAGCGCCCGACCGAACGCCGCACAAATGAGCCGGAACGACGAGGTCGCCGCCCTCTTGGAGGAGTTCGCCGACCTGCTGGAGGCGACGGGCGTCGAGTACAAGCCGACGGCCTACCGCCGCGCCGCCGAGAACGTCCGCGAGCACACCGCGCCGATCGAGAACCTCGCGGGGGAGGGGGAGGACGCCGTCGCCGAGATCGACCGCGTCGGCGACGCGATCGCGTCGAAGGTCGTGGAGTACTTCCAGACCGGTGAGATCGAGGAACTGGAAGAGCTCCGCGAGGAGCTCCCGGTCGACATGGCGGGACTCACCGCCGTGGAGGGCGTCGGGCCGAAGACGGTCGGGAGCCTCTACGAGGCGCTCGGCGTCACCACGCTCGACGAGCTGGAGGCGGCCGCGGAGGCCGGGGAGATCCGGGAGGTCTCCGGCTTCGGCGCGAAGACCGAGGAGAACATCTTGGAGAACGTCCCGTTCGCCCGCGAGGCGCGGAAGCGGACCCGGCTCGGCGACGCCCGGCCCGTCGCCGACGCGGCGCTCGCGTACCTCGCCGACCTCGACGCGGTCGGCTCGGCCGAGGTGTGCGGCTCGATCCGGCGCTGGAAGGACACCATCGGCGATATCGACCTGCTCGTCGCCAGCGACGCGGGCGAGCCGGTCGTCGAGGCGTTCACCGACTGGCCCGAGGCGGACGCGACGATCGAGGCGGGCACCGGGAAGGCGAGCGTCCGCGCGAGCGGGACCCGGGTCGACCTCCGGGTCGTCGACGCCGCGGAGTTCGGCGCCGCGCTCCAGTACTTCACCGGCTCGCGCGCCCACAACGTCGCCGTCCGCAACCGCGCGATCGACCGCGACCTGAAGCTCAACGAGTACGGGCTGTTCGACGTTTCGGCGGTCGACGACCCCGACGCGGGCCAGCGCGTCGGCGAGCGCGTCGCCGGGGAGACCGAGGCCGGCGTCTACGAGGCGCTCGACATGGACCCGGTTCCGCCCGAGCTCCGCGAGGACAACGGCGAGGTCGAGGCGGCCGCGGCGGGCGAACTCCCGGACCTCGTCGAGACCGGCGACCTGCGCGGCGACCTCCACACGCACACCGACTGGTCGGACGGCGGCTTCTCGATCGCGGAGATGATCGAGGCGGCCGCGGAGCGCGGCCACGACTACCACGTCGTCACCGACCACGCCGCCGGTCCGGGGATCTTCGGAAACACCGGGCTCGACGAGGCCGACATCGCCGAGCAGGCCGCGGCGGTCGAGGACGCGGTGCGCGAGGTCGACGGCGCCGTCATGGGCCGCGAGGTCGACGGCGCGGGCGGCGGGGACGACCCGGGCGACGGGGACGACCCGGGCGGCGACGACGACACGATCGCGGTGTTCCACGGGATCGAGGCGAACGTCGACGCGGAGGGAGCGGTCACCACCGACGACGCGACGCTCGCCGACCTCGATCTCGTCGTCGCCTCGCCGCACTCCGCGCTCGGCCAGGACGACGACGCCGCCACGGCGCGGCTGGTCCGCGCGGTCGAACACCCCCACGTCGACGTCCTCGGCCACCCGACCGGCCGGATCATCAACAGCCGACCGGGCGTCTCGCCGGACGTCGAGGCCGTCGTCGCGGCCGCCGCCGACGCTGGCACCGCGATCGAGGTGAACGCGAACCCCGCCCGCCTCGACGCCGACGGGGACGCCGTTCGAGCAGCGCTCGACGCGGGCGCCGCGGTCGCCGTGAACACCGACGCGCACTCGCCCCGCGAGCTCGACAACGCGCGGTACGGCGTCCACACCGCGCGGCGCGGGTGGGCCGAGGCGACCGACGTGCTCAACGCGCGCTCGGCCGCCGGCCTGCGCGAGTTCATCGACGGCTGATGGCTCCCCGGGTCCTCTGCGACGCGATGTGCGGGAAGCTCGCGACGTACCTCCGGATGTGCGGCCACGACGCGGCGTACGCGCTCGACCGCGGGGTCGAGGCGGACGACCGGCTCCTGTCGATCGCGGCCGAAGAGGACCGGACCCTGATCACCCGCGACCGCGAGCTTGCGGCGCGCGCCGCCGACCGCGACCCCGCCGCGGTCCTCCTCACCGAGCGCGACGTGCTCGACCAGCTCCGCGAGGTCGCGGCCGCGGGGCTCCCGGTCGAACTCGCTGCGGAGCCGACCCGATGCGGTGACTGCAACGGCCCGGTCGAACGGATCGGTCCGGGGGCCGATATCGACCCCGGCGACCGCCCCGAGTACGTCCCCGACGACGTGGGAGCGTCGCCGGCGGCCGAGTCTCCCCCGGACGGCGACGACCCCCGCCCCGCGTGGCGCTGTCGCGACTGCGGGCGCTGGTTCTGGAAGGGCGGTCACTGGACGTCGGTCGCCGAGCGGCTCGACGCGGTGTGAGGCTCGGGTCGTCGCGGGCCGCACCGCCGTCCGCGCCCGAGCGAAACCGGTTTGCCCGCGACCCGCCTACGGTCGGTCGATGAACCGCGACCAGGCCGTCGACCGGCTGGCGACCCTCGTCGACCGCGTCGAGGACGAGACGATGCCGGTCCCCGTCCGCGAGGTGTGGGCGTTCGGCGACGTCGCGCTCGGGCTCGACCCCGTCGAGCGCCTCGACGTCTACCTCACGAAGGACGTGATCATGGGCGGCGACAGCGAGGCGGCCGTCGCGTTCGAGGCCGAGTACGGCGTGAAGGGCGTCGGCACCTCCGTGCGCGCCGAGTGGGCCGAGGCGCACCCGGACCGCGTGCGCGCGAGCGACAACGGGTACGCCGCCCCCGAGAAGTGCCTCGCGGCCGAGCTCGTCGCGGAGGACGAGCCGATCCACCTCGAAGTGTGTAACGCGAGCTTCGAGGACAACGTGCGTCAGCGCCTGAAAGGGGCGCTCGCGCGCGACGCCTACGAGGAGGTGCTCGACCCCCGCGGGGTCTGCCTGTGGGTCGACGGCACCCGCGACGAGGAGGCGTTCGACCGGCTCCGCGAGGCCTCCCTCGCGATGCCGACGCTCCCCGCAGCGCTCGGCATGCTCGGCGCCGACGAGGACGTGGCGCGCGAGGCCGCCGACGTGCTCGAACGCCGGCGCGCCGAGCAGGAGGGCGCCTCGGTGCGCGGCGACATGGTGTAGTCGGGACGCCGGTTACTTCGGGTTCCCCTTCCCGACCGCGTCGGCCGCCACCGGACGGTTTTTTGCGCGGTTCGCCGTGGGGACGGTATGCCCACGCCCACCGACCGCGTCCGGCGCGCGGAGCGCTCGCGGATCCGCGTGATGTTCGACCTCGCGGAGCGTCACGACGGCGACCTCGTCAGGCTGGAGGTCGGCGAACCGGACTTCGACACGCCCGAACACGTGATCGACGCGGCCGCGAGCGCCGCCCGCGGCGGCGCGACCCACTACACCTCCAACGCGGGACTCCCCGAGTGCCGGCGCGCGATCAGCGACACGCTCGCGGCCGAGTACGGCGTCGAGCACGACCCGGACGAGATCGTCGTCACCGTCGGCGGGATGGAGGCGCTCCACCTCGCGGTCCTCGCGACGGTGTCGCCCGGCGAGGAGCTGCTCGTTCCGGGGCCGACGTGGCCGAACTACGAGACGCAGGCGACGCTCGCGGACGGGACGTTCCGGGAGGTCCCGATGCCTGCCGAGACGGGGTTCGCGCTCGACGCCGACCGCGTGATCGACGCGATGAGCGACGACACCGCGGCGGTCGTGCTGACGACGCCCTCGAACCCGACCGGGCGCGTCTTCGACCGCGACGAGTGCCGGGCGGTCGTCGAGGCCGCGGCCGATCACGACGCCTACGTGATCGCCGACGAGGTGTACCTCGGGCTCACGTACGACGGCCCCGCCAAGGGGATCGCCGCCTACACCGGCGGCCCGGACCACGTGCTGACGGTCGGCTCCTGCTCGAAGCGGTACGCGATGACCGGCTGGCGGCTGGGCTGGCTCGCGGGCGACCCCGAGGTGATCGACGAGGTGGCGACGGTCCGCGAGTCGACAACCGCCTGCGCGTCGAGCGTCGCCCAGCACGCCGCGATCGCGGCCCTGACGGGCCCGCGGGAGCCGTTCGAGGAGATGTACCGCGCCTTCGAGGAGCGGCGCGACCTCGTCGTCGACCGGATCGCGGGGATCGAGGGGCTCTCGGCGCCCCGGCCCGAGGGCGCGTTCTACGCCTTCCTCGACCCCGGGATCGACGCGCCCGCGATCGACGTCGCGAAGTACCTCCTGCGGGAGCACGGCGTCGTCCTCGCGCCCGGCGACGGCTTCGGCGACACGGCCCCCGGGCGGCTCCGCCTCTCGTTCGCGAACTCGGTCGACCGGCTGGAGGAGGGGTTCGACCGGATCGAGGCGGGGCTCGCCGAGTTCTGACCGCTAGCGCATCAGCTCCCCGCCGTTCACGTTCAGCGTCTCGCCCGTGACGAACGTCGCGTCACGGAGGTAGGCGGCCGCGTCGGCGATGTCCTCGGGCTGGCCGTACCGGTCGATCGGGATCTCGGCCAGCTCCTCGCGCCTCTCCTCCGGCGTCCGGTCGTCCGTCATGTCCGTCTCGACGTGTCCGGGCGCGATCGCGTTCACCCGTATCTCCGGCGCGAAGTCCCCGGCGTGGCTCCGGGTGAGCGAGAGGAGCGCCCCCTTCGAGGCGGCGTAGTGGCACTCGATCGGCGCCCCGGTGTGCGCGAGGATCGAGGAGAGGTTCGTCACCGAGGGGTCGTCGTCGGAGTCCCGGAGGTGCGGGAGCGCCGCCTTCGTGACGTTGAACGCGGAGTTGACGTTGACGTCGGTGACCCGGTCGAAGTCCGCCGGGTCGAGGTCCTCGGTGTACACGTGCTGGTCGATCCCGGCGTTGTTGACGACGTGGTCCAGCCCGCCGAGCGCGTCGGCGGCGGTCTCCACGAGCCGCGCGGCCGCGTCGGGGTCCGAGACGTCGGCGCCGACGGCGACCGCCTCCCGACCCCGGTCGCGGACCGCCTCCGCGACCGCTTCCGCGGCCTCGTCGCTGGTGCGGTAGTTGACGGCGACGTCGTAGCCGTCGGCGGCGAACCGAAGCGCGATCGCCCGTCCGATACCCCTCGAAGAGCCCGTCACGAGTGCGGCCGGCATGTGTCGCGAATCGACCCCGTCCGACTTCGACCTTCCGGCCTCGGTAGCGGGCCGACGGTCGGACTCACCGGCCGCCTACGGCACCCGTCCCACCGTCACGTCGAAGGGGACGCGCTCGACGCGCTCGTACTCCCCGTCCCCGATCGCGTCGACCACCTCGCGGCCCATCTCGCGCCAGCGCCGCCGGAGGTCGTCGTAGGCGTCCGCGGAGGTCGCGGCGATCAGCTCCTCGCGGTGATCGGCGAGCCCGGCGCCGGAGGCCTTCCGCGCCGCGGACGACAGCGCGGGCTCCGCGTACGGCGGCGCGGTCCGCTTCTCGTGGACGTACCGGCGCGTCCGGACGTCGTCGAGCCCCGCCCCCGCGAACGCCTCCCGCACGCGGTCGCCGAGGGCGACGTCGGTGCCGACGCCTCTCAGGTACGCCTCGCGGGCCTCCCGCTCCAGCCGCTCCTCGGCGGCGACCGTCGAGCTGACCGTCACGTCGCCGTTGTCCGGCTCGATCGCGGCGACGAGCTCGGAGGAGACGCGCGCGAGCTCCCGGACCGCGGCGGCCGGGTCGGGGAGGTTGACGAGGAGGGCCTGACAGACGGCGAGGTCGACGGCGTCGTCCGGGAGCGGGAGCCGGGTCGCGTCGCTGGCGACGTACGGCAGCCCGGTCTCCTCGCGGGCGACCGCCAGGAGGTCGGGGTCGGCGTCGACGCCGATCACGGTCGCGTCCGGCCCCGCCTCCGCGGCGAGGACGCGGGTCAGCTCGCCGGTGCCGCAGCCGACGTCGAGGACGCGGCGGCGGCTCGACAGCTCCAGGTCCGCGAGGGCCTCCCGGTCGTCGACCCACATCCCCCGTCGGGTGTGTTCGAGGTACTCCGCGGAGAAGCGTCGCACGACCCCGCGTTCGGCGCGGGCCGAATTAAACGTGGGGAAGCCGGGCGGCCGAGGGCCAGTCCCTACTCCTCGTCGTCTCCGCCGCCGCTCCCGATCCCGACGAGGTCACCGAGGAGCGCGGCGGTGACGCCGGCGCAGTAGCCGACGAAGGCGCCGCTCACCCCGACCGCCGCGAACGCCGCCGCCACTCCCCCCAGCGGGGCGTCGCCGCCCACGCCCGGGACGCCGAAGACCGTCCCGGCGACGGCGAGCCCGGCGAAGACGACCGCCGGCACCGCGCCCACCGCGAGACACGCCGGCCCGCCGCAGCGCGCGTACCCGCCGACGGCCGCGATCGGCGCCGGGGCGTAGAACACCAAGAGGGGTACGAGCCGGTCGGTCAGCGCCGCCGCGGTCGGGACGTCGGCCCGGTCGGCGACGACCGCGACCGCCAGCGAGAGCGCCACGAGGCCGGCGAACCCGCCGACCATTGTGACGGCCAACCGCCGTCGGCGCCCGAGGAGGAGCGCCTCGGTGGTGGTCATATCCGTGGATCGCGGCCCCGGGTACATAAAGGCGCGTCGGACGGCTCACCGGTCCGTCCGGGATCGGCCGCGTTCGCCCCCGCGACGGCTCACTCCGCGCGCAGGTCGCGGACGCGCTGGATGTTCCACGCGAAGCTCTTGCCGTCCTCCGTCGGCGTCTCCAGCGCCAGCGGGACGTCGAGGAGGTCCGGGTGGTTGACGATCCGCTCCATCCCGGCCTCGCCGATGTGGCCCTCGCCGATGTGGGCGTGCTCGTCCTTGTTGGTGCCGCAGGCGTGCTTCGAGTCGTTGAGGTGGATGTACTTCAGGTGGTCCAGTCCGACCACGTCGTCGAACTCGGTGACCGTCTCGTCGACCGCCTCGGGCGTCGAGAGGTCGTAACCCGCCGCGAACGCGTGGGCGGTGTCGACGCAGACGTCGACGTCCGTCTCGGTGCGGTCGATGATCCCGGCGAGGTGTTCGAACTCGTCGCCGAGCTTCGTCCCGGCGCCCGCGTCGCTCTCGATCAGGATCGTCACGCCGTCCGGCACGTCGATCTCGTCGATGACGCTCGCGGCGTTGTCGAGCCCGCCCTCGACGCCCGCGCCCGTGTGCGCGCCGAGGTGGACGTTGACGTACGGGATCCCGAGCGTCGCGGCCGCGTCGACCTCCTTCTGCATCGAGTCGAGCGACTTCTCGCGCAGGCCCTCCTTCGGCGTGCAGAGGTTGACGAGGTACGACGTGTGGATCACCCACGGTCCCTCCAGGTCGCGCTCGGTCCCCTCGCGGAACTGTTCCGCCTCCTCGTCGCCGATGTCCGGGTCCTGCCACACCTGCGGGGAGTGCGTGAATATCTGTCCGCAGTTGCCGCCGAACTGCTTCTGCCTGAACACCGCGTTCGCGATGTTCCCGTACGGCGGGGTTTCGGGATCGTTGGACGCTTTCGAACCGGAGATCGAGACGTGCGCGCCGACCTTGAGACTCATACCGCTACGAGGGGGGCGACTGAAAAAGCCCCTTCGGAACGTCGGGCGGGGCGGACCGCGCGACTTTTCACCGCCGACGGTGTGCGTCCGCCATGACCGACGACTTCGGTCTCGCCGTGGGGGCGCGCGCCCCGAACGTCGCCGGGGAGCTCGTCGCTCCCGGCGGCGGGGTCGAGACCGTCGCGCTCGACGACCTGCTGGCCGACGGCCCCGTGCTGTTGTGCTTCTACACCGCCGACTTCAGCCCCGACTGCATCGAGCAGTGGTGCGCGTTCCGCGACTTCGACTGGTTCGCCTCCGGCGACGCCGTGCAGGTCGTCGGCGCGAGCAAGTCCGGCACGCGGCTCCACCGCCGGTTCATCGACCGGCTCGACCTCACGTTCCCGATCTTCTCCGACGCCGACCTGGCGATCGCCGACGCCTTCGACGTGGTGTACCGCGTGCTCGGGCTCGCGAAGCGGTCGCGCCGGTCCTGCTTCCTCCTCGACGCCGACCGGACCGTCCGGTACCGGTGGCTCAGCCAGCACTGGCTCGACCCGACCCGCGACGTCCCGCCGGTCGGCGAGATCCACGAGGCGATCCGCGACCGCGTCGACACCGAGGAGCCGGACTCGTTCGGGTTCGGCTCCTGAATCGCCGGGGAACGAGTCGACTCCAGCCGTCGACCCGGCTACGACCCGTCGCCGGGTCGCGTCCGGACCCACCCGTCGTCGCGGTACTTCGCCTCGACGAGCTCCTCGGCCCGCGCGAGCTCCGCGCTCGACCACGAGCCATCGCGGTCGAGTTCGACCCCGTCGCGCTCGGCGTCGGCCCCGCCGACCACCCACGCGGCGAGCGCCGCCTCGACGGCCGCCACGGCCTCCTCCCGGTCGACGTCGACGAGCTCCGCCATCCCGACGACGCGCTCGCGGAACTCGGCCGGCGCGACCGCCGGGTCGTCGAAGACGCCGAGGTGGCGCTCCGCGTCGACCGAGAACGTCAGCGACCCGTGCTGGATCACGGCGTCGCGCTTGCGGTACTGCGCGTTGCCCGCGATCTTTCGGGGTCCCGCCGCGCCGCCGCCGGCGTCGCTTCCCGCCGGATCGGTCGCCACCACGTCGTGCGCCGGGTGGAGCCCCCGGAGGTAACAGGCGGGGTGGTACAGCTCCGGCACCGACTCGTCGACGTAGTCGGCGTCGATCCCGAGGCGGTCGAACGCGTCGAGCACCGGCTCGCAGAGCAGGTGATAGCAGTCGAGCAGCTCGCCGGGCACGTCGGCCGCGGGCACCGCGATGGAGTAGGCGACGTCCCCGCGCGCGTCGTGGTAGATCCCGCCGCCGCCGGTCTGGCGGCGGGTCACGTCGATCCCCTCGCGCTCGCAGAACGCCCGGTCGACCGTCTCCGGGTCCTGCCGGTAGCCGAGCGTGAGACAGCTCGGCTCCCACCGGTACGTCCGAATCGTCGCCGGGCCGCCGGCCGCCGCTGTCTCGGCGGCCACCTCGTCGAGCGCCATCTGCATCGGCCCCGGACGGGCCTCCTCCCGGATCAGCCGCCAGTTCCCCGTCGGCGCGGTCATGCTCTCCCCTCCGCCCGCCGCCCCGAAAGCGGTTGCGCTCGGGCGGGAGAACGGGTCGTGCTCGAATTTGCTATCGTGCGTGACGGTTTATCGCTCCGTTCGCGGAACGCGCGTCCCTTTTAGGAATCGCCGGAGTAGGGGGCGTATGGTTCGAAACGTCGCCGGCGACATGGCGGAGCTCGACCCCGAGGACTTCTATCTCCTCTCGGGCGTCGAGCAGGGGATGCGGTTCTCGGAGTGGGTCCGCCGGGACAAGCTCCCCGACTACGCCGACCTGACGCGCGAGGAGGTCGACTACCGGATCGACCGGTGTCTCGACCGCGAGCTGATCCAGCGGAAGACGATCCAGTACGAGGGGTACCAGCTCACGTTCGAGGGGTACGACGCCCTGGCGCTCCGGACGTTCGCCGAGCGCGAGACCATCGACGGCGTGGGCTCGCCCCTGGGGTTCGGCAAGGAGGGAGACGTGTACGAGGCGCAGTCGTTTAAGCCGCTCGCCCTGAAGTACCACCGCGAGGGGTACACCAACTTCCGCGAGGTGAACCGCGAGCGCGAGTACACCGCGGACCGCGACCACGTCTCTTGGATGTACACCGCGCGCAAGGCGGCCGAGCGCGAGTACGAGGCGATGGAGGCGATCTACCCCGACGTGAGCGTGCCGCGACCGGTCGATCACAACCGTCACGCCATCGTGATGGACAAGTTCGACGGGGCGGAACTCGCGCGCGCGACGCTCGAACCAGAGCAGGCCTCCGCGGTCCTCGACCTGGTCCTCCGCGAGCTGGTCACCGCGCACGACCTCGGCTGGGTCCACGCCGACATGTCCGAGCACAACGTCGCGGTCGCCGAGAGCGGCGTCACGATCTTCGACTGGCCGCAGGCGGTCCCGGTCGACCACGAGAACGCCCGCGAGTTCCTCGAACGCGACGTCGCGAACCTCCTGCGCTACTTCAGCCGGAAGTACCCCCACGAGGTCCCCCGAGACGTCGATCGCGAGGGGATCGCCGCCGCCATCGCCGACGGCTCGTTCGAGACGGTTCGGGCGTTCACGGCCGAGTAAATCGCATAGCGCGATACGAAATCTGAGATCGTCCGATATCCGGTCGTACCCTACCCCGTCGCCGCCGGTCGCCTCACGTCTCAGTCGTTCGATCCGTCCCGTTCTCGGTATGAACCCGGTGCGGACCCGGATCCACGCGTGACGCGATCGGTCGGCCGAACCTCCGATCCGAAACCGATTTATTCTTTTAGGCTGGCCTAAATCGTATGCGACGAGACGCGGACGAATCAGTCACGGCGCGTTCGAGGCCTAGACCGCGGCACGAGACCGGTCCGTACCCGGTACTCTCGGGGGAGGCGCGGCCGATCGACGGCGAGCGCGTCGCGGACGCCGTCGGGAGGGACTCGTAGATGCGCGCCCGGGAGTGGGCCGTCGCGGCGACCTACCGCGACCCGACCGACTACGGCGTCCCGGCGCTGCCGACGTGGCGGGTCGAACGCGGCGCGTGCGGCGGTCTCGCGTTCGCGGCGACAGACTGCGACGAGCCGTTCATCGCCGCCGCCGACCCGGTTCGGGTGCGGCGATGAGCCGGGCGTCCCCGGTCGCTCGACCGCGCACCGCGACCGACCCCCGGGACCGAAGCGCCTACGTCGCCTCGCCCGCGCCGAGGGGTATGGATCCGACTCACGAGCGGACGGCGGACCGTCCCCGACGGAACCGACGGGTGGTCGACCGATGAGCGGCGACCCGACCGCCGACCGCGACGCGGTCGTCGTCGGCGGCGGCGTCGCCGGGCTCTCGGCGGCCGTCTTCACGGCGCGTCAGGGGCTCGACACGCTCGTAGTCGACGCCGGCGAGTCGATCCTCCGGCGGAACGCTCACCTGGAGAACTTCCCCGGATTCCCGCTCGGCGTCGACGCCCGGCGACTGCTCGACCTCCTCGCCGAGCAGGCCGAGACCGCCGGCGCGGACCGGCTCGACGCGCGGGTGACGCGGGTCGCCGTCGTCGATTCCGGCGACGGCGACGCCGGCGGCGACGATCCGGACGACGCCAGATTCGCGGTCACCACCGACGGCGGCGACCGGGTCCGGACGCGGCACGTCGTCGCGGCGACGAAGAACGAGGTCGGCTACCTCGACGGGATCGAGGGGGTCGGCGTCCTCGACCGCGGGAAGGCGCACGTCGACGTCGACGAGCGCGGCCGGACCGGCGTCGACGGCCTGTACGCGGCGGGGCGGCTCGCGGAGAAGCCACACCAGGCCGCGGTGTGCGCCGGTCACGGGGCCGAGGTCGCGGTCGCGCTGCTGGAGGACGACGACGCGCCGTTCTACCACGACTGGGTGGCGCCCGAGGGGTACTTCACCGACCGCGGCCGCGAGGTGCCGCCGGGCTGCGAGGAGATCAACGCCGACGAGCGCCGCGAGCGCGAGGCCGCGTCGCTGGACGCGACCCGCGAGCGGTTCGCGGAACCGCATCCCGACCCGCAGGAGACGCACCCGAGCCTGGAGGAGTGACCGCATGTGGAGCGTGACCGCGACGTGATCGGGACGACGCTGGTCGAGATCAGCGACCACATCGAGGCGCTCGCGGACGCCGACGGCGACTACTCGCTCGTCTGCGCCCGCTACGGCGACCGGCCGGTCCCCGCGGCCGGGCTCCGCTTCGAGAGCCGCGCCGCCGCGCGCGCCGCGGCCCGCGCCACCGAGCAGTACCGCGACGCGCTCCGTCGGTACGACCCGCAGGTCCCGTACTACGACGTGATCGTCCGCCAGGAGTACGCGACCGACGACGCGCTCGGTCCCGGCTCCGCCGACGCGAGCCTCGACGTCGACGCCGCCTCCCGTCGACCCGACGCCGCGGCCCGTCGCCCCGGCGACGACGCCGACCGCCACCGGTTCTCGGCGGCCGAGGCGGCGGCGTGGTCGCTCTCCGATCCGGTCGTGAACGGGAGCGGCGACCCGGTCTCGGACGGGACCTCAGACCCGGGCCGGGGGCGCCCCCCGGGCCGCGAGCTCGTCGGGTTCTGTCACGACGCGGCGGCCGCGGTGTTCGAGGCGCTCTCGGCGAGCGACCGCGACGCGGTCGAGTCGGCGGTCATGGACGCCTACTTCGCGCTCGCGGAGGAGCGATCTGACCCGGACGACCTCTGTCTCCGCCTCCTCGAAGCGATGGCGTCCGAGCTGCGCCGCGGCCTCAACCCGGCGGCGCAGGCCGCGGTGCTGGCCGACGCCGCGTCGCGGCTCCCCGCCGTGCCCGACGCCGACCCGGTCGCGGGGGCGTTCGAACGGCTCGCGGGAGCGGGCGTCGTCGGGAGCTACGCGACCGACGCGGACGGTCCGGGACGGCCGGCGAACCCCGTCGCGGTCCGGGTGTCGGGGTACGCGCTGACCCCGCGCGACGGCCGGTTCCCGACGCTCCCGATCGCGCTCGAACTGTGCCGGCACGGCGACCGGTCGCCCCCGCGGGCGGTGCGCGTCGCCGACGCGGCGGACGGCTGGCGGCTCGGCGTCGACACCGCCTCTAGCGGGGAGTTCGCCGGCCTGACGAGCGCCCCGATCCGCGAGTGAGCCGATCCCTCATTCGAGGACGGCGACGGCGTCGACCTCGATCCGGTTCCCGTCTCCGACGACCGCCCCGCCGAACAGGTCGGTCCCGAACCCCTCCGGCACCGCGACGGTCGCGGGCTCGCTCGCGAAGTTGACGACGACGAGGAGGGCGTCGCCGTCGGCGGGCGCGTCGTCGCCCCGCTCACCCTCGCCGCCCGGCTCGTCCTCGCTCGACCCTTCGCCGTCGGTCGCGGCCGCCCGGACCCACGCGGTCACCCGCTCGGGGTCGCCGTCGACGACGCGCACGTCGGCGGCGTCGAACGCGACGGCGCCCTCGCGGAGGAGCGGTTCGCGCTCCCGGAGCGCGGCGAGGTCGCGGTGGAAGTCGGTGAGGTCGTTGTCGCCGTCGTGCCAGCGCACGGGTCCGCGGTACGTCTCGTTGCCGCGCTCCTGGCCGGCGTAGACCATCGGCGCGCCGGGGAGCGCGAAGACGGTCGCGGCGGCGGCCTTCAGCGCGTCGCGGCCGTGCTCGGCGAGGTACCGCTCCTCGTCGTGGTTCTCGACGTAGCGCATCTGGCGGCGCGGGTCGTCGAAGCCGAGCCACGCGGCGCGGTCGAACGCGTCGGCGATCGCGTCCGCGGACGCCCTCCCGGCGCCGACGTCGCCGAGGACCTCGTACAGGGAGCTGTCGTAGTGGAGGTCGAACTCCCCCTCTCCGTAGAAGGGGTCGTGCGGGAGCGTCTCGTCGAGCAGGAGGACGTCGTCGGGGACGCGGTCGGCGACCTCCTTCCAGAAGCCGTGCGGGACGCCCCACGCGACGTCGGCGCGGAAGCCGTCGACGACGCCGGCCCACTCGTCGACCACGTCGAGCAGCCACGCGCGGACGGTCGGGCTGTCGAAGTTGAGGTTCGGGATCCGCCCCCAGTCGAAGTAGTACTCCGGCGCGTCGCCGTCGTCGAGCGCCGCCCACTCGATGCCGGTCACGTCGCGGGCGCCGTCGGTCCGCCGGTAGTGGTCGGCGTACTCCTCGACGCCCGCGGCGTGCAGCTGGAAGGCGGGGTGGTCGCGGGAGGTGTGGTTGATGACCAGGTCGAAGATCACCCGGATCCCCGCCTCGTGGCAGCGCTCGACGAGCGACTCGAACGCCTCGCGCGAGCCGAGGTCGCTCGCCGTCTCGTAGTAGTCGGTGACGTGGTAGCCGTGCTCCGTCGGCGAGGCGAGCACGGGCGTCAGCCAGAGCGCGTCCACGCGCAGGCTCTCCAGGTACGGCACCCGGCGCTCGATCTCGCGGAACGTGGTCGGCAGGGTGTCGCCCGCGAAGGACCTGACGAAGACCTCGTAGACCGTCGGCGCGTCGGCCCACGCGGGCGGGGCGTGCGGGTCCCCGACCGCGACCGCCGGGCGGCCCTCTGCGTCGCCGTCGCGCTCGATCCGCACCGTCTCGGCCGCTCCGTACCGTCCCGCGTGCGGGACCGCGTGGACCCGGAGCCCGTCGCCGTCGAGGGCGGCGGCGGGGAGCTCGCCGATCGGGATCGCGAGCGCGGTCTCGTCCGCCAGCGACTCGATCCGCGCGACCGCCTCCGGGGGCGCGTCGCGGTCGTCGACGAGGAACTCGACGTCGACGGGGGACCCGTCCGGCTCGTCGCGGTCGCCCAGCGCCGGCGGCGCGTCGACCGCGGCCGTCAGGACGACCGCCGGCTCGCCGCGCTCGTCGCCCGTCCCGCCCTCGCTGGCTTCGTCGCTCTCGCCGCCCGCCCCGCCCTCGCCGCCTTCCCCCTCCTCGACGCGCGCGTCGAGCGAGAGGCGGGGGCGTCCGGGTCCGGGGACCTCGACGACGCCGCCGCGCTCGGTGCTCCGGTCGTCGTCGACGACGAAGCCGAACCCGTGGCGGCCGGGCGGGGCGCGGGTCTCGACGACCCAGTCGTCGCCGTCGCGCTCGGGGCGGTCGCGGCCGAGGAGCCGATCGTTGTGCGCCCACAGCAGCGAGACGCGGTCGGCGTCGTCGACGGGGAGCTCCGCGGCGGGAACGCGGAGTTCGACCCCCCGGCGCTCGTCCGGGAAGGCGCGCACGCGCTGGCGGTGCGTCCCGTCGGGCGCGTCGAGCGTCAGGGTGTAGGTCCCCGGCGCGTCCGGCCGGAGGCGGACGACCGGCGCGTCCGACCGCCCCGTCGCGCCGCGGCGGAGGACCGCGTCTCCCCGTCCGTCCGCCTCGTCCCCGGGCCCGTCGCCGCGACCGACGGCGCTCCCGGGCGGCGCGTCGCGGACCGTCCACTCGTAGGTCCCGCTCGGGTCCGGGGACCGCGGCGCCAGTTCGACCGACTCGCCGACGCTCGTCGTCCGCGGGGGGCCCGGCTCGTGCATGGGGGTACCCGGGCGTCCCCCGGCTTGAGGGTTTCCGTCCGCCGAACGCGCGAGCGGTCGCGACACCGAAAACTCATACGCTGCGGGGGCGTCCGGCCGCGTAATGCAACTCCGCGACGCGCTGGACGACTACAAGCGCAACGCCGGACACCCCACCCGGTTCCCCGGCGAGCGGCGGACCGTGACCGGGCGGTTCTCCGGCGGCGACGGGCGGCTGGTCCACGTCGGCGAGGGCGGCGAGCTCCGCGACTTCGGCTACCCGCTGACCGGGCGGACCGGGCTGGTCCGCTCGCGGATCGGCCTCGCGGTGGGCGGCGACGTCGCCTGGCTCGACGAGGTCCCCACCGAGCAGCGGTACGTCGGCGACGCGACCCTGATCGAGACGGTCCACGAGGCGGACGCCGCGACCGTGACCCGTCACGACGCGACGGTCGGGAGCGCGCACGTCACGCGAGCGACGGTCGATGTCGGCGAAGACGGCCACGCGAACGTCGACCCCGAGGCCCTCTCGCTCGTCGTCTACGCCCGGTTCGCGCCGGACGGCCGCGACGACCGGATCGGCCAGCTCCGGTACGACGACGCGGTCGAGGCGTACCACGCCGACGAGCACGACTTCCTCGCGAGCGCCACCGGCTTCTCCGACCTCCGGGGACAGCTCCCGACGCCGTTCCACGAGCTCCTCGACGAGTCGCCGACCGACCTCCCCCGCGGCCGCGACGGCGACCGCCGCGACGAGGAGCGGCTCTCCGGCGAGGTGATCGCCGACGTCCCGTTCGAGGACGGCGCCGCGACGGTCGCGTCGCTCCTGACCGACCGGGCCGAGACGACGCGTGCGGCGGCCCGCGCCCGGCTCGACGAACTGTTCGCCGAGCTCGACTCGGTCGACGCGCTCGCCGCGGCCGCGGACGGGACGACGCCCTCGGTCCCCGCCTCCGCGCCGGCCCGCGAGTCGCTCGTGGCCGACCTCCGCGTGCTCTCGCTGCTCTCGGCCGAGTCCGGGCTCCGGATCGCCGGTCCCGACTTCGACCCCCACTACGCGACCTCCGGCGGCTACGGCTACACGTGGTTCCGCGACGACGCCGAGATCTCGGCGTTCCTGCTCGGCGCCGACGACCGGCTCGGGCTCGGGCTCGGCGACTGGCACGCGCGCTCGGCCGAGATGTACGTCGCTACCCAACGCCCCGACGGCTCGTGGCCGCACCGCGTGTGGCCGCGGGACGGCGCGCTCGCGCCCGGCTGGGCGAACGCCCGGATCGAGGACGGCCCCGACGTGGACTACCAGGCCGACCAGACGGGGAGCGTCATCGCCTACCTCGCGCGGGCGCGGGCCGCCGGCGCGGACGTCGACGACCTCGACGCGACCCTCGTCGCCGCGCTCGCCGGCCTCAACGAGACGCTGGAGCCCGACGGTCGCCCCGTCGTCTGTCAGAACGCGTGGGAGGACGGCGTCGGCCGGTTCGCTCACACCGCGGCGACGTTCCTGGAGGCGTACAGCGAGCTCGCGCTCCACGGGGCCGGGCTCGACGCCGACGACCTCGACGTGAGCGACATCGACGCAGGCGACCTCGACGCGGGTGACGGCCCCGACGCGACCGCTCCCGGCGCCGCCCTCGACACGGACGCCCTCCCCGACGACCTCGTCGGTCACGCCCGGGAGCAGGCGACGCGCGTGTACGAGGCGCTCGACGACCTCTGGGTCCCCGAGCGCGGCTGTTACGCGCTCCGCGAGACGCCCGAGGGGGCGGTCGACGACCGGCTCGACTCCGCGACGCTGGCGCTGGCGAGCGCGCACCGGTCGTTCGACGCGCTCGGGGCGACGGACGAGGCGAACGGCGAAGGCGACGCCGCGGCGGGCGCCGTCGACGAGGAGCGCCTCGACCGGCTCGTCTCGCACGTGCAGACGGTCGTCGACGGGCTCGCCCGCGAGACCGACGAGATATCGGGACTGATCCGCTACGAGGGCGACGCGTGGCGGCAGGCCGGGCAGCTCTCGGAGAAGGTGTGGACCGTCTCGACCGCGTGGGGCGCGAACGCCTGCGCCGAGCTCGCGGTCCTCCTCCGCAGCCGCGGCGACCCGCGGGCCGACCGCTTCGCGGCGCGCGCCCGCGAGCTCCTCGCGCACGTCTCGCCCGGCGGAACGCTGTGCGAGCCGACGAGCTACCTCCCGGAGCAGTTCTTCGACGACGGGACGCCGGACAGCGCGACCCCCCTCGGCTGGCCGCACGCGATCCGGCTGGCGACGGTCGCGCTGCTGGACGACGAGGGGCTCCTCTCGCCCGAGCGGGCCGCGGCCGAGGAGTGACGCGACGCGCTGCGCTTTCTCGCTATTTATACCCGACGAGCGGGTATGACCGGATTTATAAGTAGAACTGCGGTGGCGCGTGCCGGTGAGCGCCGCAACGCGGCGCGAGCCGCACGCGCGAGGGACGCGGCGACCGAAGGGAGCCGCGAGGCTGGGGAGGCGTGAGGTTGCGGTGCGGTCACGGGCGGGCGGGACTCAAAGGGGCAGCCGCGAGGACGGCGTAGGCGACGAAAGCACCGCAAGGAGCGAGCAACGCGAGCGACTGCGGAGCGCAGCGAGCGTACGCCGTCCTCGCGGCTGGGGCTTTGGAGGTAGTCACCGCCGATCCGGGCTCAACAACGTATGGCCGAGCGGCTGGGGCTTTGGAGGTAGTCACCGCCGATCCGGGCTCAACAACGTACGGCCGAGCGGCTGGGGCTTTGGAGGTAGTCACCGCCGATCCGTGGTCGATCATTTATAGATAAGCTATTGGAGAATACCAATCGATTCACCGTCGATCAGCGCCTGATCGCATACGAGGGATTTTGACCCCACCGCTCCCTCGATCCGACCTTCCGCCGCTATCACAGCGTTCAAACCCGGCGCAGGCCACGAACGCGTATGGACGCGGACCGCCGGATCGCCGCCGTCGACGAGGTTCCCGAGGACAGCACCCTGCTCGTGACGCTGCGGCCGGTCGATCCCGAGAGCGTCGACGACGGCGAGGGCGACGTGGGCGAGGCCGCGGACGGGACGCCCGAGGCCGAGGCGATCCTCACTCGGGCGGCCGGCGAGGTGCGCGCCTTCCGGAACTACTGCCAGCACTGGACCGACGTGCGCCTCGACAAGGACGACGGGGCGTTCGTCCGGGACGGCGAGGTGTTCTGTCAGAAGCACGGCGCCACCTTCGAGGCCGACGGCGGCTACTGCAACTTCGGTCCCTGCGAGGGCGCCGTCCTGGAGGGCGTCGAGGTGGCCGTCGACGGCGACGGCGTCTACCTCGCCGACGACGCCTACGAGTTCGTCCGGCTCGGCCACGCGACCCGCGACGGCGACAGCGGCGACTCGCGGATCGACTTCACCGGGAACTGAACGGCGACGCGCCGCTCTGTTCTCGCGGCGCTCGGTTCACTGCGGCCCCGACGGCCGCGTCGCCTCCGGAGACCACAACGGCTGTTTGTGTCACGCCCGCCCATTTATGCGACCCCGACCAACGACGCGTATGAGCGATTCGAACCCCTCCCGGCGTCGGGTGCTTGCCGGGGGTCTCGCCGCGGCGGCGGCCGCGGTCGCCGGCTGTCTCGACGGTTCGGTGACGGCCGGCCCCGCGGACGGGACTCCCGCCGATCAGGTCCTCGTGCTCACCCTCGACGACGCGGGCGAGACGCTCCGAGACACCGGCGTCGTCGACCCCGCAGAGACCGACCCGCGGTGGGACGAGGCCGCGTTCGCGGCCGCCCGCAACGGGGAACGGTACACCGCCCAGTACCGGACGCCGCTCCCGCCCGCGGGCGACGACCCGACGTACGCCGTCCACGACGGCACGTACTACCGGCTCGACTCCGTCGTCGTCGACGAGGCGGCGGCGACCCGCCCCGTCCTCCGCCTGTTCGAGGTCGACGAGGACGGCGGGGACGGTAACGGAAGCGACGCGGGGGACGGCGACGCCGTCGAGAGCGAGGCGCTCCCGGCGGGCGACCGCCGCGCCGTCCGGATCGCGCACTTCGCGGCGCGGGCGCGGGGGAACCCGGGCGGCGTGCCGGTCGGGCTGGTGGAGCGCGGCGGCTACGTCTACCGCGACGCGGAGGCGATCGACGCGAGCGAGCTGCTCGCGGCGGACGGACCGGACCGCGTCTTGCACCGGGACACCGTCTACCGCGCCGAAGTCGCCCGCGAGCGGTTCCACGAGCCCGTGTACCGCGCCGTCGCCGAGCCGGTCGCGGAGTCGCCGGAGCGGATGGAGGCGATCCTCCGGGCGCGCACGGTCGGCGCGCGGATCGAGAGCGAGGACCTTTCGACCGACGCGCGGGCGGTGATCGAGGCCGCCAGACGCGGCGGGTACGAGGAGTCGCACCCGTACTCGGACGGGTACGCGGAAGTCCTCCGGACGCTCCGGGAGCGCCCGTACCTCGACGGCAACGTCCGCAAGGACGCGGGATGGACCGAGTCCGGGTCGGAGCGGATCCGCTACGAGGGCCGGTACTACGACTACCAGCTCCTGTTCGAGTCGCCCTGAGCCGCGTCCGTCAGCGCCGTCCCGTCAGAACCGCGTGCGGCCGCTCGCCCCGCCGGCGTCGTCGCGGCCCAGGGCCTTCTTCAGGAAGCTCATCCAGCGCTTCTGGTCGGCTGCCTCCTGCCGCTCCGCCTCGGTCTCCGGGTCGGGCGCGTTGAGGCCCTCCAAGGCGTCGAGCGCGCGGTCGATACCGATGATCGACGCCGCGAGCTCCTCGCCGCGCTCGTAGCTCACCTCGTTCTCCTCGATCGGTTCGAGCCGGTCCAACCGCTCCCGGCGGAGGTTCCGCTTCGCGCGCTCGACGCGGTCGCGCTCGCCGGGGGGGATCGAGTCGCGCCGCTTGATCTCGAAGACGAACGACTGCAGCTCGATCGGCTCCCCCTGCACCTCGATCTCCTCGGGGATGTCCGCGCCCACCGTCGCGGCCTCGCGGTTCACCCGTTCGAGGAGGCCCTTCCGCTCGTACTCCTTCACGCCCGTCCGATAGGGAGCGGTCGCACTTCGCTCCTTCGGCGGGCGGGCGGCTCGCGGCCCTCGGAGACCTCCCGCCCGCCCCGCGAAGGGACGAGGTTAACCCGACCGCGCCGCAAGCGACGCGCATGGAACCGCTCGAAGCCGAGCTCTCGCGCGCCCGCGACCTCGCCGTCGACGACCTCGCCGACGCGATCGAGGCGATCGGCTTCGAGTGCACGCGCTGCGGCGGCTGCTGTACCGGCTACGCCCCTGACGAGCCCGGCGGCGCGCCGGCGGGGGAAGGGGTCGACGAGGGCGGTGAGGACGATTGTCACGGCGAAGGGTCCGAGGCACCCGACCGCGAGCCCCACACGGCCACCGTCTTCCCGGACGAGGTCCGCGAGGTCGCCGCCGCGGCCGAGGACCGGTTCGGCGAGTCGTACGACTGGCGCGACGTTGCCCGCCCAATGCCGTTCGGGCTCTCCGAGGGCGACGACGGCGAGCCAACGGGCGAGACGTTCGAGTGGGCGCTCGCGACCGACGACTGCGGCGACTGCACCTTCTACGAGGAGGCGGACGGGGAGGGCGCCTGTACGGTTCACGACGCCCGGCCGCTCATCTGCCGAACCTACCCGTTCAGCGTCGCCTTGGAGGGGACGAGCCAGCCCATGGGCGAGGCGGTCGACGAGGCCGGGATCGTCCGCGCCCACGAGTGCGAGGGGCTCGGCCGCGAGGTCTCCCGCGAGGACGCCGAGGCGCTGGCCGCGTCGCTGAAGGAGCGCGCGGTCCGCGAGCTGGCGGAGGCGATCGGGGTCCGCGACAGCTACGACCCGGCGGCGAGCGAGCGCGCCGACGGCGACGTCGTCGTCTTCGACTCGGAGGGGCCGAAGGAGGCCGACGGGACGCCGGTCGACGGGGACTGATCGCGGGACTGCGCCCGCTTATTCCCGAACGACGTCGAGCGCCGCGTCGACGTCGGCGGCGATCGCCTCGCGCGCCGCCTCGTCGGGGAGCGTGAGCGGCGGCCGGACCCTCGGATCCGGGACGAACCCGCGGTGCGCGGCCGCGACCTTCGTCGCGGGCGCGAACCCGTGGTCCCCGCACCGCTCGAAGAGGGGGGCGATCGCCCGGCGGTGGAGCGTCAGCGCGCGCTCGTCGTCGCCGGCGCGGAGCGCCTCGCCGAGGGCGACGAAGGCCTCCGGGATCACCTGCGAGAGGGCGTTGATCCCGCCGTCGACGCCGAGCGACGCGCTCGGATACAGCAGGGCGTCGACGCCCTGGACGACGGTGAACTCGTCGGGGGTCCGGTCGACGGCCGCGTCCACCGCGGAGATATCCCCGCTGGTGTCCTTCAGCCCGACGACCGACTCGCGCTCGGCGACCGCGGCGAGGACGTCGGGGTCTATCGGCTCGCCGACCGTCGACGGGATGTCGTAGAGGAACAGCGGCAGGGGCGTCCCGTCGGCGACCGCGTCGAGGAACGCCCGCTGGCCCGCCGGCGCCGTCGAGGTGTGGTAGTACGGGAGCGTGATCAGCCCCGCGTCCGCGCCGGCGGCGTCGGCGGCGCGGAGCCGGTCGAGGGCGCCGGAGACGGTCGTGTCCGCCGCGCCCGCGATCACCGGGACGTCTCCGTCGGCCGCCTCGACCACCGTCTCGACGACGGTCCGGCGCTCCGCGTCGGTGAGGCTGGCGAACTCGCCGGTGGTCCCGCAGGGGACCATCCCGTCGAGGCCGGCGTCGACGAGGGTCGAGACGTGGCTCGCCAGCGCCTCGGCGTCGACGTCCCCGTCGGCGTCGAAGGGGGTCACGATCGGGGGCGAGACGGCGCCGTAGCGGAAGTCGATGTCGCTCATGGGCGCCGGTTCGGCGGGCCGAGAGAAAGGCGTTGCCCACCGGCGGCGGTACAACTATACTGGTCCGTCGCCACGTACGGGTGGAGTCTACTATGGAGATCTCAGAGAAGCTCCTCTGTCTGTTCAGCGCCGACGTCCGCGAGGTCGACGGCGAGTACGTCGTCGACGTCCCGCGCCGCGAGATCGAGACCGGATCGCTGGAGCCCGGCGAGACGTATCGGGTCGCGCTCGTCTCCCGGTCGGGGGCCAAGGTCGACGACGAGACCGGCGGGGGCGCCGACGTCTCCGCCTCTCGCGCCGACGACGGGCCGCAGCCCCCGGTCGAGCCGGGCGAGATGCGGTACGTCGAGATCGAGGATCTGGGCAAGCAGGGCGACGGGATCGCCCGCGTCGAGCGCGGCTACGTGATCATCGTCCCCGACACGGAGGTCGGCGAACGGGTGAAGATCGAGGTCACGGAGGTCAAGTCAAACTTCGCGGTCGGCGAGGTCGTCGAGGAATCCGTCTGAGGTCTGGGGAAATCGAGAACCGGGACCGACGGCGCGGGGAGGCGACCGCGGCGGGGCGAACGCTGCCGCCGCTGCCGTCGGCGGCGGTCCGCGACCCGCGGTCGCCGCGCCTCGCGCGAATCGTCGTGGCTTCTATGTGCGAGCCGCGCGTACGCGATCGCATGGAGTCGACGAGCGTCGCCGCGGACCGGAGCCCCCACCGACCATGCCGCACATGAGCGTTCGACTGCCGGTCGCGGACGCCCCCGCGTCGGTCGGCGACCGTCGCGTCGGCCTCTCCGCGTCGGTGCTCTCGGACCTCGGCGTCGAGCCCGGCGAGACCGTGAGCGTCCGCGGCGGTCGGACCACCGCCGCGGTCGCGGCGCGCGTCGACGACGGCCCCGGCGGGGCCTGCCTCCCCGAGCCGATCCGCCGGAACGCCGAGGTCGACGTCGGCGACACGGTGACGGTCGAACCGGTCGACGCCGCGCCCGCCGCGACGGTCACCCTTCGCCTCGACGAGTCGATGGACCTCACCCGCGCGGCGGCGGCCCTGCGGCGTCGACTGGGCGGGACGGCCGTCTCCGTCGGCGACGAGGTCGAGGCGACGCTGCTCGGCGGCGCGCTGACGCTGACGTTCGTCGTCGGAGAGGTGACGCCGTCCTCGCCCGGGATCGTCGGCGAGGAGACCGAGATCGACGTGACGACCGACGAGGGGACGGCGGCGGTCGTCGACGATCCCGACCTCCCCGACGCGGGCGACGTCGTCCCCGCGGCGACGTTCCGGGAGCTCCGCGAGGCGACCGCGACCCGGCTCGACGGGCGCGAGTCGTTCGCGGCGGCCGGCCGGCCGACGACGCTCGGGCTCCTGCTCGAAGGGCCGCGCGGGGCCGGGAAGACGACGCTCGTCGAGGGGGTCGCGGCCGCGGTCGACGCGACCCTCGTCAGGGCCTCGGCCGCGCGGCTCCGCGGCGAGGGCGCGGGCGACCGCGACCGGCGGCTCGACCGCGTCGTCGACGCCGCGAGCGACGCCGACCGGGCGGTGGTCCTCCTCGACGACCTGGAGGTCCTCGGCGACGACGGCGCTGCCGCGACGCTCGGCGACCGCCTCCGCGAGACGCTCGACGAGCTGCGGGACGGGGACGGGACGGTCGTCGTCGGCGTGACCACGGACGCCGAGCGCGTCCCCGAGTCGCTGCGGCGCGGCGGGCGGTTCGACCGCGAGGTCGAGCTCGCCCCGCTGAGCGTCGCGGACCGGGAGGCGGCGCTCGAGAGCGTCGCCCGCGACGTCCCGCTCGCGATGGACGTCGACTTCGCGGCGACGGCGGCCCGGATCAACGGGTTCGTCCTCGCCGACGTCGCGGTGCTCGTCGACGCCGCGCTGGAGCGGGCGGTGCGCCGCGACGGCCGGACCGCGGTCCGGCAGGCCGACCTCGACGCCGCGATGGAGTCGATCGAGCCCGGGGGACTCCGGGACGTCGCCGTCGACGTCCCGTCGGTCTCGTGGGACGAGGTCGGCGGGCTGGAGGCCGCGAAACGCGAGATCGTCCGCGCGGTGTACTGGCCGCTGGAGTACGCCGACCGCTTCGAGCGCGCCGGCATCGAGCCGCCCTCCGGCGTGCTGCTGTACGGGCCGCCCGGCACCGGCAAGACGCTGCTCGCGCGGGCCGCCGCCAGCCTCAGCGACGCGAACTTCATCTCGGTGAACGGGCCGGAGCTGCTGAACCGGTACGTCGGGGCGAGCGAGCAGGCGGTGCGCGACCTGTTCGCGACGGCGCGGGAGAACGCGCCGGCGGTCGTCTTCTTCGACGAGGTCGACGCCATCTCCCCGAAGCGGCGCGGCGACGACACCGGCGCCGGCGAGCGCGTCGTCTCCCAGCTGCTGACGGAGCTCGACGGGCTCGAACCCCTGACGGACGTCGTCGTCGTCGCGGCGACCAACCGCCCCGATTCGATCGACGAGGCGCTCCTGCGGCCGGGACGGATCGAGAAGGCCGTCGAGACTCCCTTACCCGACGAGGCGGCGCGCCGCGAGATCCTCGCGATTCACACCCGGAACACGCCGACGACCGCCGCGGTCGACCTCGACGCGCTGGCGGCGCGGACCGCGGGGTACAGCGGCGGCGACCTCGCCGCCCTGGTCCGCGAGGCCGCGATGCTCGCCATCGAGGAGACGATCGTCGACGAAAGCGGCGGCGCCGACGGGCCGAGCGAGGCGATCGCGGTCGACGTCGACCACTTCGAGCGCGCGCTCGCCGAGACCGCGCCCTCGGTCGACGAGCCCGGCGAGCGGACGGCGACGCCGCAGGACTGAGCGGGGAGCCGACGGCGGCGATCCGAGATCTACCTACCCGCGCTCCTCGTGGAGGTTAAGAATGAAGTAGATGATCCCGAGCACCGTGACCAGTTCGACCGCCGAGACCATCCAGAACGCGGTTTCGAAGCTGATCCCCTGACGTTCCAGCGTCGGCAGCGCGAACAGCGCGGCGGCGGCGGCGGCGAAACAGACGACGATCCCGATGACCGACGTGATGTTCAGTACGGCGACGGTTTCGGTTGGTTCGTTGGACATGTATTGTGTATGAGTGTAAAAAATGAACCGCTATTCGACAGCCGACGCGAGAGGTCGGGAGCGCTTAGTCGGCGGCCGACGCCTCGCCGGCGGACGGCTCCGGCGCCTCGGCGTCGCCCATGATGGCGCGGCTGCGCAGGAGGACGAACCCGAAGCCAACCTTGGCCGTCACGTCGAGAACCATGAACAGGAGGGTCTCGATGCCGAGGCCGACGACGCCGGCGCCCTCGGTGCCGACGATCCACAGGATCGGGTAGGCCGTCCAGAGGACGAGGACCAACGCGGTCAGCGTGTTGAACGTACTCGCGACCTCGGGCCCGCGCGCCTTCGCCGCACTGCGGAGGCTCGTGGCGAGGTAGTACAGCACGATAATCATGCAGATCGTGCTGAACAGCCACCAGGAGTACCGCGCGAGCATCGTCTTCGACAGCGCACCGATGAGGCCGGTGACGATCATCAGCGCGTCGACGCCGATGAGCGTGCCGATGCTGACCCGGTCGACCTTCGCGAGCAGCGCGAGGTCGAGCAGGAGCAGCGGCGTGGTGAACAGCCAGTCGGCGTACCGGGCGTAGTAGATTTCGAGCGTGCCGCGGCCGACGACTTCGACCTCGGTCAGCCCGACGCCGAAGAACATCGACAGGTACGCGGCCGACGCGATGCCCGGCACGAGGATCGTGATCGCGTAGTACTCGCGAGCGTCCTTATCGGTGACCCCCCAGCCCTTGACGATGAAATAGAAGGTCCCGATAAGCATGAATAGCGTCCCGATACCCAGCCACAGCGTTTCGGGCCGACCGTCCCCGAGGACGTCGAACCCTGCCTGTAGTACTGTCGGATCCATACGCAAATCTGTGTTTGTGGTATAGTATATTCAACTTCGACACAGCATAGTAAGGTATGGCCTCGCGCGTCGCGGCGGCGACCCGCCGACTCCCGGCCCGGGTCGGATCCCGGAGACGGCGTTCGAGACGCGGGATCGGCGCTCGATGGCCCGGTACGGCGCGGGTTTCGGGTCGATCGCTCGTCAGGTGGGGGGTCGGTGCCTTACTGGTGACCCGAAACTAAACCATCCTGGCGTTCGTAGTGCCCGTATGGCGAACGAAGAGACCGAGACGGAGACCGAAACGACGGACGAGACCGAGGAAACGACGGAGCGCGAGACCGAGACGGAGGCGACGGCGCTCGACATGGAGGCGCTCGACGCGTACGAGGACCGCGTGGAGGAGCTCTCGTCGGCGCTGGAGGAGCGCGAGGAGACCATCGAGGAGCTGGAGTCCGTGGTCGAGGAGCAGTCCGAACAGATCGAGAAGCTGGAGGGCCGGTTCCTCGACCTCTCGGCCCGCGTCGCCGACGGGCGGAACCTCGGCGTCTGTCCGGAGTGTAACGGCCCGACGGAGAAGAAGGAGCGGCTGTTCCGGAGCGACACGATCGAGTGCCTGCGGTGCGGCGAGGTCGTCCACACGTACTGAGGCGCGCGGGCGCGTCCGAATCGGAGGTGCCCGAGGCGCCGGCGGTCGCTCAGTCGTCGCCGTCGGCCGGGACGCGGGCGTCCCAGTAGGAGACGGAGGCGACGTAGTCGCCCGGAACCGTGTCGCCGACGAGCTCGTCGAGGACGCGGAAGGGCTTCGCGACGGGACCGGGGAGCTCGCGGTAGAAGCCGTACGGCAGGACGAAGTCGTGCTCCTCGCCGGCGAGGGTGAGGTCCGCCGCGCGCAGCATGTCGACGACCTGCCGCTCGGAGTAGAGCCGGGAGCCCATCGGGAGCAGCCAGGTGTACAGCGTCCGGAGGCTGCGGCTGTTGAACGTGTCGAAGAACACCCGGTTCGCGCTGACGCGGCGCAGCTCGCGGGCGAACGGGACCGGGTCGTCCATCAGGTGGAAGAAGCGCATCGCGACCACCGTGTCGAAGTGGTCGTCCGGGAACGGGAGCCGGGAGGCGTCGCCGCGCACGAACTCGACGGTGTCGGACAGCCCCGCCTCGGCCGCCTTCTCGCGGCCCTGTTCGAGCATCTCCCGGGAGATGTCGAGCCCGACGATGTCGGCGCCCTGGTCCGCCAACATGGTGGTGAACCGACCGGTGCCGCAGGCGACTTCCAGCACGCGGTGTCCCTCCTCGATCGGCCCGAGCGCCGAGAGGACCGCCTCCTTCTCGCGCCGATCGATGAGCTCTCCGCCGCCCGAGAATCGGACGTCCTCGTACTCCTCCGCGACCTCGTCGGCCTGGTACCAGTCCTGTCCCTTCACGTTGTCCGTACTGCACGCCCGACCGACAAAACCGTACTGGATGCGGTCGGGGACGGGGACGCGATCCGAGGGTCGCGGCCGCGTCCCCCTCCCGCGACTCGACCGGGTCGTCGCCCCCTTATCGGGTCGATTCCGGACGGGCCGGTCTCGGTCGACGCTTTGCCGACCGATCGAGACGAGGCGTTCTGAGCGGAACCAGACGCCCGGACCGGAACGAAGCGCCCGGACCGAGACGTGATATTAACACATTATATTATCCCAATCGGATTCCCCAATATGTAGCTAACCTTTACCAATAAGCGAATAGTTCACCGCGTTATGAGTACCAGTCCAGCGGAGACCGCCGACCAGGACCGCCTCTCTGAGAGCGAGTACCGCGACCGCTTGCGCGAACTCCCCCCGAGCGCCAAGCTCGTCGCCAAGGTACTGGAGGGCGACTCGCCCCTCTCGCAGGGCGGCCTCGCCGAGGAGTCGCTCCTCCCCGACCGCACCGTCCGCTACGCGCTCAACCGCCTGGAGGAGGAGGGGCTCGTCGACTCCCGCTACAGCTTCAAGGACGCCCGCAAGCAGGTCTACTACCTGACGACGTAACCGGAACGCCGACCGAACCGCACGGAGCCCTTTTTAATCCCTCGCCCCGATACCCGGACGTATGGAGCTCTCGGTCGTCGTACCGACCCTCAACGGGCGGGACCGGCTGGCCGCCTGTCTCGACGCGCTGGCGACGCACGCCCCCGAGTCTGAGGTGATCGTCGCCAACGGCCCCTCCGCGGACGGGACGACCGGGATGGTGCGCGACCGCGACGACGTCGACGTGCTCGTGGAGGTCTCGGACCGCACGGTCAACGTCGCCCGCAACGCCGGCATCGAGGTCGCGACCGGCGACGCGGTCGCCCTGGTCGACTACGACAACCGGATCGGCGAGGGGTGGCTCGACGCGGTCCGGTCCGGGCTCGCCGCCGCCGACGCGGTGACGGGACCGGTGACGCCGATCGAACCGTCCCGCGCGGCCGGGGACGCCGCCGACGGTGAGGCGGTCGACGCCGCCGCCGAGGGCGACGCCGCCGAGGGCGACGCCGCCGAGGGCGACTCGGGCCCCGAACGCCGAACGATCGCGGGCCGCGACGTCACCTACTTCGCGGGCGGGAACGTCGCCTTCAGGCGGGAGACGCTCCGGGACCTCGACGGCTTCGACGAGTACCTCCGGACCGGCGGCGCGCGCGACGCGGCCCACCGGCTCGCGCGGATGGACCGCGAGGTCGCGTGGCGCGACGACCTCGCCGCGACAAAGGAGCTGCCGACCCCGGCCGCCGCCGACGGCGGGCGCAGCGCCCGCGAGTGGGGCTGGAAGTACCGGGCGCTCGCGTACCGACTGCTGAAGAACTACGGGGTCCGGCCGACGGTGGCGGCGCGGGTCGGCTCGCACGCCGCGACGGACGCGCTCGGTGCGGCCGCCGACGTGGTCCGCGGCGAGTCGACGCCCTCGCGGTGGGTCGCGACCGGCCGCGACGTGCTCGTCGGGCTCGCCGGCGGGAGCTCGGACGGCCTCGTCGCCCGCGGCCGCGACCGGAGCCCGGCCCGGAACCCGAACGGGCTCTCGAAGCGCGCCGACCGCGCCGTCGCGAAGTACGACCGACGGGAGCGGGAGGAGTGACGGGCGGGCGGCCCGGGCCGTCCGCCCGTCCCCGCGTCCTTTAACCACCGGGGTCGCCTACGGCCGGTAACGAATGGGACTCACGAAGCGGATCATCCCCTGTATCGACGTCGACCTCGACGACGACGGGGACGCGGCGGTGTACACGGGCGTCAACTTCGAGAACCTGGAGTACACCGGCGATCCCGTCGAGCTGGCGAAGAAGTACAACGCCGCCGGCGCAGACGAGTTCGTCTTCCTCGACATCACCGCGAGCGCGGAGGGCCGCGAGACGATGCTCGACGTCGTCAACGCGGTCGCCGACGAGTGTTTCATCCCCCTCACCGTCGGCGGCGGCATCCGCACAAAGGCCGACATCAAGGAGACGCTCCGCGCCGGCGCGGACAAGGTGTCGATCACGACCGGCGCCCTCGAACGCCCCGAGCTCATCGAGGAGGGCGCCGCGGCGTTCGGCAGCCAGTGCATCGTCATCTCGGTCGACGCGCGCCGCCGGTACGACGACGCGGGCGACCACTTCTACGAGGACGAGGACGGCGAGACGGTGTGGTTCGAGTGCACGAAGAAGGGCGGCCGCGAGGGTACCGGGATCGACGCCGTCTCGTGGGCGCAGGAGGCCGAGGCGCGCGGCGCGGGCGAGCTGTTCGTCAACTCCATCGACAAGGACGGGACGAAGGACGGCTACGACATTCCGCTGATGACGGCGGTGTGCGACGCCGTCTCGACGCCCGTCATCGCCTCCTCCGGCTGCGGCGCGCCCGAGGACATGTACGAGGTGTTCACCGAGGCGAACGCCGACGCGGGGCTCGCCGCCTCGATCTTCCACTTCGGCGACTACTCCATCGAGGAGACGAAGGCGTACCTCGACGAGCGCGGCGTTCCCGTCCGGCTGTGAGCCCGGCCGTGCCGCTTTTGTCATAGGGGCCCGAGTCGGGTCCGTGGATTCACTCGGGGATCGGTTAATTTCCGGTATCGATGACGGTTGTTCCGCCGATCGCGACCGAAAACCAATACTTATTATTCGATCGGAAACGAATCGCGACGTATGTCCACGTCACCGACGCGCGTCCGTGCCGAGCGCCCGGAGCTCGTCTGTAAGCGGACCGACGGCGGCTCGGGTGAGGGTGAGGTGACGTTCTTCGAGCGGGACCGCGATCCCGACGAGCGGACGACGCGCTGGATCACGGTCCGAGAGGCGGACTGCGTGACGCGCGACGAGTGGCGGTAGTACGTCGTTTCCGTTCGATTTTTGATCGGTTGGGTCGGTATCGGCGAGTCGGTGAGGGCGGCCACGATCTCAGTCGCTCGTTTATAAGTGATTGACTGAAGAACGGCGGTTAACACCTCCAAAGCCCCAGCCGTTCGCCTATAGGCAGTTGATCCCGGATCATTGGTGAACACCTCCAAAGCCCCAGCCGCGAGGACGGCGCACGCTCGCTGCGCTCCTCAGTCGCTCACTTCGTTCGCTCCTTACGGTGCTTGCGTCGCCTGCGCCGTCCTCGCGACTGCCCCTTTGAGTCCCACCCGACCGCGACCGCACCGCACCTCACGCCTCCCCAGCCTCGTCGGTGGTCCTCCGCTTCGCTCCGGACCACCGACTCCCTCGCGCGGTGCTGCTCGGCCGCGGGGCGGCCTCGCAGGCACGCGCCACCGCACGTTCATTTATAAATAACCCTCGTCGACTCACAGCCGCTCGCCGTCGTAGTACCGCTCCTCTATCCGTCGGTCGAACAGCCGCGAGAGCAGGGTGGTCAGGGGGCCTTCGACGCCGTCCCCCTCCCCGTCGACCGCGAGGCCGTCGACCGTCTCGACCGGGCGGATCTCCCACGTCGAGTTGGTGAGGAAGACCTCGTCGGCCCCGCGGACCGCGTCGGGCGCGTACGTCCCCTCCTCCACCGGGATCCCCTCTTCCTCGGCGATCTCGATCACGGTGCGCCGGGTGACGCCGGGGAGGATCGGACCGTCGAGGGAGGGCGTCTTGAGGGCCGCACCGTCGGCGAAGAAGAGGTTCGCGGTCGCCCCCTCGGCGACGTTGCCGTCGGGGTCGAGCATGAGCGCCTCGTCGGCGCCGGTCACCCGGAGCTCCAGCCGGGCCAAGATCCCGTTGAGGTAGTTGTGCGTCTTCGCGCCGGCCGGGAGCGCCCGCGGGGACGGCTTGCGGGTCTTCGTCGTCTGGAGCGCGGCCGGCCCGCCGTGGACCGGCTCCGAGTCGACGCCGCCGCGGGGGAGCGGCTTCGCGATCACGACGACGGTCGGGTCCACCTCGGGCGTCGGGTCGAGCGTGCCGGGCTGGACCCCGCGGGTGACCGAGAGTTTCAGGTAGGCGTCCGCGAGGCCGTTCGCGGCGAGCGTCTCGTCGACCCGGGCCCTCAGGTCGGCGTCGGCGAGACCGTGGTCGAGCCCGAGGGCGTCGCAGGTGTCGGCGAGCCGCGCGGCGTGGGCGTCCCATCGGAAGACGTCGCCGCCGTACGCGCGCATCGTCTCGAAGGCGGCGTCGCCGTAGGCGAACCCGCGGTCCTCGACCGAGACGGTCGCCTCGCTCGCGGGCGCGAGCTCGCCGTCGACGTGGTACCGGAGCTCCTCGCCCGCGTCGCTCCCGGGCGGTTCGTCGCCCGCGCCGCCCTCGCTCGATCCCTCACTCATGCGCCTCGCACACCTCCGCGAAGTTCGCCACCATCGCCTTCCCCCGCGGCGTGAGGATGCTCTCGGGGTGGAACTGCACGCCGATATGGGGTCGCTCGCGGTGACGCACGCCCATCACGACCTCGCGCTCCTCGTCCGTGCGGGCCGTCTCGACGAGCTCGTCGGGGAGGTCGTCGCGCTCGACGCACAGCGAGTGGTACCGCCCGACGCGGAGCCGGTCGGGGAGCCCGGCGAACACGCCCGACCCGTCGTGGGTGATCGCCGACGGCTTCCCGTGGACGACCTCCGGGGCGTGACCGACCCGGCTCCCGCGGTTCGCACACAGCGCCTGGTGGCCGAGACAGACGCCGAGCACCGGGAGATCGAGGTCGAAGACGGCCGTGGAGACGCCCGCCTCGGCCGGGGTGCCCGGCCCCGGCGAGACGACGACGCCGTCGGGGTCGAGCGCGCGGATCCCGTCGAGGTCGACCGCGTCGTTCCGCCGCACCGCGACCGCGCCGGCGACCTCGCCCACGTACTGGACGAGGTTGTACGCGAACGAGTCGTAGTTGTCGACGACGAGCACCCGGGCCTCGGCGTCGCCGGCGCCGGCCCGCCAGCCGGCCGCGGCGTCGCCGGCCGCGTCCGCCCCGGCGCCGTCGGCGCGCCTCCCCTCCGGGGCCGCCGCGTCAGTCATCGCTCGCCTCCGGCTCCTCCGGGTCGCTCGCGGCCCCGGGCCCGCCGACGGCAATCCCGCCCGCCGCGAGCGCCTCGTCGATGGCGGTCACGAGCGCGCGCGCCTTCGCGAGCGTCTCCTCGTACTCCGCGTCGGGTTCGGAGTCGTGGACGATCCCGGCGCCGACGCGCAGGTGGTACTCCGCGGCGTGCCGGACCAAGGTGCGGATGACGATGTTCAGCGTCGCGCGGCCGTCGAACCCCGCGGCGAGCATCGAGCCGGTGTACGGCCCCCGACGCGTCGCCTCCAGCTCGTCGATGATCTCCATCGTCCGCGGCTTGGGCGCGCCCGTGATCGTCCCGCCGGGGAAACACGCCGCGACCGCGTCGGCGACCCCCACGTCCGGGCGCGCCTCGCCCTCGATCAGGCTCACGAGGTGCATCACCTCGCTGTACCGGTCGACGCGGCGGTACTCCGCGACGTCGACCGTGCCGAACCGCGAGACCTTCCCGAGGTCGTTGCGCTCTAGGTCGACGAGCATCGCGTGCTCCGCGCGCTCCTTCGCGTCGCCGGTCAGCTCGGCCTCCAGCGCCGCGTCCTCGTCGGGGGTCGCCCCGCGCGGTCGCGTCCCGGCGATAGGCTCCGTCACGAGGCGAGCGCCGCGCTCGGAGTCGTCGGTCGGAATGCGCTCCAACAGGAGCTCCGGGCTCGCGCTCACGAGGTCGACGCCGACGGGGGCGTCGCCGCCCTCGCTCCCGTCCGGTTCCCCCTTGCTCCCGTCCGGTTCCCCCTCCCGCGAGAACTCGATCAGGCCGGAGTACGGCGCCGGGTTCACCGCCCGGAGCGCGTCGTACGCCTCCACCGGGTGGACCGCGGCCGGGGCCCGGAGGCGCTGCGACACGTTCGCCTGGAAGGTGTCGCCGTCGCGGACGTACGCCTTCACCCGGCGGACCGCCTCGGCGTACCCCTCGCGGCCGACGTCGCTCTCGAAGGTCGCCGTCGCGGCGTCGGGGTCGGGGGCGGGGCCGACGCCCGGGTCCCCGGTCTCGATCCGGTTGATCAGGTCGCCGGCCCGCGCCGCCCCCGCGTCGAACAGCGCGTCGAGGGCGTCGCGGTCGGCGTCCGAGTCGCCGAGCCCCTCGGGAACCCGGGGGCAGGCGGTCACGCGGAGCGTGACGGGGGGGTCGTCGGTGCCCCCTTCGGTATTATCGGCGACCGGACGCTCCCACGCCGCGACCCGGTCGAAGACGCCGACCTGAAGCCGAGGGAGGCCCCGGTCGTCGACCGCGCCCGGCCCCGCCGGCGCGGGCGCCGGGAGCGACTCCAGCTCGCGGGCGACGTCGTAGGAGAGCCAGCCGAACGCGCCGCAGGGGTACGGGACCTCGCAGTCGCCGCGCGCGAGGGCCTCCCCGTCGAGGAGCCCCTGGAGCGCCGCGAGCGTCGGGCTCGGGCGCCGGTAGTCGCCCGCGGACCCCTCGGCGGCCCCGGCGACGGCCGCGTCGCCCGAGGCGGTCAGCCGCTCGATTGGGTCGACCCCGAAGTAGCCCCACCCGGCCTGCCCGCCGGTGGTCTCGTAACAGAAGCCGCCGGGACCGTCGCGGGCCCGGCGGTAGGCCGCGAAGGGATCGTCGACGGCGACCCGGCGCTCGACCGGGACCCGGGCCCCCGCGGGCGCCGCGGCGGCGACCTCGCGGAAGCGGTCCCGGTCGGTGTGTACCGATCGCTGCATGTGGGTCGGTTCGGCGGGCGCGACGAAACAGTTGCGGTCGGGGGTCTCGGAGGCGGTCGGGACCGTCGGCCTCAGAACTCGCTCGCGCGCTCGATCCACGTCGCGGCGCGGCTCTCGCCGACGCTCGTGCCCTCGGCGACCGCCTCCGGGTCGGCGGCCGCGAGGTCCTCGACGCTGTCGATCCCGATCTCGGCGAGCCGCTCGGCGTAGGCCGGACCGATCCCCTTGATCTCCTCGACGTCGGTGCCGACGTCGTCGGCGTCGACGGCGACGTCGTCCGCCCCGGCGTCGGCGGCCTCGGCCTGCTCGGCGGCGGTGTCGTCGGTCCCGGCGCTGTCCGCGTCGCCTCCGTCCGCGTCGCCGCCTTCGCTCTCGCCGTCTCCCGCGTCCGGCTCCCCGTCGACCAGTGACTCCGTGGAGGCCGCCGCCTCGGTCCCGGCGGCGGCGGACTCCGCGTCCCCGGGGTCGCTCTCGGCGTCCGCCTCGGCCGTCGGGTCGCTCTCGACGGTCACTTCCGCCTCCGTCTCGTCGCGCTCGGCGCGACCGGTCCCGAACCCGAGCTTCTCCTTGATCTTCTGCAGTAGGGCCATCGACGGGGCATACGCCCGTGGGATATTTAAAAACCCTCGCCGCCGACCGCCCCCGAGTTCGGTGGGTCGCCGAGCTCCGCCGGGCGCCCGTCTCGCCGGTTTATAAGTAACGTCGGTCCATCCGACGGGTATGAATCTCGTTAACCCGGTCATGTGGTCGGTCCACGTCGGCTTCGCGGTCCTCTGGACCGGCAGCGTCCTGTTCGTCGCCCTCGCGGTGCTCCCGCCGGCGCTGCGCGGCGACGTCGACGGCGACGCCCTCGGGTCGATCGTCGGCCGCCTCCGGTGGATCACCCGGATCGCCGCCCTCGCGTTCCTCGCCTCCGGCGGCCACATGGCCGGGACGCTGTACACGTTCGAGTCGCTCACCGGGACCGGTCGCGGTCACCTCGTGCTGACGATGATCGCGCTCTGGTTCCTGATCACCGGGCTCGTCGAGGTCGCGAGCGGGAAGCTGGCCGACGGGCTCGACGCCGGCAAGCTCCGCGAGCCCGCCCGCGACGCGAAGCCGTTCCTCTACGGCGCCGCCGGGCTCTCCGCGGCCCTCGTCGTCACCGCCGGGCTGCTGGCGACGCCCGGACTCGTCTAGCGCCTCTCGGACCGCTCCGGACCCTACTCCAGCTCCGCCCGCAGCGCCGCGTTCATCGCGTCGACGGGCGCCTCCCGGCCGGTCCAGATCTCGAACGCCTCGACGCCCTGGAACAGCAGCATCCACGCGCCGTCGACCGTCGTCGCGCCCGCCTCGGCGGCCTCCCGCAGGAGCCGCGTCTCGATCGGCGCGTACACCGCGTCGAGCACCGCGAGGTCGCCGTGGAGGTGTTCCGCGGGCACCGGCGTCTCCCCGGGGGCCTCCATCCCGACGCTCGTCGCGTTGACCAGCACGTCCGCGCCGGCGACGCGCTCGCCGAGGTCGCCGAGGCCGCCGCCGGTCGCGCCGGGGACCGCCTCCGCCAGCGAGACGGCGCGCTCGGCGGTGCGGTTCGCCACGCGGACGCTCGCGCCCGCGTCGGCCAGCGCGAACGCCGCCGCGCGTCCGGCGCCGCCGGCGCCGACGACGAGCGCTTCCCTCCCGTCCAGTTCCACGTCGTGGCGCGCGAAGGCGCGCTGCACGCCCGCCGCGTCGGTGTTGTGGCCGCGGGGGCGGTCGGCGTCGCCGTCGCGCACCGGGCCGAAGTCGACCGTGTTGACCGCCCCGATGCGCTCGGCGAGGGGCGCGGCGTCGACCGCGTCGAGGATGTCGCGCTTGAACGGCACCGTGACGTTGAGCCCGGCCACGCCGAGGTCGGCGGCGCCCGCGACCGCCGCGGCCGCCGCGTCGGCGTCCGGCTCGAAGGTGACGTAGCGCGCGTCGATCCCGAGCGCCTCGTAGCCGGCCTCGTGGAGCGGCGGCGACAGCGAGTGCTCGACCGGGTTCCCGATCAGTCCGTACACGTCCATGGGCGCTCACGCGGCCGCGACCGACAAAAGGGGCGCGGTCGGGGTGGGGAGACCGCGGGAATAGGCGCGGTCGGGGCGGGGAGACCGCCGACGAGCGCGGTCGCGCCCGCGTCGCTCAGTTCCCGTCCGTCTCCCGGTCCGCGTCGATGACGTCCTCCAGCGTCTCCGTGCCCACGTCGCTCGCGAGCTTGACGCCGACGAGCGAGACGACGATCCCCGCGACGATGAACCCCGCGAGCCGCTGGACGGGAGTCACGCCGACGCCGATCGGGTCGAACGGGTCGATCACCGCCTCCTGCGCGAGGAAGTAGCCCGCGAACCCGCGGACGACGAGCGAGACGGCCCCGATGACGAACGGGAGGTTGAGGTAGGGGGTCCGGATCCCCTCGTCGCGGATCAGCTCGTCGAGCAGCCGCCCGACGGCCGCGGTGACGCCCGCGACCGCGAACCACGGGATGGCGGTGTAGGTGAACTCCATCGCCTCCACGAGCCGGGGGGCGCTCCCGAGCTCCGAGGCCGCCAGCACGCCGAAGAACCCGCCCACCAAGGCGAGCCCGCCGGCGACGACGTAGGTCACGATCGACACCTGGCCGGCGTACAGCGCCTCCCGGACCCGCTCCGGCATCCCCGCGACGAACCGGTCGATCGCGAGGCCCTTGTACAGCAGCGCGGCTCCGAGCAGCCCCGCGACGCCGGCGACCGCCTCGGCGGCGGAGAACCAGTAGAACAGCGCCGGCAGCAGCAGGAGAGCGACGCCGAACGGGACGAGGACCGTCGAGCGGAGCTGCTCGTCGGCGAGGAACTGCTTCAGGAGGTAGTACGTCGACTCGATGTCGCGGGCCTGGCGGACGACGACGCGGTCGACCGAGTCGACCGGGATCCGCGACTCGACGATCGGGAGCACCCGCTCGTCCTCCGCCGAGTCGACGACGACGACCGCGGCCCGGGGGTCGTACCGGTCCACGAGGTCGTCGAGCTGGGCGGCGATCGAGCGGTCGGCGCCGACGGCGGTGTCGCTCTCGGCAGACACGACCGCGACGACCGCCTCCTCGCGCTCGTCGCGGAGGTCGCGGGCGACCCGCAGCGACTCCAGCAGACAGTTGACGCTGGCGTCCTCCGGGTCGCTGAGCCCGGCGTCCGTGACGAGCGAGCGGACCGCCTCCCAGCCGGCGACCGGCATCGGGACGTTCGTGGCCCGCCCGATCGCCCCGGACCGGTCGATGCAGATGACCAGCGTCGTCACGCCTCGACTCTCGATCCGCCCGGATAAAAAGCTCCCCGTCGGTCCGGGGGATCGGCTCGCGGCTTCCCCCGGCTCACGCCCCGCTCACCGGAGCTCGACGTCGACCTCGCCGCCCTCGCTCGCGAAGACGCTCGCGACCCCGCTGCCGGCCGCGAACGCGACGCGCTCCGCGCCGATGCCGAGCCGCTCCGCGAGCCCCCGGTCGGGCGTGAACTCGCGGACCTCGGGCTCCGCGTCGATCAGCTCCGCGAGCCGGTCCTCGACGTCGTCCTCGGTGCCGAGCTCGTCGACGAGGCCGATCTCCAAGGCGTCGGTACCGAGGTACACCCGCGCCTCGGTCTCGCGGATCGCCTCGGCGTCCATGTCGCGCCCCTCGCTGACGGTCTCGACGAACTGCTCGTAGTAGCCGTCGATGATCCCCTGGAGGTACTCGCGCTCGTCCTCCTCGATCTCGCGGAGCGGGACGCCGGCGTCCTTGTACTCGCCGGCGGTGAACTGCTCGTAGGAGATGCCGAGCTTGTCGGCGAGGCCGGCCGCGTTCGGGCGGGAGCCGACGACGCCGATCGAGCCGACGAGGCTCGCGTCGCGCGCCCACAGCTCGTCGCAGCCGCTCGCGATCCAGTAGCCGCCGGAGGCGCAGGTGTCGGTGGCGTACGCGACCGTGGGCCCGTCGAAGTCGGCCGCGGCGCGCCGGATGTCGTCGCTCGGGAGCACCTCGCCACCGGGCGTGTTGAGCTCGACGACGAGCGCCTCGACGTCCCCGTCCTCGTCGGCCGCCTCGATCTGCTCGACCACGTCGTCGGCCGTCGTGCCGCCCGGCCCCGACAGCGGGGAGGGCCGCCCGCTCTTGCGGGTGATCGGCCCGGAGACCGTCACCTTCGCCGCGTTGTACTCGTCGGCGTCGCCGAACCGCCCGCGGGTGAGTCGGGCCACGATCCGCCCGCCGGCCACCGTCGCCGTCGCGCCGACCACGGCCGCCGCGAGGAGGGCCCGTCCGTCGGAACGCGCGTCGCTTGCCATACCGTCGGTTGGGGGCGTGGCCGTTTATATATACGGTCGGCCGTCGTCCCCCCGGAACCGGACCCCGTCCGGAACGGCGAGACCGACGTCCGCCGTCGACGGCTCCGCAAAGGCCGAATTTTTGTAGCCCTGTGCTGATGAACGCGACAGGGATGGCAGGGAACGAAGACGAGGAGGCGTTCGTTCGGTACGGTGTCGACGACAGACCCCCGCTCGGGAAGTCGCTCCTGCTGGGCGCGCAACACTACCTCACGATGGTGGGCGCGAACATCGCCGTGCCCCTCATCCTCGCCGGCGCGATGGGGATGCCCGACGCGGTCGTCCCGCGCTTCGTCGGCACGTTCTTCGTCGTGTCCGGCATCGCGACGCTCGCGCAGACGACGTTCGGCAACCGCTACCCGATCGTGCAGGGCGCGCCGTTCTCGATGCTCGCGCCCGCGCTCGCGGTCATCGGCGTCGTGACGGCGAATCCGCCTGAGGGCATCGTCGCCTGGCGGGCGGCGCTGCTCCAGCTTCAGGGCGCGATCATCGTCGCCGCGCTCGCCGAGGTCGCGGTCGGCTACCTCGGGCTCGTCGGCCGGCTGCGAAGGCACCTCTCGCCGGTCGTCATCGTGCCGGTCATCGTCCTCATCGGCCTGTCGCTGTTCAACGCGCCCGAGATCACCGCGACCGAGCAGAACTGGTGGCTCCTCGGACTGACGCTCGCCGCGATCGTCCTGTTCTCGCAGTACCTCGGCGGGCGGTCGCAGATCTTCCAGCTGTTCCCGGTCCTCCTCGGTATCGTCGTCGCGTGGGCGGTCGCGGCGGGCCTGTCGCTCTCCGGCGTCTTCGGGTCTGGCACGCCCGGCTACGTCGACCTGGCGAGCGTCGCCGCGGCCGACCCGGTCCACCTTATCTATCCGCTCCAGTGGGGCGTTCCGAGCGTGACGCCGGCGTTCGTCATCGGCATGCTCGCGGGCGTCGCCGCCTCGATCGTCGAGTCCATCGGCGACTACCACGCCGTCGCCCGCCTCTCCGGCATGGGCGCTCCCGGCAGCGAACGGATGACGCACGGCATCGGCATGGAGGGGCTCATGAACGTCTTCTCCGGGGTGATGGGCACCGGCGGGTCGACCTCGTACTCCGAGAACGTCGGCGCCATCGGCCTCACCGGCGTGGCCTCGCGGTACGTCGTCCAGATCGGGGCGGCGCTGATGATCCTCGTCGGGTTCGTCGGCTACTTCGGCCAGCTCGTCGCCACCATCCCGAGCCCGATCGTCGGCGGCCTCTACGTCGCCATGTTCGCCCAGATCGTCGGCGTCGGCCTCTCGAACCTCAAGTACGTCGACCTCGACTCGTCGCGCAACATCTTCATCATCGGGATCGCGCTCTTCTCCGGGATGGCCGTCCCGGAGTACCTGCGGAGCGTCGGGAGCGCGGACGCCCTCCAGCAGGGGCTGGCCGAGAGCTTCCTGCTCGGTCCCCTCCTCGGGGCCGACGTCGTCGCGAACACGATCTACGTCATCGGGTCGACGGGGATGGCCGTCGGGGGGCTCGTCGCCTTCCTGCTCGACAACTCGGTCGCGGGGACGGCCGCGGAGCGCGGGCTCACCGCGTGGGAGGACGCGACCGAGGCGGACGTGGAGTTCACGTCCGCGTACGACCGCTTCGTCTCCGAGGAACAGACGACCCGCAACGACTGAGCGGCCTCGAAGCGGGACCGATTCGGACGGGAGCCGACGCGACCGCTCGCGGGGCGCGACCGGCGTATCGAGGCGTGACCGGCGTATCGAGGCGTGACCGGCGTATCGAGGTGCGACGCGCGTTGCGGCGGGGCTCGGCGCGTCGCGGGAAAACCGCAGAAACGTCGGTTCGACCGAGCTACAGCAGGCCGGTCTTCTGGAGCTTCATCAGGTCCTCGGTGTCGAGCGTCTCGCCCTCCTTGAACTTCTGATAGATCTCCTCGGCCTCCTCCTTCTCCTCCTCGCGCTTCTCCGCGCGCTCGTCCTTGCGCTCGCGCTCCTCCTCCTTGTCGAGCTCGCGCAGGCGCTTCTGGACGCGCACGAAGTCCTCGTGGTGGCGGTCGGCGGCCTCCTGGGCCTCCACGAACAGCTCGTGCATCTCGTCGGCCTCGTCGCGGATGTCGTCGGCCTCGCGGTAGGCCTCTATCATCTGGTTGTGGTGCTCCTGGGCCTTGTCCGCGAGCTCCGTCACCTTCTGGTGGTGCTGGGACGCCTCGGAGCGGACCTCCTCGGCCTCCTCGACGAGCTCGTCGAGCTCGCTCGTGTCGTCGACCTTCTCCTTCTTCTCGGCGAGCTTCTCGCGCTTCTCGTCGATCTTCTCGATGAGCTCGCGCTCGTCCTCCGCGTCGAGGACTTCGGTCTGCTGCCGGAACTCCAGGTCCTCGATCTCCTCTTTGAGCTCCTCGATGGACTTGCCGGAGCCGAGCTCCATCTCCTGTTTGAGCTCCTCGACCTCGTCGAACAGCTCGTTGGCCTCGGCGTTGAGCTCGTTGCGCTTGTCCTTGTGCTCTTGAACCTGCTCGTTGAGCTCGTCGCGCTTCTCGCGGTGTTCCTGGGCCTCGTCGACCTTCTCGCGCGTCTTCGCGTTGAGGTCGTCGCGCTTGGAGGCGCGCTCGGAGGCCATCTGGTTCAGCTCGTTGCGCCGGTCTCGCAGCTGTCCGGCGCGCTTGATGAGCTGTCCCTTGGAGCCGTTCTCCAAGTCGTCTTCAGAAAGGTCCACGTTGTCCGCCTCGTCCATCGGTTCGATGTCGTACTGTTCGATGACTTCTTCTTTCGTTACCATTTTTTAATCACTCCATCACCGCTCCGGCGATAGCAGACGCTCGCTGTGATGCGTCGGGCCGTCGACAAGAACTCCCGTTCATTTCAGCGTGCGGTTCCACCAGCGCCAGAGGCGTTCTGGTACCTGCGACTACCCCCGGATGACACATAAATACTTCGGTGATTTTCGTGTGTATCGGTGTCACGGCGCGTGTACCCCGCGATTTCCGTGGTTACGGTTCACACGACCCCTCGGTTCTCTACGGCCCGTCGGCCCCGATTCGGGCCGCGCGGCTACGCCGCCCCCGACCCGCCGTCCCCGCCGACCTCGTACGAGAGGACGATCCCGTCGTCGAACCGCTCCGCGTCGGTGAGCGTCAGGTCGGGGAACCCCCCGGTGAACCCCTCGCCGTCGGCGAGCGTCGGCGCGTCGCGGCCGCCGATCACCATCGATCCGACGTAGACGTGGAGCTCGTCGACGATCCCCGCCGCGAAACAGGAGTAGATCACCTCGCCGCCCCCCTCGACCATCAGCCGGTCGACGCCGCGGTCGGCCAGTTCGTCGAGCCCGGCCGCGAGGTCGACGCGTTCCTCCCCGGCGACGATCACCTCCGCGCCGGCCGCGGTCAGCGCCTCGCGGCGCCCCTCGGTCGCCGCCGCCGAGACGAGGAGGTACGTCGTCGCCGCGTCGTCGAGGATCCGGGCGTCGGTCGGCGTGCGTCCCTCCGAGTCGACGACGACGCGGGCGGGGTGGCCGGGGCGGCCGTTCCGCAGGCGCTGGACGCGGCGGTCCTCCTCGTCGAGCGTGAGGTGCGGGTCGTCGGCGAGCACCGTCCCGACGCCGACGAGCACCGCGTCCGCGGCGGCCCTGACGCGGTCGACCCGGTCGAAGTCCTCGGGGCCGGAGATGCGGAGCTGCTCCCGGCGCCGCGTCGCGAGCTTCCCGTCGACGCTCTGGGCGGCGTTGACGACGACGTGCATACGCGTGCGTGTCGGGGACGGGGAATGGTCGTTTCGGTCGAACCTCCGCGTCGCCGACTCCGGCTACTCCGCGTCGCCGACCCCGTTCCGCACCTTCACCGCGACGCCGCTCGCGAACGCCTCGGCCTCCGCGCCGGAGAGCTCCGCGCGTCCGACCGCGAACAGCGCGTCCGCGTCGTCGACGACGAGCACCTCGTCGCCGGGGCGGATCCCGCCGTCGGCCGCGGTCACGAACTTCGCGAAGGCGTTGCGCCCCTCGCGGACGAACGGCTCGCTCTCCTCGCCGACGACCACCCGGTGCCGCGGCGGGGCGAACGCCTCGCGCAGCCGCCGGCCGCCGGCGACCCCGAGCGTGAAGCGCCCGTCGGTGCCGTACGAGACGAGCCGGTCGCCCTCGGAGCTCCCGGGCGTGTCGTCGACGTCGCCGACGATCACCTGCCGCGGGCGGCCGCCGCTCGACCGGCGGACCGTCAGCGGCTCCTCTGGGGGGAAGAGGGCGCGGCCCGCGCCGGCGCCGAACTGGTAGTCGGCGCCGGTCCGGAGGTCCGCGAGCGCGTCGGCGTCGGTCATACCCGCACTGTCCCGGCCACGCGCAAAGCCGTTACGACACGGGACGGGTCGGAGCGTACGGCACGCGGGGGCACGTCTACAGCTCGATCCGGTCGACGATTGACGTCGTCCCGTCCTCGTCGCTGTGGGTGTTGATCGCGATCGTCTGGATCCGGTCTTCCAGCAGCGACCCCTCCATCTTCGCCTTCAGCAGCGAGTCCACCTGGTAGACGCCCGCGGCGTTGTTCATCCGGATCACGACCTGCACGGGCGTCTCCTCGCCCTCCCGCAGCGAGACGCGCTCGATCGCCTGCGAGGAGACGGTGTTGATCCCGCGGCCGCCCTCCTCGTAGGGGACCCGCGAGCGCCCGCGCTCCATGTCGAGGCCGTCGGCGATCCGGACGACGCCGGCCTCCAGCGTCAGCGGCTGCTCCTCGGTGTGGTGACAGAGGATGGCGTGGAGCACCTCGGCCTTCACGCGCACCCGCTCGGCCACGCCGTAGAAGGAGGGGAGGAGGTCGTCGAGCAGGTCGGCCGCGAGCGGGATCGAGTAGTACGGGTGGTCGTGGCGGTGGACGACGTGGCCGATGTCGTGGAGCGTCGCCGCGAGCGCGATGATCACCGCCTCGTCCGCCTCGTCGAGCCCCTGCTGGCGGGCGCCGTTGAACTCGACCCCGCCGGCCTTCAGCAGGTCGTACAGCCGGAGCGCGCGGTCCCGGACGATCTCCACGTGTTTCGCGCCGTGGTCGTTGTACCCCTTCCGGTCGACGGGGTTGACGTTCTGCGCCTCCAGGCACGCCGTGATCTCCGCGTCCGCGGCGATCCGGTCGAGCACCTCGTTGAGGCGGTCGTCTGGGAAGGCGTGGTCGGCCTCGGGGTCGTACTCGTGACGGTCGGCGTCTGTGTCGGCGTCGAGTTCCGGGTCGGCCGCGTCGCCCTCGCTCGCCGGCCCGGGCTCGTCCGGGTCGATCGCGGGGTCGCTGGGATCGGTCATGAGATCGGTGCAGACGAGCCGCCGGGGTAAAAGGTGTGCGTGCTCGGCTCGCGGCCGCCGGCGCGGTCCGGGTCCCGCTCCGCGAACGGTCGGGCCGGTCCGGACTCCGCACCGCGAACGGTCAGACCCACCCGCGTCCCCCCTCGACGGCAGTTTCGACCCGAGACAAAATCTATAAGCGGCGGAGGCTCACAGTACGGGTGTGAACTCGCCCGCGTCCGGACGCGGCCCGCCGACGCCGTCAGCGACGCGGCTCTTCTCGAAGAAACGCGCGTGAGCCGTCCGCCGGCGGGAGTGGCGACCCCGTCCCGGACGACCCCCGGCCCGCGCGCACCGTTCGTTTCCCGACCGACCGCAGACACCCACAGCGCACCCATGACAGACGCGACCACAACGACGCCGTACGGCGCACAGACCGAGACGGACCGAGAGTCGACCGACGAGCCCTTCGAGGGGGTCTACCCCGCGATGACGACCCCGTTCACCGACGACGACGAGGTCGACCACGCGCAGCTCGCCGACAACGCCCGCTCCCTTGAACGCGCGGGCGTCGACGGGGTCGTCCCCGTCGGCTCCACCGGCGAGTCGGCGACGATGACCCACGACGAGCACGTCGACGTGATCGAGACGGTCCGGGACGCCCTCGACGACATCCCGGTCATCGCCGGCACCGGCTCGAACAACACCGCCGAGGCGCTCTCGCTCTCCCGGCGCGCGGCCGACGCGGGGGCCGACGGGCTCCTCCTCATCTCCCCGTACTACAACAAGCCCGAGCCCGCCGGCTTCCTGGAGCACTACCGGACGATCGCGGACGCGGTCGACCTCCCGCAGATCGTCTACAACGTCCCGAGCCGGACCGGCCAGTCGATCCCGGTCGACGTCACGGTCGAGCTCGCCGAACACCCGAACATCCGGGGGTACAAGGCCGCCTCGGGCGACCTGAACCTCATCAGCGAGGTGATCGAGCGCACCCGCGACGAGGCCTTCTCCGTGCTCTCCGGCGACGACGGGCTCACCCTGCCCGTCCTCTCCATCGGGGGCACCGGCACCATCAGCGTCGTCGCCAACGTCGAGCCGGAGCGGTCCTGCGCGATGGTCGGCGCCGCGCTCTCGGGCGACTACGACCGCGCCCGCGCGCTCCACCACGAGCTCTCGCCGCTCGTCCGCGAGCTGTTCGCCGAGACGAACCCGATCCCGGTGAAGGAGGCGATGCACATCCGCGGGCGCGGCGGTCCGCACGTGCGCTCGCCGCTCTCGCGGCTCTCCGCGGAGCGCCGCGAGGCCCTCCGCGAGCTGCTCGCCGAGTACGACGAGAACGCGCCCGGGACCGTCGACCCGGAGACGGTCGATCCGAGGACCGTCGAGCCCGCCGCGGGGGACGCGGAATGAGCGGCGGAGGCGCCGGCGCGGACCGCCGGCTCGCCGTCACCGGCGCCGGCGGCCGGATGGGCCGCGAGGTGATCGAGGCCGCGGTCGACCGCGAGGGCGTCGCCGTCGCCGTCGCGGTCAACCGCACCGCGACAGACCCCGTCGCGGGCGTCGAGGTCGACGACGCCGACCGGCTGGGAGGGCTCCTCGCGGCCGAGTCCCCCGACGTTCTCGTCGACTTCACGGGGCCGGCCTCGGCCGTCGCGTACGCCGAGGCCTGCGCCGACGCCGGCGTCCCGATGGTCACCGGCACGACGGGGTTCGCGGGCGGGCAGCTCGATAGCCTGCGGGCCGCGAGCGACGCCGTTCCGGTGCTCAAGGCGTCGAACTTCGCCCGCGGCGTCGCCGCGCTCCGCCGCGCGGTCCGGGAGGCCGCGGCCGTGCTTCCCGGCTACGACGTGGAGCTGACCGAGACGCACCACAACGGGAAGCGCGACGCCCCCTCGGGCACCGCGAAGTCGATCCTCGACGACGTGGAGTCGGTCCGCGGCGACCTCGACCGGCGCGTCCACGGCCGCGAGGGCGACGCGCCGCGCGAGGCCGGCGAGATCGGGGTCCACGCTCGTCGCGCGGGCGACGTCACCGGCGAGCACGAGGTGCTCGTGGCCGGGAACCGCGAGACGCTCGAACTCACGCACCGCGCCGGCGACCGCGGGGTGTTCGCGGAGGGCGCACTCGACGCCGCCGCCTGGCTCACCGGCCGCGACCCCGGCTGGTACGGGTTCGACGACGTGCTGGACGCGGGGAGCGAGTGACCTCGGAGCGCCTCCACATCGACGCATAAATACCGACAGTCGCCCATACGCTACCAAATGACGCTCGAATCCGACGTATCCGACCTGTGGAACCGCTATCAGGAGGGGCTGACCGCCGCCGACGCGACCGACGCGGACGCGGCGGTGATCGACGAGTTCCTCGCCGCGCTGGAGGCCGGCGAGGTCCGCGCCGCCGAGAAGACCGGCGACGACGTGACCACCTGGGAGGCCAACGAGTGGGTCAAGCGGGGCATCCTGCTGAACTTCGGCCTGCGCGAGACGGAGCCCCGCGAGCACGGCGGCGTCACCTACTACGACGTGCTCCCGCTGCGCGACACCGCCGACCTCGGCGAGCGCGGCACCCGCAACACGCCCGACGGCACCGTCATCCGCCGCGGCGCGTACCTCGGCAGCGACTGCATCATGATGAGCCCCTCGTTCGTCAACATGGGCGCGCACGTCGGCGACGGCACCCTCGTCGACTCCTGTGACACCGTGGGCTCCTGCGCGCAGCTCGGCGAGAACGTCAAGCTCGGCGCCAACACGCTGATCGGCGGCGTCCTCGAACCGGTCGAGGACGCGCCGGTCGTGATCGAGGACGGCGTCTCGCTCGGCGCGGGCTGCCGGGTCACCTCGGGGTTCCGCGTCGGCGAGAACTCGATCGTCGGCGAGAACACCCTCCTCACTCCCAGGATTCCGGTCTACGACCTCGTCGAGGAGGAGGTCGTCTACGGCCACCTGCCGGCCGACCGCCGGGCGTTCACCCGGATGGTGGCGTCGTCGGTCGGCGACCACGAGCTGTTCGAGGGCGGCGCGTACAAGCCCGCGGTCGTCGCGACCCACGTCGAGGAGGAGACGCTGGAGGCGACGCGGCGCGAGGACGCGCTCCGGGAATGACCGGCGCAGACGCGGCCGCACCGGACGCGGGAGAGAGCCCTTCGGTCCGACGCGTGGGCGACTGGGACGCCGACCGCCTCGCCGACCTCGCGGCCGAGCACGGCACGCCCCTGTACGTCCAGGACCTCGACCGGGTGCGCGAGAACTGCGAGCGCCTGCTCGCGGCGTTCCCCGGGGCGGACGTGCGGTACGCCGTCAAGGCGCACACGGGACGGCGGGTCCTCGAAGCGGTCCGCGACGCCGGCCTCGACGCCGAGTGCGCCTCGGCGGGCGAGGTCGACCGCGCGCTCGCGGCCGGCTTCGGCGGCGACCGGCTCCACTACACCGCGGTCAACCCGCCGGCGCGCGACCTCGACTACGTCGTCGGCGTCGCCGAGGCGGAGCCCGACCTCACGGTCACCGCCGGCGCGGTCGACACCCTCGACCGCCTCGCCGAGCGCGGCTACGACGGGCGCGTCTGCGTCCGGGTGAACCCCGGCGTCGGCGCGGGCCACCACGAGAAGGTCCGGACCGGCGGCGCGGCGAAGTTCGGGATCCCCTACGACCGCGCCGCCGACGCGGCCCGCGCGGCCGCCGAGCGCTTCGACGTGGTCGGGATCCACGCCCACGCGGGCTCCGGCATCGACCCCGACCAGCTCGACAGCCACCGGGAGCTGGTCGCGCGGATGGGCGAGCTGGCGCGGGAGCTGACCGATCCGGATCCCGCCGGCGGCGCAGCCGGAGTCGGCGACGCACCCGCCCCCCTCGACCTCGACTACGTCGACGTCGGCGGCGGGTTCGGCGTCCCGTACGAGGAGGACGAGCCCCCGCTCGACCTCCCGGCGGTCGCCGAGGCGACCCGCGAGGCCGTCGCGCCGCTGCCCGCGGGGGTCGACCTCGCGGTCGAGCCCGGCCGGTACGTCGTCGCCGACGCGGGCGTCCTGCTGACGCGCGTGAACACGGTGAAGCCGACGCCCGACGAGCGCGTCGTCGGCGTCGACGCCGGGATGACCGACCTGCTGCGCCCGGCGATGTACGACGCGTACCACCCGATCCGAAACCTCGGCGGCGGGCGAGGGAGCGACGGGGGCGACGCCCCGGCGCCCGAGGAACGGGGGGCAACGGCTGTCACGGTCGCCGGACCTATCTGTGAGACCGGCGATACCCTCTGTAGGGACCGAGCGCTCGCCGACCCAGTCCGCGGGGACCTCCTCGCGGTCGGGGTCGCGGGCGCCTACGGATACGAGATGGCGAGCCAATACAACTCACGACCGCGGCCGGCGGAGGTCGCGCTCGACGACGGAACCGCGACGGTCGCCCGACGGCGGGAGCGCCTCGCCGACGTGACGTCGACCGAGCGGGCGGAGACGGCGACCGAGCCGGCGACGGAGGGGGGCCGATGAGCACCCACGCCGTCCCGGTCGAGAAGTACCACGGCACGGGCAACGACTTCCTCGTCGTCGACGCGAGCGCGCAGAGCGTCGGCGACCGCGCGGCGTTCGCGCGCGCCCACTGCGACCGCGAGACGGGCGTCGACGGGGCGGCGTTCGGCGCGGACGGCACCGAGGGCGACGCCGCGGACCGCGACGGCGACGCCGGCCGCCGCGGCGCCGACGGCGTCCTCTTTCTCAGCATCGAGGAGCGGTTCGATCCGACCCGCGTCGTGATGACGCTCGTCCAGCCCGACGGCTCGACGGCGACGATGTGCGGCAACGGCGCGCGCGTCGTCGCCCGGTGGGCCCACGACCGGACCGGCGACCGCGAGTTCATGATCGACACGCAGGCGGGGACGCGGCGCGCCTCGGTGACCGCGGACGCGACCGCCGCGACCATCGAGATGGGCGAGCCGACGTTCGACCCCCGACGGGTCCCCGTCGCCCGCGACGAGCCCCTGGTCGACGAGCCGGTCGCGGGACTGACCGTCACGGCCGTGAACACCGGCGTCCCGCACGCGGTCGCGTTCGTCGACGGCGGCCGCGACGACCCGGACGGGATCGACGCGGTCGACCTCGACGCCGTCGCGCCGCCGGTCCGCCACGCCGACGTCTTCCCCGAGGGCGCGAACGTGAACCTCGCGGCGGTCGTCGACGACGGGAGCGGCGGACGGCCCGCGGTCCTCGACCAGCGCACCTTCGAGCGCGGCGTCGAGGGCGAGACCCGCTCCTGCGGCACCGGCGCGGTCGCGGTCGTCGCCGCCGCGCGCCGGCTCGGCCTGATCGAGGGCGAGGCGGCCGTGAGCCGCCCCCCGGGCGGCGACCTGGAGATCGCGGTGCCCGACGCGGGCCACGCGACGCTGACCGGCCCCGTCGCCCACGAGTTCTCCGGCGCGCTGCCGGTCGACCCGCGATGAGCGCGCCGTCGTTCGACCCCGTCTCCTTCCTCGAACGCGCGGTCCGGACGCCGTCGCACGAGTCCGTCGACGAGACCCGCGAGCTGGTCGTCGAGACCCTCGACCGGTTCGGCGTCGAGAGCGAGGTCGTCGCCGGCGGCTGCGTAGTCGCAGAGAGGCGGTCGCCGGCGCCGGACGCGGGGCCGCACCTCGTAGCGAACACGCACCTCGACACGGTGACGCCGCACGTCCCCGTCGAGCGCGGGGAGGCCCGCGAGGACGAGCGGGGCGGAGCCGCGTCGGGGGACCCTCCGATCGAAGTGATCCGCGGGCGCGGCGCCTGCGACGCGAAGGGCCCGCTCGCGGCGCTCCTGTCCGGGTTCCTCGCGGCCGACCCGGAGCGCGGCCGGCTCACGCTCGCGCTCACCCCGGACGAGGAGTCGCTGTCGCTCGGCGCGGCGGCGCTGACGGGGCGGCTGCCGGGGACCGAGGACCGGCTCGACGCCGACTGCTTCCTGGTGGGCGAGCCGACCGGGCTCGACGCCTGCACGGCCGCGAAGGGCCGGTTCCAGGGGACGGTCGAGCTGTCCGGCGTCGCCGCCCACGCCGCGGAGTTCGCGGGCGCGAACGCGGTCGCGGCCGCCGAGGACGCGCTCGCGGCGGTCCGCACCTTCGACGCCGACGCCGACGAGCACCCGCAGCTCGGCGCGCCGAAGCTCACCCCGACCGTCATCGAGGGCGGCGGGGCGACGAACCAGGTGCCCGCGGACTGCGCGATCACCGTCGACCGGCGGAGCGTCCCGCCCGAGACGGCCGAGGGGTTCCGGTCGTCGCTCGCGGCCGCCGTGCGGGCGCGCGTCCCTGACGATATCGGCGTCGAGGTCGCCCTGACCGACCGGGCGTCGCCGTTCTTCGAGGCGTTCTCGACGGATCCCGACCACGAGCTGGTGGAGGCGGTCGCTGGCGCGGCGCGGGCGGCGGCCGACTCGACCGGGCTCCCGGCCGACCGCGGCGGGTCCGTGCGACCCTTCGGCGCGGCGACGGAGGCGTCGTACTTCGCGCCGGCGCCGACGGTCGTGTTCGGCCCCGGCGACCTCGCCGACGACGCGGGGGCGGTCGCGCACTCGGAGCGCGAGTACGTCCGGGTCAGTGAGGTGACGGCGGCCGCGGCGGCGGTCGAACGGGCGATCGCGGGGCTGCTCGGCGGACCGGGCTCGACGGGAGGCGACCCCGCCTAGAGCAGGAACGTCTCCTCTTCCTCGGCGAGGTCGACGAACTCGTCGGCGGCCTCGATCAGCTCGTCGGCGGCGGAGTCGCCGAACCCCATCGCCTCGACGCGGACGCCCTCGTGGCGGAGGTGCGAGCAGAGCCGGGCGAAGTCGCCGTCGCCGGTACAGAGCACGACGGTGTCGACGTGGCTCGCGAGCGAGACGGCGTCGAGGCTCATCCCGAGGTCCCAGTCGGCCTTCTTGGAGCCGTCGGCGAACGTCTTGATCTCCTTGATCTTCGTCTCGAAGCCGATGTCGCGGAGCGCCTCGAAGAAGCTCTCCTCCTCCGGGGAGTCGGCGCGGATCACGTACGCGATGGCGCGGACGAGCGCGCGGTCGCTGACCGCGGCCTCTAGGAGCCCCGAGTAGTCGATGTTCCGCGAGTAGAAGCTCTGCGCGGAGTGGTACAGGTTCTGCGAGTCGGCGAGCACCGCGACGCGCTGGTCGGGGTGGATGTCCGTCATACCGCGTCGTTCGGCGCCCCGGGTTAGGGGCTTTGGGATCCGAGCGTCGGCCGCGGAGCTCGACCTTCCGACCGCCTCGTCGCGGCGCCGCGCCGCGCGTACATCGAGCCCGCGCGCGACGGTCACGCTCGGTCTCCGACCGGCCCCCGTCGATAGCGGCCGGCTCGGCCCGCGCATCTGAAGGTTTTAGTGCGTACAATCGCTGTGTCGTGGTATGTCACGGCGGCGCACCGGTACGGACGACGGCGGTCGGCGACTCGGACGCCGGCAGTGGCTCTCCATGCTCGGCCTCGGCGGCGCGACCGCGCTCGCCGGCTGTTCGGGGGACGACGGCGGTGACGGCGGGTCGGGCGGTTCCGGCGGTGGGGGCGACGTCGAGATCGGCGACTTCCCGCGGTTCGGCGTCGGCGACCTCTACGGACGCGACGTCGCCAGGGACCTCGCGCGGCGGGCCTTCGACCGGTCGGAGTACGACTACGGCTTCGACGGCGACGCCATGGTAACCCCTGACGGCGAGCGGGTGGAGCTCGGGATCATCCACGTCGCCGGCGCCGAGACGAACCAGCTCACGGCCGAGTTCATCGCGCAGGAGCTCGGCGACAACCTCGGAATGAGCGTCAGCGTCGACGCGATGAACCCGACCCAGTTCAGGAACGACTACTGGCTCGGGGAGAGCACCGAGGGGGGCACGGACACGGTCGACGGCGAGGAGGTCGAGTGGTCCAATCCGAACCCGAACAACCCGGGGCCGCGGTCGGTGACGAGCAGCGAGCCCTGGGATATGTCGGTCGTGTACGGCCTGAACACGTACCCGCTCAACCCGCTGACGAACGAGGTGTTCTTCGACGGCGCGGACGCCCAGTACAACCCGGTCGGGTACTACCCGCAGTTCGACGCGACCGGCCTGTTCGAGGAGGCCCGACGGGCGACGAGCCGCGACGGGCTGCGACGGGCGTTCGTCGAGATCTTCGAGAACCTCGCCAGGGAGCAGCCGTACATCATGCTGCTGTTCAGCGCGGACCTCGTCGGGTACAACCCCGCCCTCGTCGGCCCCATCGAGAACTTCTCCAACGGCTGGGACTTCGGGCGGTGGTACTTCGACGAACCGACGGTCTCCGGCTCGTACGACACCGTCACGACCTCCGGGTTCAGCACGCTCAACCCGCTGTACAACACGGAGAGCGGCGCCGGCGACGCGATCGGTCGCGCGCTCGACCAGGGGTACACGTTCGACGAGAACCAGGACTTCTTCCCGCTCCTGTACGACATGTCCTCCGAGGAGGGCGAGGTGTGGACGTTCGAGATCCGCGAGAACCTCCGGTTCAGCGAGCCCTACGGGCGGGTCACCGCGGAGGACTTCGTCTACGTGATCCGGGAGCTCCACAAGAGCGACTGGGCGAACACGTACGCCGCCACCAACTGGGAGGGCGTCGAGGTCGAACAGACCGGCGAGTTCGAGTTCCGGGCGACCCTGTCGACGCCGAGCCTGCTGTGGCCCGAGTCGTACGATCCGCTCCTCTACCCCATCCCGCGGGGGCTCGTCGAGCCGTACGTCGAAGAGCGGGACGCCGAGGGGCTCCAACAGGACGAGGAGCTGTTGGAGCTGCAGTTCGCCGGCAACCTCGGCGCCTTCGAGCTCGACGAGTGGGAGCGGGGATCGGGCGTGGAGTACACCCGCAACGACGAGTACTACCTGCGCGACATCGACGAGGGGCCGGACCTGTTCTCCGAGGCCCCGCTGTTCGAGGCGGCGACGATCAGCGTCGTCGAGGAGCAGGCGTCCCGGCTTGGCGCGCTGGAGACCGGGGAGGCCGACTCGGCCGGTATCCCGCCCGAGCAGTTCGAGTCGTACACCGAGAGCGACGACGTGACCACGCGGCAGATCCCGACGCCGTACAACTCGATCCTCTCCGTGAACCAACGCGACAACGGGTGGAACGCCGGCCCCGGGAACCCCTTCCGTCACGTCCCCTTCCGACAGGCGCTCGCGGCGGCGATCAGCAAGGACGAACTCATCAGCGGCGTCTATCGCGACCTCGCGGACCCGCACTTCACCTGGCAGCCCCGGTGGTCCGAGTTCTACCCGGACGACGGGTAAGCGCCGAGGGTCGACCTCTCACTCATGGGATTTGGAAGATACGTCGTCGCTCGAACCCTGTGGGCAGCGGTGGTGTCGCTCATCATCACGACGATCACGTTCCTCCTGCTCGCCGCGGCCCCGAACCCGCAGGTCCAGGAGGCGGCGACGCAGGCCGCGCTACAGGGGGGCGACCCGGCCGAGGCCGCGGAGCGCGCACGCGAGCTCCGGGGGCTCGACGAGCCGCTGTACGTCCGGTACGCCGACTTCGTCCGGGGCGTGTACACGCTCGACTGGGGGTGGGCCGAGAGCCGGAGCCAGCCGGTGACCGAGGCGCTGGCACAGGGGCTCTACTACACCGCCCAGTACTCCGTCCCGTGGACGATCCTGACGGTCCTGATCGGCCCCCTTGTCGGCGTCTACTCCGCGGCGAACATGTACTCCTGGAAGGACCACGTCGCGACCGGGTTCGCCTTCTTCGGCTACGCCATCCCGAACTTCTTCTTCGGGATCATCCTGCTCCTGATCTTCGGCGTCTGGCTTGAGGCCATCCCGATCGTGTACAACACCGACGTGCCGGTGTTCAGCGTCCGGAACGCGGTCCAGCTCGCGGTGCCGGTGTTCGTCCTGGTCACCGGGTCGATCGGCGCGATCATGCGCGTCTCGCGCAACGAGTCTGCGGAGTTCCAGAACGCGGACTTCATGAAGACGGCGAAGGCGAAGGGGGTCTCGCCGTTCCGCGCGTACGCCTACCACGTGATGCGGCCGACCCTGGTGCCGCTGTCGACGACCCTCGTCGGACAGCTGCTGGCGCTGTTCCTCGGGTCGTCGCTGCTCGTGGAGGTCGTGTTCGGGATCCCCGGCATCGGCCGGCTGACGTACGACGCGCTCATCGCGCAGGACACGAACCTCGTGCTGGGTTCGACGCTGGCGTTCACGTTCGTCGCCGTCGTCGGCAACCTCCTGGAGGACATCGTGTTCACGGTGTTGGACCCGCGGATCAGCTACGACGACAGGTGACCGGAGGAGACACACATGGCAACACAGGAACCCGACCGCTTCGACCGAGTCGACTGGGACGAGATCTCGCGGTCGCGGTGGTTCGACCCGTCGATCAACGGGATCGGCGTGCTCGCCACCGCGCTCCCGCTCCTGCTGGTCGCGCTGTACGACTGGCTGGTCCTCGACGAGCGGACGCCGACCCTCGACCCCGTCGGCCTCGGATGGGACGTCGGGACCGTCGACTACCTGTTCCTCTTCACGCTGTCCCTGTTCGCGTTCTACATCGTCCTCCCGCTGTTCCAGAACCCCCGCCGGACGCGGTACTACTGGCGGGAGTTCAGACGCAACCGGCCCGCGGTCGTGAGCCTCGGCTGGCTCGGGGTCGTGTTCGTCGGCGGCGTGATCGGCCCGTTCTTCGTCAGCGCGCCCGAACAGAGCATCCTCACCGGCTACCAGCCGCCGGTGTTCCTCTCGATCGACGAGTCGTACGTCTCGACGTGCGTCGGCGAGGTCGTCGCCGGTCGGTGTCAGGGGACCTGGCAGCACCCGCTCGGCACGACGGCGGGCGGGAAAGACGTCTTCGCGGGGATCGTCCACGGGATGACGATCAGCATGCAGATCGGCTTCATCACGACGACGATCGTGGCCTCGATCGGCATCACCTTCGGCACGGTGAGCGCGTACGCCGGCGGCTGGGTCGACGAGGTCATGATGCGGTTCGTCGACGTCGTCCTCTCGTTCCCGACGCTGCTGATGTTCCTGCTCGTGCTGTACATCTACGGCGCCGGGCTCGGGATGTTCATCCTCGTCTTCTCGGCGTTCGCGTGGGGCGGCACCGCCCGGTACGTCCGGAGCAAGTCGCTGTCGATCGCCGAGGCGGAGTTCATCAAGGCGAACCGGATCAGCGGCGCGAGCACCTACCGCGTCGTGCGGCGTCACGTCGCGCCGAACGCGGCCAGCAGCATCATCACCCAGCTCACGCTGCTCGTCCCCGGCTTCCTGCTCGCCGAGGCGCAGCTCGCGTTCCTCGGGCTCGGCGACTCCGCGGTCCCCTCGTGGGGACAGCTGATCTCCGCCGGTCGGAGCGACCTCTCGTTCGCGCCGTGGATCGTCTTAGCGCCCGGCATCGTGCTGTTCTTGACCATCCTGGCGTTCAACTTCCTCGGCGACGCGCTGCTCGACGCCCTGAACCCCGAAGCGGAGGCAGAGAACGCGTAATGTCTCCCCCGCTCCTCGAGGTCGAGGGCCTCACGACGACGTTCGACACCGACGGCGGGACGCTCACCGCGGTCGACGGGATCGACTTCTCGGTCGACGAGGGCGAGACGGTCTGTATCGTCGGCGAGTCGGGCTCCGGCAAGACCGTCGCGACCGAGTCGATCACGCGGCTCGTCAGGGAGCCGCCGGGCCGCGTGGCGGGGACGGTCCGATTCAAGGGTCGCGACCTGCTGGCGATGCCCGACGACGAGCTCCGCGAGGTCCGCGGCGACGATATCGCGCACGTCTTCCAGAACCCGCAGGAGTCGATGAACCACTGTTACACGGTCGGGTGGCAGATCGCCGAGGCGCTCCGGATCCACCGCGACGTCTCGGACGACGAGGCGCGAGCGCGGGCCGTCGACCTGCTCGACAGGGTCGGCATCGCGAACGCGAGCGCGCGCTTCGACGACTACCCGCACGAGCTCTCCGGCGGACAGAAACAGCGCGCGATGATCGCGATGGCGCTCGTCGGCGACCCCGACCTCCTGATCGCCGACGAGCCGACGACCGCGCTCGACGTGACGGTCCAGGCGCAGATCCTCAGGCTGCTCGACGAGCTGCAGGCGGAGTTCGGCATGGGCGTGCTGTTCGTGACCCACGACCTCGGCGTCGTCGCTCAGATCGCCGACCGGGTCGTGGTCATGTACGCGGGGAAGGTGATGGAGCGCGGCGGCGTGCTCGACGTCTTCGACCGCCCGGCGCACCCGTACACCCGACGGCTCTTAGACTGCGTCCCGGAGCTCGGCGGCGACGGGGGCGGGATCCCCGGCACGCTCCCGGACCCCCGCGACCCGCCGGACGGCTGCCGGTTCGCGCCGCGGTGCGCGCACGCGGAACGGGCGTGTCGGACCGACGGACAGCCGGAGGAGATCGACGTGCGCCCCGGGCAGCGCGTCTCCTGCGTCCACTACCGGGACGGTCGCGATCCGTCGGTGCTCGACGAGGATCCGCCGGGAGCGGAGCCGGACTCGAACGAGGTGACCTCCGGGGATGACTGACGAGCCGGTCCTCTCGGTGCGAGGCCTGAAGAAACACTACCCGATCCGGAAGGGGATCTTCAACCGGCAGGTCGGCGTCGCCCGCGCCGTCGACGGGATCGGCTTCGACATCGGGCGCGGGGAGACGCTCGGTCTCGTGGGCGAGTCCGGCTGCGGGAAGTCGACCGCCGCGAACTCGATCGTCCGGCTGGAGGAGCCGACCGCCGGCGAGGTCGTGTTCAACGGGAACGGCCGCGGCGGGGCGAGCCGGGACCCGGACGGGAGCCACCCGAACGACGTGACCCGCTTCTCCGACGCGGAGCTCAAGGAGTTCCGCCGCGGGGTCCAGATGATCTTCCAGGACCCGTCGTCGAGCTTCGACCCGCGGATGACGGTCGGCGGCGCGGTCGCGGAGCCGCTGGAGGTCCACGGGATGTCCGACCGCGGCCGCAGGCGAGCGATCGTCGAGGACCTACTGGAGCGCGTCGGCCTCTCCGCCGAGGATTACGACCGGTACCCCCACGAGTTCTCCGGCGGCCAGAAACAGCGGATCGCGCTGGCCCGGGCGCTCGTGTTGAACCCGGACCTGATCATCGCCGACGAGCCCGTCTCGGCGCTGGACGTCTCGATCCAGGCCGAAATTCTCTCGCTCGTCGACGACCTGCAAGCGGAGTTCGGCCTCTCGCTGCTGTTCATCAGCCACGACATGTCGGTGATCCGCCGGATCAGCGACCGCGTCGCGGTGATGTACCTCGGCGAGATCGTCGAGGTGGGCCCCACCGACGAGGTGTTCGCCGACCCGCGACACCCGTACACGGAGGCGCTGCTGTCGTCGATCCCGACGCCGGACCCGCGGTCGAGCCTCGGCGGAATCGAGCTCACCGGCACGGTGCCGAGCCCGACGGACCCCCCGAGCGGCTGCCGGTTCCACACGCGGTGTCACCGGGTCATCCAGCCCGACGGGACGGATATCGACCAGTCCGACTGGCGGGGGATACTGAACTTCCGCGACCGGGTCGCCGACGGCCGGATCGACGTCGAGAGCGTCAGGGTCGGCGCCGCCGGGACCGCGAGCGACGACGACGTCCGGGACCGGCTCCGCGCGGAGTTCGACATCGCGGACGAGATCGACGATCCCGAGGTCGAGGACGCCCTGCAGGAGGCGATCGATCGGCTCCTCGCCGGCGACGAGGAGGGGGCGGCGACGCTGCTCGCGGAGCGGTTCACCACGCCGTGCGCGGCGACCGCCCCGGAGCGGACCGTTCACTCCGAGGGCCACGAGTCGTCGTGCCTCCGGCACCGGTCGGAGCACGCGGTCGCGGCGGACCGCGCCGACGACTGAGCCGGCGGTCCCCGCCGACCCCGACCGCTAGCGGTCGCGGACCGTCGGGAGCGTCACCGGCCGCGAGCCGCCGTCGTCCCCGTTCCTCACCACGGTCACCGTCGGGGCGTCGGCGCCCGCCCCCTCGCCGGCGAGGACCGCCGTCGCGCCCGCCGCGAGCGGGGCGACGACGCCCGCGGCCAACGCCCGCGGATCCGAGAGGTCGCCGCGGAGAACGACCTCGTCGCCCGGTTCGAGCCCCCGCTCGTCCGCGACCGACGCGGCGGCGCCGAGCAGCGCGCGGTGGGAGACGTCGCCGGTCCCCCCCGACGCACCGTCGCCCCCGTCCGGTCCACCGCCTGCCGTCCCGCGGAGGACCGGGTCGTCCGGCCCGACCGAACTCGGCGGCATGCCGGGGTTCTCGCTCCACAGCTCCTGCTCCCAGTGGGTCGTCTCGGGGCGCTCCGGCGGCCCGCCGAAGACGGCGAGACTCGTGCCTGGCGCCGGTTCGGTCGCCGGCTCGTCGGCCGCGTCGACGAGGACGACGCGGTCGCCGCGCTCGATCCCCGTCGCGGGGTCGAACCGGACCGGAGCGCCCAGTCCCGCCGCCCCGAGGACGGCGAGCGTCGTGTGGAAGCCCGGCGCCGGCTCGACGGCGACCGTCGACCCCTCGCGCGCGCCGAGGTAGCGGAGCACGTTCGCCGCCTTGTACGCGTTGGTGATCAGGTCGCGGTACGTCCGCTCTCGGCCGTCCGGGGTGACGAGCGCGATGTCGCTGCTCCGCCGGTCGCGTGCGAGGAGATCGCCGACGACGTCCATGTCCGGGGGTCGGAGCGGGCGAGGCTTAAAAGGAAGCGTGGCGCGGCGGTCGCGTCGCCCTCGCCGCGGGTCGTCCCCGTCGACGCGGCCGACGAGCCGGCGACGGAACCGGCGCTCAGGGCGCGCCGGCGATGACCATCCGCGAGCCGTCGGCGGAGAACGTCAGGTCGCGCGTGGAGCCGGCGTCGACCCGGACCGCGTCGCCGGGACCGAGCTCGACGGGGTCGCCGTCGACCGTCAGCGTCGCCGCGCCGTGGAGCAGCACGTACACCTCCTCGTGGTCGGCGTCGGCGTGGTCGTGTTCCATCCCCTCCCAGCCGTCGTCGGCCTCCACGACGGTCACGCCGAGGTTCTCGCAGTCGAGCGCCTCCCGGAGGAAGTACATCCCCGGCGCGCGCGGTTCGACGTCGTCGTAGGCGGTGGTGTCGTAGCCCATGCGCTCCGGTACGCGGCGCGTGCCGGAAAAGCTACGGATCGGGGAACCCCGATTCCCGTCCCCGCGGCCGCGTCGCTCAGAAGGAGCTCTTCAGCCGCTCGAAGAAGCCGCCGCCGACGTCGATGTCCTCGCCGCCGGCCTCGGCGAACGCCTCCAGCGCCTCGCGCTGCTCCTGGTTGAGCGAGTCGGGGATCACGACGCCGACCTGCACGTAGAGGTCGCCGCGGCCGCGCCGCCGCAGCCGGGGCATCCCCTTCCCGCTCAGTCGGAACGTCTCGCCGCTCTGGGTGCCGGAGGGAACGTCCATCTCCACGGTGCCGTCGACCGTCTCGACCTCGATCGTGTCGCCGAAGACGGCCTGCGGGAAGGAGATCGCCTCCTTCACGCGGAGGTCGTCGCCGTCGCGCTCGTACCGGTCGCCGACATCGACGTCGACCTCGATCAGCAGGTCGCCGTTGGGACCCCCGTTCTCGCCGGGGGCGCCCTCGCGCTCCATCCGGAGGCTCTGGCCGGAGCGGATCCCCGGCGGGATCTCCACGGAGAGCGTCGCCTCCTCGCGGACGATGCCCTCGCCGCCGCAGTCGGGACAGTCCTCGCTGTACAGCTCGCCCTCGCCCTCGCAGCGCGGGCACGTCGAGGTCTGCTGGACGCGGCCGAGCGGCGTCTGCTGGACCTGCTGGACCTGCCCGCGGCCGTTACACTGGGGACAGGTCCGCACGTCGGCGTCCGGCGGGTGGCCCGCGCCGTCGCAGGTCGAACAGGTCGTGGGTCGGGTGAGCGTGACCTCCTTGGTCGCGCCCTCGAACGCCTCTTCGAGGTCGATCTGGAGGCCGGTCCGGAGGTCCTGTCCCTGTCGCGGTCGGTTGCCGCCGCCGCGGCCGCCCCCGCCGCCGAAGAACTGGTTGAAGATGTCCTCGAAGCCGCCGGCGCCGCCCGCGCCGCCGGCCCCGCCGAAGGGACCGCCGGGACCGCCCGCCCCGCCGGGGCCGCCGCCCCCCGTCGCGCCGCGCTTGTCGGCCTCGGTGAAGCGGTCGTGGCCGAGCTGGTCGTACTGCTTGCGCTTCTGTTCGTCGGTGAGCACCTCCTTGGCCTTCTGGATCTTCTTGAACCGCTCCTCGGCGTTCTCGTCGTCGCTGACGTCCGGGTGGTGTTTGGCGGCCTTCTTGCGGTACGCCTTCTTGATCTCCTCCTCGCTGGCGTCCCGCGACACGCCGAGGACGTCGTAGAAATCTTCGCTCATGCGTTACGTTCGTTGTTGGGTCGTTCGTGGCTGCGTCGTGTTAAGCGGCGCGTCCGACGGCGCGGGGGTCCGGGTTACTCCTGATCGTCGTCGTCGACGTCCTCGAAGTCGGCGTCGACGTACTCCTCGTCGTCGCCGTCGCCGCCGGGCCCGCCGGCCGCACCGCCGGGGCCGGCCGCGCCGC
>NZ_JBHTBL010000007.1:0-20512 GCF_042665015.1 Halorubrum rutilum | reverse complement strand
GAACGAGACCGGCACGCCGAGCAGCACCGCCAGCTGGGCGATCAGGAACGACGGGACGAGCGCAGAAATGGAGCGCCGCGGCCCGAGCGACGAGTAGTCTTGGGCGAGCGACTTAATCATGCGCGGCGCGCCCGTCCACGACCCGACGAGCATCCCCAGCCCGCCGCCGACGAGGACGGCGAACGCCGAGACCGCCCGCAGCTCGTCGATCAGCGGGAGCAGCGGTCCGACGGCGAGCCCGACCTGACTCCCGCCCGCGGAGAACGCCACCAGCGACCCGAGCGCGAGCAGCACGCGCCGCAGACCCCGCTCCTCGTCGCGTCCCACGTCCCACCAGACGACGGCCGCGATCGCCAGCCCCGCGGCGGCGGTGACGGCGACCCCCCACGCGACGCCGTCGACCCCCAGCGCGCGCTGTGCGAGACCGCGGAGGGTGCCCGGCGCGCTCCCGGCGCCGAGGAAGCCGAACTCAACGTTCGCGAGGACGGCGGCGACGAGTCCGGCGAGCGCCGGAACGCAGCACCGCTCCGGCGCGTCGGGACGCGGGAGCACGCTCGCGATCCCGAACGCGACGCCGCCGCCGACCACCGGCGTCAACAGCCAGACCGCGGCGACCTGTCGGTACTTCGGCCAGACCGGCGTCCCGCCGAGCGCCAGGCCGACGCCGATGACGGCGCCGGTCACGGTGAACGCGGTCGCGATCGGGATCCCGGTCGTGATACCGACCGCCATGAGCCCCGCGCCGAGGACGAGGACGAGGATCACGCCGGCGACGGGGAGGTCGATACCGCCCACGAGGCCGCTTCCGACGGCCTCCGAGACGTTGCCGCCCTGCGTGACGGCGCCGGCGAAGCCGAAGACGCCCACCAGCAGGGCGGCGCGCATCGTCCCGATGGCGTTCGCGCCGACGGCGGGGGCGAACGGCGTCGCGCCGCTCGATCCGGCGCCGATGACCCACGCCATGAACAGGCTGGCGAGCGCCGCGCCGACGAAGAGGACGAGGAGAGCGGGGTCCATACGGCGGGCGTGTCAGTCCGCGCCCGCCGGGGCGGCGTTGGGGGCCCGGCTCCGGCTCCGCCAGTACCCCTGCGCGTACGCGCCGACGAACATGCCGCCGAGCGCCCAGAGGATCGCGACGTTGCCGACGCCGAGGCTGGCGTACGCGGCACCCGGACAGATGCCGGAGAGCCCCCAGCCGACGCCGAAGACGGCACCGCCGACGAGGACGTTCCGGTCGAACGGCTTCAGCCGGCGCTCGTACGGGCTCCCCGTGAGGGGCGCGGCGTCCCGGATCCGGGGCAGCAGCGCGAACGCGATCCCGGAGACGATCGCAGCCCCGAACATGACGAACGGGAGGCCGAGGTCGTCGAACAGGAGGAAGTTCACCACGACCTCCGGCCGCGCCATGTGGCTGAACCCGAGCCCGAACCCAAAGATCAGCCCCCCGACGAACACCAGCGGCTTGAACAGGGGATGTCGGTCCGCCATCTACGGACTCACCCCCAGCGCGGCGACGACCTGCGCGGTCCCGATCGCCACGGTCAGGAACGTCGCGACGCCGACCAGCGACGTCTTCGACGCCGAACCGACACCACAGACGCCGTGTCCAGACGTACACCCCTTCCCGACGCGGGTCCCAATACCGACGAGGATACCGCCGAGGAACAGCCGCCACGGCTGGATCTCCGTCGTCCACAGCGTCACGCCGGCGACCTCGTAGAGCCGGCCGGTCGTTCCGGGCTCGTACAGCGAGGTCGTGACCACGCCGGACTGGACCGTCGCCGCGAACGCGAGCGCACCCAGGACGATCCCGGCCGTGAACACGACCCGCCAATCTCGCGAGCCGACGTACCGCTGGAAGCGGGATTGATCGGAGACGTACGACAGCGTCGACTCTAAGAACGTGCTCGCTCCGGCCGGGATTCCCGTCCCGACGTAGATCAGGACGGTGCCGAGCCCGACGAGGAGTCCGCCAACGGCGTACCGGCTGATACCGTTGGGGAACAGTTCGGCGACAGCCTGTAGCAGTACTGGGTCAGCAACCATGTGCGTCGTCAGTCACCCGCGAGCGAGTCCTGACTGGCGGCGCAGTTGTTCGGCCCGAGCTCTAAGGTGAACGCCTCCTCGTCGTCGACGGCGTGCTGCCCGAGGTTCGTCGCGATGATGTCCTCGTAGTTGGCCGGTCGCGGCGGCATGTCCGAGAGAATCAGGTCGACGAACTCCTGTTCGTCGGTCGTGAGTGCGTCCATCTCCGCGACGAGCTCGCCGACCGGTGCCGTGTAGGTGCCGTCGGTGGCGGGTTCAGCCGCGTCGCTGAAGTGCGCGCCGCCGATCAGGGTGTCGTCGGGTAGCGTCAGCACGCGCTCTTGGAGCGACTCGTACAGCATGCGCGCCGCGTCGGGGGCGCCCTCATCGCCCTCTTCGAGGTCGGGGCGGGCGACGCTCTCGACGAACAGCCCGTCGCCGGTCGCGAGCAGGCTCTCGTCGACGAGGTAGGATGTCATTCCGGTCGTGTGGCCGGGGGTGTAGACGGCCTCGATGGTGGCGTCGCCGACTTCGAACGCGTCGCCGTCTTCAGCCGTGGTCAGCTCGTCGGCGTAGGTGACGCCCCGGTCGACGGCGGCCTCGGGGATGACGCCTTCGACGCCTTTCTCGTCAAGGTCGCGCACGCCCGAGATGTGGTCGGCGTGGACGTGCGTGTCGATGGCGTACGTCAGGTCGACGCCGAAGTCGTCCGCGTCGTCGAGGTACCGGTCGGTGAACACGCGCAGCGGGTCGATGATCGCGGCCTCGCCGCCATCGTAGAGGAGGTAGCCGAGGCAGCCCGAGGAGGGGCGCTGGTACTGGAGGAGCGTGCCGGCGCCGTCGTAGCGCTCGACCTCGACGGCCTCGTAGATGCTTGCCCAGCCGTTCATCCCGTCTTCGAGGTGGTCGACGTCGTAGCCGCGCTCCGCGAGCGCGCCCGCGACGTACTCGCTGGCGCCGCCCTTCGCGCAGAGGACGGTCACCTCGCGGTCGTCGGGGATCCGATCGAGGACGTCGTCGTCGATCTCGTCGTCGAGGAACTCGAAGTACGGGACGTTGATCGACGTGACGTTCTCGCCGTCGATGCGCCACTCCTCGTAGTCCGACTGCATACGCGCGTCGAGGATCGTCACGTCCTCACCGGCGTCGATTCGATGGTTGAGCGAGTCCGGGTCGACGGAGTCGACGTCGACGTCCGGAGTCGGAAAGTCGTCGGCATTCATATTTCGCAGTCGTTTCTACCGGGTCGACGCACAAAAGCATTTTCATAGTATTTCCTCTTCTAAACAATACTACTGTCGGCTGTGGGTGTCAGATACTCTCCTACTGTATCTTATTCGGTTTATAGCGTGCCTGAATACGTTTTGCGTTATATGGTAGTTGGCGCCCTTCACAAGAACCAACAATCTTTTATCTTGCTGGAGGGTATTGTGCGATAGCTCCAATACACACGACCGGAGCAGATACACAATGAGTTCCAAATTCGACATCGCGGAGACACTCGACGTGAAAGGCGCATCGTGTCCCATGCCAGTGGTGAAGACGAAGTCCGCCATCGACGGCCTCGACGCGGGTGAGATCCTCGAAGTGCTGGCGACCGATCCCGGCAGCGTGAGCGACATCGACGGCTGGGCAGACGGCACCGCGGGGGTCGAGCTCGTCGACCAGACGGAAGGCGACGACGTGTACAAACACTACGTCCGCAAGACCGAGTAACGATGGGTACGGACACATCCGACGTGGCCGCGGAGACGTCACCCGAGGACGTGCCGGCCGACGACGCCCCCTCCCGCGCAGAGCTGGCCGCGCGTGTCGACGAGCTCGAGGACGCGCTCGCCGAGGCCACCGACGAGGACGGCGGCAAGAAGATGAGCATCATCGCCACGAAGGGGACGCTCGACATGGCGTACCCGCCGCTCATCCTCGCCAGCACCGCGGCCGCGTTCGGCTACGAGGTGACTGTCTTCCACACGTTCTGGGGGCTCGATATCCTCCACGAGAAGCGCTCGAAGAACCTCAAGCTCAGCTCCGTCGGCAACCCCAACATGCCCGTTCCCAACGCCATCGCCGCGCTCCCCGGAATGGACCGTGTGACGACGCGGCTGATGGAAAAGCGGATCGCAGACAACGACACCGCCACGATCGAGGAGCTCCTCGAGACGAGCCTCGACATGGGCGTGGAGTTCCAGGCCTGTCAGATGACCATCGACCTGATGGACTACAACGAGGACGACTTCTATGACGGCGTCACGACCGGCGTCGGCGCCGCCACCGCCCTGCAGGACATGGCCGACGCCGACATCCAGCTCCTCGTCTAAACTCTAATGAACAAACTCAGGAGTCCAATTCCCCAGATTATTGATGCCGTCGCGGAGACAGAGGGCGTCGAGCCGGTCACACTCGATCCCCCGCTAGCCGAGGTCATCGATCCGGATGCAGTAGAACGGTTAGTCGAGAATTCAACGGCGTCTGACCTCGAAATTCGATTCGCGTATCGTGGTCACGACGTAGTCGTTGACGACAGCGGTCGCGTCAGGTCCACTCCGATTCGAGTGCGTCCAGCAACCGCCCGACCTCAGCATGGGTGTTAACCGCGTGGACCGATGCGCGGACGGCGTCCGGCGTCGGCACGGCACGAACGACAATTCCCTCCGACGCGAGTCGAGCGACGGTCGCTTCGGGATCGTCCACGTCGATTGTCACGAGTCCTGACTCGGGGTCTGCAGGACTGAGAAGGCGGTCGTTGGGAACTTCATTGGCCAACTGGCCGGCCAATTCCTGAATTCGGGCAGCGATACGGTCGACTCCAACTTCGTTGATCGCCTCGATGGCTTCCGCCAAGGCGACGTGTGGAGCCGGGTTCGCCGAGCCGACCTCGAATCGGTGGGCGCCAGCTGCGAACTCGTAGGAATCTGCAGTCGGCGTCTCGACGCTTCGGTACCCAACTGTGGTGGGTAGGAGGGAGTCAGCAGCTGTCCGGTCAACATAGAGGAAGCCGCCGCCCCACAGCCCGAGGAGCCACTTGTGGCCGGCCGCCGCGACGGCGTCTGCCCCCCAGTCGCCGACGTTCATCGGGAGTTGTCCAGGCACTTGGACAGCGTCAACAAGTGTGAACGCGCCGGCCTCGCGAGCGATATCGACGAGGTCGGCGACGGGCAACTGGGTGCCGTGCGTCCACGTCACAGCACTGAAACAGGCCAGGCGCGCGTCGGCGACAGCCTCGGCGAATGCGTCGAGATCGACACGACCGCTCTCCGTCTCGACGACGCGAACCTCGACGCCCTGCTGTTCCAAGCGTTGCCACGGAAGCGTCCCGGCCGGGTGCTCAAGGTCGGTTCGAACCACGGTATCCCCGGGCTCCCAGTCGATGGCGGTCGCGACAGCGTTGATGCCCGCAGTCGTGCTCTCCGTGAGCGCAATCTCATCGTCGTCCGCACCGACGAAGGTGGCGACGCGCTCCCGCATGCGATCATAGGTGTCGAACGCCACCTCATACGGGTCGTTTCGCGTGCTCGTTTCGTACTCGTGTGACCGTACGAACTCGTCAGCAGCCTCGACGACGTACTGTGGACTCGGCCCGTGGGCACCGAAGTTCAGGTAGACGTCCTCATGCAGGGCGGGCGTGTCGGCGCGAAGTTCTCTCGGGTTCATCTCGTTGTCGGTGAGTTAGTCGTGGTACTGGGCGATCAGATCCCGGAGTGTCTGTTCGTTCTGGCCACCGCGAAGCTGTTTCACCGGTTGCCCGTCGACAAAGAGGACGAACGTGGGCGTGCTCTGGGCACCGAACTCGATGGCCGTTTCGAGATTCGATTCGATGTTGATCGTCAGGATCGTTGCGTCGGTGTCTTCGGCGAGTGCTTTGAGGACCGGCTTCATTCGTTTGCAGGTGCCACACCACTCAGTGTAGAATTCCACAAGCGCGACGCTGCTGTCTTCGACGACCGTTTCGAGGTCGTCGTCATCGAGCGAGATCACGCGGTCCGTCTCCGCTGTCTGTGTTGCCATTACGAGACTCTACGCATCGGATGTTTAATATTCTTGGGTCTACTACACAATACAATACAGTGCGGTCACTCCCCGTCTACATCGACTGAGAGAGTGGCCCGACTCGGGAAGAGCGGTTAGTGTGACTTCTCCGTAGATTGCGCACGGCCAAGCGCGCCTGCAAGTGCCAGCAGATAGCCCAACCCGTATTGAACATCCGGATTCCGCAATCCGCGAACCAGGCCGACAGCACCGACCTGCTCGGGCGATTCCCGTTCCGCTTCACCGACACTCTCTAGTAGCGTCTCAATGCCGTCACGGGTGTCGTCATCGGACGCCGCCTGCGTGAACTCGCCGAGCACGGCGCCGGTACCGGCCAGCGACGTGACCATCTCATCGTCGAGTGCTGCGGTCACCAGCGAACCAACTTCCGCGAGCTCAGCCAGTTCGTCGAGCGTCCCGCTCCGCTGGAGCGTGAGCACCGTGTCGAGTGCCTCCTGCAGTTCATTACCGTTTTCCCCGACCGTTTCGGCCAGCGCCACGGTCTCGTCGGTCGCCAGCCCGTCGGCGGATTCCGCCAGCATCGACCCCGTGGCCGAGAGCTCCCGGACCATCTCGTCGTCAAGGGCGCTCTCGCCCAGCGAGAGCACGTCCAGTAGCTCGTTGACGGCGTCGAGGTGCTCCACTAACTCGGCGACGGCCTCGGGATTCCGTTCAATTGCCGCTTCCAGCTCGGACGGTGCAGGGTTCTGTGGTTCAGACATAATCAGAGCAGTCCTCGTGCAGTCAGCCAGTAGGACTCGTTGTACGCCAGCTTCGACCAGTGGAGTTTCTCCGAGGGCGGCGCCGGTGCCGGCGGATTCTCGTAATCGAACTCGACGAACGACGCCGCGTCCATCCCCGTCTCGATGAAACACAGCGTCTTTCCGTCGTAGGTTGCGGTCGCCGGACGGCCGCGGATCTCGCTAGCGAGGCGCTGCCCGACGACGCCGGCCTGGTAGTGGGCGACGCTGCCCGCGTTTGGGACACCGGTGTCGGCGGTATCACCGAGTGCGTAGACGTTCTCAGCGGCCTCGGCTTCTAGAGTGTGCTTGTCGACCTCAACCCAGCCGTCGTCACCGAGCCCCGCCTTCTTAATCAGGTCGACGCCGCCGTGGGGTGGGATCGTCACGAGGAGGTCGTAGTCGAGTTTAACCCCTTCCACCGACGTGATAGTCTCCGCCCCGGGATCGATCGACTCGGCGTTGAAGGATGTCTCCATCTTGATATCACGTTCCTCCATGATGGGACGGGCCCACTCGGCGATATGCGGGTTGCCGTGGACGCGGTGGATCGGATACGTATACGTGATATCGATGTCTTCGCGGAGGCCGCGCTCGCGGAGCCAGTCGTCGGCCATGAACACGAACTCTAGTGGTGCCGCCGGACACATGTGCGGCGTGCCGATGACGCTCAGCACAAGTTCTCCCTGTGTGAATGAAAGTAATTGCTCTCTGAGATTAATCGCGCCAGACTCGCTGTAGTAGTCGTGTCCTCCCTCCACAAGGCCAGGAATCTGTTCCGGCTCTATCGTCGATCCGGTCGCCAGCACGAGATAGTCGTACTCTGTTGACGACCCATCTGCAAACCTGAGCCGCTTGGAATCCGTATCGATATCGGTCACGCGGTCAATCTGTATGTCAATGGTACCGTCAACGAGGGTGTCGAGGCGACGGCGTCCATCAGCCGGCTCTCGCTGGCCAAACGGGACATATAGCCAGACCGGCTTATACACCTGCTCAGGGCCGTCGTTGACGAGAGTGATCTGGACATTCCCAGCCTCGAGTTCGGGCTTGAGACGATCAGCGAGATCGTTCGCGAGTACCGATCCGCCGGTTCCGCCGCCGACAATGACAATACGGTCCGTCATGCTTTCTCCACGTAAAATGCATTGTGGTCAGCATGCTCTTCAACAGTCAACAGCTCGTTGTCCGTTTCACCGATCCACTCAGAGACATCGGTGAGTGACTGATTGCTGTCACTTAGCAAGCGGATCATGTCTCCTAACTCGGAATTCCGAATTTTACCAATGAGGCCCATTAGTGGGCCAGGACATGCTGCACCTCTCGCGTCGACGGCGTAGTCGAGCTCAATATTGGTCATAGATGTCTCACAAGTGGTATTTGGAACTACTGTGTATTGATATTGTGTGTAAATTCCAAGATTCTAAAAATACGGTCGGCTAAGATAGGTTATTCGGCAGTCGGAATTTGCTCGGTGGCATCTTTATTCTCAGAGACAGACGATCTGAGCGTCAATACGGCGGGGAGGATACCGAAGGCGGTCGCGAGCGACAGCCCAATCGCCAACACGGTTGTCACCCCGAAGTTTGCAAGCACCGGGAATCGCGAGACGATTAGGATACCGAATCCAAAGATCGTGGTGAAACTAGACCCAATAATCGGCCTAGAGAGCTTGGCGACCGATGTGGCCGCAGCCCCAAGCGGCGGTCGGTCATGAGTCTCCGTTTCGAAGACAAACCGCTCGTAAATGTGGATTCCATATGTCACGCCGATTCCGAGCGTGAGTGACGACATCGTGATAGTGAGGGGATTCCACGGGACAGAGAGCAGGTACATTCCTCCGGCGACAAGGAGCGCCGCACTGCCAGCGACACTGATGACAATGATCGCGGACACTCGAACTGACCGGAACGCAAACGAAAGGAACACGAATCCGAGCGCGAACGAGATAATGGTCATCGGTGTCAGACCTGCCGTAACGTTCTCGATTACGTTCCGATTAAGAACTGGTTTCCCAGTGATGCGAACGTCATGGGCACCGGTCAGCGCAAGATCTGCATTCCCGTCAAACTCGTCGATTAGCGTTCGGACCTCCTCGCCTTCCACGTCATCAACGTAGAAAGTCAGGAGGACGCGTGACGGCGTCTCCGTTGGATCTCGAACGGCCATCATCCCCGACCCAGTTTGTTGTGCCAACGTCGTGTCGAGTTGGTTGCGAGTTTTTGGGATCGAGCCATCATTGGCCATCTGGACAGCCAACACTGGACTTTGAACCGCATTCACCTGGTTGTTTGCCAGCATGAGCTGTTGATATCTAGCCAACTCACGGAATGTTTCCGGTGAATATGCCTTCTCGGCACTAATACTGACATACATTACCTTCGGACTGTCGACGGTGTCAGACAGCCGATCCATATCGTTCTTCGCGTCAAGGTCCTGAGGCCAGAAGTCCATCATCTCCTGGTTCGGTTCCACCTGTGGGTACGCATACGCGCCACCGGTGACCAACAGGAGGGCGACGAACAGCGTCAGAAGCGGTCGTCCCCCGGTGACGATGCTGGTAAACCGTTCGGAGCCGGTCTCTAGCCAATCGTTCGAGGTTGAGGTCGCGTCGTCCGAGCTCTGTTGAGAATACCCATCGCGATCGAAGCGGACGAGGAGCGCAGGGAGGAGCGTAACCGACAGCGCCATTGACGCCAACACAGCGGTCGCGCTCGTTATCCCAAACTGTCGGACAGGAGGCACGCTTGACACTAGGAGAGACCCCAGTCCGATTACAGTCGCACCCATGGCAATAAGTAGGGCACGGCCTGTAGTTCGCGTGGCGACCGCTGCAGCAGTTTCCGGCGAACACCCAGCCTCGCGCTCCTCGACGTACCGCGAGTGGATCTGCAGCCCATAGTCGATTCCTAGCCCGAGCGCGATGGGCATAACGCCGAGCATAATCGCGTTGAAATTGAATCCGAACACACCCATCGCACCGATCATGTACAACAGCGCGATCATCGCCGTACCAAGTGGAAGGAACACATGCCAGCCCCGCTCCACTTTCGCGCGCATCACCAGGTAGACTACAGTGAAAATGAGCGCGAACGCCCCGGCGAACAGAGTGATCATCTCAGGCAACATGAGTCCAAACGCGGCGTTCTCGAAGACAGGTTGTCCGGTGATAGTGGTCGTCATGCCGGGCGGTAACGGTGCGAGATCGGTCTCTGTCTGTACCCTGTTGTAAATGATGTCAGAGTCCCGCTGTGGGAGGAACGCACCCCTGTCGAACGTATCGACATTACCGTAGCTCGCGAGGATGATCGTCGTGCCGGACTCAGGCTCCAGCCGATCAACCATTGCGGCCGACTCTGGACCCTGTCCGCGCACCCTCGTGATCGCCCGTTCGACTCCCGCTTCGGTCTGTGGGATCTCGCCGCCGTTCCCTTGACGAACGACATCTGCCAATGAAGTGACCGTGGTCGTCTCGTCGATGTTTTCGGTGTATCGCCTGTCGAGCCTGTTGATCGCTCGGATCGTCTCGGGGTCGTGAAGCTCGCCGGACTCCACGATGACGAACACGTTGTTGCCCGTTTCGAAGTCCTCTTTGAGCGTCTCCCAGTCGGTTGCCGTCTGGGAGTCGTCCTCAACGTACAGGGTCATTCCCATGCTCATCTGGATCCCCGCAACCCCGACACTGACCGCGATGAGCGCTGTCACAAGCACGACGACGATCGTCTTGAGCTGATTTCGCGCAGCGTACCGCCCCGCGTGTTCTAATCCATCTTGGATCCGTTCTCCCGCGTTCATTTACCCGAGGTACTGCCGCAGTCGGTCGCGCTTGAACACGATCCCAGCCCCGAGCAGGACCGGCACGCCGATTGCTGTCAGGACGAGTGGAGTTGAGGGCCCGCTCGGCTCAGTCACTTCGACCGTAGCTGGCCGGATATCGGAGACGACCGTCTCATCGAACGGGTTGTCGTACTTGATCGTGGTATCAAGGGTGTAGGATTTCGGCGTTGCCGCCTCACCCGCCGTGAGCGTGTACGAGACTGTCGCCCGCTCGCCCGGTGACAGCTCGCCGATGTACGCCGTATCGTCATCGGTCTCAAACGGTGAGTCTGCGTTGATTCGAACGACTGCATCTTTGAAGCCACTCTCGCCAGTATTCTCGACGGTTAATTCAATCCGCTCGGTCGCGCCCGCCTCGATTTGGGCGGTGTCGACCACGGTGAACTGCCGCTCAGGGCCGACCGAGACATCTGCAGTCAACGGGTCGCTGCGGATGGTGTTTCCGTAGTCGTCATCGTGCGCGACGGTAATCGGGAGCGAGTACGACTGCGCGAGTGCGCGGTCAGACACCTCCATTTTGACCTCGGTAGTCGCCGACTCGCCGGGTTCAAGCGTCCCGAGCTGTCCACCATTCGACAGCGGAGCAAACGGTTGATTCGGCTCGGCGAACACGCGTGCGTTCGTCGCGGCGACATCGCCCGTATTCGTCACAGTAACGCGCGCTGCCCCGGTCGAATCGACGTAGAGCGAACGCGATTCGACTGACACGTTGTACTGCGGGCCCTCTGCCACGCCGACGCTCCCGTATCGGATCGAGGATTCACTTGGCTGTCCATTCGCGTCCTCGTATGCCGCACGGAACCCGACGGCGTACGACCCGGCAGATTCAACTCCACGGACTACGGTCTGGAAAGTGGCGTTGCGCGTGTCACCGGGGGCGACGGTACCGAGTGCGGCCCGGTTACTCTGCGGTTCGAAGTGGTGTGAGCCGACGAGCGAGAGCGTCGCATCGGACATCGCCTCGCTGCCGGTATTACGCACAGTCACCGCAACATCGCCCTCGGCATTTTTGTAGAGGCCGTCGCCGCGCACATCGACGACCGTCAGTTGGCCGTGCGGCTCAACGCGAATTGTAACGCTTGTCTCTTCAGTTCCGGTGTTCCGGTTGACGGTATAGTCGTCTCTGTCGACGAAGATATCACGGATGTACGAAAACTCGAGATCCATTGGCACCGTGTACGTCCCCGGCTCAGCCGACTCATCCACCTCGATGGTGAGTGGAACCCGCGTGGTACTGCCAGTTCGCACCGTTCCGACACTCTGTTTTCCCATCTTCAGGTCAAGGGGGATCCCCTCGTCGTCGTACGCAACGGTCGTCCCAGTCGCAGCTCCGATTTGGACTCCGTGTGCCTGAACGACTCGTGAGACGTCCTCTATCGCCCGATCGGAGTCAGTAACTCCATCGTGGCGGTTCTGAACTGCAATCGTCAACGTCGTGGTCTCGCCCGGCGTTACGGTGTTACTTCCAGCAACTGTCGCGTCGAGTTCTGGAACGGACTCCTCACTGAATCGCTCTGCGGCAGTTCCTGAGATACCGACTCCCAATGAGCTGATGAGTAGCAGTACGATTCCCACGACGGCTAGCTTTCGAATCAACCCAGCTGAACTGTATTTCATGTCGTGTGCAAATTACACAATTCTATCTCAAAAGCGTTTGGATCTGGTTGTCAATAGTTAGTGCTATATTGAGGTAGATCTCCGGCTTACCAGCCTTCGGAGTCGATGCTGCATTGTAGGCATGCGCATAGCCACATTTTCATGGAATATCTTAAATTTCTAATACAAATGCCTCGGAGTTTGATTCTGAGTGGATCGCAACCATAGCCAGATACGAAGCAAGCGACTGCTCGGATAACTCCGCAGAAATCGGCGGTATCAGATTTCTCTGCTACATTCAGTGGCGCTGTCAAAACAGTTTTGAGAAGGGTCCTTTACACAGAAGGAGAGGGGCCGGAATCACCAGAAAGATCGATCCAATACAGCGACAACGGAGAGGAAAAATCGCTTCATCAAATAGTATGACCTCCATAGCATCACCGGATTCAACAGGCAAAACAAACGGATATATGCGCTCGGTGAGCCAAGATTCGTCAGAGCCATATTGTGTATAATATAAAATTGTGCTCCTGTGTTCATTTGTGTGGTTCGCGAGGGGAGAGGATACGGCAAGTGCGACAGCGAATATACGTAACACAAACATCAACGAGGGCAATCTCTTCTCTCTAAAAACACTCCTCACTGTTGATATCCTCGCGAGTGTGGTCAGCCTTATCTCACTGAATATTTTCTCAATCGTGATCGCAGCGCTCGGAAGCGTCGTCGCGATGGTGGTCGCGAGCTGTCTCAAACCGCTGACGCCTGCGACGCCGTCTCACGAACGTGATTTTCCTGCTGATGAGCGTTATCCCGCTGTGCATCGCTCTTTAGTCCACGGGTGACGCAGCCATCGTCGGGGAGTCCATCGTCGCCACCCACGCCGTCCTTCCAACGGTCGGTGTCCCGTTCGTGCTGTACACCATCACCGGTGTGCTGGCGAGCGTCATCACCTAAGTCAGCGGCATTGCTGGTGATCCCTGCTGACGTCGATGCGGCCGTCCGGCTGAGCGCCAACAAGCTTGCGTTTCTGATCACGGTGCTGTTTTATTTCGGACATCGATCACGACGCCGGGAGCTACCGGACGAGTCACATGGTATACGGTTTGACAACTACAAGTTCACAGGTTTTCTGTGGGTCGGCCGTCTGCTTCAGGTACTGCTCGCGGTCGTCACCACGGCGGCATTGCCCTCATCTGGGGCGCCTGAAGCCAGGTTTTTTCAGTACTATGACATCCGACAGCCTGTTTTCGTTGGCTACATGTGGCTGTTGTTTACCGGGCCGTCAACCTCTGAGAGTGCTTCCGTTGCAACATCACCCAGTTCCCCGGCCTCAATATGTGAGTACCGCTCTCGAACCATCTCCTCTGAATTGTCAAGGTACCGTGCAGCCACCGTATACCCAAATGCGCGGACAAGTACCTCCCCCATCCCACGTCGACCACCGTGTGGAGCAAGATAATCATGTTTGGGATGGTCGATATCGATCTCTGCGACCTCCGAGAGCCGTTGGAGAATCGACCGTGCGCCGTCCGTTGTAATCGACGGCGGCCGAATATCCTCATCAAGCGCCAGTAGTAGATCGCGAGCGTATTCGTCACGGCGCTCGGTGATTGCTTCCGGGGGTTCTCCGCGGTCTTCGAGCTCATCCTGAACGAGCTCTGCGAGTGTCCGTTGGTCGAACGTTGGAAACACCGGCCAGCGCTCGGTCGGTGGGTCCATCAGCTGGCGGTAGCTCTGCAGCGGCGAGATCACCGGGTCGGGGAGGCTCGCGGCGTCCCACTGCTGTTTCTTGCGGTAGACGTCCATACTCCCGTCATTGAGCGACAGGTCCTCCCAGCGGACGCCGCGTCGGCGCGGGTCGTTCGGATCCCGGAGTAGCTCCCCGACCCGAACGGCGGTGTACGCGAGAACGAACACCAGCGCCCGGTCACGAGCCGCCTTCAGCGCCGCGTAGCGTGCTCGCTGCCTACCAACGGGGTCATTATCCTCCGGGAGTGTCGTGTACGCCTCGACGGCGTCGCGCGCCTGCTCGCTGACGTGACGGGTGAGGGCATGGCGCTGTTCGGACGTCCAGGCCTGCTGGTCGCCGGGCTTGCGGCCGTCGTCCTCCGGTAGCGGCGCCATCGCACTCGCCCGCTGCGCGTAATGCGCTTCGAGATACCCCTCGTTAACACACCAGCCACACCACGCAGAGATATAGCGGTAATAGGTTTGTACCGTGTTCTGCTTGAGTCCCCGGTCTCCTCCGAGATACCGAGCGTACTCCCGGAAGACGCGTTCGTCGAGATCGTCGAAGGTCGGCTCGCGGTTGACGTCGTCGGGGACGATCCCGGTCCAGTCGTCGTCACCGCGGTCGCCAGTAGCCCACTCGGCGAACCGCTCGAGCTCACGGGCTGCGTTCCTGCGGTAGTTCCCGCCGTCGCCGCCGCGGCCCTTCCCCTTGTCTTGGAGATAGCGCTCGAAGGAACTTGTGAGCGGTGTCGTACCATCACGTGCCGATGGGGTGTTCTGGTTCATACGGGTTTGTCACGGGAGCAGGTGGTCGTCCAGAATATCGCTACAATCAATCGGAATCCCCTCCCACGCAGCTTTAACCGCGTTGTATCCGGTCCAGCCCTCACGTTCCAACAGCTCTCCGCACGCTTCGCAGAACTCACGACGCGAAATGAGGTCGTTGTCATAGAGGATATAGAACAGAAATGGCGGTGCTACGACCTGGATATCGCCGTCTCGGTCGTCGACAGCGCGGCGAATCGACCGGCGGCCGGCCGCGTCCATCAAGATGACGTAGTCGACGGCCTCCGGACTCTGTATCACTTCCTGGCGGAGCGATTCCTCGCCGGCGTCTGCACCGTGGGGCCGGGGCACGCTCGTTACCTGAGTAAGCGGCGTCTCGGAGTCCTCGAGTGCATCGAGCGCGGCACCACTCCCGTGATGGAGCCGGTACGGCCGGCTTCCCTCCGGAGCTGTCTCGCGCGTGTTCTCAACGTGCCGCTGTAGTTCCTGTTTGCAGATGTTCGTCGTCGTGAGCCCAATGTGTTCGGTGATTCGGGGCCACAAGGAGCTGTTCGCGGCGGCGATCAGCGCGTCGGTATCGACCAGAATTGGATACCGCTCGGTGCCGCTGGCCATTTAGACGAGGTAGTCGCTGGTGTCGTCCTCAACAGCCTCGCGGAAGGCGTCAATGTCCTCCTGAAGCAGATCGAACTCCTCCCCGAGGAGCACCCGAGCGGCGTCCTCCGAGAGATCCCCCGCCGAATAGCGTTCATAAATCGCGATCTTGTCGTCGTCCGTCATTGTTCGCCGTAGCATCTGGGTGAGCCCCTCGCGTGCGAGTTCGCTGATGTTGATTCCGCCAAGATGGACGGAATCGAGTTCGGTCGCCGCCTCTTTGAGCGGACCAGCGCGGAATTTGATCGTATCGTCGAGCGATTCCTGACTCATAACATGTACCACGCGTGCCAGGGGGATAAGTTGTTCCCCCATGTGTGAACAATTGGGGTATTGGGTGAACTACCTGCTGACCTCGACGGAATCTGTCTTTGGGGCCAAGAAGTCCCACTCGCGAATGACGAATCCGATGATTCGGATACGGCGCTGGAGGTGCTCCCACTCGCGTACGATCTCACGGCGACGGTCTTCTTCGTCAGCGTCCAGGGCTTCCTCTGCAAGTGTCCCACGAAGCTGGTTCGGTGTACTGAACTCCACCTTACGCTCTCTACTGACACAGTCAAGCGGAGCCGGAGCAAACACGGAACCCGGTCTCGGCGGCTCTACCTGGGGGAAGCGCCTTTCTGAGCCGGTTGCAGCATTCGTGGTTCACCGACGGCGGCGGGGTACTTCAAAGTGGTCGTGATTACGAGGATAATCACGACCAACTGCTTTGAGGAACTCAACTCCTGTATTCGACAGCGTGGGACCTTCTAGCGGTGAGATCCTACGATAGAATATATCATAAATTGTATATCGCTATATAATTTTCCAGGTCTGTAGTTCCACAGTTTCGGAGGATAGGCCAGTTTCAGGTCGAATTAGCATCAAGTCGTGGTGATTCTCAGCGGTCGGAGATCGATTTTGAATCCTTACTCTCGAACTACCGGACGAGCGTACGAAATTGCGTGAATTTTGGCGCTGCTGAATACGGTTGTCACTCTTGAGCGGCGGACCCAGCGAGAGCTCAGCCGATTAGTCGTGCGGGATCAACGCCGAGGCAACGAGCTCAACACACTCACCCGCAGTCAACACGGGTGCGTAGTCCATCTCTCCGTCGACACCTGCTTTCAGCAGGAAGTCGGTCAGCCGCCAGATATTGTACAAGAGGACCGCGAACACGAAGTAGAACAAGCGAACGCGGTAGTCTTTCGAGGAGGTCTTGGCGAGAAAGTCACCTTTGATCGATTTGTACTCACTCTCGATCTGCCACCGGCGGCTGTAGCGCTGACAAAAGGTCTCGGCCTCCTCCGGACCGACTCGGAGACTCGTCGCGAAGACGGCCGTTCCCTCCCCACTCGTTGACGGCACGTACAGCAGCCGCATTGGATGCGATCCAGATTCCACATGGACAGAAGCCGACTCAACAGCCACCTCTTGGTCGTCTTCCCCCATTTGTTTGAGTACATCCCGTTCAGAGCTGGAGACTCGCTTCGGAATGAGGTAGTTCACATCGAGGTTTGAGAGCGTCTGAAACACGCGTATCGAATCGAACTCCCGATCACACAGCACTGTCTCGATTGGAACATGCTCTTTCGCTCGTCGAACGAGTCGCCGAACAGTACGATGGATCTGATTGGACGGGTTCTCATCCCACTCAGAACTCTCTCGAACCGGCTCGACAGCTAAGACCAGCGGGATGTTCTGTCCGATGATCGAGAGGGTCGCAAATTTAAACGCTCGACCGTCTCTGTCCTTCGTTCCACTGACCATCGGCATCCCTTCGACATCCCCGTAGTAGGGAATGGTCGTGATATCGATCGCGGCAGTGACTGGCCGGCGGAACGATGCTTCAGAAGCAATCACGGAAAGCAAGCGATCCGTTGTCTCGTTGAAGCCGTCGACGAGCTCGTCAGGATCGAACTGCTTGACGGTGCGAAGGTGGGTATCGCCATGCGGGCTGTAATCCTCGCCACGCCGGTACTGAAAGCGAGTAGCTCCCTGCGTGGCTCCGCACCGAACCATTCCCATGAATGTCTGTAACTCGAAAAATTGCGTGTCCTCGTACGAGGCGTTCGGCGCCCGATCAGAGTCGAAGTGTCCGAAGGCGTGATCACGCGCGAGGCGCGTTGTCTGAACAATCCCCTCCTGTGAGAAGGATTCGTCTTCTACTGAGTCTGTATCTTCTTGCTCATTGTCGACGATCTCTGCCTTAGACCGCACCTCCGGCGCTGAGATGCTGCGATCATGGACTTCTTTGACAACGAAGTGGGCGGCAGCGTGGATGTATTCGTGGGTCGCGTCGTCGAATCGATTTCGCCACGCACGAGAGAATGCTGATTCGTCGGGCACTCGACTGAAGCCGAGGATAGTCGCTACTTCCGGTTGTCGGGTGAGTCGTCGAGTGAAGTTGGCGTATGAGTCACCCGTTATCTCCATGAACACGAACGAGAGAACCATTGCGCGAAAGGAGAGCGGCGCAGGATGCCACGCTGGATACCCGTCTTCGATAGCATCTATCGAATGATCGAGCTTCTCGAACGCGGTGACGAGATCGGTTTCTTTGAGTTTGTTCCGAATAGTAATCCCCAGTTGGTACGCTTCACACAGAGAGCGCATTCACAGACGCTCGTCGCGAGTTGAGTCGTCAGAACAGTGCATGTGATTTCTGAGGCGGTTAACAATAAAGTGGTCTACTTACTCTATCTCTGTCATTTGGATTTTATCGACGAGTGGTCGATCGCTACTCTTGGACCCGATAGTCGATCCGACGTGATTATTAGCAAATGCTTTGGATTCATCTGTTTCAGAGAACCCCCATTAAATCCGGCCCTATATCCCCAATCACGTCTATTTTGTTGGCGTAAGTGAGCCCAGTCGCATCCGATAAAGTATCCAGTTCGGTCGGTATTGGCCTCTTTTTGTCAGTTCCTCCCGGAATCTCCCAGTCGACACGAGAGTGGTCTGAAATTACGGTCTCCCCCCTGTCCAGTTGTTCGATATATCGAAGTGATATGGAAAGAGTCCGTACGTGAGGTACAGGACCAGACGAGGTGTGTAATGTCTTTAAAATCCTCAACAGACCCCCGTCTGGATTCCGGGTGTATATCAACTTAGGAGACCTGTCTGTTGGGTCTGCCGCGGTCTCAGGTCACGGTTTCGCCTCGATATCCCGTGTTCTGCCCTGAGAAATCTACTGGATTAGGTACTAATTCGACAGATCTATCGAATGCGTCAGTGTCCCATCCCACCGAGAGGCTGATAATGTGGGAACATTGGGTGTGGGAGGTGTATACCGAGTGCCATCAGTCCGTGCGCGAACAACACGTACCCCAGCACAACGAACACAACGCCAAGCAACCGATGGACGCGACGCCGGTGGGCAACGTCGATCGACTGGATAATCGTTCCATAGAGGAAGACGGCCGGGATCGTCCCGATACCGAGGGCGCCGAGAGCGATTGCCCCAGTGGTCGGGGATCCGCTCGCGAAGGCGAACAGATACGCGGGATACAGCATCGGGCAGGGAAGAAGCGCGTGGACGGCGCCGAGGCCGACAATACTCGGGCTATTCACGTGTCGGTGAACTCTCGTCGCAAGCCACGACGTGACGCGCTGTACGCCGGGTATTCGGATATCGTCTCCACTCCCCCCGATGACGTACCGAACGCCCGTCGCCACGATGAATCCCCCTACCGCGAGACCGACAGCACCCCGCAGGAGATCAGCGATCGGTGTCAGCTGGTCAGCGGTGACGAACACGACGCTCCCAAGCGCACCAAAGAGGGCCCCAAAAATTGCGTACGTCGTCGCCCGGCCGACGTTGAACAGGAAGTGTTGGCGAACCTCGTAGGTCGTGAGATGACCGGCACGCCCGTCGTTAGCTGTCACCGTCCCGCCGTCAGGCTGCGGCGTCATCTGCTTCGAGTACATCGTCACAAGCGGACCGCACATCCCGATGCAGTGTGCGCCGCCCAGCACGCCGATGAGAACGAAGAGTGCGACGTCAATCCGGAGGAGCGACTCGAGCATAGTCGCTCTCGGTTGTGTATGGGCTTGTGTTGTCTGGTGTGTCTCTCGAACAAGCCCGGACAGATTCCGCCAACGTGTTACGATAGGCGAAAAAGAGGTCGTGCTAGGCTAGAGACATTCGCAAGCATCTGGAGTGTAGCTTGGCGCAACAATTCTTCACAGTGGATGCGAATACACCAACAATGACAGACGAAATCGACATCCCAACCGAGCCGCGGGCTGCGGTCGACGCACTGGCGACTCACCTAACTGCGACCGCAGATCGCCCAGTACCGCCAGCGACGAACCGATGGCTCGGGGAGGCTGAAGCCGTCGCCCGCGATGCTACTAGTGACGATCTTGACACGCAAACCAGACAGAAACGGGTTCGGCAAGTTGCTACACTGCTTGAGTCGGCTGACGAAACGGACGATTCCGTCGCCGACCGCCACATCGAAGCGGCGATTGAATGCTGTCGAGTCGTTCTCGCTAACGAGTGACAGCAATCCCGCTTATACGCAATAGCCCTCTCGCCACATATTAAATTCTACTAGGTAGAGAAACCAAATTAAACTACACAAAGTTATTCACTTTCGTTAAAGAAACTAGTATAAGTTACCAACGAGTGTTCCAGCGCACCACACTTATATTCGTAGTCTCTGAAGAATACTTTGATGAGTTCAAAACAAGACGACCTCAAGGAGACGAACACCGAGGCCCGCTTCGAGTTCAAGAAAGAGGAGAAATCCGCCTTCAAAAGCGAGAAGGGGCTCACCGAGGAGACAGTCCGCGTCATCTCGGAGGACAAAGACGAGCCGGAGTGGATGTTGGAGTGCCGCCTGCGCGCGCTCGAACAGTTCCAAGAGATGCCGATGCCGACCGACTGGCCCGGCCAGCCGGACCTGAGTGAGGTCGACGTCGACGAGATCGTTCCCTACATCCGGCCCGACGTCGACGTCCGTGCCGGCGTCGACGACTGGACGGAACTCCCGGACGACATCAAGGACACCTTCGACAAGCTGGGCATCCCGGAGGCCGAGAAGAATGCGCTCTCCGGCGTCGGCGCCCAGTACGAGTCGGAGGTCGTCTACCAGAACATGCAGGAGCGCTGGGAGGAGAAGGGCGTC
>NZ_JBHTBL010000006.1:0-39433 GCF_042665015.1 Halorubrum rutilum | reverse complement strand
GCGCGAGACCCGACTCTCTGGTCCTGCGGAGTCGAGTAAAATTCAGATGGACTCGCGGGGATTTGAACCCCGGGCCTCTTCCTTGCGAAGGAAGCGATCTGCCGCTGATCTACGAGCCCGCACCCGGAATCAATCGCCGTTCGTATTTGTACCTTACCTTTCGACGACCCGCACGCGGGTGGTTCGCAGGCGACGGCGGGCGCCGCGGCTCGCGACGAAGGCCGCCGATACCGACGGAATTAGATAGCCGCCCGCCCGATGTGCAGTCGAAACGATCCGCCCGGTGGCCATCAAACCGAGCCTAAACCAGATTAACGTTTTTGGGACGCATCCCACATTCGTTACCCTTTTGCGTGCGGACGACCCAGATCCGGGCATGGCAGAAGCGACGGCGACGGCGGACCCCGACCCGGCCGCGATCGCGGCCCTGAAACACGTCGGGCTCGTCGGCGGCCTGACCGAGACGAAGGTGTCGTGCGCGGCGCTGGGCGACCGCCTCGACGCCTCGACGCAGACGGCGTCCCGGCGGCTCCAGACCCTCGAATCGGCGGGCTACATCGAGCGCGACGTGGTCGGCGACGGCCAGTGGGTGCGCGTCACCGACGCGGGCGAGGCGGCCCTCCGCGCGGAGTACGCAGACTACCGCCGGCTGTTCGAGAGCGAGGTGGAGCTCGTCCTCCGCGGCGCCGTCACCGGCGGGATGGGCGAGGGGCGCCACTACATCACCCTGCCGGGCTACGCCGAGCAGTTCCGCGAGCGCCTCGGCTACGAGCCGTTCCCGGGCACGCTCAACGTCGACCTGAGCGAGGAGAGCGTCCGGCGGCGCGGCGAGATGGCCGGGATCGAGGCGGTCCCCATCGACGCGTGGGAAGACGAGGACCGCACCTACGGCGCGGCCTCGTGTTACGGCGTCACCCTCGTCGCCGGCGACGAGCGCTACGAGTCGGTCCACGCGATCGTCCCCGACCGGACCCACCACGACGACGACCAGCTAGAGCTGATCGCCCCCGACCGGCTCCGCGACGAGCTCGACCTCGACGACGGCGACGAGGTCGAGGTCCGGGTGAGCGCGACGAGCCGCGCCGACGACCCCGCCGAGAGCGAGGCCCCCGACCGCGAGGACCGGGAGACGGAGGTGGCCTGATGCGCGCCGACGTCGACGCCGACGGGGACGCCGAGGTGGCCCCGGGAGGCGACGCCGGGGCGACGGCCGACGGCGGGGCGACCACCGAGGGCGAGGCGGGCAAAGCGGGTGACGCGGCCGACGCGTCCGAGTCGGTCGAGCGCGCGCTCGCCGCCTTCCGCGCCGGCGACCCGGTCTGCGTCCACGACTTCGCGGACCGCGAGGGGGAGACGGACATCGTCTACCCCGCCGGGGCGGTCGACGAGGCCGCGGTCGCGCACATGCGCAACGACGCCGGCGGGCTGATCTGCGTGGCCGTGAGCGACGCCGTGGGCGACGCGTTCGACCTGCCGTTCCTCGCGGACGCCATCGACCACCCCGCGGTCGACGACGACCCCGACTACGACGACCGCTCCTCCTTCTCCCTCCCCGTGAACCACCGCGAGACGTTCACCGGGATCACCGACGCGGACCGGGCGCGGACCGTCTCCGAGCTCGCGAGCGCGGCCGACCGCGTGCGGGACGATCCGACCGGCTACGGGCCGGAGGACTTCGCCGCGGAGTTCCGCGCGCCCGGCCACGTCCACGTGCTGCGCGGCGACCGCGACGGGCTCGGCGGCCGGACCGGACACACCGAGCTCGGGCTCGCGATGGCCGAGGCCGTGGGCGCCGCGCCCGCCGCCGTCGTCTGCGAGATGCTCGACGACGAGACCGGCGACGCGCTCGCGCCCGCGGACGCCGCCGCCTACGCGGCCCGCCGCGGCATCCCCTACGTCGAGGGCGCCGCCCTCGTCGAGGCGCTGAAGTAATCGACCGCCGCTGCGGTCGGCGCGCGCCTGCGAGCGGTCGCCCCCGGCGACCGCGAGCCAGCACGTGCGAGGGACGCGGTGAGCGCTCGCAGAGCGCGAACCGCGAGGCTGGGGAGGCGTGAGGCTGCGGTGCGGGGCGGGTGGGACTCAAAGGGGCAGCCGGGAGGGCGAAGCCCGGCGACGGAAGCACCGCAGCGAGCAATGCGAGCGAGGAGCGCACCGAGCCGCGCGAGTCCCGCGAGCAGCGCGAGCGGGACCACGAACGTCGCAGCCCGCGCAGCGAAGCGAGCAGGAACGACGTTCGGAGGTCCTCCCGGCTGGGGCTTTGGAAGTGTTTGTCGTTGTCCCGTTGGAGGAATCGAAACTCCATTCCTCGCGACGGACCCGGTCGGTTGTTACAGTTTTAAGACCGCCGGCCGCAACCACGAACCATGGGATTCGACGAGATGGACGTCGACACGATCTGGAAGAACGGGGAGTTCCTCGACTGGGAGGACGCGACCACCCACGTTCTGACCCACGCGCTCCACTACGGGAGCGGCGTGTTCGAGGGCGTCCGCTGTTACGACACCGAGCGGGGGCCGGCGGTGTTCCGCTGGGACGAACACCTCGACCGGCTGTTCGACTCCGCGAAGATGTACGACATGGACATCGAGCACTCCCGCGAGGAGATCACCGAGGCGACCCTCGAACTCCTCGACCGGCAGGACCTCGACTCCGCGTACATCCGGCCGATCGCCTACTACGGGTACGACTCGCTGGGCGTCTCGCCGAAGGACTGCCCGACCGACCTCGTGCTCGCGGCGTGGCCGTGGGGGGCGTACCTCGGCGAGGAGGCCCTCGAAGACGGCGTCGACGTGATGGTCTCCTCGTGGCGGAAGCACGCCTCCTCGCAGGTGCCGACGAACGTGAAGACCACCGGCCTCTACGTCAACTCCATGCTCGCGGGCGAGGAGGCCCGGCGGAACGGCTACGTCGAGGCGATCGTCCTCAACAAGGAGGGGAACGTCGCCGAGGGACCGGGCGAGAACATCTTCATGGTGAACGACGGCGAGATCTACACCACCGGTCCCGCGCAGTCCATCCTCGAAGGGATCACCCGCGACACCGTCATCACGCTCGCGGAGGAGCGCGGCTACGAGGTCCACGACGAGGCCGTCATCTCTCGGGGACAGCTGTACACCGCCGACGAGCTGTTCTTCACCGGCTCGGCGGCCGAGGTCACCCCGATCCGCTCCGTCGACGACACCGAGATCGGCGCGGGCACCCGGGGACCGGTGACCGAGGAGCTCCAGCAGGCCTTCTTCGACCTCGTCGAGCGGCGGACCGACGACCACGACGAGTGGTTCGCCTACGTGTAGCGGTTCACGGCGCACCGCGACCCGCGGGAAACCGCGATTCGCGGCGCACCGCGGCGCACCGCGCTCAGTCGGTCTCGCCGTCGGTCGGAGGGCGTTCCGTCTGTCCGGGCGTGCCGTCGGTGCGGACGCCGCCGACCCCGCCCGGGCGGTCGGCGTCGCCCTCGGGCGGACGCTCCTCCTGAACGGGGACCTGGTGGGCGGACTCGGCGAAGCCCGCCGAGAGGACGCGAGTCATCCCCTCCTCGACCGTCTCGCCGGTCTCCTCGATGCGCTCCGGCTCGACCTCGATGACGAAGCCGGTGGTGATGTTCGGCGCCGTCGGCATGAACAAGACGATCTTCCCGTCGCGGGTCTTCTTCCCGGTGCGGAACGCCGTCATGCGGATCCCGGGCCACGTCTCGATGTACACCGGGCTCTGGAGCTCGTCGGTCCCGGAGACGGCCGTCTCGATCGCGAGCTTGGAGGCGTTGTACACCACGCGCAGCGCGGGGATCCGGTTGATCGCGCCGTCGACGGCCGACTCCGCCAGCCGGCCGAACGTCGTCCGCATGAAGTAGCCGACCGCGAGGACGACGGTGGCGAACACCGCGAGCGCGATGACCACGCGGGAGACCGGTTCCAGCGGGCCGGGGATGATCGCCGGCTGGAGCCCCTCGATGAGGGGGATCGAGGCGATGTAACGGTAGATCCACTGAATGACGAGGAGGAGGACGAGGAGGGGCGCCAGCACGATGAGCCCGCTGGCGAAGTCGCGTTTCCACGTGGACATCTGTCGAGTTGGTATGTGGCGGCGACGCTTAAGAGGGCTTCCACGCGTCGGCGACCCGGAACCAGCCGGCGACCCGGAACGCTCGTCGTCGCCACCGGCGAGCGACCTGAAATGCTCGCCGCCACCGTCACCGGCCGGCGACCGCCCGGAGCGCGAACGTCAGGTTCTCCTTGCGCTCGCGGACGCGCCGGTAGAAGTACGAGAGCCACTTGTCGCCGAACGGCGCGTACTGGACCACGTCGACGCCCTGCGCGGCCAGGTCGCGCTGGGCGTCCTCGCGGACCCCCATCAGCATCTGGACCTCGTAGTCGGTACCGTGGTCCCGGGCGAGCCGGTCCGCCAGCGAGATCATCGCCGGGTCGTGGCTGCCGACGGCGACGCCGCGGTCCCGGTGCTCGAAGAGGACGCGGAGGTCCTCGCGGTACGCCTCGTCGACGCGGGCCCCGTCCGTGTACGCGACCGACGCCGGCTCGTCGTACGCGCCCTTCACGAGCCGGATCGCCCCGGGGACGTCGACGAGGCGGTCGAGGTCGTCGCGGGTGCGCCTGAGGTTCGACTGGACGCACTGCCCGACGCGCCACGGGTACTCGGCCGCGATCGACTCGAAGGCGTCGAGGGTGTCGTCGGTGGTGTCGGCGCCCTCCATGTCGCACCAGACGAAGGCGTCGAGCGCGTCGGCGCGAGCGACGATCTCCCGGTAGTGCTCCTCGAAGAGCTCGGCGGAGGCGTCGAGCCCGATCTGCGAGGGCTTCACCGAGATCCGGGCGTCGAGGCCGCTGTCGGCGATGTCGTCGAGCAGAGAGAGATACGCGTCGGCGTCGGCGCGGGCGGCCGCCGGGTCGTCGTAGTGCTCGCCGAGCAGGTTGACGACGACGGCGATCCCGTCCTCGTTGCACGCGCGGACGTGGTCGAGGGCCTCCGGGACGCTCTCGCCGGCGACGAACCGCCGGGCGATCGGGGGGAGCATACCCGAGATGGGGGCGGCGGCGACTTCACTGTTGCCGAGCCGAGGGCCGGCCCCGTCCGGCGCGGATCCGTGGTTTATAAATCGCCGACGCCTGTCCACCGCGTATGATCGGCTCGCTCGTCGCGACGGCGTTCTGGGCGATGGTCCCCGCGTACGTGCCCAACAACGCCGCGGTGCTCGCCGGCGGCGGCCGCCCCATCGACGGCGGCCGCGAGTGGCGCGGGGCGCGCCTGCTCGGCGACGGGAAGACGTGGCGCGGCACGGCGGTCGGCACCCTCGTCGGCGTCGCCCTCGCGCTCGCGCTCAACCGCCTCAACGACCCCGCGAGCGCCGCGCTCGGGGTCGACCTCCCGACGTTCGCGCTCCCCGCGGCGGTCGCGCTCGCGTTCGGCGCGATGTGCGGCGACATCGGCGCCTCCTTCCTCAAGCGGCGCTCCGGCCGCGAGCGCGGCGCCGCGTTCCCCGGGCTGGACCAGCTCGACTTCGTCGTCGGGGCGCTCGCGGCCGTCGCCGTCGTCGACACCGACTGGGCGCTGGCGACGTTCACGCCCGCCGTCCTCGCCGCCGTCCTCGTGATGACGCCCGTCCTCCACGTTGTCACGAACGTCGGCGCCTACCTCCTCGGCCTGAAGGACGAGCCGTGGTGAGGGAGCGCGGCCGCGACCGGCCGCGAGGCCGAGCGGCCGAGGGCGCCGCCGGATCCGACGGAGCCGGCGAAGCCGACGAAACCGATGGAACTGGTAGAATCGACGGAACCGACCGATCCGGCCGATTTCCTCGCGACGACCGATCGCGCGTCGACGTTTCTCCGGACTGACGGGAACGGTGAGAAGATATTTATGTTCGCGTGGTATTCGTTCACACGCATGTCTAGTAGTGCACCCAGCTCGGACGACGACGTGCTCGACGAGTTCCTCTCCGACCGCGGCCACGAGACGGAGATCGTACGCTGGGAGCGATCCTATAACAAGCTCCAGTGTCCGGAGTGCGGTGCACTCCACCCCGAGGGAACGGCGCGGTGTGACGTCTGCGACTGGCGCCCGACCTGACGCCGACGACGGCGCAGGGGGGATTAGCGGTTTTCTTTCGCCTAGACTCGGCGGCAGCATTATGTGGGATCAATCGATACAGTCGACCATGCCGACCTGCCAGAACTGCGGTTCGTTCGTCACGACCGATTACGTTCGGGTGTTCACCCCGAACGAGGTCGACCGCCCTCGCGTCTGCCCCGCCTGCGAGGACCTCGTCCGCGACGGCGCCGACGTTCGGGAGGCCCGCGCGACCCGAAGCAACTGACCCGTCGACGGAGGCGATCGCTGGGTTCCGACCGGAGCGGCCCCGAGCCACGGCGTTTAAGGAGAACCGGGATCACGGGTAGACAATGACCGATCCCACGGTGACGCGACTGTTCGGCGGTCCGGGCAGCGGGAAGACCACGGCGCTCCTGGACCGCGTCGAAGGGATTCTCGAAGACGACGACGCCGATATCCGCGACGTCCTCGTCGTCTCGTACACGCGCGCGGCCGCCGCCGAGATCCGCGAGCGCCTCGCGGAGCGGCTCGACGTCTCCCCGCGCAGCCTCCAGGGGAACGTGAGCACGATGCACGCGAAGGCGTACGAGCTGCTCGATCTGTCGCGCGGCGACGTCGTCGGCGAGGACGACAAGGAGGCGTTCTGCGAGGAGTACGGCATCGAGTTCGAGGACCAGCACGGCGGCGCCGGCCGCCGGACCGCGCGGTCGACGACCATCGGCAACAAGATCATCGCCACCTCGCAGTGGCTCCAGCGCACCGAGCGCGACGTGGCCGACTGGTACGACGTGCCCTTCCAGTGGAACGTCGAGGAGGTCCGGCTGCCGCCCGAGGAGGACCCCAACGCCCAGCAGGGGAACAAGTACACCCCGACGTGGCCCTCCGACGACGACCGGATCGACATCCCCGAGACGATCCGGGCGTGGCGCGGCTACAAGGGCGACAACGACCTCGTCGGCTTCGCGGACATGCTCGAACGCGTCGCGCAGCGCTCGCTCGTCCCGAGCGTCGACTACCTGATCATCGACGAGTTCCAGGACATCACGACGCTGCAGTACAACGTCTTCGAGGAGTGGCGCCCGCACATGGAGAAGGTGCTCATCGCCGGCGACGACGACCAGGTCGTCTACGCGTGGCAGGGCGCCGACCCCGACCTCCTGCTGGACACCGAGGTCGACGAGGACGTGGTCCTCCCGAACTCCTACCGGCTCCCCTCCGAGATCCTCAACGTCGTCAACGCCGAGATCCGCCACATCGACAAGCGCCAGGAGAAGGACCTCCACCCGCGCAAGGAGGGCGGCACCGTCGAGGCGATCCAGGCGCCGTCGATGATCGAGCTCGTCCGGAACGTCCGGTACACGGTCGAGGACGACGAGGGCGACATCATGTGCTTGTTCCGCGCGCGGTACCAGATGTTCGACTTCATCGACGAGTTCATCGACCACGGGATCCCGTTCACGATGCTCACCGACGGGCGGATGTGGACCGACCGCGTGCAGGACTACGTCAGCGCCGTCGAGAAGGCGGAGGCGGGCGATCCCGTGAACGGGCTGGAGGCCCGGCGGCTCGCCGACATGCTCCAGGACTCCGCGTTCGGCACCCACGACCGCGACGAGTTCTACGACTTCCTCGACGACCGCGAGGAGGCCGCCGACGCCGACGACGTCTCCCTGATCGAGGTGACGCCCGACGAGCTCGACGACCACATCCCCTTCATGCCGGACACCGCGAGCGCCGACGACATGGTCCGGAAGGTGACGAGCTTCCAGCGCAAGTCGATGGGGGCGTACTTCGACGGCGACTACGGGGAGACGGACCCGACCCGCGTCCGCGTCGGCACCATCCACTCCGCGAAGGGCCGCGAGGCGGACCACGTGTTCGTCGCGACCGACCTCACGGAGAAGGTCGTCGAGCAGATGGCGGCCTCCATCGACGACCCGACCGACGTCGACGGCGTCGACGAGTTCACGAAGGCGACGAGCCCCGTCCCCGTCCTCACGGACAACGAGCGCCGGGTGTTCTACGTCGGGATGTCCCGCGCCCGCGAGCGGCTCGTGATCATGGAGAGCCTCATCGGCGGGGCGCCGACGCTCCCGATCAGCGTCCTCCTCTTCAACGAGCTCCGCGACGAGACCCCCGAGGAGCTCGTCGAGGAGGTCCAGGCCGAGCTGGCGGTCCCCGAACCGGAGCCGTGAGCGACGGGGGCGAGGGGGACGGCGGCGACGCCGCGCTCGCCGGAGGCGACCGCCGGCTCCGACCCCTCCGAACCGACCTCACCCCGATCGCCGAGGCCGTCGCGGCCGCCGACGCCGACGCGTTCGTCGCGGTCGGCGACCGCTTCGACGACGACGTGCGGTACCTCACGCGCTTTTCCGGCCCGGACCGAGCGTCCGCGCTGGTGGTGGTTCCGGAGGACGGGGCCGAGGGCGACGACGAGGACCGCGACGGCGACGGCGCGGGCGGCCGCGGCGCGGTTGCCCGCGCCGTCTGCTGCCCGCCGAGCCTCTTCGCCGAGCAGGCCGAGCGGGAGTTCGTCGGGAGCGCGCGCGCTCGAAGCGACGGTGAGAGCGACGGCGACGCCGGCTTCCACGACGGCGTCGCCCGCGAGGTCCGGACCGAGAGCGTCGGCGACCACGCCGGGGAACGCGCGGCCGCGGCGGTCGCGGCGCTGCTCGGCGACGGCGACGCGACGGAGGACGAGGGTTCGAACGGCGACGGCGGGTCGAACGCCGACGGCGCCGCCGACCGCACCCTCCTCGTCCCGCCCGCGGTCCCCCACGACGCCGCCGTCTACCTCGAACGCGCCGGGAACGCGCTCGCGTCGACCGACGCGGTGACGACGACGCGGGCCCGGAAGACCGGCGCGGAGCTCGACCGCCTCCGCCGCGTCCAGCGCGCGGCGGCCGCGGGGATGGCGCGCGCGGAGACCGTGCTGGCGGGCAGCGAGGTCGACGAGGGCGACGCGGGGAGACCGATCCTCCGGTGGGCGGGCGCCCCCCTGACGACCGAGCGGCTCCGGCGCGAGGCGAACGCGGTCCTCGCCGCCCGCGGCGTCCGCGACGCCGGCAACACCGTGATCGGCGCCGGCCCGTCGGCCGCGGACCTCCACTACGTCGGCGACGAGCCGGTCCGGCCGGGCGAGACGGTGTTGCTCGACATCTCGCCGCGCGGCCCCGACGGCTACTACGGGGACCTGACCCGGACGTTCGTCGTCGACGGCGACGGCGGCTGGGAGCGCCGCGCGTACGTCGCGGTCGAGGCCGCCCGCGAGGCCGCGCTCGCGGAGGTCGAGCCCGGCGTGCCGGCGAAGACCGTCCACGGCGAGGCGGCCGCCGAGCTGGCCGCCTACGGCTTCGATCCGAACGCCGGCGAGGGCGAGGCGGGGTTCACGCACGGCACCGGTCACGGCGTGGGCGTGAGCCTCCACGAGTCGCCGTCGCTGTCGGCAGGGGGGGCAGGCAAGCTGCGATCGGGACACGTCGTGACGGTCGAACCCGGCGTCTACGACCCGGACGTCGGCGGCGTGCGGCTGGAGGACCTCGTCGTCGTCACCGAGGACGGGTACGAGCTCCTCGCGGAGTATCCGTTCGGAATCGTGCCGGAAGAGCGGTAGGGAGCGCGGCGCGACTCACTTCTCCGATGCATCCGTCGGCGCCGAATCGGTCGCGTCCGCCTCGGCGGCGTCCTCGCCCCGGAGCTGTCGCGGGAGCAGTCCCGAGATCAGCCCGCGGAGGATCCGGCCCGGGTCGAGGAAGTACTGGGGGAGGACGACCATCGCGACGGCGACGACGAGCAGCCCGGCGCCGAGCGCGACCTCGCCGGCGAACAGCCGGATAACGGCGTAGTTCGCGAGCGGCAGCGCGAAGACCAGCGACGCCGCCAGCCCGATCATGTCGGTCAGCCCGAGGTTCATTGGCGGCGGGTTGGCGCCGGGCGTTCAAAAGGGGCGCGGGAGGGAGGGGAACGGGCGCCGAGAGGTCGGCCGAACACCGAACCGATATGTGTCGCGCGCGCCCAGTTCCGGTATGTTCACCGGCATCGTCGAGGGCACCGGGACCGTCCGCGAGCGGACCGAGACCGAGGACGGGCTCCGGCTTCGGATCGGCGTCGACGGCTTCGACGACCTCCACCACGGCCAGTCGATAAGCGTCAGCGGGGTCTGCCTGACCGTCGAGGAGTACGATACCGGCGCCGACGCGAACGGCACCGACGAGGGAGGCGCCGACGGCTGGTTCGAGGTGTTCCTCGCGAGCGAGACGGTGGCGAAGACGTACCTCGGCGACGTCGGTGAGGGCGACGCCGTCAACGTCGAGCGCGCGATGCCCGCCGACGGGCGGTTCGACGGCCACGTCGTGCAGGGCCACGTCGACACCGTCGCCGAGGTGACGGGGATCGAGCGCGTCGGCGAGGACTGGCGGTTCACCTTCGCGATTCCCGAGGGCCACGCCGACTACCTCGTCGACAAGGGGTCGGTGACGCTCGACGGGATCTCGCTGACGGTCGCGGAGAAGCGCGAGGCGGAGTTCGACGTCGCGATCATCCCGACGACGTACGAGCTGACGACGCTCTCGAAGAAGTCGGTCGGCGACCCGGTCCACCTAGAGGTCGACGTGATCGCGAAGTACGTCGAGAACATGCTGGAGGGGTACGCCTGAGAGGTGATATGGCGAGGCGGCGATTCGAAACCTCGGGTAGATCGGCCGTGTAATTCCGGGGCCGAGACCGCAGTGGACTCCGTCAAACAATCAGTCGCTCTTTTATAAACCGGTGTCTACGGATCGGCGGCGAACACCTCCAAAGCCCCAGCCGCGAGGGCTCGGTGCGCTCGCTGCGCTCCTCGTCACTCGCTTCGCTCGTTCCTGCGGTCCTTGCGTCGCGCGCCTTCGCCCTCGCGACTGCCCCTTTGAGTCCCGCCCCGCACGGCACCGCACAGCACCTCACGCCTCCCCAGCCTCGTCACCGGACTACGTCCGGTTGCAAGCGAGAGCTTCGCTCTCGCCCTGTCGCTGGCGACTGGCGCCGCCAGCGACTCCCTCGCGCGTGCTGACTCGCGGCCGCCGGGGGCGGCCGCTCACAGGCACGCGCCGGCCGCATCGACGGTCCGCTCAGTCCGGCGGATCGACTGTCCCCCGCACAGAGCATCCGCGAGCGAAGCGAGCGGTTCACCGACGGCGAGGCGAACGCCGAGCCGTCGGATTTTTCCCTCCAGGTTTTTCGAGGAGAGGTTCCAGAAGCGAACGAAGTGAGCGAAGGAACCCGACGAGAAAGAGGTGGTCAGTCGTCGTGCGCGTCCTTCGCCCCGTTCACCGTCTCGCGGACGGCGTCGACGCCCTCGTCGTGGAGCAGGTCGCCGACGACGATCACGTCGCTGTGGGCGGCCATCTCGTTGGCCGACTCGTAGTCCGAGATTCCGCCGCCGTAGAAGAGCGTGGCGTCGTCGAGCGCGTCGTGGGCGGCGGCCACCTTCTCGGTGTCGCCGAACGTGCCCGAGTACTCGACGTAGACGATCTCCTGGCCGAACATGCGCTCCGCGACCTTCGCGTACGCGCCCACGTCGTCGGCCGCGAGGTCGCAGTTCGCGTCGGTCACCTCCGCGACCGCGGCGTCGGGGTTGAGGACGATGTACGCCTCGGTGTGGGTCCGGTCCCAGTCGAGGTCGTCGATGCGGACCCACTCCTTGTGCGCGCCCGTGATCCAGAACGGGCCGCCGGCGTTGAACACCGTCGGGATCAGGTAGCCGTCGAGCGCGGGCGAGTCGATGACGACGCCGGGGTTCGACGGCTCCTGGTACAGCGGGACGTCGTACTCGGCCGCGGCGTCGACGACGCGCGTCATCTTCTCCGCGGTGACGTCGAGGGTCCCGCCGATCTCGATCGCGTCGGTGCCGGTGCGGCAGACGTCCTCGAAGGTCTCGCCGTCCCGCAGTTCCTTGTCGGGATCGACCTTCAGCACGTGGTCCCAGTCGTCCCACGGGTTACTCATCGGCAACGACTCCACCGGGCGGCACCAAAAAGGTGCGGAACCTGCCTCGTCGTCCGTCCCTCGGCGAACCCCGCGCCGCTCACAGCAGGTCGTCGAGCTCGTCGTTGTCGAACGCGGACGCGGGGTCGACCCGCTCCTCCGCCTCGTCGCGGACCGCCTGCCGGGCGCGTTCGAGGAACGCCTCGACCCGGCGGGAGCGCTCGACGCCGCCGAGCAGCACGAGGGCCGCGATCCGGTCGGAGTCGAGCGGGAAGTCGCCGCCGCGCACCTGCGTCGACCCCGTCTCCTCCTGGAGCCACTTGCGCGCCTTCTCCGCGCCCTTCCGGGAGATCCGGTCCGGGTCGCCGGCGACGGCGACGAGGGCGGCGTCGGCGTCGGTCGCGTTCGGGAGCGACATGCCCGTCATCACCGCGCTCCGGACGGTACTCATCACGGTCGCGACGTTCTCCTCGGCGTCCTCGGCGGCCGGCGCCGAGGCGAACCCGACCGCCGCCATTCCGCCGGCCCGAAGCGTGTTGATCACCTCGCTCGTGTCGACGACGGACTCGCCGACGCCCTCGACCGCCTCGCCGGCGGCCAGGAGGAGGCCGACGCGCCGCGCCATCGACTCGTTGATCGCGGCGTAGCCGCCCTCCACCGACTCGCCCGCGGAGCGCCACGCGTCGTTGTCGAGCAGGAGCGTCGCGTCCGCCTCGCGGACGAGCGTCTTCAGCGAGCGTCCCGCGTTCACCTGGTACATCGCGCCCTCGTCGCGGCCGGGGAGGATTCCGATCGCGTACACCGGCACGTCGTACACCCGGCTCAGCTCGCGGACGAGCACCGGCGCGCCGCCGGAGCCGGTGCCGCCGCCGAGCCCGGCGACCACGAACAGCGCCTCGGCCTCCGCGGTCACCTTCGGCGCGAGCGCGTCCAGCACCTCGGTCGCGTCCTCGTCCATCACGTCGGCGGCGAGCTCGTTGTCGCCGCCGACGCCGTGGCCGTTCACCCGCGACTGCCCGACGAGGACCGCGTCGAGCGGGAGGGGATCGAGGTCCGCCGCGGCCGTGTTGACCGCGAGCGCGTCGAGCACCGCGCCGTAGCCGGCGTCGGCGTCGAACCGGGCGAGGGCGGTCGCGAGCTTCCCGCCCGCCTGCCCGACGCCGAGGAGGACTGTCTTCATGATCGGTGGATACCGGATCCGACGTATTACGCCTTCCCCCGAGTTTAAGTGCGAAATCGGGCCCAACGGGCGACATGTCGAACGCCACCGACGACGGGCGTCGGCGCCCGGACCGCGGAGAGCGATCGCACGCCGCCGGAACCGACGGACGGGGGGACCCGCGGATCGAGGACCGACTCGACGAGCGCCTCAGCGCGGTCGAGCGCGCCGTGACGGAGTCCGACGCCGCCGTCGCGGACCTCGGGGACAGCGCCGCGGCCGCGGCGGAACGCGAGGCGCTGGAGTCGCGCGTGGCCGAGCTCGAATCGCGCGTCGAGGAGCTGGAGGCCGCGACGCAGGCGATCAGGGGGTACGTGGGGTCGATCCGGGCCGTCAACCGCGAGGTCGAACGCCGGGCCGACCTCGCGCTGGCGAGGGCGAGCTGCGGCGGGGACGCCGCCGCGGAGACCGCACCGCGGAGCGAGGCCGACCGCGCCGGCGCGGACCCGGACGGCGCCGGTCCAGGCGACGCGGTCTCGGGAGACGCGTCCCCGAGCGAGGCGGTCCCGGGCGAGGCGGCGCTCGACGCCGCCGTCCCCGAGGACGCCGCCGCTCCGAGAGGTGCCCCCGATCGGGGCGACGGGGGAGGAGCCTCCGACCCGGAGGCCGTCGAGTCCGACGGGGAGGCGGACGGATCGTGGCGAGACGGGCCGTTGGACCGACTCCGTGAGTCGCTGTAACGCGGGCCGTCCGACGGGTTCGGAGGCGGTGCCTCGGAACGGGGCCCCGGCGGGAGGGACGCGGGATCCGTGATCCGCGTCGTGCTCACGGTCCTCGTCGCCGTCGCCCTCCTCGCGGCGGCGGCGCCGGCGCTCGAAGACGCCAGGGCGAGCACGACCGTCGAACGGCTCGACACGGAGGTGGACCGGATCGAGCGCGTCGTCGGCGATCTCACCGCGGGCTCCGTGAGCGTCGCGGACCCCGCGCTCGCCGCGCGAACGACCCTGACCGTCCGGGTCCCGAGCGGGTTCGCGGCCGCGCCGGTCGACGGCGTCGCGCTCGTGGAGACCGGGGGCGTCGACGAGAGCGGCTCGACGACGACGGAACGGGGAGCGACGGACGCCGCGGAAGCGGAGGCGACGGCGACGGACGCCGCGGAGGCGGCGGCAACGGTCGACGACACGGAAGCGAGCGTCGCGCTCCGGTACCGGATCGACGGCGGCCGCGAGCGGACCGTCCAGATCGCGCCGGGGGTCGCGGACGCGACCGTCGCGGTCGACGGGGGAGCGATCGCGCTCCGGCCGGGCGGCGAGAGCCGGCTGGTCCTCCGCCTCGTCGACGACGGCGGACCGACAGTCCGGATCGCCAGGATCGGGTGAGCGCTTATATGCGATGCCGGGGGCACGCCCGCCGTGAACCTCGATCTCCCCTCGCTGTCGCGGATCGGCGGCGGCGAGCCGCCGCTGCGGTCGCTGCCGTGGACCGACGCCGAGCGGGACTGCCGGTGCGAACCGTCGTTCCGGGAACCGGTCGGAACGGGCGTCGGCGACCGCGCCGTGCTCGCGGTCGACGCCGGCGACTGCCCCGGCCGCGGCGACCTCGCCGAGAGCCCGGACTGCCTGGCGACCGTCGTCGAGGCGCTGACCGAGCGCGACGCCGACGTGATCAGGACCCGTCACCGGGGGCGCGAGCGGGCCTACGCCGGGCGGGCCGCCGCGTGTCTCGTCGCGGCGGGTCGGTTCCGCGAGCGGATCGGCTTCCACGAGACCCGGCTCGCCGACCGCGTGACGTGCGACCCGGTCGGCGCCGCCCGGGAGGCAACCGGGCGCGAGGGGCCGCCGGCCCGGATCGCCGCGGAGACGGGCCTCTCGACGGTCGTCGAGGGCGCCGACGAGGTCGGGGACGTGTTGCGAGCGCACGTCGGACCGCGGATCGCGGCCGCGCGGGTCGCGACCGCGCCGCCGCCGGGCGCCGAACTCGTCGATCGCTGGGGGCTGGATACCGGCGCGACCGTCCGGTTATACGAGGGGTCCGGACCGCTCCGGACGTATCACCTCACGCCGCCGGTCCGGGACCTCGACGACGGGGCGGTCGGACGGCTCGACGACGCGAAGCGGCGCCTGCTCGACGACCCGACCGGAGGGGCCCGAGCGCCGGGGCGCGCCGCCCGCGCGGCCGCGGAGGACGGCGACCCCGTCTCGACGCTCGCCGAGGTACTGCGTCGGCACACGCGGGGCTACGGGGCGTTCGAACACGTGTTCGCCGACGACCGGGTGAGCGACGCGACGCTGTCGGCGCCGGTGACCGAGAACCCGCTCCGCGTCGTCGTCGACAGCGAGCGCTGTCGGACGAACGTGCGGCTCCCGCCCGAGGGGGCCGCCACGCTCGCGTCCCGGCTCCGCCGGACCAGCGGTCGGGGGTTCTCGCGCGCGAGCCCCACGCTCGACGCGACGCTGGAGACGGACGCCGGCCGCGTCCGCGTGGCCGCGACGACCGACCCCGCCAGCGACGGCCTCTCGTTCGCCTTCCGCCGCGGCGACCCCGACGCGTGGACCCTCGCGCGGCTCGTCGACGTCGGCACGGTCACCCCGGCCGCCGCCGGCCTCCTCGCCGTCGCCGTCGGGCGCGGCGTGACCGGGCTCGTGGCCGGCGGACGCGGCGCGGGGAAGACGACCGCGCTCGGCGCGCTCCTGTGGGAGCTCCCCGCGGAGACGCGGTCGATCCTGATCGAGGACACCCCCGAGCTCCCGGCGAGCGCCCTGACGGCCGCCGGGCGGGACGCGCAGCGGCTCCGCGTCGGCGACGGGGCGGAGCCGTCGCCGAGCGACGCGGTCCGGACCGCGCTCCGACTCGGCGGCGGGGCGATCGTCGTCGGCGAGGTCCGCGGCGAGGAGGCGCAGGCCCTCTACGAGGCGATGCGCGTCGGGGCGACCGGCGAAACGGTGCTCGGGACGATCCACGGCGAGGACCCGGCCGCGGTCCGGGAGCGGGTGGTCTCCGACCTGGGCGTGTCGCCCTCGTCGTTCGCCGCGACCGACCTGATCGTCCTGCTCGACGACCACCACGTCGACGTGATCGCCGAGGTCGTCGGACGCGACGACGGCGCCGCGTTCGACCCGCTGTTCGAGCGAACGGGCGAGGGGCTGGCGCCGACCGGACGGATCGACCGCGGCGAGAGCCGGCTCGTCGAGCGACTCGCGGGGACAGACGGATCGTACGCCGCGGCCAGGGCGGCCGTCGAGGACCGGGGGGAGCGGATCCGCGAGGCGGTCGCCGCCGGGCGGACCGACCCGGAGCGCTACGTCGAGTTCGTCGGCGCGGACGGTGAGACGGGATGACGGGACCGGTCGAGGGTCCGGCCGACGGCTCGGTCCGCGGGCGGGGAGACGGCGACGCGGCCGGGTCCGCGGAGCTCCGCCGCGCGATCGCGTTCCTCGGCTGGGAGACCCCGGCCGAGCGCGTCGTCGAGGTCGGCCATCGCGCCGGCGTCGGCGCCGGCCTCCTCTCCGTCGCCGCGCTCTCCCTCGTCGTCGGGCCGGTCCCGGGGGCGCTCGCCGGGCTCGCCTGCGGGCTGACGGCGACCCACGCGGTCCATCGGACGCCGGTGTGGCTCGGGGAACTGCGGCGGACGCGTGCGCTCGGGGCGGCGCCCGGTCTCGTCGGCCGGCTCGTGTTGCGGATGCGGCTGGACCCGTCGGCGGAGCGCGCCGTCCGGTTCGCCGCGCGCACCGGGGACGGGCCCCTCGCCGAGGGGCTGGCGCGCCACGAGCGCGGGAGCGCGAACGGGCCGACGAGCGGGCTCCGGGCGTTCGCCCGGGAGTGGCGCCCGTGGTTCCCCGCGATCGACCGCGCCGCGGCGCTGGTCCGGACGGCGGCGTCGGCGCCGGCGGAGCGGCGGGGGCGCTGCCTGGACCGCGCGCTCGACGCGACCGTCACCGGGACGACCGACCGGCTCGCGGCGTTCGTCGGCGAGGTCCGCGGTCCCGTCTCCGCGCTGTACGCCTTCGGCGTACTGCTCCCGCTTGCGCTGATCGCCCTACTGCCCGCGGCCGCGGCGTCCGGAGTGCCGATCGGGGCCGGCGTCGTCACCGGGCTGTACCTCGGCGTCCTCCCCGCCGGGCTGCTCGCCGCGTCGGCGTGGCTGCTCTCGCGGAGACCGGTCGCGTTCGCGCCACCGTCGATCGACGGCGACCACCCGGACGTGCCGGAGCGCGGGCGACGCGCCGTCGCGGCCGGCGCGGTCTCCGGGGTCGTCGCGGCCGCGACCGCCGCGCGGCTGGTCGCCGGGTGGACCGCGCTCGTGGCCGGAGCGGGCGTCGGGACGGGGGCGGCGCTCCTCGTCGGCGTCCGACACCGACGGGCGGTGCTCTCCGAGATCCGCGCCGTCGAGCGCGGGCTCCCGGACGCCATGACCGTCATCGGCGGCGACGTGGCCGAGGGCGTCGCCGCCGAGACGGCGATCGCGAACGCCGGCGAGCGGCTCGACGGCGCGACCGGCGAGCTGTTCGAGCGCGCCGGCCGTCGCAGCGAGACGCTCCGAGTGAGTGTGCGGGAGGCGTTCCTCGGTCGGGGCGGGCCCGCCGTTCCGGTCCCGTCCCCGCGGGTCCGCGGCGCGGTGGCCCTGCTCGCCGTCGCCGCCCGAGAGGGGCGCCCGGCGGGCGACGTGCTCCTCGAACTCGCCGACCAGCTGGAGGAGCTCCGCGCGCTCGAAACCGACGCCCGGCGACAGCTCGCGACCGTGACGGGGACGCTGACGAACACCGCCGCGGTGTTCGCGCCGCTCGTCGGGGGCGCGACCGTCGCGCTCGCGACGGGGATCGAGACGGTCGACGCCGGCGGGTTGGGAGCCGGGGCGACCGCCGGCGCGGACGTCCTCGGAGTCGGCGGCGGGGACCCCGCCGGCGCCGGAGGCGCGGGCACGGCCGAGGGAGACGCCGGCGGCGGCTCCGGAACGCTCTCCGTCCCCCTGCTCGGTCGGGTCGTCGGCGCCTACGTCCTGATCCTCGCGGCGCTGCTCACCGCGCTGGCGACGGGGCTGGAACGCGGGTTCGACCGGACGCTGGTGGCCTACCGCGTGGGGATCGCGCTGCCGACCGCGACGGCGACGTACCTCGTCGCGTTCGTCGGCGCGGAGGCGTTGCTGTAGCGACCGCCCCCCGACCGCTCCGTAGCGACCGACCCCCGACCGCCGCCCGCGTGCTTCGGGCGGTCGGTTAAGTATCATGCCGCGGCCAGCCGCTCCGTGTTCGAGACCAACCTCGACGCGACGTACGCGTGGCTCGGCCTCGCCGCCGTGAGCGTCGCGACGGCCGGCGTCGCCGCGACGCTCCCCGCGTCGCCCCCGCCGGACGCGGCGGGCGTCGCACACACGGTCGAAACGGTCGCCGACGGGGAGTACCCCGCGACGGCGGAACACGGCATCGCCGCCGACCGGATCCGCCTCACGCCTCGGTCGATCTCGCTGGGCGGGGAGGGCGGCAGCGCTCGGGCGCCGCTCCACGGACCGCGGATAACGCCGGTTCCGACGGGCCGACGAGGCGGAGCCGGCGACGACCGGCTTCGACGGGTACTGGAGGGGGTTCCACCGGGCGCGGCGTTCGACGGTCCCGACGCGCTGTCGGCGGCGGCTGAGCGCGCCCGGGCCGTCGACCACGGCTGGCGATCGGCACCGGAGCGGCTCACCGTGCGGCGCGTGCACTACGGAGGGGTACATGTCACGCTCGTCGGGTGAGGCGTTCGATCCGGGAGACGGGACCGCGGACCGCGCGGCGGTCGAACCCCTCGCCGCGCTCGTCGCGGTGGTGGCCGTCGGCGCGGCGCTGGGGCTGTACACCGTCGCGCTCGACGACGCGACGGTCGACCGGGAGCGACCGGGCGCCGAGACGGCGCTCGACCGGACCGAGCGGGCGGCGACGGTCGGCGGCGTCTTGGAGCCGGACCGACTCCGCGACGCGGCGCCGTTTCGGTATCCGACGACGGTGACGGTCGAGGCCGACGGGACGACGTGGCGGGTCGAGTCGGGCGAGGACGCGCCCGGTCGCGCGGCGGTCGAAGCCGCGGACGCGGTCGCGGTCGCCGAGCGACCGGTGACCGTGCGAGTCGGGCCGGGCCGGAACGTCCGCGGGACGCTTCGCGTGGGGGTCCGCCGGTGACGAGCACCGTGCTCGACGTGACGGTCCTCCTCCTCTGCGTGTCCGCGGGCGTCGTCACGCTCTCCGGCGTCGGCGGCGACGTCGGGGTTCGAGGCCCGAGCGCCGGCGAGACGGCCGACCGACTGGTGACGGAGACGGTGACCGTGCGGTACCGAGCGCCCGCGGCGGCGAACGGTACCCGGGGGATACGGGCGACGCGGGCGGAGCTGCTCGCGCTGCTCGTCGCCGACGTCGGAGGTTCGAACGGCGAGCGGGGCGCCGCTCAGGACCGCGACAACGGGACGGCGGAGGCGTTCGAGTCGCGAGCGACGGCGGCGGTCGCGGCGGGGCTCGGCGAACGGACGCGGATCGACGCGACGGTTCCGACCCCCGCGAACCGGGGGCGCGGAACCGGGGGAGCGACCGCCGGCCACTCCGCACCGACTCGCCGCGACGTCCGGCGGGGAGCCGAGCCGAGGGCCGTGTTGGAGGCGTCGAACGCGTCGGAACCCGCTCGGCGAGACGATTCCGGTCGTGGCTCGAATCGAAGCGAACCGGCCCGGTCGGCGGCGGCCGAGCCGACGGCACCGGTCACCGTCGGCGCCGAGCCGCCGCGGGGCGCCGACGTCGTGACCGCGGTCGTCACGCACCCGATGCCGAGCGGAACCGAGGCGGACGGGGCGATGCGAATCGTCGTGAGGCGGTGGTGACCGTGCCGGATCGCGGAGCGCCGAGGCGCCGGCGCGGGCGCGGCGGATCGGACGAGCGAACCGGGAGGCGGTTCGCCGTCAACGAGCGCGCCCGCGTCCCCTTCGCGCTGATCGGCGTGCTGCTCCTCGTGACGAGCACGGCGTACGCCGCGGGGATCGCGGACCAGGGGCTCGTCGGCGAGGACCGGAGCGTCGAGCGGGCCGTCGAGCGCGTCGACGCCGACGCCACGGCCGCGCTGCGGGCCGCGGCGCGCGAGGCGGCGCACGACGCGGCGCGAGAGCCGGTGACGCGGGCGCCGACCGGCGGTGCCGGAGCCGAGGCGGTACGCGAGGGGTCGGCCTTCGCCGACGCGTTTCGGATCCGGTTCGCGGTCGCCGGCGCCGACGCGCTGTCCGCCGTCGACGCGGAGGTCGGATCGGTGACGGCGTCGGCGTCGCTGCCCGCGGTCGACGAGCGGGAACTCTCGGCGGCCCGCGACCGCGTCCGCGTCGAGCCGGCCGCGAACGGGACGGCGACGCGCGTGACCTTCGAGGGGGTGGAGACGACCGCGACGCGGGACGGACGGACGCTCGTGAACCGCAGCGCGGACAGGACCGTCGTGGTGGCGGTGCCGACCCTCGCCGCCCACCGGCGGACGCAGCGGTTCGAGGCGCGGCTCGACAGGGGACCGGTCGAGGGACCGGGGCTCGGCCGACAGCTCACCGCGAGCCTCTATCCGATGACCTGGGCGCGCGGCTACGCCCAGTACGCCGGGGCGCCGGTCGAGAACGTCCTCGCGAACCGCCACGTGGAGCTGTCGACGAACGCGGGGCTCGTCCGGACCCAGCGGGCCGTCTTCGGAACGAGCGACCCGGACGCCCGCGGCGGGGTCGCGCGGGCGACCGCGCGGACCGGGCTGACCGACCTCCTCGCGCCGACCGGGCTCAAGGAGGGGTCGTGGACCGACACGGTGCTCGGGGCGCCGACGCCGACCGGTTCCGGCGGCGTCGCGGCGGGGTCGCGCGCCGGAACGGGCTCGAACGGGGACGCGAGCGAGGACGCCGCGTTCGAGACGGAGACGGACCGGACCGACGAGGAGACGGCGGTCCGGATCGGGCACGCAGCCGACGTCGGAGCGACCCGCGTGCACGGCGACCTCGACGAGGTGATCGACGGGTCGTACCGGGTCGAGGCCGAGGTGGAGACCGCGACGGTGCAGGTCGCCGACGGGGGGCGACTCTCGCCCCCGTCACCCGGCGGCGACTGGCACCGCGTCGACGAGTCCCGGTCGGAGGGCCTAACCGGCGTCTCGGGGAGTGACGTGCCGGGAGGGGTCCCCGCGGGGCTCGTCGCTCCCGGCGAGCCGGTCTCGTTCGGCGACGCGAGCCGCGAGGTGACGGTCGAGCGCACCGCGACCGCGACGTGGGAGCGGGAGGTCGTGGAGCGGGGTCCGAACGGCAGCGTCGTCGACCGAACCGTGTACCGGACGACGACCGGCGACGAGGCGACCGACCGCTACCGCGTCGCGATCGCGGTGACGGGCCGGCACGCCCCCCGCGACGACGCCCCGGACCGGCCCGCGGCGACGTTCGGAGCGGGAAGCGCGGCCGAGGCCACGGATCTGCAGGGAACGCCGGAGGCCGCTCGATCGGCGCTCGACGTCGGTACGGCGGCCGAGGTGGACCGGCTCGCTCGCGACGCCGTCCGGAGCGGCGACGTCGGCGACGCGACGGTCGTCCACGGGTCGCCGTCGGCCGGCGAGCGGGACCGCGCGGCGGCCGACGTCGCCGCGCTCGCCGCCACGGTCCGGGAGTTCGAGACCGACGCGTCGATGGAGTCGGCGGCGGTCGGCGAGGCGGAGCCGTACGCCGACCGCGCCGACGCGGTCGGCGACCGCCGGGCGGGGCTCGGCGACGCGCCGGCGACGTACGACGGGGCGAGCGACCGGGCGCGGACCGCCGCCCGCGCCGCGTACGTCGACGCCGTCGTCGCGGAGCTGGAGGCCGCCGCGGCCGACCGCGAGACTGCGACGGACGGGTTCCTGGACCGGGTGAACGGCGCGTTCAGCGGTCCCTCGGTCGGCGACGTGATCGCCGCCCGCGAGGCGGCGAAGGACCCGGGTACCTACACCGTCGACGGCGGTCCGGGCGGATCGGTGACGTTCTCGCCGCGGGGGGCGCCGGGGTACCTGCCGCGGACGGCGGTCGACGGCGAGCGGCTGGCGGGCGTCGAGGAGGCGTCGACCCGGCCGCTCGCCGTCCGCAATCTCAACTACGTCACCGTCCCGTACGGCGACCTGTCGAGCGGGATCGTGGACCGGATCCTCGGGGCCGGCGATACGGTCCGGATCGGCACCGCCGGGCGGGCGCTCCTGCTCGCCGAGAAGGCGCTAGCCGCGAGCGACGACCCCGGCCTCCGCGACGACCGGGACGCCCTCGCGGATCGGGTTGACGAATCGCTGCGGGCCGTCGATCGGGACCTCGAGGGCGTGCTGCGGGACCGGACGTCGCTCTCGGGCGAAGCGCGGCGCGGAGCGGTCGACGAGGCCGCGGCATCCTACGATTCGGCGGGCTACCGAGCGGCCGCGGTGGGCGACGGCGAGTACGCGGAGCGCGTCGCCGCCGAGGCCGCGACCGCCGGCGGGCTGTCGACCGCGGCCGAGGCGTCGCTGGCCGCGCACCTCCGCGTCGCGCTCCGGCGGGCGGCCGGCGGGGACGACGCCCGCGTCCCGACGCGGTTCGTCGAGCCGCCGACCGAGGGCGCGCGGCTCCTGCTCAGGGACCGCATGGAGAAGGCGATCGAGCGGGAGGCCGCGCGCGCCGGCGAGGCCGCGACCAGGGAGCTCGGCGAGCGGGCGGCCGAGGAGTTCGGCGAGAAGTGGTCGCTGAAGCCCGCCCGGAGCGTCGGCGCGGGGCTGCCGGTCGCCCCGGTGCCCGGCTACTGGGTGACGACCGTGAACGCCTGGCGCGTGCAGGTCCGCGGGGAGTACCCGCGGTTCGCCCTGCGGGCCGACGTCGGCACGCCGGGGAAACCGTTCGAGTACGTCCGACGGGAGGGCGACGTGACGCTCGACGTCGACGGGGAGTCGGTCCGCCTCGGAGCGACGGAGCCGATCCGGTTCGAGACGGGGACCGTCGTCGTGCTCGCGGTGCCCGCCGGCCCGCCGGGGGTCGGCGACGTCGACGGCGTCCGCGACGAGACCTCGCCCGGGTGGCCGTGTCCGGGCGCGACGGCGGCGTCGGAGGGAGGGGAGGCGAGCTGCGCCCCGCCGTGAGCCGACCGCAGCCGTTTTGAGAGACGGCGACCGAAGGCGACCATGTTTCACGAAGTCGTCGAGGACGGGGCGGTGGCCGGGACCGCCGGCGCCGACGAGACCCCCGACGCCGACGAGGTGACCGCGACCGCGCTGCTCGCGGCGTTCGAGTCGCTGGTGAGCGAGGCGGTGGCTGAGGCCGGCCGCGGGCGCGTCGGCGACGAGACCGACGTCGACGAGGCGGCGATCGAGGCGGCCGCCGACGGCGACGCCGCGGGACTCAGCGTGACCGACGCGGCGGCGATCGTCGCCGTGACCGCCGACCGCGACGCCGACGCGGTCGTCGCCGAGCTGCGCGACCACCTGCTGATGGGGATGGCGACGGCGGTGCTCGACGTCGACACCCTCGCGGCGGGGATCGACGCGGACCTCACCGGCCAGGAGGTCCAACAGGCGCTCGAGGGACGCGCCGGGATGACGCTCGGACAGCTCGCGGAGGTCATGGCGGTCATCGAGCGCCGGAAGCGATGAGGGTCGCGATCGTCGGCTGCGGCTACGTCGGCCTCGAACTCGCGGCGCAGCTCGCGGCGCGCGGTCACGCGGTGACGGGCGTCCGCCGGTCGGACGCCGGCCTCGACGCCATCGAGGAGGTCGGGAATCGGATCGACGGCGACGGCAGGGTCGACGCGGTGCGCGCGGACGCGACCGACCCCGCGTCGCTCGACGCGCTGCCCGACGCGAACGCCGTCGTCTTCGCGGCGAGCTCGGGCGGCCGCGGGGCCGACGCGGCCCGCGAGGTGTACGTCGACGGCCTCCGGAACGTGATCGAGGCGTACGCCGGGCGGCCGTCGTCGCCGGACCGGCTCGTCTACACCTCCTCGACGGGCGTGTACGGCGACCACGACGGCGCGTGGGTGGACGAGGGGACGCCGATCGACCCGACCACCGAGAAGACGCGGGTCCTCGCGGAGGCGGAGCGGATCGCGCTGGAGACGGCCGGAGACGCCGGTATCGACGGGACCGTCGCCCGGTTCGCGGGGCTGTACGGCCCGGACCGGTATCGGCTCGAACGGTACGTCGAGGGGCCCGTCACCGCGGGGTACCTCAACATGGTGCACCGGGACGACGCCGCGGGGGCGGTCCGGTACCTGCTGGAGACCGATCGCGCGCGCGGCGAGCCCGTCGTCGTCGTCGACGACGAGCCGGTCGACAAGCACGCGTTCGCCGACTGGCTCGCGGACGAGTGCGGCGTGCCGCGGCCGGAGAAGCGGTCGAAGGCGGAGCGGATCGCGGCCGGCGACCTGTCCGCGGCCGCCGAGCGACGGGTCCGCACGAGCAAGCGCTGTTCGAACGACCGGCTGCGCGCGCTCGGCTACGAGTTCGCCTACCCGACCTTCCGCGAGGGGTACCGCGACGCGGTGCGGTCGTTCCGGGCGGCCGGGGAGTGAGTCCGACGCGCGGTCCCGTCGTCGGCCGGTCGGAAGGGTAACGAACCTTCATGTGTCGGGAGGGAGTGTCGGGGACACATGTGGAACCAGATCGCGGCCGACGAGCGCCTCGCGCGGGCGGAGGCGTTCGTGCGGGAGAATCCGGAGCTGACGGCGGTCGCCGTCGCCGTCGCGCTCGTCGCGATCGCCGGCGGATACCTCCTGTTCCGCGCCCGCTGGACGTCCGGGGTGCGGTTCCGGCGTCTGCTCGCCGAACAGGAGGAGATCGCGGTGCTGATGCACCCGAACCCCGACCCGGACGCGATGTCGGCGGCGCTCGGCGTCGCGTCGCTCGCGTCGCAGGTCGGCGTCGACGCGACGGTGCAGTACCCCGGCCAGATCCGCCATCAGGAGAACCGCGCGTTCCGGACGGTGCTCGACCTGGACCTGGAGCCGATCGAGCACGTGAGCGACCTCGCGGCCGAGTCCGTCGTCCTGGTCGATCACAACGAGCCGCGGGGGTTCGCGGGGGCCGACGGCGTGCTCCCGGCGGCGGTCGTCGACCACCATCCCGGCGACGGCGCCGGAGAGCTGTTCACCGACGTCCGCACCGACTACGGCGCGACCGCGTCCGTCGTCGCCGAGTACTTCGAGGAGAACGACGCGACGCCGGTCCCGCCGGACAAGCACGCGAGCGAGACCGACAGCGACCTCACGCTCCCGACGGACACCGCGACCGGGCTGTTGTACGGCATCCTCGCCGACACGAAACACCTCACGGTCGGCGCGAGCGAGCCGGACTTCGCGGCCGCCGCGTACGTGTACCCCGGCGTCGACCAGGACCGCCTCGACCGGATCGCGAACCCCGCGGTCGACGCGGAGGTGCTGGAGGTGAAGGCCCGGGCCATCGCCGGGCGCCGCATCGAGGGGTCGTTCGCCGTGGCCGACGTCGGCGGCGTGAACAACGTGGACGCGATCCCGCAGGCGGCCGACGAGCTGATCCAGCTCGAAGGGGTCAGCGCGGTCGTGGTGATCGGCGAGCGAGACGGGACGGTCCACCTCTCCGGGCGCTCCCGCGACGACCGGGTCCACATGGGCAACGCGATCGAGTCGGTGCTCGCGGACGTCGAGAACGGCGACGGCGGCGGCCACTCCCGGATGGGCGGCGGGACGGTCGCGCCGCGGATCGACCCGACGAGCGACGATGCCCCGGAGACGGTCGACCGGGACGACCTCGCCGACTCGCTGTTCCGAGCGATGGCCGGCGACGTCTGACCGCGGGAGAGCGGAGAGGGACCCGACGGCCGGTGCCAGTTTTTAATTACCGGGCCGCGGAGGAAGGGGTATGAACCTCGACCTCCCGACCGACGACGGCTGGCGCGCGCTCGCGGGCGTCGGCGTCGGGTACGCGCTCGCGACCGGACTGATCTTCGTCCTGCTGTTCGCGGTCCCGTACCTGATCGTGCGAGCGCTGTGACGGCGGCGGAAAGAGCGGACTGGAGCGGGGGCGTCGCGGCCGCGATCAGGCGAACGCGAGCGAGTCGTCGGCGCCGCCGTCGTCGTCCTGCTGGAGCTTCTCGTGGGCTTCGAGGAAGTCGTCGAGCGTGACCTCGGTGCGGTCGTCGCGGATGGCGAACATCCCGGCCTCGGTGCAGATGGCCTTGATGTCGGCGCCGGACGCGTCCGGCGTCATCTCGGCGAGCTCGTCGAAGTCGATGTCGCTCGCGAGGTTCATCTTCCGGGTGTGGATCTGGAAGATGATCTCGCGGCCGTCGGTGTTCGGCTTGGGGACCTCGATGAGGCGGTCGAACCGGCCCGGCCGGAGGATGGCGGGGTCGAGCATGTCGAAGCGGTTCGTCGCGGCGATGATCCGGACCTCGCCGCGCTCGTCGAAGCCGTCCATCTCCGAGAGCAGCTGCATCATCGTGCGCTGGACCTCGGCGTCGCCCGACGTCTTCGAGTCCGTCCGCTTCGAGGCGATCGCATCGATCTCGTCGATGAAGAGGACGGCGGGCTGGTTCTCGCGGGCGACCTCGAAGAGGTCGCGGACGAGCTTCGCGCCCTCGCCGATGAACTTGTGGACGAGCTCGGAGCCGGCCATCTTGATGAACGTCGCGTCCGTCTCGTTGGCGACCGCCTTCGCGAGCATCGTCTTCCCGGTCCCCGGCGGGCCGTACAGCAGGACGCCGCTCGGGGGCTGGATCCCGACGTCCTCGAACATGTCCGGGTGTTCGAGGGGCATCTCCACGGTCTCGCGGACCTCCTGCATCTGGTCTTCGAGGCCGCCGATGTCGGCGTAGGTGACGTCGGGGGAGTGCTCGACCTGCATCACGCGGGCGCGCACGTCCGTCTCCTTCTCCAGTTTCTTCACGACGGACAGGGAGTTGTTGACCGCGACCCGGTCGTCGGGGTCGAGCTTCTCTCGCATCTCCTGCGTGATCTCCGTCAGCGCCTCCTGATTGTTGCCGTGCTGCTTGATCACGGCGCCGTCGGGCGTGATCTCCTGGACGGTCGCCACGAACAGCGGGGACTGCTTCAGCTTCTTGTTCTCGTGGGTGAGCCGTTCGAGCTTCTGCTGGTACTTGTTGTTCTCCGCGTTCGCGTCGAGGAGCTTGTCGCGCATCTCCTCGTTCTGCGACTCCAGCACGTCGAGCTCCTCCTGGAGGGACTCGATCTTCTCCTGTCTCGACGCCGACCCCTCGTCGTAGGGCATCTCGACGTCGTCGACGGTGTCAGTCATTGTCCGTAATAAGGCGTCTCGCGCGTAAGAGGTTTCGGGTGGGGGAGAGTCGGACGGGACGAATCCGGGTTTGAATGTCCAATAGTAATTAAACAGGATAGTAAATATTATCTAACGGCATGAGATATGGGAAGGTACGCATGAGCACCACCGACGCCGTCACCGCCGACGAGGACGTCACGGACCGCTGGAGCGCCGTCCGCGATCTGCCCCCGAGCGCGAAGCTCGTGGCGAAGGTACTCGACTACAACGACACGCTGACGCAGAGCGAACTCGCCGAGGAGACGCTGCTGCCGCCCCGGACCGTCAGGTACGCGCTCTCGCGGCTGGAGGAGGAGGACGTCGTCGACTCGCGGTTCTCCTTCACCGACGCCCGGAAGCGGCTGTACACGCTCGCGGTGTAAACCGGTGAGCCCGGCGGCGACCGCTAAGCCCGCCGGCGACCGCTGACCTGCCGGCGATCGCCGAGCCCGACCTTATGACCGATGCCGACGCAGGGACGCCGTGGTCTCGACAACCGCCGTCAAGCGGGCGCTGGCCGCGCTGGCGACGCGCACCGACACCGCGACCCGGCCGTACACCGCCGTGATCGACGAGGCCGAGGCCGCGCGGACCGACCTGCGGCGCGCCGCCGGCTTCGTCGGTTCGGTCGGCCTCGACCGACTGGAGGACGCGGTCGCGGCCGCCGAGCGCGACGGCGACGAGGCCGCGGCCGAGCGCGGCCGCGCGGCGCTCGCGACCTACCGAGCGTTCCGCGAGGCGGCGGCCGGCGGGGAGTGAGGCGACCGGGGCGCCGACCACTTCCGCTCCGGCCCCGGAACCCCTAAACCCGGCACCGGCCAACACCCGGGCAGATGACGCGGGTGATCCACACCGGCGACACCCATATCGGGTACGCGCAGTACCACTCGCCGGTCCGACGCCAGGACTTCCTCGACGCCTTCGCGGCCGTGGTCGACGACGCGGTCGACGGCGACGTCGACGCGGTGGTCCACGCCGGCGACCTCTTCCACGACCGGCGGCCCGAGCTCGCCGACCTGATGGGCACCATCTCGGTCCTCCGCCGGCTCGACGACGCCGGGGTCCCCTTCCTCGCGGTCGTCGGGAACCACGAGTCGACGCGAGGCGGCCAGTGGCTCGACCTCTTCGAGCGGCTGGGACTCGCGACCCGCCTCGGCGACGAGCCGACGGTCGTCGGCGACGCGGCCTTCTACGGGCTCGACCACGTCCCCGTCTCGCGCCGCGACGACCTCGACTACGCGTTCGCGGCCCACGACGCCGACTACGCCGCCCTCGTCGCGCACGGGCTCTTCGAGCCGTTCGGCTACGCCGACTGGGACACCGAGGCGGTGCTCGCGGAGAGCGACGTCGACTTCGACGCGATGCTCCTCGGCGACAACCACACGCCCGGCGTCGCCGAGGTGAACGACACGTGGGTCACCTATCCGGGGTCCACGGAGCGCGCGAGCGCGAGCGAGACGGAGGGACGCGGCTACAACCTCGTCACCTTCGACGCCGACGCCGCCGGGGGCGACGATCGCGTGGAGATCCGACGGCGCGCGCTCGACACGCGCCCGTTCGTCTTCGTCGAGGTCGAACTGCGCGAGGGCGAGGGCGCGGCGCGGGTCCGCGAGCGCGTCCGCCAGCACGACCTCGACGACGCCGTCGTGCTCGTGAGCGTGACCGGCGACGGCGACCCGGTCACGCCGGCCGCGATCGAGGAGTTCGCGACGGAGGCGGGGGCGCTCATCGCCCGGGTCACCGACCGCCGCGAGGTCGAGACCGACGCCGAGGTCGACGTGAGCTTCGCCGACCCCGAGGACGCCGTGCGGGAGCGGATCGAGGAGATGTCGCTCTCCGAGGCCGCCCGCGACGTCGACGAGGCGGTCCGCGCCGAGACGCTCCCCGACAGCAACGTCAGGGAGACGGTGAAGGGGCGGGTCGAGGAGCGGATCGACGACCTCGACGCGTTCGACCGAGGCGGGGCGGGCGGTAGAGGCGAGGAGAGCGACGCCGGGGGGGATTCCGAGGGCGGCGACGGCGACGCCGGAGACGACGAGACGGACGGAGACGAGGACACCGCCGACGACGAGGTGATCGACGACGACGCCGACGAGACCGACGACGAGGCGGTCGACGGTGACACTAACGCCGACGACGAACCGACCCCCGAGACGTCCGCGACCGACGGCCAGGTCTCCATGGAGGACTACCTGTGAACTTCGACCGGGTCCGGCTCTCGAACTTCAAGCCGTACGGCGACGCCGACCTCCGGCTGACGCGGGGCGTCACGGTCATCCACGGGCTCAACGGCAGCGGGAAGTCGTCGCTGCTGGAGGCCTGTTTCTTCGCGCTGTACGGGTCGAAGGCGCTCGACGGCACCCTCGACGACGTCGTCACGAAGGGCGAGGAGGAGACGGAGGTCGAGCTGTGGTTCACCCACGACGGGAGCTCGTACCGCATCGAGCGCCGGCTCCGGGTGTACGACGACCGGATCGACCACCAGTGCACGCTCGAATCCACCGACGGGAGCGACGTGAGTCGCGACGGCGCCCGGGCCGTGCGCGAGTTCGTCACCGGGCTCCTCCGGATGGACGCCGAGGCGTTCGTCGGCTGCGCGTACGTGCGGCAGGGCGAGGTGAACGAGCTGATCGACGCCACCCCGCGCGAGCGGCAGGACACGATCGACGACCTGCTCCAGCTCGGGAAGCTGGAGGAGTACCGCGAGCGCGCCGGCGACGCGCGGCTCGGCGTCGAGGACGTGCTGGGGAACCGTCGCGGCCGGCTCGACCAGCTCGACGAGCAGATCGCGGCGAAGGAGGAGCGCGACCTCCACGAGCGGCTCAACGGGCTCGAAAGCGACCTCTCGGAGGTCACCGACGAGATCGACCGCTACGAGGACCAGCGCGAGCGGGCGAAGGAGACGCGCGAGGCGGCGGCGGAGACGCTCGCGACCCACGCGGAGAAGCGCGAGGAGCTGGAGTCGGTCGAGGCGGCGATCGACGAGATCGAGGCGGCGATCCGCGAGGCCGAGCGGGAGCGCGACGAGCACCGCGAGGCGATCCGGGAGGCCCGCGAGCGGATCGCGGAGATCGAGGCCGCGATCGACGACCGGCTCGACGACGCGGGCCTCGACGCGGCGAGCGAGGCGGCGATCGCGGCCCGCCGCGAGGCGCTCGACGACCGGGAGGAGCGGCTCCGCGAGGAGCTCGACGACGAGCGGGTGAGCGCCGAGGCGTTCCGGAACCAGGCGACGAACCTCGCCGGGAAGGCCGACGACCTCGCCGACCGCGCCGCGGAGCTGGAGGGCGAGGCCGACGATCTCGCCGACGAGGCCGAGGCGGCCGCCGAGGAGGCCGACGAGCGCGAGTCCTCGGTCGCGGAGCTCCGCGAGGAGGCCGAGGGGCTCCGCGAGCGGTTCGCGAGCGCCGACGTCGACCGCGACGGCGTCGCCGACGAGCGGGAGGCGCTCCGGGAGCGGCGCGGCGAGGTCCGCGAGCGGATCGCGGAGCTGTCCGCGGAGCTGAAGAACGCCCGGGAGCGCGTCGAGGAGGCCGAGGCCCTGCTCGCGGCCGGCAAGTGCCCCGAGTGCGGCCAGCCGGTCGAGGACTCGCCGCACGCGACGGGGATCGAGGAGGACCGCGAGCGCGTCGACGAGCTCGAGACCGAGCTCGAAACGGCCAGAGAGCGCGAGACGGAGCTCGACGAGCGGGTCGAGGAGCTGGACGAGCTCGCGGCGGCCGCGGACCGGCTCGACGAGATCGAGGAAACGACCGAGACGCTCGAAGAACGGGCGACGGAGAGGCGCGAGGCGGCCGAAGCGAAGCGGGAGGCCGCCGCCGAAAAGCGGGAGAAGGCGGAGGCGAAGCGCGCGGAGGCGGAGGAGACCCGCGAGGTCGCCGCCGAGAAGCGCGAGCAGGCCGAGTCGACCGCGGAGCGGGTGTCGGCGCTCGAAGAGGCGCTCGACGAGGTCGACGACGCCAGGGCGGCGGTCGACGCGGTCGAGGAGCGGCTCTCGGCGGTCGTGGACGCGGAAGACGAGATCGAGCGCCGCCGCGAGAAGCGGGAGAGCCTGAGAGAGGTGAACGACGAGCGGCGCGACCGGCTCGCGGACAAGCGCGAGCGGCGCGACGAGCTCGCGGCCGCGGTCGACGAGGCCGCGGTCGAGGAGGCGAGAGAGCGGAAGCAGGAGGCTGAGGAGTACCTCGAACGCGTCGACGGGGAGCTGGACCGGCTCGCGGAGCGACGCACGGAGCTGGAGAACGCGATCGGGAGCGTGAACGGCGAGATCCGGGAGCTGGAGGCTCTCCGCGAGGAGCGCGACGAGCTGGCCGCGACCGTCGAGGCGGTCGAGGGGCTCCACGAGGAGACGAGCGAGCTGGAGGCGATGTACGGCGACCTCCGCGCGGAGCTCCGACAGCGCAACGTCGCCGAGCTGGAGCGCACCCTCAACGAGACGTTCGACCTGGTGTACGGTAACGACGCCTACTCGCACATCGAGCTCGACGGCGAGTACGCGCTCACCGTCTACCAGAAGGACGGCGAGGCGCTCGACCCCGAGCAGCTCTCCGGCGGCGAGCGCGCCCTGTTCAACCTCTCGCTGCGCTGCGCGATCTACCGGCTGCTCTCCGAGGGGATCGAGGGCGCGGCGCCGACCCCGCCGCTCATCCTCGACGAGCCGACCGTCTTCCTCGACTCCGGCCACGTCTCGCGGCTCGTCCGCCTCGTCGAGGAGATGCGCGGCTTCGGCGTGGAGCAGATCCTCATCGTCAGCCACGACGACGAGCTGGTCGGCGCGGCCGACGAGCTGGTGACCGTCGAGAAGGACCCCAGCTCGAACCGGTCGACGGCCCGCCGCGCGGACGCCGCCGAGCTCGACGTCGCGTCGCTCGCGGACGACTGACCGCGGCCGCCCCTCAGGCGTCCTCGGAGCGGGCGTCCTCGGCGTGGGCGTCCCCGGCCGCGGCGTCCTCACCCGCGTCGTTCCCGTCCGGTCCGCCTCGCAGGAGCCCGATCGCCTCGGTCGCGGCCGCGGTCGCCTCGTACCCGCGTCGTCCGTCGACCTCGACCTCGTCGATCAGGCCGGCCGCGCGCAGTTCGGCGACCGTCCCGTGCAGGTCGGACTCACAGAGGTCGGTCGCGTCGAGCAGCCCGATCACGGGGAGCGGTCCCTCGTCGACGACCACCGCGAGCAGGCCGAGCGACCGGTCGTCGTGGACCGCACGCATCGTCCGGCGAACCGGCGCGGGGATCCCGGAGGCCGCGGTGGCGAGCGGCGACTCGCCGTCGACGACCTCCAGCTCGTCGTTGTCGACGTAGCGCTCCGCGCCGGTGGCCGGGTCGCGGACCCGGCTCGACTCCGCGGAGCGCTTCACGAGGAGGTACGTGTCGCCGTCGGCGTCGCGGACCGTCTGCATGGCCGAGGAAGGGAGACCGCGAGACATTACGCTTCCGGGGATGGGGGGTCGTCGTTCGCGGGCGCGGAGTCCTCGTCCGTGGGTGCGGAGTCCCCGTCCGTGGGCGCGGAGTCGTCACCGGTCTCGGCCGCCTCGTCCCGCGAGCGCTTCCAGGCGCGATACGTCTGGTACGTCCGGAGGCCGGCGAGGAGTCCGAGGGCGAACAGCCCCGCGCCGACCCGCGCCCGTCCCTCGAAGAACCACAGCATCGGGCCGAGCGAGACGAGGAGGACCGCGGCGTTGGCGTAGATGACGGCGGCGACGAACGCGCGGAGGGTGTCGGAGTCGACGTCGCTCGCGCCCTCGAAGTCGCCGTCGTCGTCGAACGTCTTCACCGAGGGGGCCTTCGGGATCTCCGGCGTCATCTCCCGTTCGGCGTCGGAGCTCTCGCCGAAAGAGACCTCGCCCTCGTCGTCCTCGTCGAGACTGAACACGACCCTTCGTAGGCGGGGGCGGGGCAAAGGGGTTCCGTCCGGTCGGCGTCGAGGCGTCGCGAGGGAGTCGGCGTCGGCGAGCCGGACCGTGAACGGGCGTGGGTCCGGGCCGTCCCGTCAGACCGCGTCGGCGAGCCGGACCGTTCGGCTCGCCTCGACCCACGCGAGGGGGTTCGCGGCGTCGAACAACACCACGTTCCCGTCGTCCTCGTACGCCTCCACCTCGGCGTCGACCGCGTCGCGACCGGTCGGGCGAACCGCCTGGGGTTCCGAACGTGGGTCCGAAGACATGGACCGTGGTAAGTCGTCACACATTAAATGCCTTTCCGTGGCGGGACTCCTCGCCGCACCCGAAAGCCGAGTTTTTTAGCCCGGTGCCGCCGAAGGACGGGTATGACTCAGTCGGGGCTGTCGGACTTCTCGTCGGACGCGGACGGCGAGGGGAGCGACGGCACGGAAACCGAACGGGATGACCTCACCGCGCAGGAGGCGGCCGTCGTCGCCGGCGGCGGGCGGGGCCGCGTCAGCGACGTCGTCGACGTCGACGAGGCGAAGTTCCCAGCGTCGACCGGGACCGTCGAGCTGATGATCACCCAGATCGACTACGCCGTCGAGGGGTACGGGAGCGACGAGTACCCCGTCGTCCACGTGTTCGGCCGGCGACCGGCCGAGAACGTCGACGGGGACGCGGACCACCTCGACGGGGACGCCGACCGCGACGTCGTCGAACACCTCCGCGTCCTCGGCGTCGAGCCGTACTTCTACGTCCCCACCGACGACCTTGACCGCGACCCCGTCGAGGCGTACGACGTGGTGATCGGGACGCGTGAGGAGGGCCCGGACGGCGAGCCGTACGAGAGCATCCGCGGCGAGCCGCTCACCCGGATCGTCACCCGCACGCCCCGCGACGTGGGGAACATCCGCGACGACTTCGAGACCACCTTCGAGGCGGACATCCTCTTCCCCAACCGCTTCCTCATCGACAACGGCCTCAACGGCGGGATCCGCGTCGAGGAGCGCCGGTTGGACGACGAGGAGGGCACAATCCAGGTCCACGAGGGCCACCTCGAACCCGCCGAGGTCGACGCCGACCTCCGCGTGAACACCTTCGACATCGAGGTCGACGACCGCCGAGGGTTCCCCGAGGACGGCGAGGAGCCGATCATCTGTCTCACCAGTCACGACTCCTACGACGACGAGTACGTCGTCTGGCTGTACGACGCGCCGGAGGCCGAGATCCCGCCGCCCGAGGACCTCCCCGACTACGAGGGGATCGTCGGCGACGAGGGGTCGGAGCTGGAGTTTCGGGTCCGAACCTTCGAGGAAGAGGCCGCGATGCTCGACGCGTTCGTCGACTACATCGACGAGACGGACCCGGATCTCTTTACAGGGTGGAACTGCCTACCGGCGGACAGTCAAATTCTCAAAGCGGACGGGACCGAACAACGGATCGAGGACGTGTCTGTCGGAGACGAGGTCATAGGGAGCGACGAACAGCAGACGACGACCGCGGAGGTCACGAACAAGTGGGAAAGCGAGAAGGATATTCTTCGATATAGACTCGCGGACGGAACTGATCTCCGCAGTTCGGAGGACCACCGTGTGATGGTCGGTGACGACGATCAAGTCGACTGGAAGGAGGGAAGCGAGATCGACGTCGGGGACTATCTCCTCAAGCCGCGAAAGTTGAACGTCGACTCGGAGCGTGTCCCGACCCTGAGTGACCTCGTCCCAATCGAATGCCAGCGGTTCGGAAGTAGAGAAGCAATCAAATCGTTCAAATCTGGACTTCCTTACGGTGCCGTTTCTGAACTCGCAGAGGAGTTCGATCTCGCCACAGGAACCTTACATCACCCGAAAACAGATGTCTGGACTCCGGAGCGCTGTCTGATCGCGTCTGACCGGTACGACGTTGCGCTCCCTGACGGCGGGCGGGAGTACCGCCGCACGCGGAACGACCTCGACAGGGAACTTACCGACCACGAGATGTATCTCGCGGGACTGGTCCTCACGGACGGAACGATGTCGCCCGATGACGGAGTCCGTTTCTACAACACGCGCGAGGAGTTACACGAACAGTTCCCCGGTGAAACGCATCTCGAACCCGATGGAAAGGGATGCTACAAGCAGAACGTACTGGACTACGCTCGGATGTACGCGTTCAACGGGCTCGGGATTCCATTCGGCAATAAAAACGATGGAGAAGTCGATCTCTCGACAGTTTTCGAACTTCCAGAATCGTATATAGAACGGTTCTTAGCGGGATTGATCGACGGAGACGGGAACATCTCATCTTCAGTGACCGTTGCGGCCGAAAATCGGTCTATCGGAGAATGGTACGTGAAGTTATTCCGCCGGCTCGGCATCTATGCAGAACAACGTGAGGACGTGGTTCGGGTCCCGGACGCAGAGCGTGAGATTCAGCGGCTCAGGGATCGGATCCTCCCGCATCTGTCTCACTCCAAAAAGCGAGAGGCGCTAAAAGCGCTGGACGGCGGAAAGAGTGGACGAAGCGAGAACATCCCGTACGCGCTCTTTGAGGCTGACACCGGCACTGACGAGAAGCGGATCGGCCGGAACAAACACCGCCGAGGAATTAATCTCAAACGCCACGAAACGACTCTCGACGAGTGGCAGGAGTACGTGTTTGTGGAGGTTGAGGACGTGGAGCGTGTCGGTACGGAGACGACCTACGACATCGAGACGACCACGCACAACTTCTTCGCAGATGATTGTCTCGTCCATAACTGCGAGGACTTCGACGTCCCGTACTTCTTCGACCGGATGGAAGAGCTAGATCCGGGAAGCGAGTATAATCTCTCGGTGGATCGATTCTCCCGGATCGGCGAGGTGTGGCGCTCCGGCTGGGGCGGCCCGGACATCAAAGGCCGCGTCGTCTTCGACCTGCTGTACGCGTACAAGCGCACGATGTTCACCGAGCTGGAGTCGTACCGCCTCGACGCGGTCGGCGAGCGCGAGCTCGGCGTCGGGAAGGAGCGCTACGCCGGCGACATCGGCGACCTCTGGGAGCGGGACCCCGAGCGGCTCCTGGAGTACAGCATCCGGGACGTGGAGCTGTGCGTCGAGATCGACCGGGCGCAGGACGTGATCGCCTTCTGGGACGACGCCCGGAAAATCGTCGGCTGTAAGCTGGAGGACGCGACGACGCCCGGCGACGCGGTCGACATGTACGTGCTCCACATGGCGTACGGGAACTTCGCGCTCCCGTCGAAGGGCCAACAGGAGGCCGAGGAGTTCGAGGGCGGCGCGGTGTTCGACCCGATATCGGGGGTCCGCGAGATGGTGAGCGTGCTCGACCTGAAGTCGTTATACCCCATGTCGATGGTGACGATCAACGCGTCACCCGAGACGAAGGTCGACCCCGCGGAGTACGACGGCGAGACGTACCGGACTCCGACGGGCGTCCACTTTCGGAAGGAGCCCGACGGTATCATCCGGGAGATGGTGAACGAACTGCTCGACGAGCGCGAGGAGAAGAAGGCGCTCCGGAACGAACACGATCCCGGAACCGAAGCGTACGAGCAGTACGACCGTCAGCAGGGAGCTGTCAAGGTCCTGATGAACAGCCTGTACGGCGTTTTCGGCTGGGATCGATTCAGGCTGTACGACCGCGAGATGAGCGCTGGCGTCACTTCTACCAACCGAAAGGTGATCGACTTCACCGCCGACGTGACCGAGGAGCTAGACAGAAAAGTTACATACGGGGATACCGATTCGGTCATGCTCTCGCTGGGGGATCTATCGAAAGGGAAGGCGATCGAGACCTCCTTCGAGATCGCGGACCACATCAACGCCCGGTACGACGACTTCGCGCGCGAGGAGCTCAACGCCGACTCGCACCGCTTCGAGATCGAGTTCGAGAAGCTCTATCGGCGGTTCTTCCAGGCGGGCAAGAAGAAGCGGTACGCCGGGCACATCATCTGGAAGGAGGGGAAAGACGTCGACGACATCGACATCACCGGCTTCGAGTACAAGCGCTCGGACATCGCCGGCATCACGAAGGAGGTCCAGCAGAACGTCATCGAAACGATCGTGACGGGCGACGACATCGACGAGGACATGGAGGAGGTGAAGGCGTACCTCGTGGACGTCATCGCCCGCGTGCTCGACGGCGACGTCGACCTCGAAGAGATCGGGATCCCCGGCGGGATCGGGAAAAAGCTCGACGCCTACGAGACGCCGACCGCGCAGGTCCGGGGGGCGAAGTACGCCAACCTGATGCTCGGCACCAACTTCGGGAGCGGGTCGAAGCCGAAGCGGCTGTACATCGAGAAGGTCCACCCGGACTTCTGGGAGCGGATGGAGGAAGACGAGGGCCTCGACCCGCAGCGCGACGGGCTGTACGGGGAGTTCAAGCGCGACCCGGACGTGATCTGCTTCGAGTACGCCGACCAGGTCCCGGACGAGTTCGAGGTGGACTGGGAGAAGATGCTGGACAAGACGCTGAAGGGACCCATCGAGCGCGTGATCGAGGCGCTCGGGATGTCCTGGGAGGAGGTCAAGACCGGCCAGGAGCAGACCGGACTCGGCTCGTTCATGTAGCCGAGTCGTCTCGGAGAAAGCTCTTTTCGATCGTTGGAAAAATTCTTACCGAATTCAAGAGTTTTGACGGGGGAATGCGTAACCATTAACCCCCTCAACCACCACCGTAAACGTACGAGGCACGAGAATACACATGGCTACTCTCGAAATCAACGATCTTCACGCACGAGTGGCGGAAGAGGGCGGCGAACGCATCCTTCGGGGGGTCGACCTGACCGTCGAGTCCGGGGACATCCACGCGCTGATGGGACCGAACGGCTCCGGGAAGTCGACGCTCGCGAAGGTCATCGCCGGCCACCCGGCGTACGAGGTCACCGACGGGGAGATCCTGCTCCACCTCGACGAGGCGGACGTCGCCGACGTCGACGCCGACCTCGACGACGAGGACTACCACTGGGAGCTCCTGGAGCTGGAGCCGAACGAGCGCGCCGCGCTCGGCATCTTCCTCGGCTTCCAGTACCCGGCGGAGATCGAGGGCGTCACCATGACGAACTTCCTCCGGCAGGCGCTCAACGCCAAGGCGGACGAGCGCGAGGAGCTGTTCGAGGACGAGGAGGCCGAGGAGGCCGACGCCGACGAGGACGACGAGGGGTACGAGACCTCCCCGATGGAGGGCCCCGCCGACGACGGCGAGATCGGCGTCGCCGAGTTCCAGCAGATCCTCTCGGAGAAGATGGAGCTGCTCGACATGGACGAGAAGTTCATGCAGCGCTACCTCAACGCCGGCTTCTCCGGGGGCGAGAAGAAGCAGAACGAGGTCCTGCAGGCCGCGATGTTAGAGCCCGCGATCGCCGTGCTCGACGAGATCGACTCCGGGCTCGACATCGACCGGCTCCAGGACGTCTCGAAGGGGATCAACGCGCTCCGCGACGAACAGGGCACGGGCGTCCTCCAGATCACCCACTACCAGCGCATCCTCGACTACGTCGAGCCCGACCACGTCCACGTCATGCTCGACGGCGAAGTCGTCAAGAGCGGCGGCGCGGAGCTCGCCGAGAAGCTCGAGGACAAGGGGTACGACTGGGTCCGCGAGGACGCGTTCGAGGCGGCGTAACCATAAATGGTCACGCGACAGGAATAAACGGGGAAACACGTAACATAAAATCATGAGTTCACAACAAGACGACCTCAAGGAGACAGACACCGAGGCCCGCTTCGAGTTCAAGAAGGAGGAGAAGTCCGCCTTCCAGACCGAGAAGGGCCTCACCGAGGAGACGGTCCGCGTCATCTCGGAGGACAAGGACGAACCGGAGTGGATGCTGGAGCGGCGCCTGCGCGCGCTCGAACAGTTCCAGGAGATGCCGATGCCGACCGACTGGCCCGGGCAGCCGGACCTGAGCGAGGTCGACGTCGACGAGATCATCCCGTACATCCGGCCCGACGTCGACGTCCGCGCGGGCGTCGACGACTGGACGGAGCTCCCGGACGAGATCAAGGACACCTTCGACAAGCTGGGCATCCCGGAGGCCGAGAAGAACGCGCTCTCCGGCGTCGGCGCGCAGTACGAGTCGGAGGTCGTCTACCAGAACATGCAGGAGCGCTGGGAGGAGAAGGGCGTC
>NZ_JBHTBL010000005.1:0-524037 GCF_042665015.1 Halorubrum rutilum | reverse complement strand
CGATCCTCTGGGAACCGCGGGTCGCCGCCTGCCCATTCATACCGGGGCGATCGCCCCACCCACTTTTTCCACACTCTCATCCGCTCGTAGACACCGCTCTGCGGGGTCCCGCGACGACACCGAGCGGCCGCACCGCGTTTCGACCGCGCGGTCGAAACGCGAGCGAATTTCAATATTGAGAGGTCCACCCGTAAGTTTATCAATTTTGTCGCTGAAGCTAACGGTATCGATGGCCGCTCCGACGGATTCCGACCGCGAGGTCACGGTGCGACTGTCCGCGGCGGGACGACCGCCGGTTCGCGAGGGGCCGTCGCCGGAGCGGGTGGTCTCCGTGCTGTTCGACACCGGAATCGAGGAGTGGCGACGCGGCCGGCGCGGTTCGCCCGGGCCCGGTCCGGCGCGAGAGGCGATCGTCGCCGCGAGCGACACCACCCGCGGAGCGGTCGGAACGACGCAGGTCGTCCCGAGTCGGCGGCTCGCGTACACGACGCTCGACGAGTCCGCGCCCCTCGACCGCGTGGCGGACGCCGTTTCGGCGCACGTCGTCGACGTCGATGGGGAGGCGCCGTCCGTCGTCGTCGACGACGTCGCTCCGGTGCTCGTCGACCGGGGCCTCGACGCGACACGGTCGCTCGTCGCGGCGCTGGGGAGCCTCACCGACGTCGCCGAGGTCGTCGTCGGCTGCTCGTACGGTCCCGAGACGGCCGCGGACGTCCGATCGCTGTTTGATCCGACCGACGTCTCGGAGCCCGTCGATCACCCGGTCACCGGGACCGTCGATCGACTGCGACGCGACGATCCGACGACGTTCGGATACGTGCGTCGCCACTGGGCGGAGGCGCGCGACGGAATCGAGCGCTGCACGCGGAACTACCCGCAGTCAAAACAGGTGCACGCCGCACTCTCCGACCCGGAGACGACGCCGAGAACGCTCGGCGCGACGCTGTCGGGGCTGGTCCGGCTCGACGTGCTCGACACGTGGGGCGAGACCGTCGGATCGACGCGGTACGACCTCACCGCCTACGATCCCGACCGGATGTGGGTAGTCGGCGCCGCCCTCGCGACGTCGTCGGAGGAGCCCGACGCGGACGGCGAGTCGATGACGGCCGACGACGACTGACCGGTTGACCGCCACTCCGTCCGCCCTACTCCGTCCCCGGCGCGTCGAGGTCGTGTGAGACGACGGTGCCGTCCGGTTCGAGCGTGACCGTCCCGAGCGTGACCGTCGCCCCCGCCTCGAACCGGTCGGCGACGGCCCCGAGGACGGCTCGCTGGTCCAGGCGGTCCCAGACGGTCTCGGCGACGAGGGACTGGAACGCCTCGGGGTCGGTCCACCCGGAGTCGACGTCCGACGGGACGCGGACGACGACCCGGAGCTCCTCCTCGGTGAGGCGGATCCCCACGCCGAACGTGTCTGCGCACATGCGCCGACGTTCGGTCCGGAGTCGCAAATCACCGTCGGGAGGCGGTCGGGCGCGCCGCGCCGTCCCGAAACCGGTAAGCGGTGCCGGCCGGAACCCCCGCCGTGTCGATGTCGACCGATCCGCGGGTCCCGCCGGCCGCCGCCCTCGCGCTCGCGGTCGTCGCCGTGAGCGCCGGGGCGATCCTCGTCAGGCTCAGCGAGGCCCCGAGCTCGGTGGCCGCGTTCTACCGCGTCCTGTTCACGACGCTGCCGCTCCTCCCGGTCGCGCTCTGGCGGTATCGCGCCGAGTTCGCCCGCGTCCGGCACCGCGACCTCGCGTTCGCGGCGCTGTCGGGCGTCGCGCTCGCGCTCCACTTCGCCGCCTGGTTCGAGAGCCTGGAGTGGACGAGCGTCGCGGCGAGCGTCACCCTCGTTCAGGCCCAGCCGGTGTTCGTCGCGCTCGGCGCGTGGCTGCTCCTCCGAGAGCGCGTGACGCGCCGGATGGCCGTCGGCATCGCGGTCGCCGTCGCGGGGATGGTCGGGATGTCCCTCGGCGACTTCCTCGGCGGAGTGCTCGTCGGCCCCCGGCCGCTCTACGGGAACGGGCTCGCGCTGGTCGGCGCCGTGACGGCGGCCGGCTACGTCCTCGCCGGTCGCTCGCTCCGGCAGCGGGTCTCGCTCGTCCCGTACGTGGTCGTCGTCTACGGGGTCTGTACCGTCTCGCTCCTCGCCGTCGTCCTGCTCCAGGGCCACCCGCTCGCCGGGTATCCGTCCCGGGAGTGGGCGCTCTTCGCGGGGCTCGCGCTCGGTCCGGGACTGCTCGGCCACACCGTCCTCAACTGGACGCTCGCACACGTCGAATCGAGCGTCGCGTCCGTGTCGCTGCTCGGCGAACCGGTCGGCGCGACGCTGCTCGCGTTCGTCTTCCTCGCCGAGGTGCCGACGCCCGTCACGCTCGTCGGCGGCGGCGTCGTCCTCGCCGGAATCGCGCTGACGTCGACGGGTACGGCGAGCTGACGTTCTCACGGCCGATATTCGGGCGTTAACGTTGAAATGTGGTCACCGTGACCTCCCCGTATGCACCGCCGTTCCGTCGTCGCCTACGTGGGCGGCGACACGGACCTGCGCGACCGCGTCCGCGACGCGGTGGCGGCCGCGTGGAGCGATTCCCCTTCGCCGGGGTACGAGGCGGTCTCGCCGGCGGCGTTCTCGGAGGCGACGACGGAGGTCCCGTCCCCGCTGAGCGACGCCTGCGGGGTCGTCGTCGCCGCCGACGCCCTCGCGTCGGAGCCGACGCGGCGCCACGTCGCCGCGACGCCCGAGACCGTCCCCGTCCTCGTCGCCGTCGAGGAGGCGGAGACCGAGACGATCCGCGCCCTGCTCACCGCCGACGCGGACGACGTCGTCGCCGTCGAATCCGACGACGCGGCGCCGGACAGCGACGGCGACGCGGCGCCGGACCGTGACGACGACGCGGCAGGTCCCCTCGTCGAGCGCCTGCGGGACGCGATCGATCCCGCGCTGACGCGGCTCGGCGGCGACGACGTCGCGCGGCTTCGCGAGGTGCTGCTGGACGCGGGGACCACCCTGATGAGCACGCGGTCGGACGAGGTCGAGACGAAGGTCGTCTGGACGATGGAGAACGTCGGACGACAGGTCGCGGTCGACCGGATCGTCTGTTACCTGGAGGAAGACGGCGCGTTCGAGCCGGCGTACCACTGGTCCTCGGACGGGTGTGACCCCGATCCGAAGCCGTTCGAGACGTTCCCCGACCCGGAGGCGCTCTCCACGTTCGAGAACGTCGTCCGTCCCCCGGTCCGGGACGGGGAGGCCGACGAGAGAAGCGCCCCCGTCGGAGCAGACGGAGGGGGAAGTGCATCCGTCGGAGCAGACGGAGGGGGAAGTGCGCCCGCCCAGGGAGCCGGCGACGGCGACGCGGACGCCGGGTCCACGTCGGCGACGGTCCACGTGCCCCTCGTCTCCGACTGGGAGCTGATCGGCGTCCTCGCGTTCGAGACCGACGACCCGCGCGCGTGGACCGCGGAGGAGGTCGCGGCGTACCGCACCTTCGGCGACCTGATCGCCCACACCGTCGCGCGGAACGAGCGCCGGCTCGAACTCCGCCGCCAGACGGAGCGCCTCGAACAGTTCAGCGCGGTGGTCTCGCACGACCTCCGGAACCCGCTCAACGTCTTCTCCGGCTACCTCGACCTCGTCGCGGACGACGTGGAGCGCCCGAAGTACGAGGCGATGGAGCGCGCGGTGCTCCGGATGGAGACGCTCATCGACGACCTCCTCATGCTGGCGAGGCGCGGCGACGCGATCGACGAGACGGAGCCCGTCCCGGTCGCAGCGGTCGCCGAGGACGCCTGGAGCTCCGTCCGAGCGCCGGACGCGACGCTGACGGTCGCGGACGACGCCGCCCGCGTGGAGGCCGACCCGAGCCGCCTCCGACAGCTGTTCGAGAACCTCTTCCGAAACGCGGTCGACCACGGCGGGCGGGGAGTCAGTATCGAGGTCGGGGTCGAGGACGATCGCTCGGGCGTCCGGGAGCTGTACGTCGCGGACGACGGGCCGGGGATCCCGCCGGACGCGCGCGACTCCCTGTTCGAGTCGGGGTTCTCGACCGCGGGGAGCTCCGGCCTCGGGCTCGCGATCGTCGACCGGATCGCCGACGCTCACGGCTGGGGACTCGACGTCCGCAACGACGGCGGCGCGGTGTTCGAGCTCTCGGTCGAGACGGAGCCGGTGACCGCGCCGGCCTGACCGGCTCGACCGCGCCGGTCCGACCGACCCCGCCGCGTCCCGCCTCGGACCCGCTACGACTCGAACCGGTCGACCGTCCGCCGGTGTCGGTCGCGGAACATCCCCTCGAACCCGACCTTCGCGAACGGCCCGGCGAGGTCACCGAGCGGCCCGAGCGGCAGCCGGTACGAGACGGTGTCGACGAGGAGCGTCTCCTCGCCGTCGGCGTAGAAGGCGTGCGTGTGTTCCCACCGCCGGAAGGGCCCGCCGACCATGTCGTCGACGAAGCGCGCGCTCTCTTCGACCGGCGCGTCGCCGTCGGGCGTCCGCTCCGTGATCCGCGAGACCCACCGCTGGCGCGGGCCGACGCCGAACGGTCGCATCGACATCCGGATCCGCGACCCCTCGGCGAGCACCGCCGGGTCCGGCTCCCCGTCCGGTCCCTCGACGCCGGCGACGCGGAGGTTCATCCAGTCCGGCGTGAGCGCCCGGAGGCCGTCGATCGTGGAGTGAAACGCCCACACGTCGTCGATGGGGGCGGGCACGCGGGTCGTCCGGCGGTACGTCGGCATACTGCCCTTAGGTGACGACCGGGCAAAAACCCCCCTTCGCCCGCGGACGTTGCCGGCGGTTCGGTCTCGGCTCGGCTCGCGGGGCGGACCGAAGCGGAAGCGCGCGACCCGTCGACCCCGTCTCGACCCGCCGATACCGAAATCGGAATACGGCTGTGACCCCACCGAATCCGTAATGGAACGAGGCGCGATCGACGTCGCGGACCTGGCCGGCCCGTTCGACCTGCAGGCGACCGCCGAGAGCGGCCAGAGCTACCTCTGGAACCGCGCCGACGGGGAGACCTACGCGGACCTCCACGCCCACGGCGGCGACGAGTGGTACGAGACCGTCGTCGCGCCGATCCCCGACCTCGTCGAGGAACGCATTCCCCTGCGCGTCAGGCAGGAGGGCGGCGTCCGCGACGGGACCCTCCACTGGGAGTCGACGGTCGACGCCGTCCCGATCCTCGAACACCTGTTCCGGCTCGACGACGACCTCGACGCGATCCTGGGCGCGACGCCGGACCTCCCCCTCCTCGAACGGGCGTACGACGCGTACGAGGGGATGCGGCTCACCCGCGACCCGACGTTCCCGTGTCTGATCTCCTTCATCTGCTCGGCGCAGATGCGCGTCGCGCGGATCCACGGCATGCAGCGTCGCCTCCGGGAGACGTACGGCGACGTCGTCGAGCTGGACGGCGAGGCGTACCACGCGTTCCCGACGCCGGAGCAGCTCGCCGCCCGGACCGAGGACGAACTCCGGGACCTCTCGCTGGGCTACCGCGCGCCGTACGTCCAGCGGACGGCCGAGATGGTCGCGTCGGGCGAGGCCGACCCGCTCGCGGCCGCGGACCTGCCGTACGAGGAGGCGCGCGAGTCGCTGACCCGGTTCGTCGGCGTCGGCGACAAGGTCGCGGACTGCGTGCTGCTGTTCTCGCTCGGCTTCTTACAGGCGGTCCCGCTCGACACCTGGATCCGGACGACGATCGAGGAGTACTACCCCGACTGCGAGCGCGGGAACTACGCCGAGACGTCGCGCGCGATCCGCGAGCGCTTCGGCGGCGAGTTCGCCGGCTACGCCCAGACGTACGTGTTCTACTACCTCCGAGCCGGCGGCGAGTGAGTCAGGGCCCGCGTCCGTGTCCGCGACCGTCGCGCCGTCGTTTCGACGAGGCGACCTGTCGGCCGAACCTTCATACTCGTTCGTGCGGTACACGCCACCGAGATGGACTGCCGAGTCGTCGTGGAGGCCGCCGTCCCCGTGTACGACGTCGGGACCGCCGACGAAGCCGTGCGGATCGCGATCTCGAAGACCGGCGAGATGCTGAATCCGGACCTCAGTTACGTCGAGATCGACACCGGAAGCCGCGCGTCGCCCGCGGGCGAGGAGCTGCCCCCGGCGTTCGTGGCCGCCGACGAGGCGCTCGTCGCCCTCGAACTCCGCATGGACGTGTTCAACGTCGAGCGCGCCGAACACGCCAGCCGCGTCGCGCGGAAGGAGATCGGACAGCGCCTCCGGAACATCCCGCTGAAGGTGCTCGACGTCGAGGAGATCGAGGCCGACGACGAGTCCGAGGGCGTGACCGACTCCGACTCGGTGTCGACCGACGAACGCTGACCGGCCGCCTCCGCCGGGACCGTCCGACCGGGACGGAGCGACGCCGGAATCGGAACGTCGGTGCCGGACACGGCGTCGTCACTACGGAGGCGACGAACGGTCGAGAACGGAGGCGAACTCTCAGTCCGCGGTCGGGGCCAGCGGCTCCGACTCGGACTCGTCCATCGGCTCGGTGATGCCTTCAGTCAGCTTGAAAACGGCCGCCTTGTGGTCTGTCTTCGATTTGTGAATCGATGTCGGTTTGACGCCCAGTTCCTCGTACGCGTCCAGATCGATGTCCTCGTCCCAGAACTCGCACTGTTTTCGTACCTCCGCGAGAAGGCCGTGAAGATGAATGAGCTCCTGCTTCTTCATGAGTAACAGCCCTTTGCTACCGGAGGTTTATATTATTATCTTGAGTCACGTTACCATGGGTTCCCCGCGTATTCGGCGTTTTCGGGTCGTAGATCGGCCTTTTCGGGTTATCGATCGGGAAGGTTCGAGAGCGCGGCGAGGTCGAGCACGGCGGGACGGCCGCCGCCGCGGTTCACTGGAACTGCTTGACGGCTTCGAGGTCGCGCTCGGTCCGCATGAACTCCGTCAGCCGGCGGGTCGCGTGGCATCCGGGACAGCTGAAGTTCGAGCGGAGGTCCTGGAGGTCCGCGGGGTTGTCCTGCCACTCCTTGGTACATTCCGGACAGACGAGTCTGACGAACGCGTCGACCATGGCGGGACGTACACGCGGCCGACGTAAAAACGTACGTGGCGAAGAAAACGGACGCGGCGGGTGAAAGCGGACGCTGCGAGCGCCGGACCTCAGGCCGCGAGCCCCTCGCTCGCTTCGAGGAGCTCCTTGTACCGGTTCCGGATGGTGACCTCGCTGATGTCGGCCACCTCCGAGACCTGGCTCTGCGTCACCTTCTCGTTCGAGAGGAGCGCGGCCGCGTACACCGCGGACGCGGCGAGCCCGACCGGGGACTTCCCGCTCGTGATACCCGACTCCTTCGCGCCGTCGAGGAGCTCGCGGGCCAGCCGCTGCGTCTCCTCGGAGAGCTCCAGCCGCGAGACGAACCGGGGGACGTAGCTCCCCGGGTCGGCCGGCTGGACGCGCAGCCCCAGTTCGCGGATGACGTAGCGGTACGTCCGCGTGAGCTCCATCTTGTCGACGCGGGAGACCGCGGTGAACTCGTCGAGGCTCCGCGGGTTCCCCACCTGCCGGGCGGCCGCGTACAGCGACGCGGTCGCGACGCCCTCGATCGAGCGGCCGGGCAGGAGGTTCTCGCTCAGCGCGCGGCGGTAGATGACCGAGGCGGTCTCGCGGACGTTGTCCGGGAGGCCGAGCGCCGACGCCATGCGGTCGATCTCGCCGAGCGCCTGCTTGAGGTTGCGCTCCTTCGAGTCGCGGGTGCGGAACCGCTCGTTCCAGGTGCGCAGCCGCTGCATCTTTTGCCGCTGGCGGCTCGACAGCGACTTCCCGTAGGCGTCCTTGTCCTGCCAGCCGATGTTGGTCGAGAGCCCCTTGTCGTGCATCATATTCGTCGTCGGGGCCCCGACGCGGGACTTGCTGTCCCGCTCGCCGGAGTTGAACGCGCGCCACTCCGGCCCGCGGTCCACCGAGTCCTGCTCGACGACGAGCCCGCAGTCGTCGCACACGGTCTCGCCGTGCTCGGTGTCGGTGACGAGGCTCCCGCCGCACTCGGGGCAGGTCGTGGTCCGCTCCGTCGCCGTCGACTCCGACTCGTCCGTCTCCGTCTCCGTCGCTCGGCTCGCTCGCTCTCGCTCCGTTTCCCCGCCGTAGTCGCGCGTACGTGTTTCTGTCATAGGGTTCTCTCCGATCGAACTCCCGACGGAAATACTGGTGCCGGGTGCGCCGATTCGTTAACAAATAGTAAGTCGTCAGCATATATAAATCCAGCGTGAGTTCAGATAGCATACGACTCGGTGAATACCCCCGACAGTCGCGATACCGGGCGGTTACGGCGTTCCGGTTCCTCGTCCGGACGAGCGACGCGACGGCAGCCAGCTCTCCCCGATATATAAATAGTGTCGGCTCCGCGGCTCGCTTCCGATCGGTCTCGTTCCGATCGCGTCACCGACTGGAACCCTCCCGACCGCGTCACCGGTTGATACCCTCCACGACCCCGCTCGCGGTCGGTGAGATCGCCGCGCGCTACCGGTTCCGGCTCACCGGGAACGCCACTCGGTCGGGCGCGTCGTTGAACCGGTCGAGGATCCGCTCGTACAGTCGGTTCTTCACGCGCTGCCCCCGACGCGAATGGGTGAGGTATCGAACGCGGAGCTCCACCCACGACTCCTTCTGCGCCACGTTCACCGTCGGGCCGTCGCGGACCTCCAGCTCCACCGGCGTCTCCGCGAGCGCCTCGCGGTACGCCGCGATGCCGGCGGCCATCTCGTCGCCGATCAGGTCGGTCGCCTCCTCGGTCATGACCTCGCGGGCGAAGTCGAGGTCCGTCTCGTAGGCGACCTGTACGGCCACCTCGTTCCAGACGTACGGGGAGCCGCCCCCGCCGAAGTTGACGACGTTCGAGGAGAGCACGACGCTGTTCGGCACCGTCACCACCCGTCCCGACGGCTGGTTCGTCGTCACCAGCTCGCCGTTGATCTCCCACAGCGTCGTCACGAGGAAGTCGACGCCGATCACGTCTCCCTTCGCGTCGTCGATCCGCACGCGGTCGCCGACGCCGTACGGCTGTTTCACCGTGATGTACACCCACGCGATGAGCGACAGGAGCGGCTGCTGGAGCGCGAACGTGACCGCGAAGCCGATGACGCCGAGCGAGAAGAGGAGTCCGAGCCAGTTCTCGGTCAGCACCGCGAGCGTCGCGACCGTCCCCACGAAGCCGAACGCGAGCCGCAGGAGGTTGCGCGTGTTGTACGCCCGGCGCTTGTTCGCCGACCGCATCAGCAGCCGGACCGCGAGGGCGTACGACCCGTACAGCACGCCGAACACGGCGACCACGAGGAGCAGCCGCCCGACGACGAGCGTCGCCGGGTAGCCGAGCAGGTCGGGCCAGTCGCCGAGCGCCCCCGTCGTCGTCACGAGTCCGCCCGCCGCGCCGGCGGCGACGCCGAAGGCGACGGCGCCGAGCCCGAGAGGTCGTCTCACGGTGGCCGGTCGCGGCCGACCGGCAAAACGGTTGTGACGGCGGGGCGATGCGCTCCGATTCCGACCCGCTCTGCGCGCCGCCGACCTCGACCGTCCCTACTCCCCGTCGACCGCGACCCGCGCCAGCGCCCCCGCGAGCACCTCGGTCGCCGCGGCGCAGTCCGCCCAGTCGGTCCACTCGCGGGGGCTGTGTGAGACCCCGTCGCGCGAGGGGGCGAACAGGAGGGCGGCGTCGGTGACGCGGGCGACGCGCATCGCGTCGTGCGCCGCCCCGGAGTGGAGGTCGATCGCGGTCCGGCCGGCGCCGCTCGCGGCCGCGTGAGCCGTCTCTCGGAGTCGCTCGCTCATGTGCGTCGGCGGCACGTCGAAGGGGCGCTCGAACGAGGTCTCGACGCCCCGCTCGCGCTCCAGTCGGGCGAGCGACTCGCGCGCGGCCGAGACGATGGCCTCCGTCGACTCGGCCTCGACGTCCCGGACGTCGACGCCGGCGTCGACGCGCCCCGGAACGACGTTCGTCGCGTTCGGCGAGACGGAGAGCGACCCGACGGTGCCGACCGCGGAGGCGCTCGACCCGTCGACGACCGCGTTCGCGGCCGCCTCCACGTCGAGGACGAACTCGCTCGCGGCCGCGAGCGCGTCGGTCCGGTCCCCCATCGCGGTCGCGCCGGCGTGGTTCGCCTCCCCCTCGATCGTCGCCTCGCAGTGAGTGATCCCCGTGATCGTCGTCACCACGCCGACGTCCGCACCGGCCTCCTCTAGGACGGTGTCCTGCTCGACGTGGAGCTCGTAGAAGGCCGCCCACGTCCCGGGGTCGATGGCGTCGTCGCCGCGGTAGCCGATCCGGTCGAGCGCCTCGCCCAGCGTCTCGCCGTCGTCGCTCTCGCGCGCGAGCGCCGCCTCGGCGTCCGTCTCGCCGGTCGCCGCCGACGAGCCGAGCAGCCCGTCGCCGAACGTGGCCCCCTCCTCCTCGGTGAAGCTGACGACGCCGATCGGGCGCGCCGGCTGGACGCCCCCGTCCTGCATCGCCCGCACCGCTTCCAGCGCGGCGTACACCCCGAGCGGGCCGTCGAAGATCCCGCCGTCGGGGACGCTGTCGAGGTGGCTCCCGCTCACGACGGGCGCGGCCGCCGGGTCCGCGGAGTCGGGGGTCCACGTCCCGAGGACGTTCCCGACCTCGTCGACGGCGACGTCGAGGCCGGCCGCCGCCAGCCGCTCCACCAGCCGGTCCCGGGCGGCCGCGTTCGCCTCGCTCCCGGTCCGGTTCGTTCGCCCGCGCTTCTCCGGGTCGTCGTGCTCGACGCGACCGAACGCCGCGTTCGCCTCCAGGTCCGCCCGGAGGCGGTCGGCGTCGACTGACGGGTTCATGCGCGGATCGGGGCGCCGCCGCGTCAAAACGGTTCGTGCTCGGGGCCGAGACCGGACGCGGCTCTCGCCGGTCGCTTCCTCGACGCGGCTCGCTCCGGTCACTCGCCGGACGCGGTCCCCGCGGCGAGGGCGCCGGCCACGCCCCCGAGGGTCAGGCTCACCGCGGTCACGAGCGCGAGCGCCGCGGCGAGGTCCGGCCCGGCGGCGACGCCGCTCACCGCCGACGCGGGGACGCCGTCGGCGTCCGATATCGGGGCGACACCGCCCGCCGCGTGGCGCGTGAGCGGCACGCGGGAGACGGCGCGCAGCGCGAGCATCGCCGGGAGGTATCCCAGCGCGGTGGCCGCCCCGGCGACGAGTCCGTTCAGCTCCTCGTCGACGCCGAGGTAGCGAACGGCCGCCGCGCCGCCGAGCGCGGCGACCGCAACGACCGCGCGGAGCGGCCACAGCGCGGCGTCGGCCTGTATCAGCGGGTGACCGTAGATGACGAGGTTCGACAGGGCCGCCCCCGTTCGCGTCTGCACCCAGTGGGCGTCGAAGAGGAACCAGACCGTCCCCTCGACCGCCGATATCGGTCCCCCGACCATCCATCGGGCCACTTCGGAGTCCCCCGGAGACACGCCCGCGACCGCGAGCCCGGCCCACGTCGCCGCCAGCCCGACGAGGGCGGCGGCGCTCCCGCAGGCGACGACGACCGGGAGCCAGCCGGAGGGGAGGGCCACGAACGACCAGAGGGTGGTTCGCCCGTCCGCCGACATCGCGGGCCGGTCGTTCCCGAGCGAGCGGCATATGCCTTGTTCCGGCTCGCGGCGCGGCTCGGTTCGCGGCCGGTCGTCGCCTCCGGTCCGACGGTCCCGCGAGGGCAACCGATTTGGGCGTCGCCCGAGCAACTCGCGTATGAACCGCGCACGCCTCGACGAGACGCTCGCCGACCTCGACGCCGACGGCTACCTGCTCGACGCGTCACAGGAGGACGCGAACCAGCTGTACCTCTCCGGGTTCACCGGCCCGGACCCGTTCCTGACGCTGTACGTCGACGGCGAGGTCCACCTGCTCGTCTCCGGGCTGGAGTACGGGCGGGCGAGGACCGAGTCGACGGCAGACGCGGTCGAGCGTCACGCCGATTACGGCTACGAGTACGGCGGCCGCGAGGAGCGGTACGACATGTACGCCGACTTCGTGCGCGACAAGGGCGTCGAGTCGGTGTCGATGCCGCCGCGCGGCCCGGTCGGCACCGCCGACGCGTTGCGCGAGCGCGGGGTCGACGTCGCGGTCGACGGCGACGACCGCCTCGGGGAGGTCCGGGCCGTGAAGACCGACGAGGAGGTCGAGGCGATCCGCGAGGCGCAGCGGGCGAACGAGGCCGCGATGCGCGCCGCCGAGGAGCTGCTCGCGAGCGCGGACGTGGCCGGCGAGGAGGCGTCCGCCGACGGCGACGCCGACGCGGAGCCGGGGGTCCTGCTCGCGGAAGGCGAGCCGCTCACCAGCGAGCGCGTCGCCGAGGAGATCGAGGTGACGCTGCTCCGGCACGGCTGCGCGCTCGACGAGACGATCGTCGCCGGCGGCGCGCGGGCGGCCGACCCCCACGACCGCGGCTCCGGCCCGCTCCGGGCGAACGAGGCGATCATCGTCGACATCTTTCCCAGGTCGAAGGCGACGAAGTACAACGCCGACATGACCCGGACGTTCTGCGTCGGCGAGCCGCCGGCGGCGCTCCGGGAGCGGTACGACCTCACCGAGCGCGCGCTCTCCGCCGCGCTCGACGCGGTCGAGCCGGGCGCGACCGGCGAGGACGTCCACGCCGCCGCCTGCGAGGTGTACGAGGCGGCCGGCCACCCGACGTTCCGCACCGACCCCGAGACCGAGACGGGGTTCATCCACTCCACCGGCCACGGGATCGGCCTCGACGTCCACGAGTCGCCGCGGCTCGCGAGCGGCGGCGGCGAGCTGGAGCCCGGCCACGTGATCACCGTCGAACCGGGGCTGTACGACCCCGACGTCGGCGGCGTCCGGATCGAGGACCTCGTGGTCGTCACGGAGGACGGGTACGAGAACCTCACGGAGTATCCGATCGCCTTCGAGGTCTGAAGGGGCCCGCTCTGGTCCGGCCGGATCCCGAGTCGCGCTCGCGGGGATCCCGCGTCGGTCCCGCGTCGCGTGCGGGGCGACCGCACGCCACACCCGGCCCGGCTGGCCGCGACCGGAACCCGCTTTGTCCCGGGTCGAGAACGGCGCCCGTGAACTGGCGGTACCGGCACACGGCGCTCGCCCTCTGTACCCTCGCGTTCACCGCGACGATGGTCGCGCGGCTGGTCATCAGTCCCTTGGTCCCGCGGATCACGGCGCGGTTCGGCGTCACGAACGCGACGGTCGGCCTCGCGCTCTCCGGGATGTGGCTGGCGTACGCGCTGGCGCAGTTCCCCTCCGGCGTCCTCGGCGACCGCTACGGGGAGCGCGCCGTCGTCCTGACCGCGGTCGGCGCCACCGCGGTCGCCTCGCTGCTCATCGCTGCCTCGCCCTCTATCGCCGTCTTCATGCTGTTCACCGTGGTCCTCGGCGCGGGCGCCGGCCTCCACTACTCGGTGGCGACGACGTTCCTCGCCAAGCAGTTCGACGACATCGGCCGGGCCATCGGCGTCCACGTCGCCGGCGGGCCGATCGCCGGGCTCGCCGCGCCGCCGCTCGCCGCGCTCGTCGGCTCGCGGTACGGCTGGCGCGCCGGGATCCTCCTCGGCGTCGCGGTCGCGGTGCCCGTCTTCGCCCTGTTCGCGTGGCGGGTGCGGCCCACGGAGCCGGGCCGCCCCGACCAGGCGATGCGCGAGCGGTTCGCGCTCGGCTCGCTCGTCGAGCTGCTCTCGCGGCCGCCGATCCTCTACACGACCGCGCTGGCGACGATGGGCGCGTTCACGTGGCAGGCGACCGCCTCCTTCCTCCCGACGTTCCTCGACGTCGGAGGGGAGCTCTCGACCGCGCTCTCGGCGCTGCTGTTCTCGCTGTACTTCCTCGTCCACGGCGGGACCCAGCCGGTGACGGGGTCGCTCTCCGACCGGTTCGGCCGCGACGCGACCGCGATGGGGACGATGAGCGCCGGCGTCCTCGGCTACGGGCTCCTCGTCGCGACGGCGCGCTTCGACCTCGGCCTCGCCCCGACCGTCGGGGCGGTCTGTCTCGTCGGCGTCGCGATGTCGTGGGGCGCGCCCGTCCAGTCGCGGTTCATGGACCTCCTGTCGGACGCCGAGCGCGGCGCCGGGTTCGGGCTCGTCCGGACGGCGTACATGGTGCTCGGCGCGTCCGGCAGCGTCGTCGTCGGGACCCTCTCCGAGGTCGCGGGCTGGGGGGTCGCGTTCGGGCTGCTGGCCGGCGTGATGGCGCTGGGGCTGGTGACGCTGCTCGCGAACCGGCTGCTCGGGCTGGGGTACTGAGGCGGGCGTCGGACGTCGACGCGAGAAGCGGGGCCGCTACAGCCGGTCGTCTTCGAGGCTCCCGGGGTCCTCGGCGGTGTCGAACATGTTGTTCTCCGCGCCGTCGAGCATCTCGTCGCGCGGCTCGTCGTCGACGACGCTCACGTTGTACGCCTCGATGCCGGAGGCGATCAGGTCCTCCGCGGCCTGTTCCTCGGAGACGAACTCCTGTTCGGCGAGCTGCTGGAACTCCGCGTAGACGTCGTCCGAGAGGTTCAGTTCGAAGGTCGGCATACCCCCTCGTTCCGGCCGGACGCTTTTAAGTTGATCCCTCGGTCGGGGCCGGCGGCTCGGTCCGGTGACCGTCTCCAAGCTTTTTGCCGCCACCCGTCGTACGGGCCGCCGATGTGACAGACACGATCCAGGTGCGAGTGGCGGTCCCGACGTGTCCGCAGTGTCCGGTGGCGGCCCTCTCCGAGCGGACGTCGGTGCGAGAGGTCCGCGTCGACGTCGTCCGCGGGCGGATCGACTTCGTCGCGGAGGACGCGCCCGAGGACCCGCCGGCCGGACTGGACATCTTGGAGTTCGCCGGCGAGGCGCACGGCCGGTACGACCTCGCCCGCGGACCGAGTGCAGGCGATGAGGACGACGTGGGCGATGAGGACGCGCGTGTGACACGTGAGACGTCGGCCGACGCGGGTGACGCAGACGACGCGGGTGACGCAGACGACGCGGGCGACGCGGGCGACGCGGACGCCGGCGGGTGCGGGGACTCCGCCGCCGTCTCGGCCGACCGGTCCGACCACGGTTGCGAGTGCCGCGGCTTCCCGCCGGCGTTCGCGGACCTGCCGGTTTCCCCGTACGAGGCGAAGGTGAAGAACGGCGAGCTGGTGGCCTCGTTCGTGCTGGCCGGCTACGGCGAGCTGCGAGCGATCCGGGCGGCCTTCGACGAGGCCGATCTCAGACACGTTCTCGTCGACAGGGACGAGACCGCCGGAAGGGAGGACGCGGTCATCGTCGACCTCAGCGAGGTGACGGAGCGACAGCGGTCCGTCGCCGCCGTGGCGGTGCAGCGGGGGTACTTCGACGGCGACGGCGCCGCTACTGAGGCGGTCGCCGACGAACTCGGCCTCGCGAAGTCGACCGTCTCCGAGCACCTCCGGATCGTGACCGAGACGGTGCTCACGCAGGTGTTCGCCGAAGACCGCCCTTAAACCACCGAATAGTTCGGGAGTAGCTGTTTGTCCGTTTCCGGCGCAGACGTACGTACGCACTACTGACACGCACATCACGACCGGAGCGGGACTCGTTCACGGGCCGAGGTCGACTCGTTCGACCCGCGTCGAAGCGGCGCCGCCCGGATCCCGCCGGGCGCGGAGCGGCTGGCGCGGGACAGCGGACGCGGGTCTCGGCCCCGACCGGCAGCGAGGTACCGTCGCGGGAGGACCGGCGTCGCTGTCGCCGTGGCCTCCCCGGACCGCCAAGAGACGGACTCACCCACACTTCACATAATGGACCGACGCACGGCCGTCATTCTCCTCGTCGTGCTCGCCGTGCTGCTCCCGACCTGGTACGTCGGGATGCACGGGGAGCCGTCGTCGGAGGAGATCAGGATCGATCAGAGCGTCAGCGAGATGCAACCGCTGGAGGGAATCGTCGACGCGCCGACGAAGCTCTCGCCGAGCCAGGTCGGCGTCATCGTCTGGATCGCGCTGCTGGCGCTGCTCGGCGCCGTGGCCTTCTTCCACCGCTTCATGAACCGCGCGGCGCGTCCCGACGAGCAGGGAGCCGGCGCGCCCGACTCGGCCGCCACCGACGGGGGCGCGGCCCGCGCCCGACCGTCCGAGCGCCCGGACGGGCTCACCTTCCCGTGGCTGGAGACGGACGACCGGTGGGTCGTCGAGTACAGGGACGCCAGCGACGCCGTCGAGGGGCTCGTGGCGATGGGGGGACTCACCGTCCTCTCGATCGTCTTCGCCGCGCTGTTCACCGCCGAGTACCTGACGCTGGCGCGCACCCAGTACTTCGGCCTCTACGCGTTCGGGCTGTTCATGTCGCTCCTCGGTTCGACCGTCTCCTACTACGCCTGGTTCATGCCCCACGTCGAGGTCGCCGAACGGAGGGATCACGGATGACCGGTGACGCGACCGCACCCGACCGCGACGGGCGAGACGGGCACGAGGGGGGCGAGTCCGACGGTCCCGACGGACGCGGCGTCCCAGAGAGCGGCGACCGATGTGACGCCTGTCCCGAGGGAGACGACGGGCTCGCGGTCGACCCCAGCATCTACGGGCCGTTCTGGCGGGACGCGCGGGCCGAGCTCGAGCGGCGCGACTACGCGAAGCTGCTCGCGACCGTCGGCGGGATCACCGCGGTCGGCAGTCTCGCTGCGCCGGTCGCCGGCCTGACGCGCGTCTTCGACCGCAAGTACCAGGGCCCGGTGTACACCGACGGCGTCCCGCTCGTCGACGGCGCGGGCGAGCGGGTCGGCGAGGACCGCCTCGGCCCGGGCGAGCTGCTCACCGTGTTCCCGGAGCCGCGGCCGGGAATCGAGGACGCGCCGACCCTCCTGGTCAGGCTCGAGGAGTCCGCGTACGCGAGCGAGGTGCGCGACGAGTACGTCGTCAGCGGCTACGCCGCCTTCTCGAAGGTCTGCACCCACGCCGGTTGCATGGTCGACGGCCGCGACGGAACCGTGCTCGTCTGTCCGTGCCACTCCGGCCGCTTCGATCCGACGACCGGGGCGCAGGTCGTCGGGGGACCGCCGCCGCGGTCGCTCCCGCAGCTCCCGATCACGGTGTCGAGTGAGGGCTACCTGATCGCGACCGGCGACTTCCAGGGACCGGTCGGCGCGGGGGGCGAGTGATGTCCCGGACCGACGCCGCGGCCGACCGCGTCCGAGACGCCTACGACTGGGTCGACTCCCGGCTCGACCTGGACGACGCGAGCGACTTCCTCGGGAAGGCGTTCCCGGCGGAGGACTCGTTCCTCCTCGGCGAGGTGGCGCTGTTCTGTTTCGTCATCCTCGTGTCGACGGGCACCTTCCTCGCGTTCTTCTACGAGCCGAGCACGGCGTCCGTCGAGTACGCCGGCAGCGTCGTCCGCTATCGGGGCGAGGAGGTCCCGGCCGCGTTCAAGAGCGTGCTCAACATCACCTACGACGTCCCGTTCGGGATGTTCCTGCGACGCATGCACCACTGGGCGGCGCACCTGTTCGTCGCCGCCATCGCGCTCCACATGCTCCGCGTGTTCTTCACCGGCGCGTACCGCAACCCCCGCGAGCCGAACTGGGTCGTCGGGACGGGGCTCGCCGGTCTGGCGATGTTCGCCGCCTACACGGGGTACTCGCTCCCGTACGACGAGTTCGCGAGCACGGCGGTCGGGATCGGCTACAACGTCGCCAGCTCGATCCCCGTCGTCGGCGACCCGATCGCGAGCATCGTGTTCGGGGGGCAGTTCCCGACGAGCGCGACGATCCCCAGGCTGTTCTTCCTCCACGTGTTCCTCATCCCGGCCGCGATCGCCGGGCTCATCGCCGTCCACATGGCGATCCTGCTCCGGCAGAAACACACGGAGGGCCGGCGCGACGGTGACGTCGATCCGGCGCCGGTGAGTCGGGAAGTCGCCGGGAGCGCCCGCCCGCCGCGGGACGACGGATCGACGGGCGACGAGCCGGCAGGGGACGCGACCGGCGCGGCCGACGGGGGGCGACCGGCGGGCGACGCGACCGGCGCGGCAGACGGGGAGCGACCGGTGCTCGACCGCGACGACGACAGCGTCGTGATCGGGCTCCCGGCGTTCCCGAACCAGACCGCGGTGAGCGCGATGGTCTTCTTCCTCACCATGGCCGTGCTCTCGCTGCTCGCGGGGTTCCTCCCCGTCCACAACATCGCCGCGTACGGACCGAACGACCCGGCTTCGACCCCCTCGCTCATCATGCCGGACTGGTTCCTGATGTGGGGGTACGGCTTCCTGAAGCTCACCCCCTCGTGGCTGAGCTTCGACGTCCTGGGCGTCCACGTCAGCTCCGAGTTCGTGGGCGGCGTGCTGCTGCCCGGGCTGGTGTTCCTCGCCGTCGTGGTCTGGCCGTTCGTCGACCGCGCCGAGGAGCCGGAGCACTTCACGCGGAACTACCTCGACCGGCCGTTCCCGACCGCGGTCGGGATCGTCGGCGTCACGCTCGTGATGGTCGCCTCCGTCGCGGGGATGGACGTCATCCTCGCGGACATCCTCGGGACGTCGACCGCCGTGTTGCGGCCCTACCTGACCGCGGCCCTGATCCTCGTGCCCGCCGCTGCGGGGACCGTCACGTACTGGGTCCTCGGCGGGTTCGACGACGGCTCCGGCGGGACGGGATCCGGCGACGCGCCCGGTGACACGGAGGAGGTCGCCGATGACTGACTCGACCCCCATCGCGAGGCTGTCGCCGCGCCGGTACCGGTGGGCGGACCGACTGACGAAACTGGGCGGCGTCGGGCTGATCGCCGCCGGCCTCGACGCGGGCGGCGGCACCCCGACGGGCCTGGCGCTCGCGGCCCTGGGCGCCGCGCTCGGTCTCTCGACCGTACTCATCGACAAACAATGACTGACACGACAGACGCCACGGACGAACAGACGCGAGACGACGTCGCCGCCGCCCGTCGCGACTTCCTGAAGGGGGTCGGGGCGGCCGCCGCCGTCGGCGCGACCGGACTGGGGAGCGCACAGGACCTCACGGAGATGAACGCGCTGGAGGTCGTCGACGACCCGATCGGCGACTACCCGTACCGCGACTGGGAGGACCTCTACCGCGAGGAGTGGGACTGGGACGACACGGCCCGCTCTACCCACAGCGTGAACTGCACGGGGAGCTGCTCCTGGCAGGTGTACACCCGCAACGGGCAGGTGTGGCGCGAGGAGCAGGCCGGCGACTACCCCCGGTTCGACGAGTCGCTGCCCGACCCGAACCCCCGCGGGTGTCAGAAGGGTGCGTGTTTCACCGACTACGTGAACGCCGACCACCGCGTCACCCACCCCCTCCGGCGGACCGGGGAACGCGGCGAGGGGAAGTGGGAGCGGATCTCGTGGGACGAGGCGCTCACCGAGATCGCCGACGAGGTCGTCGACGCGGTCGAAGACGAGGAGTACGACGCGATAAGCGGCTTCACGCCGATCCCCGCGATGAGCCCGGTATCGTTCGCCTCCGGGAGCCGTCTGATCAACCTGCTCGGCGGCGTCAGCCACTCGTTTTACGACTGGTACTCCGACCTCCCGCCGGGTCAGCCGATCACGTGGGGGACCCAGACCGAGAACGCCGAGAGCGCGGACTGGTACAACGCCGACTACATCATCGCGTGGGGCTCGAACATCAACGTCACGCGGATCCCCGACGCGAAGTACTTCCTCGAGGCTGGCTACGACGGCGCGAAGCGGGTCGGGATCTTCACCGACTACAGCCAGACGGCGATCCACTGCGACGAGTGGATCGGTCCCGAACCCGGCACCGACACCGCGCTCGCGCTCGGGATGGCTCGAACCATCGTCGACGAGGGGTTGTACGACGAGGATCATTTAAAAGAACAGACCGACATGCCGCTGCTCGTCCGCGAGGACACCGGGAAGTTCCTCCGCGCGAGCGAGGTCGCCGGGCTCTCCGTCGACGCCGACCGCCCAGAGAAGGTGTTCGTCATGCAGGACGCGGACGGCGGGCTCAGGGCGGCGCCCGGCTCGCTGGGCGAGCGCGACGGTCAGCACGACGCGTCCGCGAGCATCGCGCTCGACTTCGATCCCGACCTGGCCGCCGAACGGACGGTCGACACCGACGACGGGAGCGTCGAGACGCGGTCGGTCTGGCTGAACCTCCGCGACGAGCTGTCGGCGTACACCCCCGAACGGGTGCACGAGCTGACCGGTGTGGGGGAGTTCACACATCGGAAGATCGCCCGCGAGTTCGCCGACGCCGACCGCGCGAAGATCATCCACGGGAAGGGGGTCAACGACTGGTACCACAACGACCTCGGGAACCGCGCGATCCAGCTCCTCGTCACGCTCACCGGGAACCTCGGCCGCCAGGGGACCGGGCTCGACCACTACGTCGGCCAGGAGAAGATCTGGACGTACGAGGGGTGGCAGACCCTCTCGTTCCCGACCGGGAGCGTGCGCGGGGTCCCGACGACGCTGTGGACGTACTACCACGCCGGCATCATGGAGAACACGGACCCCGAGACCGCCGACAGAATCCGCGAGTCGGTCGAGAAGGGGTGGATGCCGCTGTACCCGAGCGAACGCGACGACGGCTCGCGGCCGGACCCGCGGGTGATGTTCGTCTGGCGCGGGAACTACTTCAACCAGGCCAAGGGCAACGTCGCGGTCGAGGAGGAGCTGTGGCCCAAGCTCGACCTGGTCGTCGACGTCAACTTCCGGATGGACTCGACCGCGCTCAACAGCGACATCGTCCTCCCGACGGCGAGCCACTACGAGAAGCACGATCTCTCGGAGACCGACATGCACACCTACGTGCACCCGTTCACGCCGGCCGTCGAACCCCTCGGCGAGGCCAAGACGGACTGGGAGATATTCCGAGCGCTCGCCGAGAAGATCCAGGAGGTGGCCGAGGAGCGCGACGCCGGCCCGGTCGACGATCGGAAGTTCGACCGGCAGATCGACCTCCAGTCGGTCCACGACGACTACGTCCGCGACTGGGAGACCGGCGAGGCGGACGCGCTCGCCGAGGACCGGGCGGCCGCGGAGTTCATCCTGGAGAACTCCGAGGAGACGAATCCGTCCGACACGACCGAGCGGATCGAGTTCGACGACATCGACGAGCAGCCCCGACGGCTCCTCGCGACCGGCGACCACTGGACCTCCGACATCGAGGACGGGGAGGCGTACACGCCGTGGAAGGACTACGTCCAGGACAAGGAGCCGTGGCCGACGTTCACCGGTCGTCAGCAGTACTACATCGACCACGACTGGTTCCTGGAGCTCGGCGAGGAGCTCCCGACGCACAAGGAGTCGCCGGTCCTCCAGGAGAAGTCGGAGTACCCGCTCAGCTACAACACGCCGCACAGCCGGTGGTCGATCCACTCGACGTGGCGCGACGACACGAAGATGCTCCGGCTCCAGCGCGGCGAGCCGACCGTCTACCTCAACCCCGACGACGCCGAGGAGCGCGGCATCGAGGACGGCGACACCGTGCGGGTGTACAACGACCTGGACTCGGTCGAGGTGCAGGCGAAGATCTACCCGAGCGGCGAGCCGGGCACCGCCAGGCACTTCTTCAGCTGGGAGCGGTTCCAGTACCCGGACCGGAACAACTTCAACTCGCTCGTCCCGATGTACATGAAGCCGACGCAGCTCGTCCGATACCCGGAGGACTCGGGCGAACACCTCCACTTCTTCCCGAACTACTGGGGCCCGACCGGCGTGAACAGCGACGTGCGCGTCGAGGTGGAGGCCGTCGAGGACGGGGCCGAATCGCTCGCGGGCGGAGTCGGCGGCGGCGAGGGTTCCGACGGCGACGCCGACGAGACCGCGAACGGCGCGGACGGAAGCGCGTCCGGGCCGCTCGACCGCGTGACCGACCTGCTCGGGGGTGGTGACCGATGAGCAAGACCGACGACGACGGGACGGGGCGAGTCGGCGACGAGGGGCGAGCGCGCCAGGCCGACGACGGGAACGTCCCGATCGCCGAGGGCGTCGACCACCAGGTCGCGATGGTGATGGACCTGAACAAGTGCATCGGCTGTCAGACGTGCACGATCGCCTGCAAGACCAATTGGACCGAGTCGGGCGGCCGCGAGTACATGTACTGGAACAACGTCGAGACGAAGCCCGGCGCGGGCTACCCGCGCGACTGGGAGGAGCTCGGCGGCGGCTGGGACGAGGAAGGCCAAGAGCGGACGCCGGGCGAGCTCCCCGACGAGGAGGCGTACGGCCGCCCGTGGGAGTTCAACCACGAGGCGATCATGTACGAGGGCAGCGACGAGCCCCTCCGCCCGCTGGAGAACGCCGACTGGGGGCCGAACTGGGACGAGGACGAGGGGGCCGGCGAGTACCCGAACTCCTACTACTTCTACCTCCCCCGGATCTGCAACCACTGCACGCACCCCTCCTGCGTCGAGGCCTGCCCGCGCTCCGCGATCTACAAGCGCGAGGAGGACGGGATCGTCCTGGTCGACCAGGACCGCTGTCGCGGCTACCGCTACTGCGTCGAGGGGTGTCCGTACAAGAAGGTGTTCTACAACGCGCAGACGAAGACGAGCGAGAAGTGCATCTTCTGCTACCCGCGAATCGAGGGCGAAGGCCCCGAGGGAGAGGTGCGTCCCCCGTCCTGTGCCGAGGACTGTCCGCCGCAGCTCCGGCACGTCGGGTTCCTCGACGACGAGGACGGGCCGATCCACGCGCTGGTGAACGAGTACGAGGTCGCGCTCCGCCTCCATCCCGAGTACCGGACCGAGCCGAACGTCTACTACATCCCGCCGTACGCGCCGCCGCAGACCGGCGAGGACGGCGAGACGGTCGACGCCGATCGCATCCCGCTGAACTACCTCGAGGAGCTGTTCGGCCCGCGGGTGGAGGAGGCGCTCAACACGATCACCCGCGAGCGGGAGCGGGCGGAGCGCGGCGAGGAGAGCGAGCTCATGGAGATCCTCTCGACCGTGAACAACGACGACCAGTACCGGCTGGAGGTGTTCGACGATGCGGCGTGAGGACGACGCCGACGGGACCGGAGACCGGCGCCTCGCGTTCCGGGGCGTCGCGTCCCGTGACCTCGCGCTCGCGGCCGCGGTCGCGGTCGCCCTCGTGGCCGCGACCGCGGCGTTCCCGGCGCTCGCCGACGCGCAGGGGGCCTACGAGATACCGGTCGACCGGCGGGGCGACGCGGCCGACCTGGCCGAACCGAACGGGTCCGCGTGGGGGTCGGCGGAGACCGTGGAACTGCCGATGACCAGCGCGGGCGCGGCGGTCCCGCAGGGGTCGGAGACGGCGGTCGACGCCGCCCGCGTGAAGGCCGTTCGGACCGACGGACGGCTGTTCCTCCGCGTGTCGTGGTCGGACCCGACGGCCAACACCTCGACCGACGGGATCCGGGAGTTCGCCGACGCCGCCGCGGTCCAGTTCCCGGCCTCGCCGACTGAGCGTCCGCCGCTCGCGATGGGGTCGACGGAGAACCCGGTGAACGTCTGGTACTGGAACGGCGCCGGCGCGTCGGAGTCGCTGCTCGCCGGCGGCCCGGGGAGCACGACCGAGATGACCGGATCGGCGGTCCGAACGGCGGCGACCCACGGGGACGGCCGGTGGACGGTGGTGTTCTCCCGCCCGCTCCCGGGCGATCGCGCGAACGTCACCGACCTCACCACCGAGGCGGACACGAACGTCGCGTTCGCGGTCTGGGAGGGTTCGAACGACGAGCGCTCCGGGCGGAAGGCCGCGAGCGAGTGGTTCTACCTCTCGTTCACCGACGACACCGGAGCCCCCTACGAGATCGTCCTCTGGACCATCGCCGGGATCGCGGTCGTGTTCACCACGCTCGTGACCGTCGAGGGGATCCGCCGCACGAGGGGTGCGTGACCGTGTCCGAATCGACCGCCGACCGGAACGGCGACTTCGAGGACTCGGAGCACCCCGACGGTCGCCCTCCGGACGAGGCCGTCGACACCGAGACGGGGGCCCGCGGGGCGGTCTACGGGCTCCTCGCGAGCGCGTTCGACGAGCCGACTCCGGAGCCGTACGAGGGGTTCGCGGACGGTTCCATCGACCGCGCGATGTCGACGCTCGTCGCCCGGTCGGGGCTCGACGTCGACCCCCCGGACCTGACGGTCGACGACGACCGCGAGACCCTCGCGGCCCGGTACAACGACCTGTTCGTCGTCGGCTACTCCGAGGTGATCGACGGGACGGACGGGACGATCGAGAACCAGGGCCCGCCGGCGTCCCTGTACGAGTCGACCTACCGGTCCGACGCCTCGTGGAACGACGTGAACCTCGACCTGGCGCGGGCGTACGAGCACTTCGGCTGCGAGGTCGGCGGCGACGAGCGCCGCCACCACGACAACCTCCGGCTGGAGGTGGAGTTCGCCGGCTACCTCTGTCGGCTCGCCGCGGCGACCGAGGGCGACGGGGACGGCTACGACCGCGCGCGGCTCGACTTCCACGACCGCCACCTCTCGATGCTCGCCGCCGGGCTCGACGACGCGCTCGATTCCGAGCCGGGAACCGGCGTCTACGGTCGGCTCGCCGCGTTCCTCGCGGAGTTCGTCGCGGCCGACGTCTCGGACCTCGCGGCCCGGCTCGACGTCGGCGCGGGAAGCGGCGCGGAGTCCGACAGCGACGGGGGTGAGGACGCGTGACCGCGTCGACCCCGGCCGTCGAGTCCGACCGCGACGACGCCGAGGCCGTGAGCGGTCCGCCCTCGAACGCGACCGAGGACGCGACGACCGAGCGCCGACAGCGCGAGGCCTCGCTCGACGGACGGCTCCTCGCCGTCCTCGGGACCGCGGCGGCCGCCGTCGCCGCGGCGACCGCGATCCGGATCGCGTACAACGTCCCGTTCGCTCCGGTCGGGATCCCGAGCCGGGCGATCCCGGCCGCGAGCGCTGCCGCCGCGCTCGGTGTCGGGGCGGCGCTCGCGACGCTCGCGCTCGCGTCGGACCGCTCGGGCGTCCGCGTCGGACTCCTCTTCGCGGCGGTGTTCGGGGTTCTCGCGACCGTCTCCGACGCCGCGGCCATCGCGGCGGCGGTCGCGGTCCCCGCCGGCGCCGCCGTCGCCCTCGCGCACGCCCTGGGGCGGCCGACGACCTACGTGGGGCTCCGGCGACGCGTCGTCGCCGCGGCGTTCCCGGCCGCGATCGGGCTCTCGCTCGTCGGGACGGCGTGGGGGCTCGGCGCGAGCGTCCGCGGGGCCGGCTCCGTCGCGTTCCTCCTCGCGGTGACGCTTCTCGCTGTCCCCGCGGAGACGGACCGCCTCGCGCTGCTCGCGGGAGCGGGCGGCTTCCTCGGCGTCGTCGCCGCGAGCGCCGCCGCGCCGTACGTGACCGGAAGCGCGCTGCTCTCCGGGTTCGGCGTCGTGGGGAGCCCGCACCTCCTCGTCGCGACGGCGGCGTTCGGCGGCGTCGCCGCCCTGGTCGTCGGCCTCCGCGACGGCGACCGGTCGCTCGCTCTGGGGGCGGGAGTGCTGCTCGTCGCCGGCGTCCCGGCGACGCCGACCGCCGCGCTCGCGGCGTCTCTCGGCGCCGCGCTCGTCGCGGCCGACCCGGACGACCTGCTCGCGACCGCGGAGGTGAGCGCCCGATGAGGGACCCCGACGAGGCGACCGACGGCCCCACCGATCCCCGCGTGCACCCCGAGGAGAGCCCGGGGTTCGGCGACGACCCGGACGGGCTCGAGGACATCGAGGTGGACCGCGACGTCACCGTCGGCGAGGCCTCACAGCGCGAGCTCCAGGCGACGGACACCGCGCCGCTCCGCGGTACAGAGGCCGCGGAGAAGGTCTCGCTGCTCGCGGACGGCGACCCGGTCGAGCGGCGCCGGGCGGCGCTGGCGCTCGGCGAGGGGCGCCGGAGCGACGCCGCCGTCGAGGCGCTCGTCGAGCACGGACTCGCGGACGAGGACGCCGACGTGCGCCAGTTCGCGGTCGAGTCGCTCGGCCGGCTCGGCGGGGACCGAGCGAGCGCGGCCGCGACCGAGGCGCTCGCGGACGACGACCCGTGGGTCCGCGCCGAGGCCGTCGTCGCGCTCGACCGGATCGACCGGGCCGCCAACGTCGAGGCGATCGAGGCCGCCCTCGACGACGGCCACCACGCGGTCGTCAGGAACGCACTGGTGTCGCTGTTCAAGCTCCGGGGGGAGGCCCTGCTCCCCGCGTTGCTCGACCGCTCGCGGGCGGAGAGCGAGCGGCTGCGGGAGTGGGCCGTCCACCTGCTCGCCGGCGTCGACGACGAGCGCGCGACCGACCGGCTCGAGGCGGTCGCCGGCGACGAGTCGGAGCCGCGAGTCGTTCGCAGCACCGCCGCGCGGGCGCTCGACGCCGACCCGGGGAAGTTCCGGCGGCAGTTCAGCGGCGGCACCGAGAACGACAGCGCCGCCCTCCCGGGCGAGAGCACGCTCAACCGGCGGCCCGACCTGTGAGCGCCCCCAATCTCCGCGTCGATACCCGAGCAAGCCTCAGATGACTGACTTCACCACCGACCGACCGACCGCGGACGAATCGACCCCCGAGAACCGACCCGAAGACCGGGAGGGTGCGAACCCCGACGGGTCGAGCCTCTCGACCGACGACGTGGAGGCCGCGCTCCGACGGGTCCGCGACCCCGACGCGGAGGTGAGCGCGTTCGAGGCCGGCGTCGTCGAGGGCCTCTCGATCGACGACGGGACGGTCGCGATCGAGGCCGACCTGCGCGAGTTTCCCCCCGACGCGGCCGAGCGAGTGTCGGCGGCCATGGTCCGGGCCGCCTCCGACGTCCCCGGCGTCTCCACCGCCCGGGTCGAGCAGGTCGATCCGAGCCCGGACCTCGACGACCGGCGGCTGGGGATCGGGGCCGCCGACCGGGTGATCGCGGTCGCGAGCACGAAGGGCGGCGTCGGCAAGACGACGGTCGCGACGGCGCTGGCGTGCGCGCTGGCGGCCGGGGACGCCGAGGGAGGCGCCGACCCCGCCGTCGGGCTGTTCGACGCCGACATCTACGGCCCCAACGTCCCCGAAGTGGTCGACGCGGGCGGCCCCGTCTACAGCGACGAGGACGGGAACCCCGTCCCGATCGACGTCGGCGGGCTCGAGGTGATGAGCGTGGGGCTGCTCTCCGACGACGGCCCGCTCGCGTGGCGGGGGGCGATGGCCCACGACGCGCTCTCGGACCTGTTCGAGACGGTCGCCTGGAGCGACCCCGACACCGTCGTCGTCGACATGCCTCCCGGGACCGGCGACGTGACGCTGACCACCCTTCAGGAGGTTCCCGTCGACGGCGTCGTCCTCGTCACGACGCCGTTCCACGCGGCGGTCTCCGACACCGCCCGCGCGCTGGAGCTGTTCGAGGAGAACGACGTGCCCGTGCTCGGCGTCGTCTCGAACATGGGGGAGTTCGTCTGCGACGAGTGCGGCACCCCCCACGACCTGTTCGGGGGCGACGACCCGATCGAGGCGCTCGGGCTGCCGGTGCTCGCGGAGCTCCCGTTCGATCCGGAGCTGCAGTCGACGCCGGCCCCGTCGGCCGACGCGCTCCCCGAGGGCGCCGACGCGCTCGCCGGCGCGGTCGACGAGCGCTACGAGGAGATATGGACCGTCGACCCGCCCGAGGACGCCGTCGATCTGCGCGGGCTCGACCCGGAGACGCGCAAGGAGCGCGTCGAGGAGCGGTTCCGCGAACTCGACGCCGGCGGGGAGTGTCTCATCGTGAGCGACCGCGACCCGGCGCCCGTCCGGGGGTTCCTGCTCGACCTGATCGACGCCGACGCGCTCCCGAGCTTCCGCGTCAAGCGACAGAACCCGGAGACGTGGTTCGCGCGGGCGACGCGGCCGTAATCGCTCCGTCGGACGCATTCGCGGGTGAGACGTTCTCTTCCGGTCTCGATCGCCACGGGCACGGGGGCGGTCGCTTATAAATAATACTGTGGTGGCGCGTGCCCGTGAGCGGTCGCCCTCGGCGACCGCGACCGACGAGGCTGGGGAGGTGTGAGGTGCGGTGCTGTGCGGTCGGGGTGGGACTCAAAGGGGCAGTTGACGAGGATGGCGCAGGCGACGTAAGCAGTGTGGCGCTACGCGCCACGGGCAGCCGGCGGCTTTGCCGCCGGCGACACCGCAACGAGGGAGCGAACAACGTGAGCGACCGAGTGAGGCGCGCAGCGAGCGTGCGCCATCCTCGTCAACTGGGGCTTTGGACGTGTTCACCGCAGCGTCGCCGGCGAGTTATAAATCACCGCACCACCGCGATCCGACTTATAAATCGGACCACGCGCCGAGAAACCGCTGGACGGCGGTCAGATGTCCGACCGCGGCGAACAGGGCGAGCAGGAGGCCGACGACGTTCAGGCCGGCCGCGACCGGCGCCGAGTGAACGGCGGCGACGAACCCGACGATCCCCATCAGCGCGAGCCGGTCGGCCCGGCCCAGCAGTCCGCCGTACTCGCGGCCGATGCCGACGGCTTGGATCTGGGTGCCCATGTACGAGGTCATCAGGACGCCGGTGACGGCGAGGAAGCCGAGCGCGTACGCCTCGATTCCGACGGTGAACCCCGCGATGACCGCGATGTCGGCGTAGCGGTCGAGCACGTGGTCGAGGAGGTCGCCGCCCTCCGAGGAGACCTCCAGGTGGCGCGCCAAGGCCCCGTCGACGAGGTCGAGCCAGCCGTTGAGGAGGACCGCGACCGCGCCGGCGACGTAGAAGGTCGGGTCGCCGACTGCGAACGCGCCGGCGGCCGCGACCGCGACGCCGAACGCGAGGACGCTCACCTGGTCCGGCGAGAGCCCGAGCCTGGCCGCGGCGCGCACCCACGGCCCGAGCAGGCGGTCCGCGACCGACCGGTACCGGTCGAGTGTCATCTACCGTCAAGACCGTCGCGGGTCATATATAATCGATGAAGTCGACGGTGCCGGCGCTCGGCTCGCGCTCGCCCTCGATCGCGGCGCGGATCGCGTCGGCGACGGCCTCGGGGTCGCGGTCCGTCGTATCGATCTCGTAGACGCTCTCGGCGCCGTGCTCCGCGACGGCCTCCGAGAGGATCACGTCGAGCGCCTCGCTCTCCGCATTCTCCCCGGCCGTCGCGTCCGACTCCCCGCGCTCGCGGAGTCGCGCCTCGACCGTCTCGGGACGACAGCGCAGGACTACGACGCGGTCGACGTCGAACCGGTGCGCGAGGTGGGAATCGAGCACGCCCGTCCACTCGCCGAGGCGCTCGCGGACCGCGTCGAGGTCGGCGACGAGCGTGTCGCGGTCGGCGTCGCGCTCGGTCCAGAGGTCGTCGTCGCCCTTTATGAGATCGTTGAGGTGGATCACGTCGTACTCACCTTCGAGCAGCGCCGTCGCGGTCGACTTGCCGGTCCCCGGGGTGCCGGTGACGGCGACGCGGGTCGGGCGGGCGTCGGGGTCGGTCCCGGCGGCGTCGGCGGAACCGTCCCCGTCCCCTGCGGACGACTCCCCGCTCACGCCCGAACACCGAGCCCGAGGTCGGCGAGCGTCTCGTTGAGGCGCTCGACCGCCTCGCGCGTCTCCTCGCGGGTCCCGGTGGAGATCCGGACGTGGTCCGGCAGGCCGAACGAGGTGCAGTCCCGGACGATCACACCGCGCTCCTGGGCCGCGTCGGCGACCCGCTCCGCGTCGCCGACCTCGGCGAGCACGAAGTTCCCCGCCGACTCGACCGTGGGCGCGTCGAGCTCGTCCGCGATGTGCTCGCGGGCCCACCGCGCCGACGCGACCGACTCCTCGACGTGCGCCTCGTCGTCGAGGGCGGCGAGGGCGGCCCGACAGGCGAGCTCGTTCGCCGCGAACGGGGTGTTCACCCGGGCGTACGACTCGCCCCACGCCTCGGGGACGACGCTGTAGCCGATCCGGAGCCCGGCGAGGCCGTACGCCTTCGAGAACGTGCGGAGCACCGCCACGTCGTCGCGCTCGTCGACGAGCGGGATCGCGCTGTCGACCGCGGCGAACTCGCCGTACGCCTCGTCGACGACGACGAGCGTCTCCTCGGCGGTCGCGTCCGCGATCGCCTCGATCCCGTCGAGCGGCATCGTCGACCCCGAGGGGTTGTGCGGGGAGGTGACGTAGACGATCCGCTCGCCCTCGTACGCGCTCAGGACCGTCTCCGCGTCCTGCGCGAAGCCGTCGGCCGGGGAGAGGTCGTACTCGGTCACGTCGCCGTGGTGGTACCGGGCCGACATCGCGTAGTAGGCGAAGCCGGGGCTCGGCACGAGCACCTCGTCGCCGGGCGCCAACGCGGCCCGCGCGAGGTAGTCGATCGAGCCGTCGGCGCCGGGCGAGACCCACACCTGCTCGGTCGCCACGCCCCACTTCTCCGCGATCTTCGCGGTGAGGTCCGTGTGGGAGGACTTCGGGTACTGGTGGACTCGGTCGGCGTGCTCCCGGATCGCCTCGACCGCCGCCGGGCTCGGGCCGTGCGGGTTCTCGTTCGAGGAGAGCTTGATCAGGTCGTCGGGGTCGATCCCGCGCTCGCGGGCGACCTCCTCGACTCCCCGGCCCGGGACGTACGGCGAGTGGTCCGAGAGATCGCGTGGTTGCATGGTACCGCGTCGGGGAGGCTCGGGCTTAAGCGTGGTCTTGACCGTCGCTCACGACTCGCCGTCGTCGCCCCCGGCGAGCCGTCGCTCCGCCGCCGCGACGACGTCGGGTCGGCCGGCGAGTTCGACCGCGACCGTCTCCCCCGCGTACTCGACGCCGGAGACGACGCCGCGGTCGTACGCCCAGGAGAGCGCCGCCTGCGCGTCGCCGCCGTTCGGGACGGTCATCGCCGCGGTCGCGGTCGGGAGCGCGTCCGCCACCGCGTCGACGAGTTCCCCGAGTCCGGCGCCGTTTCGCGCGCTGACCGGAACCGGCGACCGGAGCGAGCCCGCGACCGGGACCTCGTCGGCGTCGAGCGCGTCGGCCACCGATTCGCAGGCGTCGGCCGCGGCGGCGAGGTCGTTCGAGCCGACCCGGTCGACCTTGGTCAGGACCGGGATCACCGGCCCGTCCGTCGCCTCGATCGCCGACAGCGACGTCCGGAGCTTCCGCCGGACCGTCGCCGGCTCCTCGCTCGCGTCGACGACGAGCAGCGCGCAGTCGGCGCGGCGAACCGCGTCGAGCGTCGCGCGGAACGACCGGATCGCCTCGTGGGGGAGACCGTCGAGGAACCCGACCGTGTCGGTGACGACCGCCCGGCGTCCCCCGAGGGTCGCCCGCCGCGTCGCCGTCGAGAGCGTCTCGAAGGGACGGTCGCCGGCCGACGGCGACCTCCCCGGACCGCCCGCGATCGACGCCCCGTCCGGATCGTCTGTGTCGTCCGGACCGTCCGCGCCTTCCGGGTCGTCCACGTCGTCGGCGAGGCGACGCGCGAGCGTCGACTTCCCGGCGTTGGCGTAGCCCGCGAGGGCGACGAGGTCGAACCCGGCCTCCCGGCGCTCGGCCCGCCGTTTCTCGCGGTCGTCGGCGAGCCGGTCGAGCGCGTGCTCGGCGGACTCGATCCGCCGCTCGACGTCGCGGACGCGGCCGTCGCCCTCCGGCCGAAGCCGGACGTCCTCGCTCGAATCCCGCGCGACGGTCTCCCGGAGCCGCGGGAGCTCGTATCGGAGCCGAGCCAGTTCGAGCTGCAGGTCCGCCGCCCGGGAGTCGGCCGCGTCGCCGAACAGCTCCAGCGCGAGCCGCGGGCGGTCGACGACCGCGGTGTCGGTCGGCAGCAGGTCGCCGACCGAGAACGTCTGTCCCGGCGAGAGGGAACCGTCGTAGATCACCGCCGCCGCGTCCGTCTCGGCGGCGAGCCGCATCAGGTCCTCCGCCCCCCCGCGACCGAGCCCGTACGTGGGGTCCTCGCGGCGCCGCTGGGTGACTTCGCCGACGACCGCGTAGCCGGCCGCGGCCGCCAGCTCGCGGATCTCGGCCGTGTCCGGCTCGGCGTCGCTCGATCGGGCGGCAACGACCGCCGGCGCGGCGTCGGGGTCGTCCGCCTCCGTGCCGCCGCGGCGGTCCGGATCGGGATCGTCCGTCGTGGCGTCGTCTCGTGACATTCGTTCGGGCTCGCGACCGGCCCTCCGGCGTCGGTGTCCGCGGCGGAACGGACCGGTCTCCGTGCCGATCGATACCGGCGGCCCGGGCATAAGCGTTCACCGGAAACCCGGTGTGCGATCCGGGGGCAGGGAGCGCCGGACGACGGGACCCCGGCCGCCGGTCAGGGGATGCGCACGTCGTGTTCGAGCGTCCCGACGCCCTCGACCTCGACCTCGACGGTGTCGCCGTCGGCGAGCGCGCCGACGCCCTCCGGCGTCCCCGTCGCGATCACGTCGCCGGCCTCCAGCGTGAGGTACGTCGTGATCTCCTCGATCAGGGTCGGCACGTCGAAGATGAGGTGCTCGCGGTCGCTCGACTGCTTCGTCTCGCCGTTCACCCGGAGCTCGACGCTCGCGTCCGCGGGGACCTCGTCGGGGGTCGCCATCACCGGGCCGAGCGGCGCGGCGTTGTCGAACGCCTTCCCGCGCACCCAGTTCTGCTCGCGGTTCTGGTCGTCGCGGTTCGACACGTCGTTCATGCAGGTGAAGCCGGCGACCACGTCCATCGCGTCGTCGGCGTCGACCGCCTTGCACTGCTCGCCGATCACGACCGCCAGCTCCGCCTCCCAGTCGATCCGGTCTTTCCCCGCGGGGACGGTGACCGCGTCGCCGTGGCCCGCCAGCGCGTTCGGCGGCTTCAGGAAGAGCAGGGGGCGGTCCGGCACGTCGTTGCCGAGCTCGGCCGCGTGGTCCGCGTAGTTGCGCCCGATACAGACGATCTTCGTGGGGTCCGTCGGCGGGAGCACGTCGATCGCGGGGTCGTCGAGCGCGTGCTCGTCGCCGCCGAAGGCGACGGTGTCGCCCTCGGGGTCGTATGTGCCTTCGCGGATCGATCCGGCCGGGTCGCGGAACCGTACGCGGTGCATACCCGGCGTGGGGCGACGCGGACAAAAAGCGTTCCCGGTCGGCGCAAGGACCGACCGCACACCTATTTGTGGGGGCCGGCCCGCCCTCCGGTATGGCAGACGACGCAACCGACCGAGAAGCCGACGACGAAACCGGCGACGGGAGCGACGGGGGAGCGCGCGACTACGACGACGTCCGGTACGCGGTGAGCGAGGGGGTCGCGACGGTCACCATCGACCGGCCGGACGTCTACAACGCCTTCACCCGGACCACGGTCCTCGAACTCAACGACGCGGTGCGCCGCGCCGAGCGCGACGACGGCGTGTACGCGACGGTCCTCACGGGCGCGGGCGACGGCTTCTGCGCCGGGGCGGACACGACGGAGATGCCCGACTGGGACGACCAGTACCCCGAGGAGTACGGGGCGTTCCTCTGGCTCATCCAGCAGCTCGTCTGGCGGCTCCGGACGGCCGCGACGCCCTCGGTCGCCGCCGTGAACGGCCCGGCGATCGGCGCCGGCTGCGACTTCGCGCTCGCCTGCGACCTGCGCACGATCGCCGACGGCGCGGTCATGCGCGAGGGGTTCGTCAACGTCGGGCTCGTTCCCGGCGACGGCGGCGGGTGGCTCCTCCCCCGACTGATCGGCGAGTCGAAGGCGCGCGAGTACCTGCTCACCGGTCGGGACATCACGCCCGAGGACGCGGTCGACGTCGGGCTCGCGGTCGAACGCGCCGAGGACGCGCTCGCGGCCGCGACCGCGCTCGCCGAGGAGATCCGCGACAAGCCGCGGACCGCCGTGCAGCACACGAACCGCCTGATCGACCCGCAGCAGAGCTTCGACGAGTACTGCCGGAAGGCGGCGGAGTACCAGTGGGACTGCGTCGTCGACCCCGAGCACGAGGAGGCGGTCGCCGCGTTCAACGAGAAGCGCGATCCCGACTACGGCCGGTCGTACGACGAGTAGCGAGGCCGGGATCGAGCGTCGGGGTCGGACCTCGGCGCCGGAGACGCCCGCGTTACCGCGCCGAGCCGACGAGACGCCCGCGCTACCGCGCCGAGACCGGGGGCACGCCGTCCTCCTTCAGCGCCCGAGCAATGGTGTTCAGCTGCATCTCGTCGGTGCCGGCCGCGATCCGGCGGCTCCGCGCGAAGCGGTAGAGGTACTCCAGCGGGTGGCCCCGCTGGTAGGCGCGGGCGCCGACGATCTGGACCGCCTCGCTCGCGACCTCCTCGACCATCTGCGAGCAGTGGAGCTTCGCGGTCGACGTCTGGAGCCGCGGCGGGGCGGGGTCGTGTCCCTGCGCGCCCGCCGCCGACATGTACACGAGCGACGCCGCGGTCTCGACGTTCCGGTACATCTCCGCGAGCCGCCACTCGATCCCCTGGAACTCGTCGAGCGACCGGTCGAACTGCTCGCGATCGCTCGCGTACGCCAGCGCCTGCTCCAGCGCGGCCTCCGCCCACGCGACCGTGAGCACCGAGCTGCCGAGCCGCTCCCAGTTGAGCGAGACCAGCTGCTCCTTGAACGCCTCCTTCCCCCGTGTCAGGACGTGCGACTCGGGGATCACCACGTCGTCGATCGTGAAGTGCGTCTGCGCGTAGCCGGCCATGTTCGTGTACACCTCCTCGATCTCGACGCCGGGGTCGTCGTAGGGGATCACGACCGACCCGAGCCCCTCGGGGAACCTGACCCAGGTGACCGCCGCGTCGCCGAAGGGGACGCCGCCGACCCAGGTCTTCTCGCCGTTACACACCAGCTCACCGCCCTCCTCGGTCACCTCGGTCGACATCGACCCGACGTCCGAGCCGGCGTCGGGCTCCGAGATGGCGATGGAGACGAAGCTCTCGCCGGCGGTGACGGCGGGGAGGTACTCCTCCTTGACCGCCTCGGACCCGAAGAGGTCGATCGCCCGCGGCCCGACCATCCCCTGCATGTAGGTGAACCAGCCCGTGTCCGGACACTCCCGCCCGACCGCCTGGGTGAGGAGCATCGCCGCCACGTCGGAGCGGCCCTGCCCGCCGTACTCCTCGGAGATCGACGGGCAGTAGAGGTCCGCCTCGGCGAGCCGCCGGAGGTTCTCCCACGGCACGTCCCCCTCCCAGGTGTAGGCGTCGTCGGCGAACTCCGCCGCGACCGCTTCGGCCCGCTCGGCGAACTCGCGCTGCTCGGCTGTTAGCGCCTGCATGGGCGTTGTTGTCGAGCAGACCGTGATAAGCGGTCTGGTCCGTTTCCTCCGGCCTAGCACGCCGCCCGCGTCAGGCGTCGCCGGCGCGGTCGGTCGCGGTCTCCGACCCGTCGGTCTCGGAGTCGTCCGTCGGGCCGCCGACCTCGACGCGATCAGTCGGTTCGACCCGGTCCGTCGGCTCGGCGCGATCCGTCGACTCGACGCCCTCCGCGCGGCCGTCCGCCGCTCCCTCGGAGCCGCCGAACAGCTCCGCGCGGGCGCAGTCGGCGCAGTAGCGGTTCCGCTCCATCGCGTGCGTCCGGACCGGCACGCCGGCGAGGACCGTCTCGTCGCGGCGCCGGCGGACGACCCCGCGCTCGAACGGCTCGCCGCAGACGACGCAGGGCGACTCGGTGCGCTCCGTCGCGGGCGTGACCCGGTGGTCGACGGTCCGCTTCCGACCGAACCGCGACAGGCCGTGTCGGCGCTGGAGCCGGCGCTCCGCGGGCGGCGTCAGCGCGAGCCCGACGACCGCGAACGCGGCGCCGAACGCCGCGCCGGGGACCGACCCCTGTCCCGCGGAGACGGCGGCGACGCCGACGCCGATCAGGAGCAGGATCCCGCCTAACAGGTAGCCTGAGAGGTCGACGAGCGGGTCGTCGTCGCCGCCGGGCGCCGCGAGTTCCCCCTCGGGGAGCGGGCCGTCGCCGACGCTGAGCCGGCGCGTCTCGGCCAGCTCGGAGTAGTGGTACCAGCCGTACAGGAGGTTCCCCACGCCGCCGGTGGTCAACAGGAGGAGAACGTGGACCGGGATCGAGCCGACGTCCCTGTCGACGAGGACGACGCGATCGCCGCGGTCCTCGGTGAGCTCCCAGCCGTCGTCGAGGTGGTCCCGCACCCGCCGCCGGAACGCGCGGCGCGCCTCGGAGTCCGGGGTCTCGCCGTCCCGCCCGCCCTCGCGGCCGGTCGCCTCGGACCGGTCCCTCTCGGGGCGCGCCGTCCCGCAGTCGGGGCAGAACTCGTCTTCGGGGAGAAGGGCGGAACCGCACTCGGGGCAGTAGGCGGCGTCGGCGTCGGCTCCGGCGCGCAGGTCGGCGCCGCAGCCGGGACAGAAGTTCGCGTCGGGCGGCGGGGTCCGTCCGCACTCGCGACACGGGTCGGTCGGGGAGGGGCTCTCGGTCCGCTCGGAGGGCATCGCCTCGCGGTTGGGTCGGGGCGTTGTTAACTCCTCTCCCGAGCCGCGCCGGCGCCGCGGACCTCGGCTCTTCGCTTCACCGGCGGCGGAGGCGGATCGAGACGTCGTTTCCGCCGAGGTCGTCGCTCGCGTCGAAGGCGAGCTCGCCGCCGAACGCCTCGACGGTCAGCTCCGTGAGCCAGAGCCCCAGCCCGCTCCCGTGGTGCGTCGGCGTGATCGCCTCGCCGTCGCGGATCACGTCGCGCTCGTTCGGCGGGATCCGGGGTCCGTCGTCCTCAACGTGGAGGACCGCCCACTCGGCCGCGGTCGCGTCCGCCCCGTCGTCGGGCTCGTTCAGCCGGATCCGGACCCGGGGCGACGCGCTCGGGTTGTGCTCGATGGCGTTGTCGACGAGGCTGTCGATCGCGTACCGGAGCCGGTCGTCGGCCCGCACCGTCTCCCCCTCCGCGACGGCGACCTCGATCGCGGCGCCGGGCGAGCGTGTCCGGTAGTCGTCGGCGACCGCGCGGGCCAGCGAGGCGATATCGACGTCGGCGTCCTCGTCTGTCGGCCGCCGCAGGATCCGGTGGATGTGTCCGGCCTCCTCCGCGAGCCGTTCGAGCTCGTGGGCCGCGCGCTCGACGGTCGCCGCCGACTCGGTCGTCTCGGCGTCCGGCCCGTCCAGCTCCGCGAGCAGCCGCGTCGTGTGGCCGGCGACGACGTTCGCGTTGTTCCGGAGGTTGTGGCGGAGGATCCGGTTGAGCACCTTCAGCCGTCGCTCGTTGCGCGATATCTCCGTCAGGTCGGTGTACACCGCGAAGCCGCCGGACCCGGCGCCGTCCTCGTAGGGGATCCCGCGGTAGAGGAACTCGCGGAGCCCGGCGGCGGTCTCGCGGGTCACCTCCCGGTAGTTGACCTCGCCGGACGACGTGTTCGCGTCCAAGGCGCGCGCCTCCTCCAGCTTCCACTCCGGGACGACCCACTCGTTGAGCGGCTCCCCGCGGATCTCGTCGGCGTCGTACCCGAACACGTCGACGAACGAGCGGTTCACCGACGAGACGATCGGCTCCCCGTCGACGAGGTCGAACTCGACCACCGCGTCCTGGACGTGTTCGATCAGGTGGCGGTAGCGGTCGCCCCGCCCCTCGTCTCCATCGCCGTCGCCGTCGTCGGGTCCCTCACGCGACATATCGGGGTTCCATTCTCACGAGGGCCTGTACGCGCATCCCCGGGGTAAGCGTGTGTCCGCGGGAAGATATTGCGACCGGCGGCGCGGAAACGGATCGTTCGTTCGAAAACGTCCCGACGCCCGGCGTTCGACTCCGTCGATCGCGGAGCGAGCCGCGCGGATCCGCGGCGTCGACTTTTATTACGGCTCGCCGAGAAGAAACGGTCGTACCATGGAACTCACCTGGCACGGCCACGCGACGTGGCACGTCGTCGTCGACGACACGGAACTGCTGATCGATCCGTTCTTCGATAACCCGAAGACCGACGTCGACCCGGAGGAGCTCGACCCTGACTACCTCCTCCTGACGCACGGCCACGCCGACCACGTCGGCGACGCCGCGGCGTACCCCGACGCGACCGTGGTCGCCACGCCCGAGCTGACCGCGTACGTCCAGGAGGAGTTCGGCCTCGACGACTCCGTCGCGGCCGGCGGCATGAACATCGGCGGCACCGTCGAGTGCGGCGACGCGTGGGTGACGATGGTCCGCGCCGACCACTCGAACGGGATCGAGAACGACCCCGACTACTCGGCCGGGATGCCCGCCGGCTTCGTGATCGGCGACAAGAAGCCCACCCAGGAGTCGGACCCCGACTGCACGACGTTCTACCACGCGGGCGACACCGGGCTGATGTCCGAGATGGTCGACGTGATCGCGCCGTACCTCGAACCGGACGCCGCCGCGCTCCCCGCCGGCGACCACTTCACGATGGGGCCCGCGGGCGCCGGCATCGCCGCCGACTGGGTCGGCGCCGACGTCGTGTTCCCGATGCATTACGACTCGTTCGGACCGATCGAGATCGACACGCGGGAGTTCGTCAGCGAGGTGAAGGCCGCGGGCGCCGCGGCCGAGCCCGTCGTCCTAGCGGGCGACGAGACGTACTCGCTGGAGTAGTCGGTCAGTCGGCCGGTCGGTCGATCCGGTTTTTTCGCGCCCCCGGCGCGGTTCCGGCGATGGCAACCTTTAGGCCCCGGCGAGCCGTCCGTCGACCCGTATGTCCGACATCGAGACGTCCACGGTCTCCGAGGAAGGGTACGCCTGCACGAGTCAGGTCGGCGAGTTCGACCTGCAGATCGACGCGACCGACGAGACGGGGCCGAACCCGAACGCCGCGCTCGTCGCGACGTACGCCTCCTGTTACCTCCCCGCCTTCCGCGTCGGCGGGAGCCAGCGCGGCGAGGAGGACCTCGGGAAGGTCCAGATCGACGCGAGCGCCGACCTCGACGAGGACGACGACCTCGCGTCGATCGCCTTCGACGTCCACGTCGAGGCCGACCTCGACGACGAGACCGCGTCCGAGATCGCCGAGCGCGCCGAGGGGATCTGTCACGTCCACAGCGCGCTCCGCGAGGGGCTCCACGCCGAGATCAGCGTCTACCCCGGCGCGTTCTGAGGTCGTTCCCGGCGCGTTCCGCGGGCGACCCCGGCGCGCCGACCGACTTTCTCCTTTCATCTCCGACGCCGCCCCGCCGAGCGACGCCGACGATCGTCCGTCTCGTCCGCCTCGTTCGACGCGTCGGCAGTCTCGCCCCGGCCCCTCACGCCCCCGCGTACTCGGCGACCGCGCTCGACGCGACGTAGCCGATGGCCGCGACGAGGAGCCCGGCGACGAGCGCGGTCGCGAGTCCGCGACCCACCGCGTACGCGAGGAGGAACCCGACCATGCCGGCGCCGTTCGCGCACAGCAGTCGGAGCGTCCGGTAGGAGGGCTCGCGGGACGACATATCCCCGCTAGGCGGGGCCGACGCAAAAACCCCCGAGTCGGCGGGGCCGACCCTCGACCGTCCGGGGGTTTAGGAGCGATACCGAGCCCAGCGCCGCCGTGCCACGGAGCGAGAGACGGCGGGAGCGAACGCGGGGCGCGCACCGGCGGGACGACGCGGACGACGCTCGCCGACGCCGGGTCGTCCGCGTCGCCCTCGTCGCGGTCGGGATCGGGCTCCCGACGGTCCTCGGGCTGCTCGCCGCCGTCACCGGGCTCTCGGTCCTCACGGCCGCGCTCGTCGCCGCCGTCCTCGCGCTCGCGTTCGCGGCGTGCTGGCTGGGCGCGGTCGGCGCGGCCCACGTCGTCGCCCGGGCGCTGGCGCGTCGGTAGCCCGGCCCGTCGGCGACCGCGTCGAGGGGTCGCGCGCCGGCGGCCGCGGAACCGTTTTACTCACGCCGACGGTAGCGCGACGCATGGTGATGAAAGAGTCAGACTCGACGCTCGATCGGGGGGACGCGGCCCCCGACTTCGAACTGCCCGGCGTCGACGGCGAGACGCACGCGCTCGACTCGTTCGACGCGGACGCGCTGCTCGTCGTCTTCACCTGTAACCACTGCCCGTACGCGCAGGCCAAGTTCGACCTCCTCAACGAGCTGGCGGCCGACTACGACGACCTGGCCGTCGTCGGGATCAACCCCAACGACGCCGACGAGTACCCGGCGGACTCCTTCGAGGCGATGCGCGAGCGCGTCGCCGACGGGACGGTCGCCTACGACGCGTACCTCCGCGACGGGACGGGTGCGGTCGCCGAGGCGTACGGCGCGGTCTGCACGCCCGACCCGTTCCTGTTCGGACGCGAGGGCGACGCGTGGCGGCTCCGGTACCACGGCCGGCTCGACGACGCCCTGAACCCCGACGACGAGCCGACCGAGCTCTACGTCCGGGAGGCCGTGGAGTCGGTGCTCGCGGGCGAGGACGTCGGGATCCCCGACCGGCCCTCCCGCGGCTGCTCGATCAAGTGGCCGGAGGCGTAGGGGGCGTCGGGGCCCGCGACGGCGCCGTCCCCGGACGCGCGAGCGCCGTGCCGCCGGAGACGGGTTGAAAGGGATCCGGGCCGAAGGCGTTCGCATGGGAATGAAAGGCGACGGCGAGGCGGACCTCCACGAGATCGATCGGTTCGACGGGGGGGTCGGCTGGATCGCCTACCCCGACGAGGCGATGGAGCGCGCGAGCCACGCGGTCGCGGTGCCGAACGAGGAGCGCGAGACGGACGACGTCTGGGTGTTCGACCCGGTCGACGCCCCCGGGCTCGACGACCTGCTCGCCGAGCTCGGGACGGTCGCCGGCGTTGTCGTCGGCCTCGACCGGCACAAGCGCGACAGCGCCGCGGTCGCGGCCCGCCACGACGTCTCGGTGTGGGTCCCCGAGTGGATGACGGGCGTCGCGGACGACCTCGACGCGCCGGTGGAGCGGTTCGGCGACCGGCTGGCCGACACCGGCTTCGAGGCGTTCCGGATCCGCGACTCCTCGGTGCCGCCGTGGCAGGAGGCCGGGTTCTTCGACGGCGAGACCCTGATCGTCCCCGAGTCGCTCGGCTCCGCCTCGTACTTCCGCGGTGACCGCGAGCGGATCGGGGTCCACCCGATGCTGCGTCTCACCCCGCCGACGACGGCGCTGTCGGGCCACGACCCCGACCGCGTGCTGGTCGGGCACGGCGTCGGCGTGCTCGACGGCGCGGCGGTCGCGGTCGAGGACGCGCTCTCGAACTCCCGGTCGAAGGCGCCGGGGCTCTACGCGAAGACGCTGCGGTCCGCCATCGGGATCTGACCGTGATCCACGTCACCCGCGACCTGCTGACGGTCCTGCTCGAACGCGCCGCCGAGACCGACCCCGGCGAGACGAACCTCCGCCTCTCGGCCACTCGCGCCGGCGACTTCGAGACGGACACCGGGCTCGACCCGGAGACACCCGTGTTGACGCATTTCACGCCGGACGTCGGCGGGTCGGTGAACGCGGTGTTCGGCGTCGACCTCGGCACGCCCGCGGGCCACGGCGGGGCGCGGTTCCTCTCCCACCCGGACGGCTTCCTCGGCGTGTCGAAGACCGACGACCTCGCCGCGGTCGTGCTGGTCGCCGTCCCCCCGTACGACGACCAGAGCGTCGCGGCCTTCGACCGCTCCGGCGACGGGCGGGAGCTCGCGGTGGTCGACGCGGCCCCGCCCGAGGAGTCGATCCCGGAGTGAGCGTCTCGGGGGACGCCTCCGACGCGGTCCGCCCGCGCCCCGCCGCGCGGGCATGGGTTTAAAAAGGACCGAGCGAGTACGTCGGTGCGATGGCAGCACGCCCACCCGGCGGCGGCGGTTCCTCGGAGCCCGACGCGATCGAGTTCGGCATCGCCGTGCTGGACGAGCGGATCGAGGAGGCCGGCGTCTCCTTCCCGGCGACCGGCGAGGAGATCGTGAACGCGCTCGACGACGGGGCGATCCCCTACGACGCCAAGGGCCGGACGGTCCGCCTCTCCGAGGCGTTAGAGGAGGTGCCACAGACCCGGTTCGAGAACGAGACGGAGTTCCTCGACGCGATGTACCCCGTGTTCGACCGCAAGCGTCGGGAGGGCGGCGGGCTCCTGAACAGCCTGCGCGACGCGCTCCCGTTCTAGCCGGCTACGCGGACTGGCCGACCTCCGCCTCCTCCTCGTCGCTCCCGGTGTCGAGCCGCTCGATGACGTCGTTGATCAGCACGACGTCGCCGACGGCGCGGACCCAGCGGTACGGGACGATGACGCCGGTGTTCCCGTCGACGCGCCCGGCGAACAGCTCGTGGTTGAGCTCCGCGAGCGCGAGCCCGGTCACCGACCGCGCGTCGAGATCGAGGCGGACGTCCTCGATCTCGCCGACGAAGACGCCGTTGTTCGAGTACACCTCACGACCGACGAGCGACGTGATCTCCTGTGGAGCCGCGTTCATGGGGATACGGTCACGAGCGCGCCTATTAAGCGTTCGTTGTCGAACGACGCCCGTCAGACGGGGACGGTCGCAGTCGGAGCGCGCCTCGCTCGACCGCTCGCGTCGCGCCGCCCCGTCACTCCCGCGGCGCCACCAGCTCCACGGGGTGCATCGGCGCGTCGCCGAGGAGCGCATCGATCTGCTCGGTACAGGAGGTGCCGGCGGCGACGACGGTGCGGTCGGTGTCGCCGAACTGCTCCCGGATGGGCTCCCCGACGTCCATGCTCAGCTCGTAGTAGTCCTCCTTGTAGCCGAACGAGCCGGCCATCCCGCAGCACTCGGTGTCGGAGACGCGCACGTCGTAGCCGAGCGCCTCCATCACCGCGGTCGCGTGCTCGCCGACCCCGATCGTCCGCGCCTGACAGTGCGGGTGGTAGGCGACCCGCTTCCCGGACGCCACCGGACCGGTGCCCTCCGACGGCGCGCGCAGCTCGCTCGGGTCGCCGCCGTTCTCCAGCAGGCCGAAGACGTACTCCATCACGTCGTAGCTGGCCTCGGCGAGCCGCTCGTGGGACCCCTCGGGGAGGAACTTCTCGTACTCGCTCCGGAACATCGCGAGGTCGCTCGGCTCGATCACGACCACGTCGCGGCCGGCGTCGACGTGGGTCGCGAGCCCGGCGTAGACGTCCTCGGCCGCCGACTCCGCGGTCGCGATCATCCCCTGCGAGAGCGGCGGGCGGCCGCTCCCCGGCAGGTCCGGGACCCGGACGTGGACGCCGAGCGCCTCCAGCGCGCGCACGGCGGCCTTCCCGCGGTCGACGTCGACGTAGTTCGTCGCCGTGTCGGGGTAGAGCACGGCCTCGCGGTCGGCCTCGTCGGCCGGCACCCGAGCGCCGCCGCGTGCGTCGAACCAGTCGACGAGCGGCTCGCTCGCGAACTCGGGGAGGTCGCGCCGGCGGTCGATCCCGGCGACGCGCTCCGCGACCGCGCGGACCGGGCCGGCGTCGGCGAGGCGGTTCGCTATCGGCGCGGTCCGGCTCCCCCACTTCGCGAGCGTCTCGTAGTTGCCGACGAGCCGGGTGCTCAGGTCGAGGCCGGCCGGCTCCTCGTCCGGGACCAGCTCCTCGAACATCCAGTCCGTCTGGCCGGGGTCGGCCTCGCCGCGGTTGATCCGGTCGCGGACGACGGTGTTGATCCACGGGATGTCGATCCCGACCGGACACGCCGGGACGCACCGCGAGCAGCCGGTACAGAGGTCGTTGAACTCGGCCGCGGTGTCGAGCCCCTCGATGCCCGCCTCCCAGCCGGTGGCGATGCCGCCGGAGTACGTCTCGCCGCCGAACGCGTGGCCGCCGACGCTCTGGAAGTTGCCGCAGGCGTTCGAGCAGGCGGAACACCGGATGCAGTACAGCGTCTCCTTCAGTTGCTCGTCCTCGCGCATCTCCAGCCGCCCGTTGTCGATGAGGACGAGGTGGAAGTCGCGGTCGTCGCCCGAGCCGTCGGCGAGGGGTTCGTCGTCGCGCTCGAAGTCCGGCACCGGCGAGTCGACGGGCGGGGTCAGCGTGGAGATGTACGAGGTCACGTCCTGGCCCGTCCCGGACCGCCCGATCAGCTCGACGAACGGGGCGAACTCCTCGACGGTCGGGACGATCTTCTCGACGCCCGCGACCGCGACGTGGGTGTCGGTCGCGGTCACCGTCTTCCGGGCGTTGCCCTCGCTGGTGACGAGGAGCATGGTCCCGGAGTCGGCGGCGATGAAGTTCGCGCCGGTCATCCCCACGTCGGCGCCCTCGACCAGCTCGCCGAGCCGCTCGCGGGCGAACATCGTGAGCTCCTCGGCGGTCTCCGGCGGGTCGTCGAGGTCGAACCGCTCCGCGAACAGCTCCGAGATCCCCTCGCGGGACTTGTGGATCGCCGGCGCGACGATGTGCGAGGGGGCCTCGTCGGCCAGTTGCAGGACCCACTCGCCGAGGTCCGTCTCGATCACCTCGACGCCCTCGGACTCCAGCGCCTCGTTCACCTCGATCTCCTCCGAGGTCATCGACTTCGACTTCACGAGCCGGTCGGCGTCGCGCTCCTCGGCGGTCAGCTCGGTGATGTACCGGTTGGCGTCCGCGGCGTCGTCGGCGACGTAGACGGTGCCGCCGTTCGACTCGACCGTCTCTCTCACCTCGTCGATCAGCTCCGGGAGCCGGGCGATCGCGTCCTCCTTGATCTCGCGGGCGTCGGCCTTCAGCGCCTCGTAGTCGTCGAGCCGGCCGGTCGACTCGATCCGCCCCTGATTGAAGCCGCGCGTGTTCTCGGCGACCGCGTCGCCCTCGGTCGCCATCAGCTCGCGGATCCGGTCCCCCTTCGCCGCGTCGCTACTCATCGGCGGTCACCTCGGGGGTCGCGGGGTCGTCCCCGCCGCCGTCGCCGTCCCCGCCGTCCTCGCGCAGCAGCACCACGTGCACCTCCTTCGGGCCGTGCGCGCCGTGGACGAGCCCGCCCATGTCCGCGGTCGCGCTCGGGCCGGTCGCGAACACCACGTCGACCGACTCGTCGCGCGCCCGCGGACCGAGCCACTCGAACGCGTCGGGCATGTCGGGGACGAGGTCGGCCTCGCGGAGGACGACGACGTGGCGGTCGACGAAGAGGCTCACCGGCTCCGTGCCGGCGGTGTCGGCCTCGATCGCGACGCTCCCGTACGCCGCGACGCCGAGCTCCGCGTCCGTGACGCCGGTGTGGGCCGCGCGGAGCTCGGCCGTGGTCGGGTCGGTCGCGACGCGGTCCGGGAGCGCGACCGGCGGGTCGTCCGGGCCGTCGCTCTCCTCCACCTCGCCGGCGAGCGCGACCCCGACCGCCGGGTCGCCGGCGGCCTCGTCGATCAGGTCCGCGCACTCGCTCGCGGGCCCCTCCGTGACGGTCACGCCGAGGGAGTCCAGGCGGCGCTTGAACGTCGAGCGGTCGGCGACTGACATGTCTCACCATTCTTCGGGATATATATGGGTGTTGCGCCGGCGCCCCGTTCCGCCGAACCCCACCGCCGCCGACCGCTCCGGATCCCCCGTTCCCTCGGCGGGGTCAGGGGATTTTTGGTAGTTCGACCGTGATAGAGTCGCATGGCAACTCACACGCCGGACCCGGACCCGCGGGACGGGGGGGACTTCGACTACACCGGGGGAGACGTCGAGCGCCCGGAGCTCGTGGCCGCGCTCGACGACCGGGTCGACGGGGAGGTCCGGTTCGACGACTACTCCAAGCGGCTCTACGCGACCGACGCCTCGGCGTACGAGGTCACGCCCATCGGCGTCGTGATGCCCGAGTCGACCGCGGACGTGGCCGCGGTCCAGGAGTACTGCTTCGCCGAGGGGATCCCCGTGCTCCCGCGGGGCGGCGGCACGTCGCTCGCCGGCCAGACGGTGAACGAGGCGGTCGTCCTCGACCTGACAGACTCGATGGATTCGGTCCTCTCGACCGACCCGGACGCGGAGACCGCCCGGGTCGAGGCCGGGGCGTACGTCGGCGACCTCAACGCGGCGGTCGAGCCCCACGGGCTGAAGTTCGCCCCCGACCCGGCGTGGCGCGACAAGTCCGCGGTCGGCGGCGCGATCGGCAACAACTCCACCGGCTCGCACTCGCTGAAGTACGGCAAGACCGACCACTACGTCGAGGAGGCGGAGGTCGTCCTCGCGGACGGGACGGTGACGACGTTCGGCGAGGTCGCCGTCGACGATCTCCGGGAGTCGGCCGATCCCGACGCCGACGCCCTCCTCCCGCGGATCCACGCCGAGGTCGTCCGAATCCTGGACGAGGAGGCCGACGCGATCGACGAGCGCTACCCGGAGCTGAAGCGGAACGTCTCCGGCTACAACCTCGACCGGCTGCTCGCCGAGCACCGCGGCGAGTACGGCGAGGAGGGCGTGGTGAACCTCGCCCGGCTCATGGCCGGCAGCGAGGGGACGCTCGCGACGGTCACGGAGGCGACCGTCTCGCTCGTCGAGATCCCCGACACGAAGGCGGTCGCGCTGCTGACCTACGACGACCTGCTCGACGCGATGGAGGACGTGGCGCCGATCCTCGACCACGACCCCGCCGCCGTCGAGGTGATGGACGACGTCCTCCTCGGGCTCGCCGCCGACACGCCCGAGTTCGAGGACGTCGTCGGCATGTTGCCCGACGGCACGAACTCCGTCCTCCTCGTCGAGTTCTACGCCGACAGCGACGCCGAGGGGAAGCAGAAGGTCGCGGATCTGGTCGCGGACCGGGTGGGCGCGACCGACGACCGGCCCCGCCCCGAGACGGAGGCGGAACCGAGCGAGGGCGCCGCCGACGTGACGAGCCAGCCGCGGCGCGCGGTCCACGCGATGGAGGCGCACGACCCCGAGAAGCGCGACCGGTTCTGGAAGATGCGGAAGGCCGGGCTCCCGATCCTCCTGTCGCGGACCACCGACGAGAAGCACATCTCCTTCATCGAGGACTGCGCCATCCCCCCGGAGCACCTCCCGGAGTACACCCGCGAGTTCCAGGAGATCCTGGAAGACAACGACACGTTCGCGACGTTCTACGCGCACGCCGGCCCCGGCGTGCTCCACATCCGGCCGCTGATCAACACGAAGGACGTCGACGACGTCGAGGCGATGGTCGACATCGCCGACCGCGTCACCGACGCCGTCGTCCGGCTCGGGGGGTCCGTCTCCGGCGAGCACGGCGACGGCCGCGCCCGGACCCAGTGGAACCGGAAGCTGTACGGCGACGCCCTTTACGACTCCTTCCGCGAGCTGAAGACCGCCTTCGACCCCGACTGGCTCCTCAACCCCGGGAACGTCTGCGGCGACCACGACATGAGCGAGCACCTCCGGTTTGACGCCGACTACGAGTACGACGCCGGCTTCGACCCCGCGATGGAGTGGGCCGTCGACAACGGGATGCAGGGGATGGTCGAGCTCTGTCACGGCTGCGGGGGCTGTCGGGGTCCCCAGGAGACGACCGGCGGCGTGATGTGCCCGACCTACCGCGCCTCGGAGGAGGAGATCCAGGCGACCCGCGGTCGGGCGAACATGCTCCGCGGGGCCATCTCCGGCGAGCTCCCCGACGACCCCACCGACGACGAGTTCGTCACCGAGGTGATGGACCTGTGCGTCGGCTGTAAGGGGTGTAAGGTGGACTGCCCGAGCGGCGTCGACATGGCGAAGCTGAAGGCCGAGGTCGAGCACGCGCACCACGAGGAGCACGGGGTCGACTTGCGCACGCGTCTGCTCGGGAACTTCGAGAAGCTGGCGCCGCTCGGCTCGAAGCTCGCGCCCCTCTCGAATCTCCCCGGCAAGCTCCCGGGCGCCGGCCTCGTCATGGAGAAGGCCCTCGGGATCGCGAGGGAGCGCGACCTGCCCACGTTCCGCTCGGAGAGCCTGACCGACTGGTTCGAGGCCCGCGGCGGCGCCGGCGTCCCCCGAGACGAGGCCGACCGCGAGGTCCTGCTGTTCCCCGACGTCTACACCACCTACACGAACCCCGGCGCGGGGAAGGCCGCCGTCCGGGTGTTGGAGGCCGCGAACTGCCACGTCGAGATCCCCGACGTCGACGGGAGCGGCCGCCCGCCGCACTCGAAGGGGATGCTCGACGAGTCGCGCGCGGCGGCGCGAGACGCCGTGGAGACGCTCGCGCCCCGGGTCCGCGAGGACCGTGACGTAGTCATCGTGGAGCCGACCGACGCCGTGATGCTCCAGAGCGACTACCACGACCTGCTCGACGGCGACGCCAGCGACGTGCCCGACGCCGACGTGGCGGCCGTCTCCGAGAACACCTACGGGGTCATGGAGTACGTCGACGCCCACCGGCTCGACGAGGCGCTCGCCCTCGACGCCCCCACGGAGTCGCTCACCTACCACGGCCACTGCCACCAGAAGGCGACGAAGAAGGACCACCACGCGGTCGGCGTGCTCCGCCGGGCCGGTTACGGCGTCGACCCGCTCGACTCCTCCTGTTGCGGGATGGCCGGCTCGTTCGGCTACGAGGCCGAGCACTACTCGATGAGCAAGGCCATCGGGCGGACCCTCTTCGACCAGGTCGCCGAGAGCGACGGCGACGAGGTGGTCGCGCCCGGCGCCTCCTGTCGGACGCAGCTGAAGGAGCGCGACGCCGCCGCGCCGGAGCCGCCGCACCCGGTCGAGAAGCTGGCCGCCGCGCTGGCGTAGTCGACGGCCGCGGTCAGACGGACCGCCGGCCGCCGTTCATCCCGCGGCTCGGCCGACCCTCACTCCGAGGTCGCCCGGGTGTTCGCGACGACGACGTCGATCAGGTACGAGAACGCCGGGAACAGCGCGGCGACCGCGGCGAGGTGTCCGGGATCGATCCCCGCGGGGCCGTCGACGACGAGCCCGGTGTACTGGAGGCCGGCCAGCGTGAGGACCACGATCGCCGTTCGCGCGGCGTACTCGGACAGCGACCGGTTCGGGAGCCGCATACGACCGGGTGAGGCCGCCGCTCACTCGACCCTTTCGACCCGGTCGCGTTCGCGCTCGCGGCGGCGTTCGAGCAGCGCCGCCACCCCCTTCCCCGGACCCCCTTCGATCGGCCACCCCTTCGTGCGCCACTTCGGCGGTTCGGGAGAGAACTCCGCGCAGGCGCCCGAGCACTCCCGCCCGGTGGGGACCTTCTCCTTCGCCGCGCAGTAGGGAACGAGCGCCCGTCCCTCGCGCCGGAGCTCGAAGTGCCGGCAGTCGGGCCGCATCGCCTCGCGGAAGGAGCGCCACCCCTTCCCGTAGGCGCGCTCGGCGATCTCCAGGCGGAGCGTCTCGGTCTCGGGGTCGCGCTCCCCGTCGCCGGCTGGCGCGAGGTCGCTCGGGTGCCACGCGACCTCGGCCGCGTCGGCGCGAACCCCCTCGGAGAAGTCGGTCGCGAGGATGCCGGCCTCGACCGGCAGCTCGCGGAGCAGCGCGGGCTCGACGCGCTCGCCCGTCGTCTCGGTCGCGAGCCACGCCTCGTCGGCGAGGCCGGTCCCGACGTCGTGCGCCAGCTGCCCGGCGAGCCGGTCGGCCGCGGAGCGATCCAGGTCCGGCTTGTTCTCGACCGCGACGATCCGCTCGACCCAGTCCGGGTACGGTCGCAGCCGGCGGAGCTCGATGCGGTTGCCGTCGCGGCGCTCCTCGATCAGGTCCCGGCCCGCGGCGCGGTGGACCGCCCGCCGAACGTAGCGCCACGGGTAGCCGGGATGCGGGAGCGCGTCGCGGTACCACGCCCACTCGGCCGGCGCGTTGCGGACGACGTGGAGGAGGTCGGAGTCGACGGTCCGCTCGCCGAAGGCGCGCCGGGCGGCGAACGCCGCGGGATCGACCTCGATCACGACCGTGTCCCACCGGCGCTCCTCGGTCCCCAGCTGGCGGGAGACGACGGCGGGACGCGGGCCGTCGCTCGGGTGCCACGCCAGCTCGGCGTACCGGCAGACGAGGAGTTCGTAGCCGAACTCGGCGTCCGGAGTCACGGCTGCGATAGCGCGGGACCGGTTAAAAACGAACCGCCGGGCGGCGCCTCAGACGTAGTCGCCGCTCTCCTGGTCCTTCCGCTCGTCGAGGTAGTCGTGGGCCTCTTCGAGGATGTCGCGGGGCCCGTCCTGCGTGATCGTGTTGAGCGCTTGGTCGTAGTCGCGCCACTGCAGGTCGCGGTGCTCGTTCGAGATCTCGGCGCTCGCCTCGAACGAGCGCGCGATGAACAGGTGAACCGTCTTGTGGATGGTCTTTCCGTTCGCCTCGAACACGTAGTCGTACTCCCTGCGGAAGCCGTCGATCAGCCGGAAATCCTCGATCCCGGCCTCCTCCGACACCTCCCTGATCGCCGTCTGCTGGAGCTCCTCGTCCCCTTCGACCCCGCCCTTGGGGAACTCCCAGTCCCCCGGCCGGCTCTTCAGGAGCAAGTACTCCCGTTCGCCGCGGGTGTCGCGGAAGAGGATGGCTCCGGCGCTGGTCGCTTCGACCGTCATTAGCGTCAGGTAAGCAACCACCCCTAAAGAGGGTGTCGGACTCTCGGACGCACCGGGCGTTTCAGCACCCGAGAACCGATCTGCACCGCGCCCTCGGCCCTCGATCGCGCGCTTATATGTCGGCGACGGTCCGCGTGTGCGGTCGGCTCGGTAGACGCGTTTTTATCCCTCGGACGACCATGCACGGACGACCCCCAGCCATGACCTTCGTCACCAAACTCTCCTTCGCCTCCGGCGACCGCGAGGTGCTCGCCGAGACGGTCCAGGAGCTCAAGTCGACGCTCGAACGCAAGGGCGCGGAGTGCAAGGGCCCGCACGCCACGCCCGCCGAGACCGTCCGCGTCCCGCTGTACAAGCGGCTCCGCGCCGGCGACGAGTTCTCGCCGTGGAGCTACTCGGTATATAAGCGCTCGATGGAGATCCACGGCGCCGACGACGTCGCCCGCGAGGTCGTCGGCCGCGACTTCCCGGACTCGATCCACGTCGAGGTTGAGGTCGACCAGAAGAAGCCGCTCGGTCACCGCCGCGACTGATTCCCCGAAAAACGGCTCTCGCGGCTCGGTCGCCGTCGCCGGGATCGGGCTCGGGTCCCTCCCGTACGCGGGTCGGTGAACCGCTCGGGGAACGGTCGGAAGCCGGCGACGGGGACCCGCTCAGGGGAGCGAGTCGGCCCCGCTCGCCCGTCGCTCGTCGACGGGGTCGGCGACGCCGCGGTCGGGCGCGCTCAGCCCGACGGCGCACTGCTTGAGGTTCGGCTCGGCGGACTCGGGGTCGGCGGCCGACAGCGTGAGCTCGTTGGCCGCCGGGTTGTGGACCGGGAGCCAGACGAGCCCGGGCGGCACGTCGGCGTCGGGAGTCGCCTCGACCGCGACGGCCGAGCGGCGGGACTCGACCACCGTCCTCCCGCGGTCGAACGCGGTCAGGTTGTCGGCGATCGTCTCGGGATGCAGCCGGGCGGTCGTCTCGCCCCCGTCACCGTCGGCGTCCATCCGCGTCCTGACGCCCGTGTTGTAGGCGTCGGGCCGCCGGCCCGTCGTGAGCGTGAGGGGGTACTCGGCGTCGATCGGCTCCGGGACGCCCTCGTGGGACGCGTTCGAGAACCGCGCCCGGCCGGAGTCGGTGCGGAACGACCACGGGTCGGCGTCGTCCTCGTTGTAGTACCTGTATCCCCCCTCGCCGTCGGCGTCCGGAGCGGGCCACCGGACCGCAAGCTCCTCCGCCAGCCGCTCGTAGGAGATCCCGGAGAAGTCGGCCGTCGTGCCGCGCGTCAGGGCCGCCACCTCGTCGAACAGCGCCTCGGGGTCGAGCCGGGTCGACTCGAACAGCTCCGGGACGACCCGGTCGGCCACCGCGCCGATGATGTCCACGTCCCGCCGGACGCCCTCCGGCGGCTCCCGGGCCGCCGTGACCCGAGAGACCCGCCGCTCCATGTTCATTACCGTCCCCTCCGACTCGCCCCACGTCGCCGCCGGCAGCACCACGTCCGCCAGCTCCGCGGTGTCCGAGCGGAACGCGTCCTGCACGATCAGGAAGCCGTCTTCGAGCGCGGCCCGCACGTGGCCCGAGTCGGGCACCCCCGCGACGGGGTTCGTCGCCACCGTCCAGCAGACGTCGACGTTGCCCCGCGCCAGCTCGTCGACGATCCGGACGAACCCCGGGCCGGACGAGTCGGGGAGCCGGGTCATGGGGACGCCCCACTCCCTCGCGATCGCCTTGCGGTCGGCGACGTCGTCGAACGCCCGGTACCCCGGCCACGACGACTTCGAGGCGCAGACGCGGTTCCCCATCGAGTTTGCCTGCCCGGTCAGCGAGAACGGCCCGCTGCCCGGTCCCAGGTTGCCGGTCGCCAGACAGAGGTCGATCAGCGAGCGGGCGGTCCCGGTCCCCTGGACGCTCTGGTTGACGCCCATCCCCCAGTAGACGAGGGTCCGCGAGTCGAACGCCGCCGCCAGTTCGGACACGCGGTCGGCGGGCACGCCGGCGGTCTCGGCCGCGACGTCGACGTCGGGCAGCGAGCCGACCATCGCCTCGAACCCCTCGGTGTGACGCTCGACGAACTCGCGGTCGACGAGCCCCTCGTCGACGGCCGCCGCGAGGGCCGCCCGCGCCAGCGCCAGGTCGGTCCCCGGCTCCGGCCGCACGTGGAGGTCGGCGTCCGCCGCCGTCTCGCTCTCGACGGGGTCGACGACGATCAGCTCGCCGCCGTCGCCCGCGCTGTCGGCGATCCATCGGTACAACACGGGGTGGGCGATCTTCGGGTTCGCGCCCCAGATCACGTGGGTCTCGGCCTCGGGGACGTCCTCGTAGGTCGGCGGCGGGGCATCGCTCCCGAACGCCTGCACGTACGCCCGGACCGCCGAGGCCATGCAGAGGGTGGTGTTGGCGTCGTAGTAGCGGGTGCCGAAGCCGCCGCGGGCGAGCTTGCCGAGCGCGTACGCCGCCTCGTTCGTCTGCTGGCCGCTCCCCAACACCGCGACGTTGTCGTTCCCCTCTCTGAGCGCCTCGATGATCCGCACGGCGACCGTGCCGAGGGCGGTGTCCCAGTCGGCCGGTCGGAGCTCTCCGCCGCGCCGGATCAGCGGCTCGGTCACGCGCTCGCCGCCCGGGTCGACCGTCTCGCGCACGCCCCGACTGCACGTCGACCCGCCGTTCGTCGGGTGGGCCTCGTCGCCGCGGACGTCGACGACGCCCCGGCCCTCGTCCGCGTCGCGCTGTCGGTACCCGCAGCCGACCGCACACCGCATACACGTGGTCGATTCGCGGTCAGTCATCGGGCGGTATCGCGGTCAGTCGTTGTGTGGTGTCGCGGTCGGTCATCGAGCGGTGTCTCGGTCAGTCATTGAGCGGTGTCTCGGTCGGTCATCGAGTGATGCTGCGATCAGTCTTTGGCCGATATAATTCGCGATCATTTCGATCGAACTCATAATTGTATCCGATCGTTCCGCATTACCGGGTCAGTCTGGCTCTCCGTTTCGTCGCTCCCGGTATAACTCTTTTTTCGCATGAACGACCGTGTAGTATACCGCCGCCGAGGGAGGTCGCTCGCGGGGGTCGCCCGGGCGACGGCCGGTGTCAGCCGAGGTCCGTATCAGTCGTCGGTCGGGGCCGGGTCGCCGTCGCTTGCGGCCGGACCGCCGTCCGCCGCGGAGCTCCCGTCGGCGGCCGGGTGCCCCTCGTGGACGAGGGGGTTCGACGGCGACGGCGCCCGCACGTCGACCGCGCACTGCTTGAAGTTCGGCTCGTCGGACTCGGGGTCGACGACCGGGAGCGTGAGGGCGTTCACGGCCGGGTGATGGATCGGGAGCCACACCGTCCCCTTCGGGACGCCGTCGTCCGGGTTGACCGCGACCGTCGTCGACCCGCGGCGCGACGCGACGACGGTCTTCCCGCGGTCGAACGCCTCGATGCGCTCCAGCGTCGTCTCCGGGTGGATCCGCGCCGTCGGCGGCGCGTCGCCCCCGTCGCCGCGGCTCCGGACGCCGGTGTTGTACGCGTCGGCGCGTCTCCCGGTCGTCAGCGTCAGCGGGTACTCGTCGTCGGTCGGTTCGGCCAGTCCGCCGTGGGTCCCCGTCGAGAACCGAGCGCGGCCCGACGGCGTCGGGAACGCCCAGCCGTCCCCGTCGACGTAGCGGTAGCCGCCCTCCGCGTCGGGCGACGGCGCGGGCCACCGGACCGCGAGCTCAGCGTCGAGCCGGTCGTACGAGATCCCGGAGAGGTCGGCCGGCGTCCCCGCCGTCAGCCCGCGTAGCTCGTCGAACACGGACTCCGGCGAGACCGCGGACTGCGGGAACAGTTCCGGAGCGATCGCCGCGCCGATCGCGACGACGATGTCGAGGTCCCCCTTGATCTTCGGCGAGGTCTCGGTCGCGGCGCGGACCCGCGAGACCCGCCGCTCCATGTTCGTGACGGTGCCCTCGGACTCGCCCCACGTCGCCGCCGGCAGCACCACGTCCGCCAGCTCGACGGTCTCGGTCCGGAACGCGTCCTGCGCGACGAGGAAGACGTCGTCGAGCGCCTCGCGGACGCGGTCGCCGTCGGGCATCCCCGCGACGGGGTTCGTCGCCACCGTCCAGCACGCCTCGGGCGGGCCGTCCGCCACGGCGTCGACGATGCCGACCGGCCCCGGTCCCGGGTCGTCCGGGAGCCGGCTCCGGGGAATGCCCCACGCGTCGGCGACGGTCCGGCGCTCCGCCGGGTCGGTGAACGCGCGCTGGCCGGGCCAGGTCCCCTTCGACGAGCAGACGCGAGTCCCCATCGAGTTCGCCTGCCCGGTCAGCGAGAACGGCCCGCTGCCGGGCCGGAGGTTCCCCGTCGCGAGACAGAGGTCGATCAGCGCCCGCGAGGTCGCGGTCCCCTGGACGCTCTGGTTGACGCCCATCCCCCAGTAGACGAGCGTCGGCTCCGTCAGGGCGTCGGCGACGCGCTCGACCGTCTCGACCGGCACGCCGGCGGTCTCGGCCGCCTCCTCGACCGCGGGCAGGGACTCGACCGTCGCCTCGAAGCCCGTCGTCGCCTCGGCGACGAACTCGCGGTCGACGAGCCCCTCGTCGACCACCCGCGCCAGCACCGCCCGGGCGAACGCGAGGTCGGTGCCGGGCTCGACCTGTACGTGGAAGTCCGCGTCGTCGACGGTCTCGCTCTCGACGGGGTCGACGACGATCAGTTCGCCGTCGTCGCCCGCGCTGTCGGCGATCCACCGGTACATCACCGGATGCGCCACGGCGGGATTCGCGCCCCAGATCACGTGGGTCTCGGCCTCGGGAATGTCCTCGTACGTCGGGGGCGGCGCGTCGCTCCCGAACGCCCGGTAGTAGGCGGTGACGGCCGACGCCATACAGAGGGTGGTGTTGGCGTCGTAGTAGCGGGTGCCGAAGCCGCCGCGGGCGAGCTTGCCGAGCGCGTACGCCGCCTCGTTCGTCTGCTGGCCGCTCCCCAACACCGCGACGCCGTCCGGGCTCTCGGCGAGCGCGTCCTCGAAGCGCGAGACGACGGTCCCGATCGCCGTCTCCCAGCTGGTCGGAACGAGCGTCCCGTCCTCCCTGACGAGGGGGCGCGTCAGCCACTCCCCGTCGGGGTCCGCGGTCTCGTCGATCCCGCGCTGGCAGGCGAGCCCGCGATTGACCGGGTGGGTCGCGTCGCCGCGGACGGTGTCGAGCCCGTAGTGGTTCGCGTATCCCTGTTGCGAGTGGCCGCAGCCGACCGCACACCGCATACACGTCGTGGGCGTCCACTCGCTCATGGGAGTCTCCGCCCCTCGGAGGCGGCGCGTCGCCGGGGCGCGGCGACCGCCTCGCCGGCCGCGTCTGTCCGCGATCGGTCCGAAATGGGTGGCCCGCACACGTTGTCTCGCATCAGTCTGGCTCTGGGTGGTACATAATCCATTCGCGGTATAATTGTTACGATACGACGAATACTGCTTAGATAGACCGTGTTTGTCCAGTTATTAGCCGAATAATAAAATAAACACGCACACGCCTACGCCCACGGATCCGCCGCACGCACACACCCACGTGTCCGCTGCACCCCCACACCCACGTGTCCGCTCGTCCGCTACCCGTGCGTGACGGCCGAGATCGGTCGCGCGAGCGGTCTGCCACACTTCCGCTCACACCACCTCGTCCCACTCGCACACCGCTCGATCTACCGGCGGGGATATTCGACGGATCCGGCTCGCCGATGGAAGTCGACGGTTCGACCCACCGGATCAAACGTCAATTCGGCCGCAGTCCGCCGATCTGTGGCCATCACTCCCGCCGAACGACGGGCTCCGGTTCCGGTTGTAACATTCTGTGAACTCTCGGTACCGCAACTAAAAGTTCTCTACTGTAAATATGTAATATAAGTCCCTCAACGGACCGACTTCCCGATCGCCCCGCTCCTGAACGTATTTTGTGATTTTATTAAAAGCGAAGTATTTTATGCTATCCTGTAAACTACAAACCGAGATGGCCAACCATTCGACCAACGAAAGCTCAGAAAGATTCCGTTCTTGCGGCGAGGGTGATCGGTAATGGGGAACGAAAAGGAAACCTGGAAGTCGGAACTGTACGGCGACGAGGTCCGGGAGAAGCTGCTGGAGTTCGCCGAGGAGGGGTTCGAGTCGATCCCGGAAGACGAGCGGGAGGCGTGGTTCACGCGCTTCAAGTTCTGGGGCGTGTTCCACCAGCGCTCGGGCCAGGAGAGCTACTTCATGATGCGGCTGACCAACGCCAACGGGATCTTGGAGCCCGACCAGCTCCGCGCCATCGGCGAGGTCGCCCGCGACTACGCGGACGGTCCGGTCTCGAACCCGGAGTTCGGCGACGGCTGGATCGACCTGACGACCCGGCAGTCGGTCCAGCTCCACTGGATCAAGCTGGAGGACGTCCCGGAGATCTGGGAGAAGCTGGAGTCCGTCGGCGCCACCACCCGGTCGTCAGGCGGCGACACGATGCGGAACATCTCCGGCAGCCCCGTCGCCGGCAAGGACGCGAACGAGGTGATCGACACGCTCCCGCTCCTGGAGCGGTTCCAAGAGGAGATCCGCGGCGATAACGACCTCCGGAACATGCCCCGGAAGTTCAACATCAGCATCTCCGGGACCCCCGAGGGCGGCGCGCAGGACGCGATCAACGACATCGGGCTGGAGCCCGCCCGCAAGGAGATACGCGGCGAGGAGACGCTCGGTTTCAACGTCCGCGTCGGCGGCGGGCTCGGCGGCCGAGAGCCGCGCGTCGCCCGCCCCCTCGACGTCTTCGTGACGCCGGACGAGGCGTACGAGGTCGTCCGCGGCTTCGTCGAGCTGTACCACGACCACGGCGACCGCCAAGTGCGCGCGAAGAACCGCTCGCGCTTCTTCGTCGACGAGCACGGGACCGACTGGATCCGCGACCTCCTTGCCGAGGAGTACGTCGACGGCGACCTCCGGACCGCCGGCGAGAACATCCGCGACGAGTACACGTACAACGCCGGGGAGGTCCCCGAGGAGGGGAAGAAGGACTACACCGGCGTCCACGACCAGGGCGACGGGCGGCGGTACGTCGGCCTCAGCGTCGCCGTCGGACGGCTCCCGGCCGAGGAGGCGATCGAGCTCGCGGACCTCGCCGACGAGTACGGCTCCGGGGAGATACGGCTCACGCGCCGGCAGAACCCGATCATCGTCGACGTCGACCCCGAGCGCGTCGACGAGCTGCTCGCGGAGCCGCTGCTCGCGACGCACCGCCCCGAGCCGAACCCGTTCGTCCGCGGGGCGATGGCGTGTACCGGCACCGAGTTCTGCTCGCTGGCGCTCGTCGAGACGAAGGCGCGGACCGCGCGGCTGCTCCGCTGGCTGCGCGACAACGTCGACCTGCCGGACGACGTCGAGCAGTTCAAGCTCCACTTCTCCGGCTGCACGGCCGACTGCGGCCACGCCAACACCGCCGACATCGGGCTGCTCGGGATGCGGGCGCGCAAGGACGGCGAGATGGTCGAGGCGGTCGACATCGGCGTCGGCGGCGGGATGGGCGAGGAGCCCTCCTTCGTCGAGTACGTCCGACAGCGAGTGCCCGCGGACGAGGCGCCGGGCGCGATCCGGAACCTCGTCGAGGGGTTCGCCGCGCGCCGCGAGCCGGGACAGACGTTCCGCGAGTGGGTCGACGCGACCGACACCGAGACGGTCGCCGACCTGTGCGAGCCCGAGGAGACGGACTACGTCGACGCCTCGCTCACCGACGCGAAGCAGTCGTGGTACCCGTTCGCCGACGAGGGGACGGCGCCCGCGGAGCCGGAGGTGGCCTCGTCCGATGACTGACGGTCCGACCTCGATCGCGGACGACGACGGGTCGGAACGGCTCGGCGGTCCGGAGCCGCCGGCCGACGGCGCCGGTCCCGACGGCCTCGACGGCGCCTCCGACCGCGCCGGACAGCACGCCTCCGCCGACGTCGCGCCCGAGCTGTTCGGGTGGTAGCCGCGTCCGACGAGGTCGCGTTCCCTCGCGGCGGTCCCGCCGCCGGAAGGCCCATGCCCGTGCCCGCCGACCGGTGGGGCATGAACGAGCGGATCACGTCCGTCACCGCGTACACCACGCTCGACTTCGTCGAGGGCGCCGCCGTCGGTCCGGACTGGACCGAGGCCGGCGCGGGCGTCCTGAACGTCTCCTCGCCCGACGACGACCCCGAGCGCGTCGAACTCCAGCTCGAACTCGACGACGTCGACCGCGACCGGCTCCCGCTCCACGCCGAGCGCGTGGACCTCACGCCGGAACAGGCCCGCGCCGTCGCGAGCGACCTGGTCCGGGAGGCCGACCGGATCGAGGGCGAGGACTGACGAGGCCCCGGAGCGCGCGGTCAGGGGCGCGCGGAGCGGCCCCGGCCGACGGCTCCGCCACGCGACGTTTTAAGCTCGCCCGCCGCCACCCACGCCCATGAGCGCGCTCGAATCCGACGCGTACCGCGAGTTCCGCCGCGACCTCCACCGCCACCCGGAGCCCGCGTGGCGCGAGTTCTACACCACCGCCCGGATCGTCGAGGAGCTCCGGAAGCGCGACCTCACCGAGCTCCACGTCGGCCGCGACGCCCTCGCGACCGACGACCGCATGAACGTCCCCGACGACGACGAGCTCGCCGAGTGGGAGCAGCGGGCCCGCGACGCCGGCGCCGATCCCGACATCGTCGACGGGCTCTCCGGCGGCTACACCGGCTGCGTCGCCGTCGCCGAGCGCGGCGACGGCCCCGTGGTCGCGCTTCGCGTCGACATCGACGCGCTGCCGATCCGCGAGTCCGACGAGGGCGACCACGCCCCCGCGGCCAAGGGGTTCCGCTCGGAGAACGAGGGGTTCATGCACGCGTGCGGCCACGACGCCCACGCGACGATGGGGCTCGGGACGCTCGACGCGGTGCTCGACTCCGACTTCGCGGGCACGCTGAAGGTGTTCTTCCAGCCCGGCGAGGAGCAGGTGGCGGGCGGCAAGCCGATGGCCGAGTCCGGCCACCTCGACGACGTGGAGTACCTCTACGCGGTCCACGTCGGCCTCGATCACCCCTCCGGCGAGGTCGTCTGCGGGATCGACGGCTTCCTCGCGGTCCGGCACTTCCTCGCGGAGTTCACCGGGGAACCCGCCCACGCCGGCGCGCGGCCCGAGCAGGGGCGCAACGCGGTCCAGGCGATGGCAGCCGCGGTCCAGAACCTCTACGCGATCCCCCGGCACGCCGACGGTCCGACTCGGGTGAACGCCGGGCTCGTCGGCGGCGGCACCGCGACGAACATCGTTCCGGAGGAGTCGTACATCGAGGGCGAGCTCCGGGGCGGAACGACGGAGCTGGCCGCGTACATGTCCGACCACGCCGACCGAATCTTAGAGTCGGCGGCGGCGATGCACGACTGCGAGGTCGACGTGGCGACGAAGGGGGAGGCGCCGAGCGCGACCAGCGACGACGCGCTCGCCCGGATCGTGGGCGACGTCGCGGGCGCGACCGCGGGCGTTACCGAGATCGTCGACAGCGACGACCTCGGCGGCTCCGAGGACGCGACGTACCTGATGAACCGCGTCCAGGAGAACGGCGGGCTCGCCTGCTACGTCGGCGTCGGCACCGACCACCCCGGCGGCCACCACACGAGCACCTTCGACGTGGTCGAGGGCGACATTCAGGTCGGGATCGACGTGCTGAGCGGGGCGATCCTGCGGGTCGCCGAGCGGCGTCCGCGAGCCGACGCGCGAGACCGGTGAATCGGGCGCGAGCGCTTCCCCCGGCGGTAGGTTTAGGCGCCGCGAGCCCCTGTCTTCGACCATGGAGGCCGTCCTCTGGTACGTGCTCACCGGCACCCGCGGCGGCCCGAACAGGGTCCGGATCCTCAGGGCGATCGACGACCGCCCGCGCAACGCGAACCAGCTGGCGGAGCACCTCGACCTCGACTACACGACGGTCCGCCACCACCTGGACGTGCTCCGCGACCACGACGTCGTCGAGCGCACCGGAGACGGCTACGGCACGGTGTACTACCCGACCGAGGGGACGCAGCGGCACTGGGACCTCGTCGAGGAGATCGCCGACGGGCTCCCGGTATGACCGCGACGGCTCCCGACGCGATCCCGACCGACCGCGGCGCGACCGCGGCGGCGCCCGCGAGGTGTGACCGATGCAGTGGGTAGACGTCGCGCGCGTCAGCGTCGCCGTGAACGTCGCGATGCTGTCCGCGCTCACGTGGGTGTGGGCGCGGAACTACCTCTCCTTCCGGTCGAAACACTCGGTCGGCCTCGCGGCGTTCGGCGCCGTGCTCTTGGCGCAGAACGCGCTCTCGCTGTACTTCTACCTCTACCACCCCGTGCTCGCCGGGTGGTTCGCGACAGACATGCCGTCGCTGGCGTGGCAGGCGAACGTCGCCGTCCACGTCCTCCAGACGGTCGCGCTCGGATTCCTGCTGTGGGTGACGTGGGACTGAGACGACGGCGTCGGCGGAGTGTTCGTCTCAGTTAATTTCATCTCACCAGCTGATCAGTGCGAACGCGGGAGCGCTTGACAACGGGAGTACGCGTATCGATTCGCTTGGTCGGTTGTTTATAACTGATCGAACGGCGTCGGTGTCGGCCGTTTACGAGTGATCGATGACTCCGCGGTGAAGACCTCCAAAGCCCCAGTCGCTGCGGACCGCGCACGCTCGTTGCACTCCTCGCTCGCGTCGCTCGCTGCGGTGCTTACATCGCCTGCGCGGTCCGCAGCGACTGCCCCTTTGAGTCCCACCCGTACAGCACCGCGACCGCGCCTCACGCCTCCCCAGCCTCGCGGTTCGCGCTCTCCGAGCGCTCACCGCTCCCTCGCGCGTGCTGGCTCGCGGCCTGTCGGCCGCTCGCAGGCACGCGCCACCGCGACCTTTATTTATAAACAACCGCTGCCGCCGCGCGGCTATTTAAATACTGAATCGGTACCACCGATCTGCGATACCCACTTCCGTCATCGATCGGTGTGCGCTTCCAACGACGCAGCGCCCGGTAACAGCCAACTGCCCGGACGAGACCACGCTGAGAGGATGGAACGCAACGAAAGGAACGTCGCAACGACGGCGACCTCACCCACTCGACCGCCCCGATCAGTACTTCGCGTCGGCGCCCGTCGTCTCGTAGATCCGGTCCATGATCGCGTCGCGCTCGCCGGTCCAGTTCGCCATCGCGGCCGGGCTGGTCGGGTACGACTCGTAGTGGTCGAGCAGCTCGTCGGCGAGCGTCTTCGTCTGGTAGAAGTTCCGGATCGTCCCCCAGTAGCCGAAGCTCTTCACCGCGGCCTTCAGCTTCAGCCCGAACGACATCGACGTGGAGCCCTCGTATAACGCCTCCGCGAGCTTCTCGCCCGGGAGCGCGGCGAGCAGCCCCATCAGGTCGTCGACGTCGACCGCGGTCGAGAGCACGTTGTACACGTCGAGTCCGGCGTAGCGCCCGCCGAAGTGGTCCATCACGCGGGTGTTGTACCGCCAGAGGTTCTCCTCGCTCACGTCGCCGTCGGAGACCGCCTTCACGGCCTGCTCGCCCGCGTACTTGCCCGCGTACGCCGCGCCGGCGATACCGCCGCCCGTGGTCGGGTTGACGTGCCCGGCGGCGTCGCCGACCGCCATGTACCCCGGCGCGACCGCCGAGTCGTAGGGGCGACGGGTGGGGAGCGCGGCGCCGAGCTTGTCCGTGACGGTGGCGCCCTCGAACTCGTCGCGGTTCCGGAGGTCGCGTCTCAGCGCCTCGACGAGCTGCATCGGCTCCTCGTTCATCTGGAAGCCGAGCCCGGCGTTGATCTCGGTGCTCGTCCGCGGGAAGTACCAGAGGTAGCCGGCGGCGCGGTCGGTCGCCTTGAAGACGAGGGCGTCGTCCCACTCGACCGGCTCCGGCACCTCGACGATCTCGCGGTACGCCGAGCAGAACTGCGAGTAGCGCACGTTGGTGTCGAACGTCGTCCCCTCGAAGTCCGCCTTGTCCTGGAGCAGCGACAGCGACCCGGCCCCGTCGATCACGAGGTCGGCCTCGTATGTGACCGCGTCGCCCTTCCGCTTCGCGCGCAGCCCGGTGACCCGACCGGCCTCGGTCTGAATTACGTCGTTGATGACGGTGTCGTAGTGGAAGTCGACCCCGGCGTCCTCGGCGCCCGCGATGATCTGCCGGCCGTACTCCCACCGGTCGATGACCGCGAGCTCGCCCGGCACGGGGATCTCCAGGACCGTGTCCTCTTGCGGGATCTCGAACCGCCCATGGTCGACGCCGGTGTTGGTGAACGCCGGTTCGAGCCGCTCTTTCGGGATGGCCTCCGGGAAGGCGTCGGCGCCCTTCAGCGCGTCGCCGCAGGCGATGTGGCCGGCCTCCGCCTCGTCCTTCCGCTCGACGATGACGACGTCGAGCCCCTCGTTCGCAATCGTCGCGGCGGCGTAACAGCCGGCGGTCCCGGCGCCGGCCACGACGACGTCGTACTCGTCGATGCTCATGACACGTGGGTCGTTCCCCCGGTGGCAAAACTCTTTGTTCCCGTTTCGGTCCCCTCGGGAGCGACACGAGCCCCGGACGGCGACGCGACCGACGCGGATCGCCGCCCGGTCCGGGACCGCGGGCGTCGTCGCGGTCGTCCGCGGTCGCCGACGACGCCGTCGCGTCCCTAACTGTTCAGCCCTCGTTTTTAACGGCGGTGCGGCCGTGACTCCGGACATGTCCGGACTCGATCACGTCGACACGGACCGGCTCCGGGAGTGGCTCTCGGAGGTCCGCGAGGGAGAGACGACCGCCGCCCTGATGCTCGCCGTCGCGTACGACAAGGGGATCGGCGCGGGCGAACTGGCCTCGTGGTACGACCGGTCGACCGAGTCGGTCGAGGAGGCGATCGCGGCGCTCGACTCGCCCGACTACGTCGCCGAGATCGCCCGCCTCGAAGGGGTCGACGTCGAGGCGGTCGCCGCGGAGTCGAACCTCACGGTCGAGTCGGTCGAGGCCTGGTTCGCCGGGCTGTCGGACCGCCCCGTCCCCGAGGCCGCGAGCGTGATCCGGGGGTACGCGGAGGGCGCGGTCGAGCCCCTCCTCACGGGCGAACCCTCGACCGTGTTCCACCTCGACTACGACGCGATGACCGAGCGCGGCTGGTCGCTCGACGACCCGGACCTGTTCGAGAAGGCGGCCGAGTCGGACCTCGGGCTGCCCGAGTACGGGCGGTTCCTCGTCGAGCCGGACGAGTCGATCCTGGAGGCGGCCGAGCGCGGCGGCCGGTCCTGGCCGTACGCCTGCCGGGGCGGCGCGTGCACGAACTGCGCCGTCGTCGTCGTCGACGGCGACGTGGCGATGCCGGGGCAGTCCGTGCTCTCCGACGCGCAGATCCGCGAGACGAACGCCCGGCTCTCCTGCGTCGGCGTCCCGGTCACGGACGAGGTCCGGCTCGTCACCGGCGTCGGCGACCTGGCGGAGTTCGCCGACCTGCGGCTGCCGTCCCCGGCCGAGGACGGGGACGGAGCGAGGCCGGCGTCGGACTGAGCCGCCCCGCTCACTCCTCGGGGGCGTCGTCGCCCGCTCACTCCTCGGTCTCGTAGTGCTCCCCGGCCGCCTCCGGGAGCCGCGTCCGACCGACCAGCGCGAGGACCAGGATGACGACCACGAACGGCGTGATCCGGATGAGCTGCCGGGGGATCCCGATCCCCTGGAGCTGGAGCACGGTCTGGACCGCGTCCAGCCCCGCGAACAGCATCGTCGAGAGGAACGCCCCGACCGGGTTGTAGTTGCCGAACAGGTACGCCACGATGGCGATGAACCCCTTCCCGTTCACCATCGTCGGGCCGTTGCCGGTGAACTGGCCGAGGTCGAGCGACAGCGCGGCGCCGCCCATCCCCGCGAGCACGCCCGAGATCAGCACCGCCGCGTAGCGGACCCGGGTGACGCTCACGCCGGCGGTGTCGAGCGCCTTCGGGTTCTCGCCGCTGGCGCGGATCCACCGGCCGAACGCCGTCCGCTCGAAGACGTACCACGAGCCGGCGACGGCGGCGAACAGCATGTACACCGACGGCGACGCGGAGAAGAGCGCGCCGAAGAACGGGAGGTCGGCGAGCACCGGCACGTTGATCGACGGCGACGTCGCGACGGTCGGCGTGTTCGGGCTGCCGTAGATCACCTGCGAGGCGAACGGCGCGAGCCCGAGCGCGATGAGCCACACCGCGAGCCCGGCGATGATCTGGTCCGCGCGGAACCCGATCGTCACGACGGCGAACAGCGCCGCGAGCAGCGTGCTCGCGACGACGCCGCCGGCGAAGCCGACCCACACTCCGCCGGTGAGGTCGGCGACGTAGATGGCGCTGAACGCCGAGATGATCAGGAGCCCCTCCAGCCCGATGTTGATGACGCCCGACTTCTCCGCGAAGATCCCGCCGAGGGCGGCGAACGCGATCGGCACGGAGAGCCGCAGCGCCGCCGCGAGCGTGTTCTCGCTCGTGAGCACGTCCGCGAGCGTCCCGGCGAGCGAGTCCGGGAACAGCAGCCCGGCGAGCAGCAGCGCGGCGACGGCGGCGACGGTCGCGCCGGCGACGAGCGCCCGGGTCGAGTACCGGTCGAGGAGGCCCTCCTCGTCGGCGCCCTCGGCCGAGATCGCGGCGTCGGCGTCCTCGGCGTCGTCGGCCTCGTCGCCGTCGGCGGCGCCGCCCGCGGGCGCGTCACTCATCGGTCTCACCTCCCCGGTCGGCGGCGGTCCCGCCGTCGGTCGCGACCGCCTCCGGCTTCGAGCCCGTTCCCGGCAGCCCGCGGGCCAGCAGGCGGAAGAACTCCGGCATCGCAACGAACAGGATGATGAGCCCGCGGAGGACGCCGACGAGCTGGGGCGGAACGTCGGTCGCGAACTGGACGACCGTCGTCCCGCTCTTCAACACGCCGAACAGCAGCGCGGCGACGCCGACCCCGAGCGGGTTGTTGCCGGCGAGGATCGAGACGGTGATCCCGTCGAACCCGTAGGCCGGGATCCCCGTCTGGAACGTCCCGAGCACCATCATCACGTACATCGCGCCGGCGATCCCGCCGAGCGCGCCCGACAGCGACAGGCTCGCGACGACGGTGCGCTTGGCGTCGACGCCGCCGTACTCGGCCGCCTCGGGCTGGACGCCGCTCGTCCGGACGTCGTACCCGAAGGCGGTGTGTTCGAGGACGTAGTACAGCCCGGCGACGGCGAGGAGGCCGAAGCCGAGCGCGACGACGGAGAAGTCCTGTCGGGCGCCGAACAGCAGCGCCGGAAACTGCGCGAACTCGGGGAGCGGGACGGTCTGGTTCGCGGCGCTGTTCGGGTCCTTGAAGATCCCGCTGACCAGGTACAGCGCGACGCCGGTCGCGATGAAGTTGAGCATGATCGTCGTGATCACCTCGTTGGCGTCGGCGTACGCCTTCAGCAGGCCCGGGACCGCGCCGTAGAGCCCGCCGAACACCGCGCCGACGAGGAGCCCGAACGGGATCAGGAGGACGGTGCCGAGCGCGCCCGACACGAGCGACGACGCCCAGAGGACGCCGAGCGCGGTCGCCAGCGCGCCGACGACCATCTGGCCCTGCGTCCCGATGTTGAAGATCCCGGCGCGGAACGCCAGCGCGACCGAGAGCCCGGTGAAGATCAGCAGCGTCGTCTCGCGGAGCGTGACCGCGAACTGCCCGTTCGGCGACCAGCCGCCGCTGAGCGGGTCGCCGAGCGCCCCGAGGAAGAGGCGGTCGAAGACGACGACCGGGTCGTAACAGAACCCGACCCCAAGGTAGTACACCGCCTCGCCGGCGGTACACGTCGTCATCCGACCGGCCACGAGCACCAGCGCCGCGCCGATGAGGACCGAGAGGACGAGCGCCGCCGTGCTGATCAGGACCCGCTCGGCCGCGGAGGCGTCGACGAGCCGAGAGAGCGCGTCGCGCGCGCGGTCGGCGGCGCTCACGCCCGCTCACCGTCCGCGGCGTCCGCGAGGTCCGCCTCCGCGTTCCGTTCCGGCTCGTCCGCGTCCTCGTTCCCCGCCGCCGCCGGGCCGTCCCCGCCACCGCCGCCCGGTCGCTCCCCGGCCATCAGCAGGCCGAGCTCCTCCTCCGTCGTCTCGTCCGGGTCGACCACGTCGACGAACTCGCCCTCGTACGCGACCGCGAGGCGGTCCGAGAGCCCCTGTACCTCCTCCAGCTTCGAGGAGACGAGGAGGACCGCCACGCCCCGCTCCCGGAGCTCCAGGAGCCGCTCGTGGATGAACTCGATCGAGCCCACGTCGACGCCCCGCGTCGGGTGCGAGGCGACGACCAGCTCGGGGTCGCGCTCGAACTCCCGACCGACGATGAACTTCTGCTGGTTGCCGCCGGAGAGCGACTCCGCGTCGGCGTCCGCGTCCGGCGGCCGCACGTCGTACTCGTCGATGATCGCCTCGGCGTGCCCGCGCGTCTTCTCCCAGTCGATCCGGCCGTTGGCGGCGAGCTCGCGGCCGTGTTGGCTCCCGAGCAGCCCGTTCTCGACGAGGTCGAACTCCATCACCAGGCCGCGCTCCTGGCGGTCCTCGGGGACGTACGCCATGCCGGCCTCGATCCGGTCCCGCCGCGAGGCGGTCGTGACGTCCTCGCCCCGGAACCGGACCTCGCCCGCGTCGGGGGTCCGGAGCCCGGTCACCGCCTCGACGAGCTCCGACTGCCCGTTTCCGTCCACGCCGGCGATCCCGAACACCTCGCCGCCGCGGACGTCGAACGAGACGCCGTCGACGGCCCGGACCCCGCGGTCGTCCTCGACGACGACCTCGGAGACCGAGGCGACGACCTCGCCCGTCTCCGCGGTCCCGTGGTCGACGTCGAGGAGGACCTCGCGGCCGACCATCAGCTCCGCGAGCTCCTCCTGGGTGGTGGTGTCCGCGTCGACCGTCCCGACCTTCCGGCCGTCCCGGAGGACGGAGATCTCGTCGGCCGCGCGCATCGCCTCGCCCAGCTTGTGGGTGATGAAGATGATCGTCTTCCCCTGCGAAGTGAGCTCGTCGAGCACGTCGAACAGCTCGTCGACCTCCTGGGGAGTCAGCACCGCGGTCGGCTCGTCCAGGATCAGCGTGTCGGCGCCGCGGTACAGCGCCTTCAGGATCTCGACGCGCTGCTGTTCGCCCACGGAGACGTCCTCGATCCGCGCGTCCGGATCGACGTCGAAGCCGTAGCGGTCGGCGAGCTCGACGACGGCCTCGCGCGCGCCGGCCCGGTCGACGGCGAGTCCGCCCCACTTCCGCGGCTCGTTGCCGAGCGTGATGTTCTCGGTGACGGTCATCGGGTCCACGAGCATGAAGTGCTGGTGGATCATCCCGATCCCGGCGTCGATCGCGTCCCGCGGGGAGTCGAACGCGTGGGGGTCCCCGTCGAGCCGGACCGTCCCCGACGTGGGTTCGTAGAGGCCGTAGAGCACGTTCATCAGCGTCGTCTTCCCGGCCCCGTTCTCGCCGAGGAGGGCGTGGACGGTGCCGCGCTCGACCCGCAGGTCGACGTCGTCGTTCGCCACGACGCCGGGGAACCGCTTCGTGATCCCGTCGAGGTGGACGGCTGAGGCCATTGGTCTACTACCCCCTGGTTCGAGGTCGGGTGAATATGTTTGGATATGGTTCGGTCCGCACGGACCGGCGAGCGGCCGGCGATCCGACCGGAGCGAGCGCCCGCTCCGTCAGACGTTCGAGGGCGACGAAGGAACGGAAACGTCCCCGGCGACGATGTCTTCGCGCGCGGTCGAGACCTCGTCCCTGACGTCCTGCGGGATCTCGGAGCCGAGCTGGTCGCCGTAGACGAGCGCGACGCCCTCGTTGTCGAGCCCGAGCGCGACGTTCGAGCCGCCGGGGAACTCGCTCTCGACGGTCGCCTCGATCGCGTTGTAGACGGCCGTGTCGACCCGCTTGACCATGCTCCCGAGGATCACGTCGGCGTAGTCGGGGCGCGTGATCGACTGGTCGCGGTCGACGCCGATCGCGAATCCGTCCTGCTCCTGTGCCGCCTGGAAGACGCCGGTGCCCGTGTTCCCCGCCGCGTGGTAGACGATGTCGGAACCGCTGTTGTACATCGCGGTCGCCGCCTCGCGGCCCGCCGCGGGGTCGTTGAAGCTGCCGGTGTAGTTGACGCTGACGTCGACGTCGTCGCTGCCGGCGGCGACGCCGGCCTCGAAGCCGGCCTGGAACTTCTGGATCAGGTCGGACTCGACGCCGCCGACGAAGCCGACGTTCGTGGAGTCGCCCGCGGTCGAGCCCGCGCCCGCCGAGAAGTCGCGGGTGGTGAGCAGGCTCGCCATCAGGCCCGCGAGGTACGACCCCTCGTGCTCCCGGAACGTGTAGCTCGCGACGTTGTCGGCCTGGACCACCGAGTCGACGATCATGAAGTTCTGGTCGGGGTACGACTCCGCGGTCTCCGACAGCGAGTCGGCCTGCAGGAAGCCGATACAGCACACCAGGTCGTAGTCCGGGTCGCTCGACTCCGCGAACTGCTGCTGGAAGTTACTGAACTGGGCCACCTCGTCGGGCTGTGCCTCCTGGAACGAGATGTCGAGCTCTTCCTCCGCCGCGAGGGCCCCCTGCTGGGCCTGGTCGTTGAACGACCCGTCGCCGAGGCCGCCGGTCGCGTACACCATCCCGACGTTCGCCGCCGGCTCGTCGCCTCCGTCGGACCCGTCGCCCGAGTCGTCGCCGTCGGAGCCGTCCGAGCCGTCTGAGCCGTCGGAGCCGTCCGAGCCGTCCGACCCGTCGCCGCTCGGGCCGCCGCTACAGCCGGCGAGCCCGACGAGGCCTGCTGCGCTTGCCGCCTTGACGAACCGCCGCCGATCGAGATCGGATACCATGTCACCTGTATTGGCGCGCGAACACGTCATAAATTCGTCGCTCTCGACGACGCGGTATCGGACGTTCCCGGAGCGCTTCGGCGGGAACGCCGCCCGCTCGCCCGGGTTTGACCCGAACGTGTTCACGTCCGTGGTCTCCGGGGGCCGACGGGAGCGGTATGTCGGATGGCCGACGGGAGCGGTATGTCGGGAATGATCGGTCGGCTACGCGTCGCCGGCCGCGGCCACCGCCTCCTCGACGGCCGCCTCGACGTCCGCGATCAGCTCGTCGACCGCGTCGCTCTCGGCGTACACCCTGACGTACGGCTCCGTGCCCGAGGGGCGGACGAGCGCCCACGACGCGTCCGGGAACTCCAGCCGGACCCCGTGCTCGGTGCTCGCGGTCGCGTCGGGGAAGGCCGCCGGGAGCGCGGTCTCCAGCCGCTCCATCGCCCCGGCCTTCGCGTCGTCGGGGCAGTCGACGCTGACCTTGCGGTACGGCCGCTCGGTGATCGGCTCGCGGAGCCCGTCGAGCCCCTCGTCGGCGACGAGCCGGGCGATCACGGCCGCCGACGCGACCCCGTCGATCCACTCGCCGTGAGCGACGTGGACGTGCTTCCACGGCTCGGCGGCGAAGACGACGCGGGTGTCGGTTCCCACCTCGCCGGCGGCGCCCGCCTCCCCGACCGCGCCCGCCTCGCCGAGGGCGCCGGCGTCGTCGGCGTCCGCCCGGACCGCGGCGATGCCCTCGTGGAGCGCGCCGAGCCGCACGCGCTCGACGCGCCCGCCCGCCTCGCGGACGCGCTCGTCGATCCGGCCCGAGGCGTTCGGCGTCGTGACGACCACGGGGTCGGCGGCGTCGCTCGCGCGCGTGTACCGCTCCGCGAGCAGCGCGAGGACGGTGTCCTCGTGGACCACCTCGCCGTCGGCGTCGACGACCACGATCCGGTCGGCGTCGCCGTCGTGACCGATCCCGAAGGCGAACCCCTCGGCCTCGGCGTCGCCGTCGCCTCCGGCGTCGCCCTCGCCGCCCGCGTCCGGACGCCCCGGCTCCGCGACGCCCTCGTTCGCGTCGGCGACGAACGCCCGGAGGTCGCGGAGCGTCTCCGGGGTCGGCTTGCTCCCGCGGCCGGGGAAGTGGCCGTCGACGTTCCCGTTGAGCGTGACGACGTCGGCGCCGAGCTCGCGGAGCACGGTCGGCGTCGCGGGGGCGGCCATCCCGTTCCCGCAGTCGACCGCGACCCGGAGCCCGTCGAGCGGGGCGCCGAACCGCTCGGCGTACGCGACGACGTCGGCGAGGTAGCCGCCGAGCGGCTCGACGCGCTCGGACTCGGTCCACGCGTCCCACGCCGCCGGCGGCGCCTCGCCCGCCACGCGCTCCTCGACGGCGCGCTCGGCCTCGCGGTCGAACTCGCTGCCGTCCCGGAACAGCTTGACCCCGTTGTCGGTCGGGGGGTTGTGCGAGGCGGTGAGCATGACGCCGTAGCGCCCCCGCGAGGCGTGCGCGAGCGCCGGCGTCGGCAACTGCCCGGCGCGCAGCACTCGCACCCCGCCCGACGCGAGCCCGGACTCGGTCGCAGCCGCGAGCGCGGGGCCGGTGACGCGGCCGTCGCGGGCGAGCACGATCTCGGCGGGATGCGCGTCGTCCGCGTCCGACCCGTCTCCGTCGCTCTCGGCGTCCGCTCGTATCTCCGCCGCGACGGCGCGTCCCACCGCGAGCGCGAGCTCGGGGGTGACCCGCTCCGTCGCGCTCCCGCGGATCCCCGCGGTTCCGAACAGGTCCATACCCGGCGTGTCGGCGGCCGTTCGTTAGAAGTCGTCGGTTGCGGACCGTCGTCGGTCTCTTCCCGATCGGCGGCCGCCGGCCTTCGGTTGAAACGGGCGATCCCTCGGCGCCGCGTTTAAGCCGGCGGCGGGCGCACGCTCTCGCGATGACCGACCGCACGCGAGCACACGTGTACGTCTCGGGGCGCGTGCAGGGCGTCTACTACCGGGCGACGACCCGCGACACCGCCCGCGAGAAGGGGGTCGACGGCTGGGTGCGCAACCTCGACGACGGGCGCGTCGAGGCCGTCTTCGAGGGGCCGGAGGACGCGGTCCGCGAGATGGTCGCGTGGTGCGAGACGGGGAGCAAAGCGGCCGACGTCGACGAGGTCGACGCGACGTACGAGCCGCCCGAGGGACTGGACGGGTTCGAGGTGCGGTGGTAGCTCGACCCCAGGCGACCGCTCCGCGCGGCTACGGCGCGACCGGGTCGTTCGGCGGGTCGCGGACGCCGAGCTCCTCCAGGGCGCGCAGCACGACGATCGCCTCGACCACGTCGCGCTCCTCGGTGTAGGGGTCGTCGACGGCGTCGAGCGTCGCCTCGGCCTCCGCGGCGAGCCTGGACTCCAGCTCCGTCTGGTCGGTCTCGCCCTTCACCGCCGACAGCAGCGCCTCGTGGTCCTCGCGGAGGTCGAGCGAGACGTGCGCCGCGTTACACCGCGAGAGCGGATGGGTGTCCATCTCGATGGCGAGGTCGCTCACGAGGTCCCAGTCGTCGGCGCAGAAGCGAAGGGTCACCGTCCCGACGACGTCGCGCCACGAGATGGGGTCGCCGTTCTCCATCAGCCCGAGCGCCCGCGGCGGCACCGCGATCCGGGTGTGGGTCTCGTCGCGACCGCAGAGGCAACAGGGGGTGTTCTTCAGTCCGGCGTACACGCCTGCTCGTACGGGTCGGAGGGTACTGTGCGTTTCGCCGTCGAGGGCCCTCTCCTCGAATACACTGTACAGGCTCTGTTGAAATCCTCAGATGCTGATAGGAACCAGCTGCTGAATACAGAGGGTATACTCAGCAAGATCTTGGCCACCACCCCCATATATAGAACAAAAAGTGGTGCTTCAACCGGAGATGGTGCACGATTTTAATATGCTTACACGTGTACTGGACTCATTATAATCGATGGATAACGATACAACCCACCGAGAGAATAATAATCACAAGCCAGAGTGGTATCGGACGCTCGTTGAGGAGGTAAATGATCTCGTGACAGTCGTCGATACTGACGGGACAATAACCTACGTTAGTCCGGCCATCACACGGATTCTCGGCTACGATCCCGGCGAATTGGTTGGCCACGAGGGATTCGAATTCGTCCATCCCGAGGATCGGGAGCGAAACGCCGACGCGCTGGAGGCTGTTCTCTCAAACCCTTCCGAATCCGAGACTGTTGAAGTCCGATTCCGCCACGCCGACGGCTCGTGGCGCTGGATTGAGGCCACAATGCGGAATCGAGTTGACGACGATATCATCGATGGGATTCTGCTTAGCAGTCGAGACATTACTGAGCGAAAAGAGCACGAACGCGAAGCGCGAGAGCTTGCCGAAGAGTACGAAGCCGTTTTGAACAGCGTGGAGGACGCCATCTTTCTGATGAATGTTGAGGAAGATGGGGATGGTGTCCGATTCGAGTTTGAGCGCCTCAGCCCCTCCTATGAGCGCCAGACTGGGATTACTACCGAGGAAGTACAGGGCCAGACACCACAGGCCGTGTTCGGTGAAGAACAGGGCGCTGAGTTAGCGGCGAACTATCACCGCTGTGTCAAGGCCGGCGAACCAATCTCGTATCAGGAGGAACTCCGGGTCAGCGAAGGAGCACGATTCTGGCAGACAAAACTTGCGCCGGTAGTCTCCGATGGTGAGATAACTCGCCTCGTTGGGGTCACTCGGAACGTGACTGAACGCGTCGAACGTGAGCGACAACTACGTCAGCAGAACGAGCGGCTCGGAGAGTTTGCGAGTGTTATCTCCCACGATTTGCGCAGTCCGCTCAACGTCGCACAGGGTCGCGCTGCACTCCTTGCTGAGCAGGGAGAAAGCGAGCATCTTGATCCACTACTACAGGCGCTTGACCGGATGGAGGCGATCGTCGAGGATACGTTGACGCTTGCTCGCCAAGGCGATATAATAAGCGAAACGGAGTCGGTCAGTTTGACTAACCTTGTCGGGAAATGCTGGGCGACAGTAGACACAGGCGAGGCAACTATTGAGATTGTCGACGAAATGACCTTTCAAGCAGACCCTGACCGGTTACGCCACGTGTTCGAGAACCTGTTCCGAAACGCTGTTGAACACGGTGGATCCGACGTGACCGTTCGTGTCGGCTGTCACAACGAACTTGGGATCTACGTCGAAGACAATGGACCAGGAATTCCAGTCGAAAAGCGTGACGAGGTGCTCGAACCGGGACACTCGTCGGCACAGGGTGGTACTGGTTTCGGGTTAACTATCGTAAAACGAATCGTGGAAGCCCACGGCTGGGAGCTGTCTGTAGCTAATGGAACCGATGGTGGAGCACGGTTTGAGTTCGAGATGTCTGAACAAGGAGAGTTCGTGTAAGGTTATGTATAATTCCCGACCCATGATTGAGAAGTGCGACCTCAACTACTGAGCGCAGCGTGTAGGAGATAAGCGCCCTGTACCTCGCACGACTATCCAGACACTCCTCTGAGTTGGCAGAATCCTCGACGATCAATACGCACTCTTCACCGGTCAGCTGTTTCAGTCGAGAATACATCTGAAGAGTGGGATTTCAACAGAGCCAAAACTTTAGTCTGCTTGGGCAAGTCGTTGTTTTGAGACCTGAGATGCGAGACAAATCATGAGTGAGACCCCGCCAACCAGACTGGTTCTCCAGAGCCTTCTTGACGCCACAGCCGAGGTTGCGCTTTTGATCGACTCGGACGGTCTTGTCGTTGAGGAACTCCGGAACGACAGCGATCACGAGTTACTCGACGATGGCGGCGAAGAGCTGACAAGCAAGACGCTGTGGAACGCGCTTCGGTCCTCTCAGCTTGAGCATCTCCGTACCACCATCGAAGAGGTATTCGACTGTGGAGAGACACGGCCGGCCGACATTCAGATCGGCGTCGAGGGAAAAACGAGACAAGTAGAGGGGACGGTGAGTCCAGTCGGTGACGGAGAGCCTCGCTTTGCGTTGTTGACGATCGAGGACACTACCCAGCAAATGAACAGACAGCGTGCTCGTGATCTACTCAGCCGGGTCTTCGAGGTCGCTCCCATTGGTATCGTTGTCGTAGAACCGTCTGGGAACATATCACGGGCGAATAGGCGTGCCGAAAATATTCTTAATCTAGAACGAGAAGAAATCACCGATCGGACGTACAAAGATCAAGAGTGGAATATAACCTATGACGACGGCACACCGATTGCTTCCGACGAGCACCCAGTGACGAAAGTCCTACAGACTGGAGAGCCAGTTCTCGGCTTAGAACATTGGATCGAATTGCCGGATGGGACAAAAAAGTGGCTCTCAAGCCACTCTGCTCCGGTGTTGGACGAGGAGGGTGACGTTGAGTGTGTCGTGGTCGGACTCGACGACATCACTCACGTGAAGTCTCGCGAAGAGCGACTGGAATGGCTGGTTAGAAGCGAGGAACTGGCGGACATCGGCGGTTGGGAGCTTGATCTCAACACAGACATCCTCAGGGGAACGGCCGGCATGAGCCAACTACACGGAGATGACGACTATCCCCTCCCACTAGAGGAGGTCATCACACTGTATCACCCTGATGACCGTCAAGACATACGTGACGCGATCACCGCTTGTCGGGAGGAAGGCTCTCCGTTCGAGATTGAGGCCCGACGGCGGACAGCTGACGGGTACGAACGCTGGGTCCGTGTGGCTGGAGAGCGTGTCGAAGAAGAGGGAACAGAGAAAGTCCGCGGTATCCTCCGAGACATCACGGTTGATAAGGAACGTGAGCAGCGACTCAGCGTGATGAATCGGGTATTACGGCATAATATCAGGAACCGTGCGAATGTCATACTCGGGCATGCTGATCTGGTGAAGGACGAGCTGGAGAAACTCAATGTCCCGGAAGAAATAAAAACAGAACGACAGGAACTACTGGACTCGATCGAGAAGACATCAAAAGAAGGTCGGGATCTCCAGTCCGAGGTTCGCCTGTTGGAGAATTTATTGGCTGACCTACAACAGTCGTCTGTAGAACGGGCTGAGACGGGTGTTGACATGATCAGGACTACCTCGGTAGACCTCACGGAGCTATCCGAGAAGGTGCGTGCTTTTGACGACGCAATTGACCGTATCGGCACTGTGGATAATGTCGAACTCAGCTCGGTCATCGGTGCCTTGGTCACCGAGTACGGCGAAGAGTTTCCCGAGGCCGAAATCAACGTTACCGGCGACGACGTGACGGTGACCGGTGACCGAGAGGTGCTTCGCGTGATCCTTCAGATGCCTATTGAGAACGCACTCCAACACTGTGAGGCACCGGAGCTGAGCATCTCAGTGACCGCGCCGTCGTCAAGATCGGACCGGGTTGTTGTCAGCATCAAAGACGACGGACCTGGAATCCCCGAGTTAGAGAAGCGCTCGTTAGAAAATGCTCAAGAGACACCAACGGCTCACAGCACAGGCATCGGACTGTGGACGATGCAGTGGCTCACCCGACGTATCGGAGGAGCAGTGTCCGTAGCCGAAAACACACACGGTGGAACGACGGTCGAATTGGAACTACCCATCTCCTTCGAGAGTAAACAGGCCCTCTCGTCGGAGTAGTGTATCACTTGTAGTAGGACTCGTGTCGGGTATGTACGCTCAGGGTTATTACAATCGGTTTTTGTATACTTTGGCGAGTATTGAGGCTACACCGCACATACTTTATTGATACGGAGCAATAGCCGGCACCTCATTTTTCGGGTGCCCGACACGCGCCCTCTATTCAGCACGGCTCCGAAAACATATCACCTACTGAGGATTTCAACAGAGCCACTGTACAGGAACGAACGGCCGCGTCGGCTCTGATGCATGGGAGGCGGTGCGGCGGCGCGTGCCGGTGAGCGGCCGACAGGCCGTGAACCGCACGCGCGAGGGAGTCGGTGGTCCGGAGCGAAGCGGAGGACCACCGACGAGGCTGGGGAGGCGTGAGGCTGCGGTGCTGTCCGGGACGGGACTCAAAGGGGCAGCCGTGAGGCGGGCGCAGGGAACGTAAGCACCGCAGGGAGCGAGTAAAACGAGCGACTGAGGAGCGCAGCGAGCGTGTGCCCGCCTCACGGCTGGGGCTTTGGAAGTGGTCAGCGTCGATCCAGCACCAGTCACGTATAGCCGAGCGGCTGTGATTTTAGAGGTGTTCACCGCGATTCCGACCGTTCATGAACAGAGGGTCACAGAATCGACTCTCAGTTACAAACAACCGACGTTCCCGCAACTGAGCTCCTACTATCCGCTACATTCGGCGAGCCACTCGTGCGCCCACTCGTCGATCTCCTCGAAGACGGGCGCGAGCGACTCCCCCTTTGGAGTGAGGCTGTAGTACGTCGCCACCGGCGACTCCTCCTCCAGCCGCCGGTCGACGAACCCCGTCTCCTGGAGGTCGTCGAGCACGCGCGAGAGCGTGCGGGCGTTCGCGTCCGTCTCGCGCTTGAGCTCGTTGAAGCGCGACTCGCCGTTCAACAGCTCGTGGAGGACGACGAGCCGCCAGCGCGAGCCGATCTGTTCGAGCGAGTCGACGACGGGACACGCGGAGGCCGGGGCCGAGGACGTGTCCGTCTCAGCCTCCGTATCGGTCGTTTCCGCCGGGTCGGAGCCGGCGAGTTCCTGCGATGACATCGGTGTTACCTACTTACCCTTTTGTCCGGGAAGCGATAAATAGGTTACGTCCGTATACGTAGTTACACGATGTTAGCTGAATTCACGACGCTACCGCTGCAGCTCGACGCCCCCCTCGCGGGCGAACTGTTCCTGATCGGTCGGATCCTGTTCGGCGCCACGCTCGCGTTCATGGGCCTGAACCACTTCATGGACCTCGACACGATGGCCGGCTACGCCGAGTTCAAGGGGCTGCCGGCGCCGCGCTTCTCCGTGGTCGCCTCCGGGCTCGTCCTGGTGCTCGGCGGGCTCGGGATCGTGGTCGGCGCGTTCCCCGTGGTCGCGGCCGGCGCGCTCGCCGCCTTCCTGCTCGTCTCCGCCGTGACGATGCACGACTTCTGGTCGATCGACGACCCCGAGGAGAAGCAGAGCGAGATGACGAGCTTCCTGAAGAACGTCTACGGCGCCGGCGCCGCGGTCGCGCTGCTCGCCGTCGGCGGCACCGCGTGGCCCTACGCGCTCGGCCTCGGCCTGTTCTGACCGGATGCGACCGTTCCGAACCGAACGCGACCGTTCTGATCGAACGCGACCGTTCTAACCGGACGCGACGCCTTCTGACCGTTCTTTCGACCCGCCAGTACCACTAACTGACTCCGCGACCACCCGACACACGACCATGACCGACGCCCCGCCCACCACCGGACTGCACCACGTGACGAACATCTGCACCGACATGGACGAGACGGTCGCGTTCTACGAGGACGCGCTCGGCTGGTACACGGTCAAGCGGACCCAGAACTACGACGACCCGGGGACGCCCCACTACTACTTCTCCTCCACGCCGGAGGGGGAGCCGGGGACGAACGTCACCTACTTCGAGTACCCGAACTCGCAGGGCGCGCCCGGCCCGGGCGCGAGCCACCACTTCGCGTTCGGCGTCGAAGACGAGGAGACGCTCCGCGAGTGGCAGGCGCACCTCCGCGAGCAGGGGGTTCGGGTCTCCGAGGTGAAGGACCGCACCTACTTCAAGAGCATCTACTTCAGCGACCCCGACGGGCTCGTCTTCGAGCTGGCGACCGAGGGGCCGGGGTTCGCCCGCGACGAGGAGGACCCCGGCAGCGCGGAGATCGACCCGTTCGCGGAGGGGTACGAGAACTGAGCGGGGACACGAGACCGAACGGCCCAGTCAGGACTCCACGAGCGTCGCGAACCGATCGAGCGCGCGCCGGCAGAGGGGGACGTACCACGCCGCGACAACCGGCACCTCGATGACGACGCGACTCCGGCCCGACTCCCCGGCGTAGCCGTCGACGCGGTGACCCGTCGCCGGCACCCCCGCGACCCGCCAGTCCCAGCGTCGGCCGTTGCACGCGGTCACGCGAAACGGGAGCCACGTGCCGCCGACCCGGACCCGCCCGGTCGTCCCCCGAGTCACGTACCGGTCGTCGCTCTCGACCGCCTCGATCGCCGGCCCCCAGTCGGGCCAGGCGCGGGTGTCGCGGAGCGCCTCGGCGGCGACCGCCGGCCCGACCCCGACGTCGCGACCCACGGCGAGCGTCGCCCCCTCGCGGACGACCGTCGACGCCGAGCCGCCGCCGCACCGGTCCGAACCGGAACGCCCGCCGACGTCGACGGCCCCGTCGGAATCGAAACGTTCGTCCGATTCCTCGCCCGAACGAGACCGGTAATTCACGGTTCGTTAAACGCTCCCGTCGCAGTTAAGCCGACGCATATTAATTCCTTAAATGGTATCAGGTCTCATTATCTCTTTCCACGAAGGGTTAATACGGGGATCCGCGCTATCGAGCGTCAAGATGGCCGACGACCGCGACACCATGAAAGACGTCTCGCACACGGCACCGCACGACACCTCGGCGAAGGGAGTCTGGCGACGGGGCCGAGGTCCCGTCGAGGAAGAGGAAGAAGAGGAGGAGTAACCCCGTCGCACCCCGCGGTTTCCCGATTTCCCCGACGCGGGTACCGGTCGGTTCGCCGTCCGCACTCCTCGTCCCGCCCTGTCTCCCGTCGTCCCGTTCTCCGCCGTCTCGCTCCTCACCGCTCCGGGCGGTCCGTCTCGCGACGCTCCCCGACCTCCGAGCCCCTCTCCCCGACCTCCGAGTCCGTCTCCGGGACGCCGAGCTCCTCCGCTTCCGTCGGCGCTCGGCCGAGCATGGCCCGCAGCGACGACCACGCCTGTCGCCTGTCGCCGCCCTTCGAGAGCGGGATTCCGACGAACGACGCCGCCGGGTGCGTCGTCTCCGGCCCGAGGTGGTCCATGTGCGCGGAGACCCACGTGAACACGACGGACAACGCCGTGAGCACGGCGAACGAGACCCAGGATTCGACCGGGGAGAGGCCCGCCGCCCCGACCGCGACGCCGGCGATGACGTAGACGAAGGCGACGAAGATCAGGAGGACCGTCACCGTCGCCAACAGGTCGTTGACCGCGGTGACGCGGGCGTTGTAGTCGATCCACTCGGCGTAGCTCCGGAGGAGCCGCTCGTCGAACCCGGCGTCCCCTCCGGGACCGTCCGGCCCCGGTTCCACGCCGGAGCGCTCGCGGGCGACCACGGCGTCGACGGCGTCTATCGACAGCCCGCCGCGGAGGTCGGAGGCGGTGTAGGTGACGGCGGCCAGTCCGGTCGACGCGAGCAGGAGGAGCCCGCCGACGACGGTGAAGGGGTTCAGGAAGACGGCCAGGTCGACCGTCGTCTGGACGACGATGGAGCCGCCGGTGACGACGATCCCGATGAGCAGCAGGTTCGCCTTCAGGATCTCGATCGCCTTGTTGTCGATCTCGCGGAGCCGCTCGACCTGGTAGTCGAACGTCCGCTGGAGCTCCTCGCGAGTCGTCCCCGCGACCGCGGGGTCGACGGCGGGCTCCGGGGCCCCCGCGTCGGGGGGAGCGACGGCCGACCCCCCGTCGGCCGCGTCGCCCGCGTCGGGGGCGTCGCCGTCGGCGGGGCGGCGCTGACGGTCGGTCGCGTCCCCTCGGTCGGTCATGCGACGGGGTTCTCGCAGGGGCGCCGTAAGGCTACCGGCGGCCGTGGGGCCGTGTCCCGGTGACGCGACCCGACCGACCCCCGCGGGACGCTGGCCCGTCTCCACGTGTGTCACGAGGCGCGACGTCCCGGCCAGCGGCGCGACACCCGCGTCCCCGACCGCCGTTCTCGCGGCTGATAGCCGCGGAGGTGGGTTTAACCCGGGCCGCGGCCGACCGCGATCCATGATCGAGGTGGCGGGGCTGCGGAAGGCGTACGGCGACTTCGCGGCGGTCGTCGACAGCGACTTCTCCGTCGCGGAGGGCGAGGTGTTCGGCATCGTCGGCCCGAACGGCGCCGGGAAGACGACGACGCTGAAGGTGCTCGCCGGGCTCGTCGAGCCAACCGAGGGCGAGGTCGAGGTCGCCGGCTTCCCCTCCGACGACCCGGAGATGCGACGGCGGCTCGGCTTCCTCCCCGAGGAGTCGCCCTTATACGAGGAGATGACCCCGCTGTCGTACCTGGAGTTCTTCGCCGACCTGTACGACGTGCCGAGCGACGTCGCCGACGAGCGCATCGCGGCCGCGCTCGACCGGCTCGAACTGGACCACCGCGAGCGCCGGCTCGGCGACATGTCGAAGGGGATGAAACGCAAGGTCGCGATCGCAAGGTCGCTCGTCAACGACCCGGACGTGCTCGTGTACGACGAGCCGGCCTCCGGGCTCGACCCGGTGACGACGAACTCCGTGCTGGAGTTCACTCGGGAGCTGCGCGCGGCCGGCAAGACCGTCGTCTTCTCCGCGCACAACCTCTACCACGTCGAGTCCGTCTGCGACCGCGTCGTGGTGATGAACGAGGGCCGGATCGTCGCCCGCGGGAGTGTCGACGGGATCCGCGAGCGACACGGCGAGACGACGTACCACGTGTTCACCGACGTCGCGCCCGCCGCCACCGACCGGCTGGGCGAGACCCTCGACGACCCCGAGGGCGCGACCGAGGCGGTCGGCGACCGGTTCCGAACCGCCGTGCCCGACATGGACGCGGTCGAGGCCGTCCGGGCGGCCGCCGCGGAGGCGGGCGGGGAGGTCGTCGACATCCGGACCCGCGAGCCGAGCCTGGAGGACGTGTTCCTCGACATCGTCGGGCGGCCGATGCCCGGGCGGTACGCCGCCGGGAGCGGGGCGATCGAGGGGGTCGAGGAGGGGGCCGAGTGATCGACCGGCTCCGGAGGGTCCTCCGGGTCGCGCGCTGGGAGGTCGCCCGCGCCGGCGGCGGGGTCGACCGCCGCACGCTGGCCGCGGCGCTCGCGCTCGTACTCGTCGCCGGCGCCGTCCTCGGCGGGGGGCTCGCGGTCGGCGCGGTCGGGCTCGACGTCGACCGCGACGTGTACCGCGTCGCCGTCGACGGCGACTCCCCGTACGCGGACGCGGTCGAGGCGGCGCCCGCGCTGACGCACGTGCCCGTCGACGGCGCCGCGCTCGGCGACACGGCGGACCTCGTCGTCCTCGACCGGCGGAGCGGGTCCGGCGGCGTCGAGTCCGTCGCCGTCGGCGCCGGCGACATGCGGAAGGGCGAGGCCGCGGCCGCCGAGTTCCGCGAGGCCGTCGAGGCGCACAACGAGCGGCTGATGGCGGCCGAGGAGAACGCGACCGCCGCCTTCCCGGTCACCGTCACCCTCCGGTACGTCGGGCGGACGAGCGCGCTCGACGACGGCCCGACGCTCGGGGAGGGGGGTGACAGCGACGATGGCGGTTCGGGCGACGGGAGCGGGGGCGGTTCGGGAAGCGGCGACGGCGACGGGACCGACGCCGCGACCGGCGACACCGCGACCGACGACGCCGCGAGCAACGCCGGAAGCGGGGGCGGCGGCCTCGCCGTCCCCTCGGTCGGCGGCGGGACGTTCGGCGCCGACACGGTCGGCTCGCCGGGGTCGATCTCGCCGCCGTTCCCCTTCGTCTCGCTGCTCCTGGCGTTCGTCTTCCTCGTCCCGATGAACTTCATCATCCAGGCGTACGGCTCCTCGGTGCTCGACGAGCGCACGAACCGGCGGGGGGAGCCCCTGCTCGTCACGCCGCTCTCCCCGGTCGACATCGTCGCGGGGAAGACCCTCCCGTACGTCGCGGCCGCGCTCCTCGTCACGACCCTCATCGCGGTCGCCGTGGGCGGCGGCGCCCTCTCGGTGGTCGCCGTGCTCCCCGTCGCCCTAGCGTTCCTCGGGGCCACGTTCGTCGGCGCGATGTTCGCGCGGTCGTTCAAGGAGCTCACCTTCGTCACGGTCGGCGTCAGCGTGCTCCTCACGACGTACGCGTTCGTCCCCGCCGTCTTCACCAACGTGACGCCCGTCGCGCTGGTGTCGCCGCTGACGCTCGTCGTCTTCGACCTGCAGGGCGAGGCCGTCTCGGCCGGCGAGGCGCTCTTTTCGACCGCGCCGATGTCGCTGGGCGCCGCGCTCCTGTTCGGGCTCGGGCTCGGCGTCTACCGGGAAGAGGACATGTTCACCCAGAAGCCGGTGGCGCGGAAGCTCCTCGACGCGCTCGCGGTGCGGCTCTCGGCGGTCGAGGACGCCGGACTCGGTGACCTCGCCGACCGCCGGCGGCTCCGCGCGCTCGGCTCGGTGGCGTTCCTCACCGCCTGCGCGATCCCCTTCGTCTTCGTCGCGGAGCTGCTGGCGGTCGCGACGCTGTTCGCGCTCCCCGTGACGGTCTCGATCCCGGTGCTCCTCGTGACGATCGCCTTCGTCGAGGAGGTCGCCAAGAGCGTCCACCTCTACGCCGGCTTCGAGCGCGGCGTCTTCGCCCGGACCGACCGGGTCGCCGTCGCGGTCGGGCTCGCCTCCGCGGTCGGCTTCTTCCTCGCCGAGAAGGCCACGGCGGTCGTGCAGGCGGTCGGGCTCACCGAGCTGTACGTCGGCCGGGCCGCGTTCGGGAGCGTCGCCGGCGTGGAGGGGCTCCCGCCGGTCGTCCTCGCAGCGCTGCTGTTCGCGCCCCTCGTCCTCCACGGCCTCGCCACGACCGTCGCCGCGGTCGGGGCGAGCCGGGACCGGACGCGCTACGCGCTGACGCTGGCGCTGGCGACGCTTATCCACGCCGCGTACAACTTCGGGGTGGTGAGCCTCCATGGGTGACGCCGACCGGGCGGAACGCGACGGGGCGGAACGAGGCGACGCGACCGCCGGGCGGAGCGGCCGCCTCACGATCGCGGGCCGGGAGCTCGCGGGCCTGCGCGCCGAGAAGACGATCCTGCTGGCGATCGCGATCCAGCTGTTCATCGCCGCGTTCTCCTCGTTCCTCGTCGTCGGGCTCGTCTCGATGTACGACCCCGGCGCGCTCGGCGGCGCGGAGGTCGAGGTGGCCGGCGCGGGCGACGCCGTGAGCGACCTCGAACGCGCCGCGAGCGAGGTCGACGGGGCCTCGGTGACGCGCTACGAGGACGCCGCCGCCGCGCGCGTCGCCTTCGAGCGCAACGCCGCCGACGCGGTGGTGGTCGCGGACCGGAGCGACGACGGGCGGGTCGTCGCGAGCGTCACGGCGCCGGACGCGACGGTCGAGACGACCGTGATCGTCGTCCAGCTCCGGGCGCTGCTGCGGACCTACGAGCGACAGGAGCGCGCCGACCGGGCCGCCTCCCTGAGCCAGTCGCCGCTCCCCCTGCCGGACCGGACCGGCTCCAGCCCGTACTTCACGTTCACGTACACGGTGTTGATCCCCGTCCTCGTCTTCCTCCCCGTCTTCATCTCCGGGTCGCTCGCCGTCGATTCGATCACCGAGGAGATCGACGAGGGGACGCTGGAGCTGCTCCGGGTCGCCCCGGTCACGCTGGGGGAGATCGTCGACGGGAAGGCGCTCGCGGCGGTCGCGATCGCCCCCGGACAGGCGCTGCTGTGGCTGCTCCTGCTCCGCGCGAACGGGACGTCCGTCGCCAACGTCCCGCGGATCCTCGCGTTGATGACCGCGCTGACGACGCTCGTCGTCGCGCTCGCCGTCGCCGTCTCGGCGCTCGCGCCCGACCGGCGGGCCGCGCAGTTCCTCTACTCGATCGGCGTCTTGGTCCTGTTCGGCGGCGCCACGGCGATGGCGGGCGGCCCGGCCAACGCGGTCGCGCGGCTCGCGATCGACAGCGCTGACGCGGCGACGACCGCCCTCGTCGTCGCCTACGTCGGCATCGCGGCGGTCGCGTACGTCGGCGTGCGGGGCCTCGTCGCGGAGAACGGGTTCGAGGGCTGAACGCTCCGAGGGCGGGGCTCACCACTCGCCGGTGACGCGCTCCACGAACCGTTCGACCCACCCGGCGGTCGGGAGCCGCCAGCCGTACGCGACCGCGACCAGGCGCGAGCCCGCCCAGCGCGCCCAGCGCGCCGACGGCCCAGTACGCGGTCCCGCCGAGCACCGCGGGGCTCGCGTAGAAGTCGTCGAAGAGGATGAACGGCGCGCGGTCGAGGAGGATGTCCGCGAACGCGCCGCCGCCGACCGCGTTGATCGTCGCGATGGCGACGACGCCGAACGCGGAGACGCCCGCGTCGGTCGCCACGATCGCGCCGGTCGTCGCGAAGGCGGCGAGCCCGACGGCGTCCGCGACGAGGGTGACCGGGTGCGTGTCGGGGTCGGCGAGCGCGACGCTGAGGGCGACGGCCAGGCCGACGCCGACGAGGCCGAGGGCGATCTCCGCGGGCGACCGGAGGGCGAGCGGGACCCGGTTCACGAGGAGATCGCGGGTCACGCCCCCGGCGAACGCCATCGCCAGCCCGACGACCGCGACGCCGAACAGGTCGAACTCCTCCCGGATCGCCTTCGTCGAGCCGACAAGCGCGAACGCGACCAGGCCGATCGTGTTCATCGCGGCGAACGGGTCGCCGAACAGGGTCGCCGCGAGCCCGCCCGTCACTCCCCGAACGCCCCCAGGCTCGACTGCAGTTCGCGGTCCGGCACCTCGTCGGCCAGCTCGCGGCCGACCAGCTCGCGGGCGTCGACCGCGTACGTCGAGCCGCCGCGGTCGAGCACGAGTACCCGGCCCTTCCAGCCGCGCACCGTGCCGGCCGCCATCGTCTCCGCCACGGGGCGCTCGTCGAGGTCGAGCCCGTAGTCGAAGTCGAAGCGCTCGATCGGGTCGAACCGATCGAGGAGCGCCTCCCACGCCGACTCGTCGACCGCGCGCCCGAACCCGGCGAGCTTCGTCGGCACCCGGACCCGGTCGACGAGGTCGTCGCCCTCCGCCAGCTCGGCCTCCACCCGTCGAGCGACGCGCCCGTCGGGAAACGTCCGGACGTGGGCGGCCCGGTCCGCGCCCTGCTCGCGGAGCCGCGTCTCCAGCCGCCACAGCCGCGTCACGCCGACCTTCAGCACGTCGGGGGCGAACGCGGCGAGGTAGAGCGCGTGCTCCTCGTGGCAGTCCATCTCGTCTTTCAGGCACGTCCCCGTGCACCGCGCGCACACCCAGACGCTCCCGTGGGCGTCGCAGTAGGGGGCCTCCGGGGCGTCGCAGGCGACGTGCTCGCCGTCGTGGACGGTGCCCGCGCAGCGGCGGTCGTCGAGGCCGTACGCGAGTTCCGTTCCGGCGTCGGCCTCGACGAACTCCACCGCGCCGCCGCTGGCGACGTAGAGCCCTTCGCCCGACTCGTAGCCCACGACCTGCACGCGCTCCCGTACGGGGAGCCGCGACTTATGAGCGTCGTCGGAGAGCCCGGGGCGAACGCGACCCGCGACGGACGCGACCCGAGGCTATCGCCGCGACTCGGGGGACACCGGCGCAAGAGTCAACACCGTTCGAGCCTCCTAGGTGATCTTTGATGATGGACTCCGACGACCCGCTCGCGGACGTCTTCGTCGCGAACGTCATGACCGAACCGGTCGAGACGATCGACCCCGGGGCCTCGGCGGCGACGGCGGCGCGGCGACTGGTCGAGTCGGACATCGGCTCGATCTTAGCGGGCGCCGAGTCGCTACCGCCCGACGGCATCCTCACCGAGTCCGACTTCGTCGCTCTCGCCGCCGAGGGGCGGGACCCCACGACGACGACGGTCGAGGAGTGGATGAGCTCCCCCGTGATCACGGTGAGCCCGTCCGACTCGATCGGGGCGGCGGCCCGGACGATGGCCGACCGCAACGTGAAGAAGCTCCCGGTGGTCGAGCCGGAGACCGCCGGGCTCGTCGGGATCGTGACCACGACCGACGTGGCGCGGTACGTCCCGGTCCACGAGTTCCACCCGGAGGAGACCGGCTGACCGGTCCGACGCCGCGAGGCCCGCCCGGGCCGTGGGCGGGCGGCCGCGACCGAGTTCAGTCCGGGCCGTCGCCGTGGACCGCCGCCTCGACCGCCGCCGCGAGGCGCTCGCGCGTCCGGTGGCTCGACTCGGCGTCGGTCCGGACCTCGATCAGGTGGGAGCCGTCGGCGTCCCGCGCTCTCGCGCACGCCGCTTCGAGCTCCGCGGCGGCGTCGACCGGGTCCCCGACCGCTTCCGGCCGCGCGTCGATCCGGGCGTACGCCAGCCCGTGGAGGTCGGCCAGCGGCTCGAACTCGACGCCGTGAGGCGTCTTGAACGACTCCGTGAACTCGGGCTCGAACGACTCGACCGGGAGCGCGTGGAAGATCCCGCCGCCGTCGTTGTTGATCAGCACGACCGTCGCGTCGACGTCGCACCGGTCGATCGCGAGCAGACCGTTCGCGTCGTGGTACAGCGCGAGGTCGCCGACGACGAGGGTGAGGTGGTCCGTCGTCGCCGAGCCCGCCCCGAGCGCGCTGGAGACGATCCCGTCGATGCCCGAGACGCCGCGGTTGCCGAGGGCGGTGACGCTCGCCGTGGTCGGGCCGACGAACCGGTCGAGGTCGCGGACGGGCATCGAGTTCGAGACGAACAGCGTCGCCGGGTCCGGGAGCGCGTCGGCGACCGCGCGGAGCGCGTCGCCCTCGTGGAAGCCGACCGGACCGGACGAGTCGGGGAGCGCGTCTCCGCCCTCGCTCCCGGTCGCCTCCCGCTCCCGGCCGTGTATCTCCCGGGCGACGCGGTCGGCCTCCTCCCACTGCGCGCGCCAGTCCGGGTCGCCGCCGCCTCCGCCGACGAGCCGGGAGAGGCGGGCGCAGAGGCGGCTCGGCTCGGCGACGACGAGGTCGGTCGCGGCGAACTCGGCCTCGCGCCACCGGCCCGCGGGGTCGACTTGGTACTGGTCGGCGCCGGTCCCGGCGAGGTACTTCCGGAGGTTCTTCGAGGTGGGCGACGCGCCGAGCCGGAGGACGACCTCGGGGTCGGTCCACCCGGTCGCGGGGCCGTCGCCCACGCCCCCGCCGCCGTCGCTCTCGCCGTCGCCGGCGTCGCCCTCGCCCGCGACGTCCGCCGAGAGGTACGCGTCGTACGCGCCGATCACGGGGGCGACGCGGGTGTGGCCGCCGTACCGGACGTTCGAGAGCGGGTCGGCGACGATCGGGAAGCCGGTCGCGTGCGACAGCGCCGTCACCGACTCGGCGTCGATCCCGGGCGGGTCCGCGGGGCCGGCGACGATCAGCCCGCGGTCGGTCGCCCCGAGCTCGTTCGCGAGCGTCCGGAGCCCGTCGTCGCCCGGCTCGGGCGACCCGGGCGTCACGTCGACGTAGGGGCCGTCGCGACCGGCCTCGGCGACCGGATCGAGGTCCGCGGGCACGTCGCCCGGCACCCGCGTCGGCTCCAGCGGCTTCTCGAACGGGACGTTGAGGTGGACCGGGCCGGGGTCGGCGCCCTCGGCGGTCGCCACGGCCCGACCCACGGTGGTCCGCAGCGACCGGAGCGCGCGGTCGTTCGGCGCCGGCTCGGGGAGGTCCTTGTAGAAGCGGACGGCGTCGCCGTACAGCTTCTCCTGGTCGGCGGTCTGGTTGGCCCCCGAGTCGCGGAGCTCCGGCGGGCGGTCGGCCGTGAGCGCGAGCAGGGGGACGCGGCCCTCGCTCGCCTCCATCACGGCCGGGTGGTAGTTGGCGGCGGCGGTGCCGGAGGTGCAGATCAGCGGCGCGACGCTCCCCGTCCGCCGGGCGCGGCCCAGCGCGAAGTAGGCGGCGGAGCGCTCGTCCAGCTGGGAGAAGACGCGGAGGTCGTCGTGGCGGACGGCGGCCATCGTCAGGGGCGTGGAGCGGCTGCCCGGCGAGACGACGACGCTGTCGACGCCCGCGGCGACGAGCTCGTCGACGAGCGCTCGCCCCCACAACGCGTTCCGGTTCGGCGCGGTCATTGCCACCGCTTGGGGGTCGATATTTAAATACTCCCGCGGGTCGGCGGCGACACCGGCCGCCGCTCCGTTTCAAACTCGGTCGAGCCGCGAGATCCCGTGCCAGACGGCGTCGACGAGGCGGTCCTCGCCCTCGCCCTCGGCGTCGGCCCAGCCGCGGGCGATCGCGTCCTCCAGCACCGGGAGGGGGTGGTTCTCGAAGTTGTTCATCCCGCGGAACGTCTCCAGCGCCTCGCGCTGGGGCGCGCCGAAGGCGTCGACGCCGGTCGCGTCGCCCTCGTCGAGGAAGCCGAGGTCGGCGAGCGTCGCCGCGACCGCCGCGGCGGGGTCGCCCGTCAGCTCCCGGGTCTCGTCGGGCGCCTCGCGCTCCAAGAGGGTGACGTCGTACAGCTTGAAGACGCGCTCCAACTCGTCGATCGGGCTGTCGTGGTCGTCGACGCGCACGTCGATCCACCGGTCGTTGCGGCCGTCGTACCCGCCCTCTGGCTTGGCGACGTACAGCGCGGCCGACTGCTCGCCCCGCCTGTCGCCGCCCGCCTCGTTGCCGGCGTGGAGCGCGGCGATCAGCCGCTCCGGGAACCCGCCGTCGGTCTCCTCGAACGCGTCAGCCATCGCCGTGAGGGTCTCTTCGTTCTCCAAGATGTTCCCCTGTACGGTGTAGTCGTCGCCCTGCAGATCGCCCGCGTAGTCGTGGCACTCGTCGCCGGTGAACGCGGCCGGCTCGCCGTCGAGGCCGACGATCCCGACCTGCCGGGAGGGCGCCTCGTCGTCGGGGGCGGTGAGCTCGTCGATCGCGTCGGCGGCGTCGCGACCCTCGCGGAGGCGGTCGAGCCCGTCGGGGCCGTAGGCGACGTTCGCGAAGCTCTGCGTGGCGACCGCGCCGGCGTCCGCGCTCACGAACGGGACGAGCGCGCCGACACCGATGAACTTCGACTGAACGGCGACGCCGACGGCGCCGGTCCCCGGGTCGCGGGCGGCGATCGAGAACGTCGAGGGACGAGGTGGCATGTGGATGGCGGATGGGCGGCCGCCCTCATAAATCCGGTCGCGGCCGCCGAGGGGGGCCGGTGGCGACGGGTCCCGCCGGCCGGTCCGCCGCCCCGGCCGCGTTCTGCAACGCTTATGCCCGCCGACCGACTTCGATCGGGTATGAGCGACGACGACGCCGTCGACGTCGAGGTCGAGTCCCCCGACGACGCCGCGGGCGACGCGGCGAGCGCGAACGGCACGGCGGAGGCGACCGCCGAGGAGGCGAACGGCGAGTCGGCGGGCGACGCCGACGCGGGCGGCGACGCCCGGAGCGGCGAGGGCCGCGAGGCGCTGGCCGCCGAAGTCGCCGAGCACGACGAGGCGCTCGCGCGGGAGGTCGCGGCGCTGGAGGCGGAGCTCGCCGAGACGCGCGAGGAGCTGCTGGACGCCGAGGCGGAGGTCGAGGAGCTGACGAGCAAGCTCGCCCGCGTGAAGGCGGACTTCAGCAACTACAAGCAGCGCGCCAAGCGCAAGCAGGAGGAGATCCGCGAGCGCGCCTCCGAGAAGCTCGTCGAGCGCATCGCCCCGGTCCGGAACGACCTCCTGCGCGCGCTCGACCAGGAGGAGGGGAGCGACCTCCGCCCCGGCGTCGAGTCGACGCTGGAGAAGTTCGACGAGGTGCTCGCCGAGGAGGGCGTCGAGCCGATCGACCCCGACCCGGGCGACGAGGTCGACCCGTCCCGCCACCAGGTGATGCTTCGCGTCGAGAGCGATCAGCCCGAGGACACCGTCCACGAGGTGTACGAGCCCGGCTACGAGATGGGCGACCGCGTCGTCAGCGAGGCGAAGGTCACCGTCAGCGCCGACGAGTCGTAGTCCGCGTCCGACTCACTCCCCGTCGGCGTCGTCCGCCCCGTACCGGTCCGCGAGCTCGTCGAGCCCCGCGTCCCGCTCGGCGGCGTGGGGCACCGACAGCGGCGAGACCGACACCTCGCCGTCGACGACCGCGCGGCGGTCGGTGCCGACCGGGTCCGGCACGTCCGCCGGCGTCATCCGCCCCCAGATCGGGTCGGAGATGGCGACGCCGCCGTCGCCGTCGGCGGTCGCCTCCATGCCGTACCACTCCGAGGGGGCGGTGACGCGCATCGGCGCGGGGTCGACCGCGGCGTCGCTCGGGGCGGATTCGTCCGCGGCCGACGCCTCCCCCCCGTCGCCCGCGGCCGGCTCCGCCATCGGCGCGTTCACGTTCAGGTAGTCGGCGCGCTCGAAGGCGCCGGCCTCCGGGGCCTCGTCGACGAGGAACCGCGTGGCGCGGACGGCGTGCGCGAACGACTCGGGGGGCAGCTCCCGCTTCCACCAGTCGTCGCCGCCGGGCACGTACATCGACGCCGCGATCCCGGGGACGCCGAAGAACGCCCCCTCGACGACCGCCGAGACGGTCCCGGACCGCCCGAGCGTGTACGCGCCGAGGTTGGCGCCCTCGTTGCAGCCGGCGACCACGAGGTCGGCGTCGGGGACGAGCTCGTCGAGGCCGGCGACGACGCAGTCGACGGGCGTCCCGTCGACGGCGTACCCCAGCTCGTGCTCCGCGACGTCGACGTCGGCGGAGATGGCGCGGCCGATCGAGGAGCGGTCGCCCGTCGGCGCGACCGCAACCACGTCGTAGTCGGGCGCGAGCGCGTCGTACAGGGCGCGGAGCCCGGCGGCGTCGACGCCGTCGTCGTTCGTCAACAGGATCCGCTCGACGCTCATACCGCCACGTCGGGCGGTTCGGACAAAAGCCCACCGTCGGCGGGGGTCGGTTCGAGCGGGGCCGCTCCGTCCCGACCACCGCGAACGGAAAAGCCCACGTGTCCCGGGCCCCCACAACCCGATATGGGATTCGGGGACACGGCGAAGAAGATCCAGACGCTCGCCGACAAGGCCGAGCGCACGTACCAGAAGATCAACGAGCTCCGCAGCGAGGTCGAGGAGACGCAGACGACCGTGCTCGACACCTCCGAGCGCGTCCAGCGGCTGGAAAACGAGATGGCCGAGCAGCGGGCCGTCCTCGACGCGGTCGCGCGCGAGGTCGGCGTCGACTTGGAGAGCGTCAGCACCGAGGCGCACATCGCCGAGGCCGAGCGCGCTGCCGCGGAGGGTGCGCCCGAGGACGCGACCGACGACGCCGCCTCCGCCGAGAGCGACGGCGGGGAACCGACCGACGACGACGACGCGGCGTAACCGACGCCTCAGTCGACCCCGGCCGCCTCCTCGCCGGCCTCCTCACCGGCCCGCGAGACGACCTCGGCCGGCACCCCCGCGACCGTCGTCTCGGGCGGCACGTCGTCGGCGACGAGCGAGTTGGCGGCGACGCGCGCACCCTCGCCGACCGTGACGCCCGGCAGGACGACCGCGCCGGCCCCGATCATCGCGCCCTCCTCGACGACGACGTCGCCGAGGCGGTACTCGTCGCGGAGGAACTCGTGGCACAGCAGCGTCGCGTCGTAGCCGATTATCGCGTCGTCACCGACGGCGATCCGCTCCGGCCAGAACACGTCCGGCGTCGACTCCAACCCCCACGCGACGCCGGTTCCGACCGCGACGCCGATCCGCCGCAGCAGCCAGTTCTTCAGCCGCAGGCTCGGGCAGATCCGGGCGAGCACGATCGCGACGTAGTTGCGGACGACGACGAGGGGCGACTTCGCGTCCGGCCACGACCACAGCGAGTTGCGCGGTCCGGGCGTCGGGTGGCGGTCTAGCTGGTCGGTCCGAGAGCCGTCCTCCACCGCCGCGCCGCCGTCCTCGTGAGTCACGAGGGACCGTTCGGACGGCGTGGTTAAAAGGATCGCCGACGCGACGGTTCAAGTCGGATGCCGCGACCAGCACCCGTACGACCTGACGAGGGCCCACGGCCGGCCGAGACGGGTGCGCGGTCGACCGCCGTGCGGACGCGACCGACGACCGCCTGTTCGCCACGCCGCACAGGGTCCCGCTCGTCCGGCGGCCCGCTCGGTCGCCCGCCTACTCCCGCAGCTCGTCCATGTGTTCGATCCGCCGCTCGACGAGGTCGGCCTTCCCGACGTCGTGGCGGATCCGGAGCCCGTCGCCGGCGGCCGAGAGCCCCGCCTCGGCCTGTCGCTCCGCGGCGGCGATCGAGTCGCCCCGCCCCACGACAGCGAACGACCGCGAGGTGGTCGTGTACAGCCCGTCGTCGCGCTCGTCGACGCTGGCGTAGTAGAGCAGCGCGTCACCCACGCTCTCCTCGTCGACGGCGATTTCCGCGCCCGCGTCGGGGTCGACCGGGTACCCGTCCGGCACGGCGTACTTGCAGACGGTCGCCTCGCCGGAGAAGGTCAGTTCGGGGAGCGCGTCGCCGGACTGCGTCCGGCTGCCAGAGGCGCGTTGCGCCTCGCTGTCGCCGTCGCGAGCGGCCGTCAGCACGTCGATGAACGGCGTCTCCAGGACCGGCAGCGTGTTCATCGCCTCCGGGTCGCCGAAGCGCGCGTTGAACTCGACGACCTTCGGCCCCGCGTCGGTGAGCATGAACTGGCCGTAGAGGACGCCCTTGTAGTCGGGAAGCGCGTCGACGACCGCTTCCAGCACGTCGACGGCGGCCGCGTAGTCGCCCTCGGCCATGAACGGCAGCGACGGGCCCGTGTCCGAGTACGACCCCATCCCGCCGGTGTTCGGTCCCTCGTCGCCCTCGTAGGCGCGCTTGTGGTCCTGGACCGCCGGCGTCGTCCGCAGGTCGCCGTTCGCGACGAACGCCTGCACCGTGAACTCCTCGCCGACGAGGCGCTCCTCCAGCACGACGCGGTCGTAGCCGGCGTCGCGGAGGTACGCCTTGGCCTCCTCGCTCGTCACCTGATCGCCGATCACCTTCACGCCCTTGCCGCCCGTGAGGCCGGCCGGCTTCACCGCGAGGTCGCCGTCGTAGTCGTCGATGTAGTCGCAGGCCGCCTCGGTGTCGTCGAACACCGCGTAGTCCGGACAGCCGGGGATCGACGCCTCCTCCATGAACTCGCGCTGGTACGCCTTGTCCGTCTCCAGCCGCGCCTCCTCGGCCCGCGGGCCGAACGCGTAGACGCCGGCGTCGTCGAGCGCGTCGGCGACGCCCGCCGCCAGCGACGACTCGGGGCCGATCACCGCGAGGTCGGCACCCACGTCGGTCGCGTACTCCGCGACGGCCTCGGCGTCGGTCTCGTCGATCGCCTCGAACCCCTCCGCCAGCCGGCGGATACCCGGATTGCGATTGCTCGCGCAGGCGTACAGCGCGCAGTCGTCGGCGACCGCGCGGGCGATCGCGTGCTCGCGGCCGCCGCCCCCCACCAGCAGTACGGTGTCGGTCATACGGGACGGGTGAGTGCACGGTAGTGTAAGCGTTACTCTCTCAGGGCGGCGAGATACGCAGGGACGTGGATCAACCGCGGGAACGGATCCCGAAGACGCGGCTCGTGTGACGGCTTTTTGCCTCGGCGGGGCGAACCGGGCGTATGACACAGCCGACGTCGCGGAACCGCCTCGACGAGGAGGCGAGCCCGTACCTCCGGCAGCACGCGGACAACCCGGTCAACTGGCAGCCGTGGGGCGACGGGGCCTTCGAGCGCGCCCGTGAGCACGACGTCCCGGTGTTTGTCTCGATCGGCTACTCTTCCTGTCACTGGTGTCATGTGATGGCCGAGGAGAGCTTCGAGGACGAGGGAGTCGCAGAGGTGCTCAACGACGGGTTCGTGCCGATCAAGGTCGACCGCGAGGAGCGTCCCGACGTGGACAGCACGTTCATGACCGTCTCCCAGCTCGTCACGGGCGGCGGCGGCTGGCCGCTGTCCGCGTGGTGCACGCCCGACGGGAAGCCGTTCTACGTCGGGACCTACTTCCCACCCGAGCCGCGCCGCAATCAGCCCGGGTTCCGCGACCTCTGCGAGCGCATCGCCGACTCGTGGGCCGACCCGGAACAGCGCGAGGAGATGAAGCGCCGGGCCGAGCAGTGGACGACGAGCGCCCGCGACGAGCTGGAGTCCGTCCCCGACGCGGGAACCGGGCCCGACGAGGACGACGCCCACCCTTCCGGCGCCGACCTCCTCGACGAGGCCGCCGCGGCCGCGATCCGCGGGTACGACGACGAGTACGGCGGGTTCGGCAGCGGCGGCGCGAAGTTCCCGATGCCGGGCCGGATCGATCTCCTCATGCGCGCGTACGCTCGAAGCGGCCGTGACGCCGCGCTGACGGCCGCGACCGGCACTCTCGACGGGATGGCCCGCGGCGGGATGTACGATCAGATCGGCGGCGGCTTCCACCGGTACGCGACCGACCGGCGGTGGACGGTGCCGCACTTCGAGAAGATGCTGTACGACAACGCGGAACTCCCCATGGTGTACCTCGACGGCTACCGCCTGACCGGCGACCCCGCCTACGCCCGGATCGCGAGCGAGACGCTCGGCTTCCTCGATCGAGAGCTCCGCCACGAGGGCGGCGGCTTCTTCAGCACGCTCGACGCTCGGAGCGCACCGCCGGAGGGCCGGCGGGGAGATGCGAGCGACGGTGACGGAAGCGGGCACGCCGACGTCGAGGGCGCCTTCTACGTCTGGACGCCCGCCGAGGTCGACGCGGTCCTCGACGAGCCGGCCGCGTCGCTGGCGAAGGCGCGGTACGGGATCGAGCCGGGCGGGAACTTCGAGCGCGGCACGACCGTGCCGACGATCGCGGCGTCGGTCGCGGAGCTGGCCGAGGAGCACGACCTCGCGGTCGACGAGGTCCGCGAGCGCCTGACCGAGGCCCGCGTCGCGCTGTTCGAGGCGCGGGAGTCGCGCCCGCGGCCCGCCCGCGACGAGAAGGTGCTCGCCGCGTGGAACGGCCGGGCGATCTCCGCGTTCGCGAGGGCGGGGGGCGTCCTCGGCGAGGGGTACGCCGCGATCGCCCGCGAGGCGCTCGACTTCTGCCGCGATCGGCTCTACGAAGCCGACACGGGGGAACTCGCCCGCCGCTGGCTCGATGGCGACGTCCGCGGGCCGGGGTACCTCGACGACCACGCGTTCCTCGCGCGCGGCGCGCTCGACGTGTACGCCGCCACCGGCGACCCGGAGCCGCTCGGGTTCGCGCTGGAGCTGGCCGAGACGATCGTCGACGAGTTCCACGACGCCGACGACGGGACGATCTACTTCACGCGGGACCCGGAAGCGGCGGACGACGGGGAGGCCCCCGCGGGCGACGGCGCCCTGTTCGCCCGCCCGCAGGAGTTCACCGACCGCTCGACGCCGTCGAGCCTCGGCGTGGCGGCCGAGACGCTGGCGCTGCTCGACGGCTTCCGGACCGACCGCGAGTTCGCGGCGGTCGCGGAGGCGGTCGTGACGACCCACGCGGACCGGGTCCGCGCGAGCCCGCTGGAGCACGTCTCGCTGGTGCGGGCGGCCGAGCGCTTCGAGACGGGCGGGATCGAGGCGACGATCGCCGCCGACGCGGTGCCGGACGCGTGGCGCGAGACGCTCGGCGAGCGGTACCTCCCGGGCGCGCTCGTCGCGCCCCGACCGCCGACCGAGGCGGGGCTGGACGCGTGGCTCGACCGGCTCGGCATGGGCGAGGCGCCGCCGATCTGGGCCGGCCGCGACGCCGTCGACGGCGAGCCGACGGCCTACGTCTGCGAGGGGCGGACCTGCTCGCCGCCGGAGACCGACCTCGACGCGGCGCTGACGTGGCTGGCGGAGCGGCGCGAGCCGGAGTGAGTCGCGTCGCAGTTATATGCGTCCGACTCGACGCCACTGACATGCGCGATTTCGTCGTCGTCGGCGCCGGCCCGCCGGGCTCCCGGTTCGCCAGGCGCGCGGCCGAGGCCGGCCGCGACGTCGTCGTCTTCGAGAAGGGGACGGTCGGCGAGCCGCTGGCGTGCTCGGGGCACGTCTCCGACGACGTCTGGGGATACGTCCCCGACGCGGCCCGCGACCGGCTCCGGCAGAACCGGGTGTACGGCGCGCGGTTCCACGTCGGCGGTCCCGGCTCGACGGCGTACCCGTTCTACAAGGATCGACCCGTCTCGAACGTGATCGACCGCGTCGGGCTCGACCGGACGCTCGCCGACTGCGCGCGCGAGGCGGGCGCCGACGTGCGCGAGGGCCACACCGTCCTCGACGTGGACGAGCGGCCGGACCGCGTCGCCGTCGAGGTCCGGACCCCCGACGGCGACGTGGAGACAGTCGAGGCGCGGATGGTCGCCGGCTGCGACGGCCCCACCTCCCGCGTGCGCCGGTCGCTCGACCTCCCCGAACCGGACGAGCTGCTCCACGGCGTGCTCGCCTTCGACGACGCCCCGGACGACGGCGACCTCGTCGACGTCCACCTCACCGCGCCGACGTTCTTCGCGTGGCGGATCCCGCGGGGCGACGCGGGCGTCGAGTACGGGCTCGCGGCGCCCCCCAGCGACGACGTCACGGCGATGTTCGACCGGCTCACCGACGCGTACGGCGCGACGACCGAGCGCTTCTGCTCCGGAGCGATCCCGGTCGGCCCCCCGGACCGGGTCACGACCGACCGCGCGTTCCTGATCGGCGACGCGGCCGCGCAGACGAAGCCGTTCACCGGCGGCGGGATACTGTACGGGATGACCGCGGCCGACGTGGCCGCGGACGCGATCGATCCCGGGGACCCCGCCACCCTCGCCGACTACGAGTCCGGCTGGCGGGACGAGATCGGCCGCGAGATCCTCCTCGGAAAGGGGATCCGTCGGTGCTACTCGCTGCCGGAACCCGTACAGCGGCTCGGCCTGCGGGCGCTGTCGGGCGAGATCGGCGTCCACATGGACCGCCCGAGTTCCTTTTTCTCGGCGACGCACCTCCGGCGGCTGTTCTCGCGGAGCGACCCGCCGGAGTGACCGGGACGGTCTTCCAATTAACCGAAACGGCGTTTAAGACGGCGCCCGGACGCGACCGTTACTCCCCGACGACCTCGGCGAAGGAGACGTTCTCGCGGACGCTCGTGATCTCGACGGTCGGCTCGTCGCCCGGCTCGGAGTCGGGGACGATGACGACGTAGCCGCGCTCGATCTTCGCGATCCCGTCGCCCTTGTCGCCGAGCGTCTCGATCGTGACCTCGCGGACGTCGCCCTCGGAGACCGGCGGTCCGGCGGCCGCGTCGCCGGGGGAGCGCGCCGCGGAACTCCCCGTCCCGTTACCGGTGACGCCGCGGTCCGTCGACGATGCGTCGGCCGCGGAGCCGGTCGAGGCGGCGGCCTCGTCGCCCCCGCCTCGGGCTATCAGCGCGACGCGGTAGGTCCCGCCGGGCTCGACCGTCCCGTGCTCGATTTCCGAAGCGGGGACGGCGACGACGTGGTCGCCGTCCCGCTCCTCGACCTCTCCGGTGAACAGACACGCGAGCGAATCGGTGATCTCGACCATGGGCCACGTTGCGAACACGGTAATGAAAAGCTCCCTATTCGCGCTCCGGCGCACGGGCTTCCCCCGCGCGGATCCCCGGGGCGCGAGCGGGCCGAACGCGCCCGAACGCAAACGTTTACCCCGTTCCGAATGAATCGCGGGCCGTGAGCCGAAACTACGAGTCGCTCCACGACCCGAACGCGGAGTACACGATGCGGGAGCTCTCCGCGGAGACGATGGAGGTCACGGGCTCGCGGGGCGGGGGCCGCGACGTCGAGATCACGGACGTCCAGACGACGATGGTCGACGGGAACTTCCCGTGGACGCTCGTCCGCGTCTACACCGACGCGGGCGTCGTCGGCACCGGCGAGGCGTACTGGGGCGCGGGCGTTCCGGAACTCATCGAGCGCATGAAGCCGTTCGTCGTCGGCGAGAACCCGCTCGACATCGACCGCCTCTACGAGCACCTCATCCAGAAGATGTCCGGTGAGGGCTCGGTCGAGGGCGTCACCGTCACCGCGATCTCCGGCATCGAGGTCGCGCTCCACGACCTCGCCGGGAAGATCCTCGACGTGCCGGCCTACCAGCTGCTCGGCGGGAAGTACCGCGACCGGCTGCGCGTCTACTGCGACTGCCACACCGAGGCGGAGGCCGACCCGGACGCCTGCGCCGACGAGGCCGAGCGCGTCGTCGACGAGCTCGGCTACGACGCGCTGAAGTTCGACCTCGACGTCCCCTCGGGCCTGGAGAAGGACCGCGCGAACCGCCACCTCCGCCCGGGCGAGATCCGCCACAAGGCGGAGATCGTCGAGAAGGTCACCGAGCGCGTGAAGGACGAGGCGGACGTCGCCTTCGACTGCCACTGGACGTTCTCGGGCGGCTCCGCGAAGCGCCTCGCGGAGGCCATCAACGACCACGACGTGTGGTGGCTCGAAGACCCCGTCCCGCCGGAGAACCTGGAGGTGCAGGAGGAGGTCACCAAGGGCACGACCACGCCGATCGCGGTCGGCGAGAACCGCTACCGCGTCACGGAGCTGCGCCGGCTCATCGAGAACCAGGCGGTCGACATCGTCGCGCCCGACCTGCCGAAGGTCGGCGGGATGCGCGAGACCCGCAAGATCGCCGACGTGGCGAACCAGTACTACGTCCCGGTCGCGATGCACAACGTCGCGTCCCCGATCGCGACGATGGCGGCGACGCACGTCGGCGCCGCGATCCCGAACTCGCTCGCGATCGAGTACCACTCCTACGAGCTCGGCTGGTGGGAGGACCTCGTCGAGGAGGACGTCATCGAGGACGGCTACATCGAGGTGCCGGAGGAGCCGGGCCTCGGCGTCACGCTCGACATGGACACCGTCGAGGCGCACATGGTCGAAGGTGAGACGTTGTTCGACTGAGCGGAGCGAAGTCGAGCCGGATTGACGAGCGCAGCGAGTTTATCGGTGTTCGACTGAGCGGAGCGAAGTCGAGCCGGATTGACGAGCGCAGCGAGTTTATCGGTGTTCGACTGAGCGGAGCGAAGTCGAGCCGGATGGACGAGTCGCCCGCGTGACGCGAACCGACCTCGCGGCGGACCCGTCCGTCGGCGCCGACATTTTCTACGACTGATATTCGTCCCGGCGACCCGCACCCGTCGCGGGAACCGGCGTCCGAAACGCGTCGCTACTTCACCGTTCCCGGCGCCGAACGCGACGATCCGAGCGCAACCAGCAATATATTCCGGTACACAACGCGTTCACAATTTATTCAGAAAAATTGTTATATTTTCCCGTTGACGGGTGCCGGTATGTCAGCGGGAACACAGCTCAGGGGACGGGTCGTCGACGGGGACGAGGAGCCGCTGTCGGGTCGTATCGTCGTGGGAGAGCGACGGGGGACCGACGCGCCGGTCGGCCACTGGACCACCGACGGCGACGGCGCGTTCGTGATCGAGTCCGACGGGGGCGTCGACGGGGGAGCGCTCGACCCCGACGAGGTGACGTTCACGGTGCGGAACCCGATGCGGGGCGGCGCCAAGGAGCGCGTCCGGCGGCGGGAGCGGGTCGACCGCGGGGACGGCCTCGGCCTCCGGCTCGTCGTCGCCGCCCCGTCCGTCGCGATGCACGGCGCGAGCGAACACCGCGGGATGAACGACGCGGCGTGCACCGAGATGGGTCCGATCAGGAGCCACCGCTTCTACACCCAGTTCCCCCGGCTCGACGTGTACGAGCGCGACGAGGCGCTGTTGCGGACGCTCGGCGGCGCGGGAGACGACGGGACCGACGCGCCGATGATAGAGCCCGCGGACGACCCGGTCGGGGACGCCGAGACGCCGGCGGCGTACGGGATATTCGCCCAGTTCGTCGACCACGACATCACCTTCGACCCGACCTCCGACATCGACCGGCGGAACGACCCCGCGGCGCTCCGGAACTTCCGGACCCCCGCGCTCGACCTCGACTCCGTCTACCGCCACGGGAGCGAGACGGCGCCGTACCTCTACGATCACGAGGGCGACGAGGCCCACCTGATCACCGGGGAGGCCGAGGGGATCGGCGACCGCCCCGACGGGCTGCCCGGTACCGACCTCCAGCGGAACGGGCAGGGGCGGGCGCTGATCGGCGACCCCCGGAACGACGAGAACGTCGTCGTCTCCCAGCTCTAGCTCGCGTTCGTGAACTTCCACAACCGGGTCGTCGACCACCTCCGCGGCCCGGGCGCGTCGCTGATCGAGGAGGGCGAGGGCGTGCTGGAGGCCGCACAGCGGCTCGTCAGGTGGCACTACCAGTGGCTCGTGCGCCGGGATCTGCTCCCGCGGATCTGCGACCGGTACGTGCTCGACGACGTCGAGCGGAACGGTCGGGAGTTCTTCCTCCCAGAGGGGTCCGACCCCGCCATCGCGGTCGAGTTCGCGGGGGCCGCCTACCGGTTCGGCCACAGCATGATCCGCCACGAGTACGACGTGAACGAGGCGTCCGGGAACGTCCCGCTGTTCCCGTCCGACGCGAGCGACGCGCCGACGCTCCGCGGTTTCGGCCCCGTGGAGAGCGACCTCGTCGTCGACTGGACGCGCCTGCTCGACACCGGGGACGGCGACTACCAGCACGCGCGCAAGATCGACCCGCTGCTCGCGCCGGCGCTGTTCGACCTCCCGATGCCGGGCGAGGACTCGCTCGCGCTGCGGAACCTGCTCCGCGGGGAGGCGCTCGGGCTGGCCTCCGGGCAGGACGTGGCGCGTCGGATGGGGATCGACCCGATCGGTAACCGGGAGTTCGGCGACAACTCGCCCATCGTCGAGGCGCTCCGGCGACACGAGCGCGGCGCCGACCCTGACGCCCCGCTGTGGTACTACGTCCTCGACGAGGCGCGCTATCAGGAGGACGGCGAGCGGCTCGGCGCGGTCGGCAGCCGGATCGTCGCCGAGACGCTGATCGGCCTCATGGAGCTCGACGAGACCGCCTACCCGAACGCCGCGCCCGACGGCTGGGAACCGTCGCTGCCGCGGCTCACCCCGACCGACGGGTACACGCTCGCGGACCTGACCGCGTTCGCCGACGAGCCGAACCCTGACGGGCTGGTGATCGAGTCCGTCGACCCCGGCGCCGCCCCCGCCGACGCCCCGACCGACGAGTCGGTGACCCTCCGGAACGACGCGGCCGAGCCGGCCGACCTCGACGGCTACGTCCTCGACCTGGGCGGCCAGCGCGACCCCCTCCCGGCGACGACGGTCGCGCCCGGCGCGACCCTCACGGTCCACGTCGGGAGCGGGAGCGACGGCGCGGGCGACGTCTACCTCGACCGGGGGGCCGCCGCGCTCAACGACGAGGGCGACGTCGTGACGCTCCTCGCGCCCGACGGCGAGCCGAGCACGCGACGGGTGTACGGCTGAGGTCAGTCGCCGTCGGCCAGCCCGTCGATCCCGACCGGGTCGAGCCCCCGTCGGTCCAGCTCCGCCTCGATCTCGCGGGCCCGCGGCGCGATCTCGTCGGGCTCGTGGCTGTCGGTACCCACGGTCACCGGGACGCCGGCGTCGACGAGGCGGTTGAGGAACGCCGGCGCCGGGTGGAACTCGCCGTAGTCGTCGAGCAGGCGCCCGGCGTTGATCTCCGGGACCGTCCGCGAGTCGCGGAAGGCGTCGGCGACGGCGGCGTAGTGGTCCTCGGTCGCGAACCCGCGGAGGTGCGGGTTGCGCTCGATCAGGTCCGGGTGCGCGGCGACCGCGAACAGCTCCGAGTCGATCAGCGAGACGAGCTCCTCGAAGTACCGGTCGACGAGCGTGCGCCGCTCCGCCGCCGGCTTGTCGGCGAAGTGCGACCGCGCGTGGACGTTCGCGCCGTCGAGCTCGTGGACGCTGCCGACCGCGTAGTCGAAGCCGGCCTCGTCGAGGAAGTCGGCGATCGCCGCCTCGTGCGCGGGGTCGTAGTCCATCTCCACGGCGTCGAACACGTCGATATCGGCGTCCGCGCGGACCTCCTCGATCGCCGTCCGGCGCCGCTCGTACGTCAGGTCGAGGTTGAACCCGAGCGCGCGCCGGTACCGCCTCGCGCCGGCCTCGGGCGAGACGTTGCAGTGGTCGGCGAACCCGATCCCGTCGAGGCCCGCGTCGGCCGCGGCCTCGACCATCCACCGCAGGAACGCCCCGTCCGAGTAGTTCGTGTGAGCGTGGAGGTCGTACACGCGGGTCCGTACGTCGCGCGTCGACTCGTAGCTTCGGGTCCGCGGGGCCGCTCGGCGAGGGGACTCCCCGTCCCTCGGCGAGGCTCAGTACCCAGTCCCGAGCGCCCAGTTCGCCGCGAGCACGGCGAACGTGACGCCGAACAGGGCCGCCAGGATCGCGAAGGAGACGCCCCACCCGAACAGGTCGGCCGCGAGCCCGACGCCGACGGAGCCCGCGGAGCCGACCACGGTGTACACCGTCCGGACGAGCCCGAAGCCGGCGCCGCGCTCCGCGTCGCTCAGCGCGTCCATGAACCGCGGGTCGATCGCCGAGAAGAAGCTCGCGCCGGAGCCGGCCAACAACACGCCGACCGCGACACCGGCGAGCCCGGGACCGAAGACGAACGCGGCGGTGCCGACCGCGCCCGCGAGCATCGCCCCGCCGATGGCCGTGTCGCGGCCCGCCAGGTCGGAGAGCCGGCCGAGCCCCACCTGCGCGACGGCGCGGACGACGAAGAACGCCGAGAACACCCCGGCGGCGGCCGACGGCGAGTACTCCCGGAACTCGACGAGGAACGTCGGGAGGAACGACATCACTCCCTGCACGACGTAGGTGCCGGTCATCGCGACGAACAGAGGGAGGAGGACGCTCGGCCGCGAGAGGACCTCGACGAGCGGCGTGAGCGCGAACCGCTCCCGCATCGGCTGGTCGGGGCGCCGCGGCTCGGTCGGTCGGACGCGCCACGCGAACAGCAGGAACACCGGCGCGCCGACGAGCGCGGCCAGCGCGACCGCGGGGCGCCAGCCGTACCGGACCCCCACCCACGCCGCGGCGACGGGCGCGACGAGCCCGGCCAGGGGACCGCCGACCGAGTGGAGCCCGATCGCGGTCCCGAGGTCGTCGAAGGTCCGCGAGAGCAGCGTCGTCGCCACCGCGTAGTGGAGCCCGGCGACGAGCCCCAAGAGCACCGCCGCCAGCACGAACGCGGGGAAGACGGGCGCGAGCCCCAACACGACGCTCATCGCCGCGGTGCCGCCGACGGCGACGAGGATCACGAGCCGCTCGCCGTACCGGTCCGCGAGCACGCCGCTCGGGAACTGGGCGGCGCCGTACGCCAGCCACATGCCGGAGAGCGCGACCCCGATGGCGGTGTTCGACGCCCCGAAGTCGTCGACGATCAGGGGGACGACGGGGCTGATCGCCAGCCTGGCGAAGTACGTCACGAGGAACGCGAGCATGCACAGCGACAGCACCGTGTGGCGGTACCCCCAGCTCATCCGACGCTCATTGGCACGTCGTCGGTCCGGTCGGCGGTCAACGCTTTCGGTTCCGGACGCGGCCGCCGGCTCCGGCTTCGGTCTCGCGCGCTCTCGCCCGCCTCCGGCGTCCTCGGGACGCCCCGCGACTCACCCGACCGCGGCCGGATCGACGCGGCTCCCGACCCACAGCAGGGTGGCGACGAGGCCGGCCGCCGACAGCGGGAGGAACCACCCCATCACCGCGAGCAGTCCCGCGGAGGCCTGGACTCCGATCGCGAGCAGCAGCGTCGGGCCGCAGCAGGCGAACCCGGAGAGGATCCCGGGGACCCCGGCGGCGGCGCCCGCCCCGGCCTCGAGCCGGCAGGCCGCTGGCCCGCGCCGCGCGACCACGGACACCGCGAGTGTCGCGCCGACGAGCGCGGCGAGACCGAGCCCGATGGCGGCGTTGACCGGCGCGAACAGGTACTCGACGGGCCCGACCGTCACCAGCGCGACGGGCTCGTACTGGAAGGGCCCGACCCGCCGCGTCAGGAGCGCGAGCGGGTCGCTCGCGACGGCGACGTCGACGACGGGCCCCGGACCGGTCGCGCCGCCCCTCGCGGCGCCCCGGAGCCCGAGGTGCCCGACGCCGACGCCGTACGCGAGGGCGTACGCGACCGCGACGACCCCCGCCGTGACCCGACCCTCGCGCCGACCGAGCGCCGCGCGGACGACGAACGCGGTCCGGCGGACGACCCCGATCGCCCGCGCCGTCGTCGACCCCGGCGACCCGCCGGTCTCAGCGGCCATACCCCGCCCCCGTGTGCTCGCCGACGAAGGCGGTGTCGGGGTAGAAGCCGGCCCACGCGAACCACATCGCGTCGAGCGCGAGCACCGGCTCCAGCGGGAGGTCGGCCGCCGCGAACCCGCCGCCCTCGGAGCCGACGCGGTACGCGTCGCCGTCCGGCTCGACCGTCAGACCGTCGGGGTTGCGGTAGACGTACCCCGTGAAGAGCCCCGGGTCCGCGACGGCGACGACGGGCTCCTCGCCGCCGTCGCCGTCGGGGACGCCGCCGGTCAGGACCCGCTCCGCGAGCAGCGTCTCCTTGTCGAACGCGACCGCGCCCGCCTCGGTCCGCGCGCCGATGACGACCGACTTCGGGTGGCCCTCGTCGGGCGACGAGAGCGGCGGGAACAGGGTCGGTTCCTTCGCGTAGTAGCCGCCGAGCGGGGCGTAGCTCCCGTACGGGTCGGTCTCGTAGCGCCGGATATACCCGGTCTCGTCGGTCATGACGAGCGACTCAGGGTGGCGCTCGGCCCACGCGTTCGCCGTCGTCCAGACCACCCGGAACTCGTCGAGCGTCTCCCCGGCCATCGGCCCGTCGATCCCCGTGGCCAGCATCTGCGGCCACCGGCTGTCGGTGGCCCGGTCGTACATGATCAGGTTCGAGTTGACGAGCCGACCGGACACGCCGAACGTCGTGTCGCCGCGGCGGAACCCCTGCGCCGTGCCGGTGAGCGGGCAGTAGGTGACCGCGATCGGCTCGCCGCCGATCGCGTCGTTGACGATCTCGTGACGCGAGAGCACGTGTCGCGGGTACGCCTTCGCCTCCCCGCCGCGCGCGACGCCGAACACCGGGATCCCCTCGGCGTAGTTCGCCTCCTCGATCGGCCGGAACGAGGGCTCGTCGATCGAGGGGATCCCGTCCTTCCCGACCCCGCCGCTGAGCGCCTCCGAGCGCAGCTCGTCGGCCTCGTACGCGAGGTGGTAGTCGGCCTCGACGGTCGGCGGGCGGCCGCCGGCGTTCGAGTCGTCGCGTCCGCCGTCGCCGTCGCTTCGGCCGTCGCCGTCGCTTCCGTCCCCGTTCGAGCCGTCGCCCGCCTCCTCCTCGCCGCGCGAACCGGCGCCGTCGCCGAACGAGTCGCGGACGACCCCGCCGAGACAGCCGGCGACCCCGGCGCCGCCGACCGCCGCGAGACCGGCCAGCGCGGACCGACGAGAGCGTTTCATGCGCCACGCTCCGGGTTCGACCGTCTAAAGATCGAAGCGCGGGTGTGATTTCCACACACACCCGAACGAGTCAGTCGGTCGCGCCGCTCGCGTCGCCGGAGGGGTCGGACTCGCTCTCCGAGCGCTCCCGCAGCCGCGCCGCGATGGCGTCGCCCGCCGTCCGCGGGTCCGGCTCCGCGACGGTCACCGCGTCGCCGACGGCGACGCGACCCGGCTCGACGACGTCACAGCAGAGCCCGCCGCGGTTCCGGAGCGCCGACGCGAGCCCCGCCTCGCCGGCCAGCGATTCGAGGCGCGCGCAGGGCGGCCGTCGCCGGGTCGGTCGCAGGCGCGCGTCGCCGACCGCGACGGTCGCCTCCAGCAGGTCGTCCATTCCGGCCCCGAACCCCTCGACGACGACGTTCCGGCGGTGGCGGCCGTCGGAGACGTCGGTCCCGGTCGCCGCGCGGACCGCGTCGAGCGCCTCGGCGGCGACGAGAGTGACGGCGCAGCCGTCGAGCTCGAAGTGCCCGTCGCCGCGGCGATACCGGTCTCCCTCGACGCCCCCGGACCGGATCGCGACCGCCTCCCGGCGCTCGGGCGGCGCGCCGGCCTCGGGCGCCGTGACGAGGCCCCGGACGACGCCGCTCACTCCCTCCTCGCCCGTCACGGGGCGCCCCCGAGGAGGTCCGGGTCGCCCGGTTTCAGCCACTCGCGGTGGGCGTAGTAGACGGCGCCGATCGGGGGCGCGACCAGCGAGGCCAGCGCGTAGAGCCACTTGAAGAGTCCGAGGTCCGCGACGCCGCGCTCGTCCAGCGACAGCGCGTCGAGGAGCACCGCGGCGGTCGCGAGCGGCGCGAGGAGGTAGCCGTGGGCGAACGCGACGGCGGCGCCGACCGGGGTGCCGGCCGAGAGGAGCGCCCAGTCGAGCGCGTAGAGGACGGTCCACCCGCCGGCGGCGACGGCGAGGACGAGGAGCCACGGGCCGTCGAACCGGCGGTCCGCCGGCTCGGCGGCCGGTCCGTCCGGGTCGTCGGCGGGGGCCGCGGCGTGCGTGCTCATGGCTTCGCTGAGGCCCCGACGCTACTCAACGTTCGGGTCGAGCGCGACCCGCCCCACCGCCCGACGCCTACTCGTCGAAGGTGCCGGCCGAGAGGTACCGCTCGCCGCTGTCCCAGAACACGGTGACGACGAGGGGCTCGTCGCCCGCGTACGCGCCCGACTCGCGGAGCTCCGCGGCGACCGCCTTCGCCGCGAGGTTCGAGGCGCCGGAGGACTGCCCGGCGAGGATCCCCTCCTCGCGGGCGAGCCGGCGGCACTCGGCCTCGGCCTCGTCGATGCCGACGGCGTGGACCTCGTCGATCAGGTCGACGTCGAGGTTCGGGGCGACGAACCCCGGTCCCATCCCCTGGAACGCGTCGTTCCCGGGCTCGCCGCCGGAGAGGACGGCGTTGTCGCTGGGCTCGACCGCGTCGATCCGCACGTCGGGGAAGGACTCGCGGAGGCGCCGACCGATCCCGGAGAGGGTGCCGCCGGTCCCGACGCCGGCGACGAGCGCGTCGACCGTCCGGTCGCCGACCTGCTCGACGACCTCGGGGCCGGTCGTCTCGTAGTGCGCCCGCGGGTTCGCGGGGTTCTCGAACTGGCGGAGCTGGACCATCCCCGCCTCGGCCTCCAGCTCGTCGGCGCGCTCCTTGGCCGCGGAGATGTCGCCGTCGACGACTTCGAGGTCGGCGCCGTACGCGCGCATGACCCGGCGGCGCTCCATCGACTTCCCGTCCGGCATCACGAGCGTCACGTCGTACCCCTTCACGGCGCCCACCATCGCCAGCCCGATGCCGGTGTTGCCCGACGTGGGCTCGACGATCCCATCGCCGGGCTCCAGCTCGCCGGACTCCTCGGCGGCCTCGACCATGTACCGCGCCGGGCGGTCCTTGGCGGAGCCGCCGGGGTTGCGCGACTCGACCTTCGCGGCCACCGTCGTCGCCGGCGGGGAGTCGACCCGCACCAGCGGCGAGCCGAGCCCCTCCAGCACGTCGTCGTCCATTACGCGAACGAACGGGGCCGGGACTCAAATGCCCGACGGACCGCGGCAAGACGCGTCCGCGGAGCGGCGGGACCCCCCCGCGGCGCGCCGAGCCCCGCGCCGTTTCTCGCTCCGTCCCCTCCCGCCGCCCGTTGCCACCGACGCGCGGTTTACAAGCCCGCCCGACGTATTCGGGGGTATGACGCTCGAAACGCTCGCGCCCGACGCGGCCGGCGCGACCGACGGCGACGCGCTCGACGACGAGGTCCTGGCGGCGCTCGGGGCCGGCGACTACCGCTTCAAGGTGTGGGGCGGCGACTGGTGCGGGGACTGTCAGCGCCAGCTCCCGGCGTTCGCGGCCGCCCTCGACGCGGCCGGGGTCCCCGGGGATCGGATCGAGGACTTCCCGGTCACGAAGGGGCCGGACGGCAAGGAGGGCGAGGGGGTCGAGGCGTACGGGATCGAGCTGATCCCGACCGTCGTCGTCGAGGACGCCGACGGCGAGGAGCTCGCCCGCTTCGTCGAGGAGGCGGACGTCTCGATCGCCGAGTTCCTCGCGCGGGAGCTCAGCGAGGCCGAGGCGAGCGCCTGAGCCCGGCCCGGGCGGTCCCCCTCTACGACTCCAGCTCGGCGACGATCCGCTCCCGGACGTCCCCGGCGTCGACGGGCGCCCACGCCTCGACGTCGTACGTCACGTCGGCGAGGACCTCCAGCCGGTCGGCGTCGCCGTCGCGGATCGCCGCGACCGCGTCCTCGGAGAGCCGCGCGAGGACCGCCGCCGAGAGCGCCTCGCGGTCCACGCCGCGCTCGGGCACGTCAAGGATGTGCGGGAGGTCCGACGCCCCCTCGGGCAGCGACGGGAACGCGGCGGGCCCGACCGCGAGCGCGACCTCGTCGGCGTCGGGCCCGTCCTCCGGGTCGGCGACGTCGGTCGACCCGTCGCCGGCCTCGTCGATCGCCTCCGGCGGGGCGGGCACCAGCGCGTACTCCGCGACGGCGACGTCGATCGCGGCGGCGACGGCGGCGTCGTCGACCTCGGTCCGCCGCTTGAACGCGAGCTCCGAGAGCGCCCGCGCGAGCTCCGCGCGGGTGAGCCAGCCGAACAGGTCGACGACGCCCGCGAGGTCGTCGCGCGCGGCGACGCCGGGCGCGTCGGCGATGTCCCCCGCGGAACCGTCCGGTCCGTCGCCCTCCGCCATCGGTCACTCCTCCCCCGGCGCGGGGTCGGAGGGCGGATCGGCCGGCGCCCGGTGGCCGTTCCCGCGGACGTCGGCGTCGCCGAGCGCGGCGCCGGTCCGGGTCGTTTCGTCGCCCCCCGCGTCCGTCGCTTCGCCGGCCGCGTCCGCGAGGTCCGCCCGGGCCGCGGCCGCGACCTCGGCGGGCGTGACCGGCGCGTCGCGCCACGCCGGGAGGCGGGCGTCCGGGCCCGGCTCGCCCAGGGCGCCGGCGTACGTCGCGACCTGCGAGCGCTCGTCCTCGCGGTCGTAGTCGAGCCCGTTGAACGCGGCGTCGGTCTCGTAGCCGTCGATCAGCCGCTCGGCCGCCTCGCGGTAGCGGTCGGCGAGCCCGTCGTAGTCGACGGCGACGCCGCCGTCCTCGACCGCGCGGAGGGTCGCCTCGCCGACCGCCCGGCTCATGTCCGCGAGGCCGGTCGGGCCGTCGACGGAGCGGTGGTCGTGCTCGTAGCGGCCGAGGTCGACCTGCGCGCTCCCCTCGAAGCCGGCGTGCGCGAACGCCTCGCCGAGCGTGCCGACCTCAAGCCCCCAGCCGCGCTGGACGCGAAGCTTCGAGACGAGCTCGGTCGTCGCCGCGAACTCGCCGGCGAGCGCGTACCGGAACGCGTCGAGGTACTCGATCACGCCCGCCTCGCGGCGCTCGGTCGCGTCGGCGAGCGCGCGGACGAGCGGCCGGAAGAACAGCCGGAACAGCCGGCCGTACAGCGCGCCGTCCTCGACGCGGGCGTAGTACCCCTTCGAGAACGCGTGCCCGTTCGCGACCGGGAACAGCAGGCGCTCGACGAACGCGGGCGAGTACGTCTTCGTGTCGGCGTCGTGGACGACGACGTACTCCTCGTCCAGGGCGCGGCCGAGGCCGAGCCACACGTCCCGTCCCTTGCCCCGGTCGCCGTCGAGGCCGCGGTCGGCGAGCAGCTCGGCGAGCCGCGGGCCGCCGCACCAGAGCGTCTCCACGTCGACGTCGAAGCCGGCCAGCCACCGGGCGAAGGGACCGGCCCGCTCCGCCGAGGCTCGCAGGGGGACGATCACGCGGGCGGGGTCAACCGTTTCCAGCGCCGAGAGGACGCGCTCGGCCGCGAGCGTGCCGTACTCCCGCTCGGTCATCGGCACCACGACCGCCGCCCGGCCGGTGGGGGCGGCCGGCCGGTGGTCGGTCAACGCGTGCAGCGTCGTCACGCGCTCTTGGACGTACTCCATTATCACCGTACACGGGCGGGACGACCTAAATAGGTGCGATACCCGCGGTCCGTGCCGACGGGGGACGGCGGGCGCGAGGCCGTCGACCGCGGGGACCCGTCGGCCGCGGACGCGCCCTCGTCGCCGACCGCGGCGCTCACGCCGTCGGCTCCGCGCCCGCCGCGCCGCCCGGGACGCGACCCGCGCGCTCCAGGACGGCGTAGGCGACGACGACGGCCCCGAGCCCCCCGGCGAGCGCGAGGAAGACGGCGTCGTAGGCGACCCCGGCCTCGACCGCCTCGCCGACGGCCCACGAGCCGGCCGCCTGCGTCGACATCATCCCGGCGGAGTAGACGGCGTACGCCGACGCGCGGGACTCGTCCGGCAGCGACGCGAGCAGGTAGGTGTCCATCGCGGGAAACAGCATGTGGATCGCGAAGCCGACGGCGACGCTGGCGGCGACGACGGTCGCGAGCCCCCCCGAGACGACGACGAGGACGACGCCCCCGACGAACGCGGAGACGATCCCGAGCAGGTACGGGACGTGCGGGAGCCGGTCGGCGAGGTAGCCGGAGACGAGGAAGGCGGGGACGCCCGCGGCGAAGATCACCGTCAGGAGGTTCCGCGCGGTCGCCGGCGCGAGCGCCTTGTCGACCATGTACAGCTCGTAGAAATTGAACAGGCCCTGCCAGACGAACCCGGTGAGCCCCATCAGGACGACGGCCGTCAGGATGAGCTTCCACTCGGAGCGCGCGCCGCCGAGGAAGTCGGTGTCGCCCGCCCCGGCGTCGGGGAGGTCGGTCCGCGAGGCGAGCGCGACGAAGGCGACCGTGGTCGCGGCCGCGACGACCGCGAGCCCGTGGAAGGCGAGCCGCCAGTCGTACCACAGCGCGACCGTGACGACCGGCGCGGCGGCGACCGCGGCCAGCTGACTCGCGGTCCCGTGGATCCCCATCGCGCGCCCGACCCGCTCCGGGAACAGCTCGGAGACGAACGGGTTGGCGGCGACGAAGTAGACGCCGGAGGCCAGGCCGATCGCGAACGCGGCCGCCGTCAGCGTCGGCACGCCCGGCGCGAGCGCGACGCCGAGCGCGCCGAGCGTCAACATTCCCCCGGAGACCGCGATCACGAGCCGCCGGGGGAACCGGGTGAGCGCCCACCCGGCCGGGAGCCGCGGGGCGGCTGAGCCGAGCCAGGCGAGCGTGACGATGAGCCCCGCGGTCCCCTCGCCGATCGCGAACTCGGCGATGAACTCGCCCACGAGCGGCGCGAACACGACGCGCGCGAAGTTGACGAGGAAGACGAGGGCACACAGCGAGCCGAACAGCCGGGTCCGTGACACGGGCGGGCTTCACGGCGCCCGGAGACAAGCGTTGCGAAAGCGAGGCGCCCCGGGGCGCCCGGCTCGTCGCACCGCCGACGTCCGGCCCGTCGCACCGCCGACATCCGGCGCATCACACCGCCGACGCCCGGCGCGCTTCACCGCGAGGCGGGGATCCCCCTCTCGTCCGACTCGCGTCGTACGAGGTTTTTATACCCACACGCGATCAAGCCGAACACATGAAATCGACGCGCAAGGGGCTCCGCGACGGCGACCTGTTTAAAGACACGTACGAGCGCCTGAACTGCGCCGAGTGCGAGCAGGTGTTGAAAAAGCAGAACGACCCCGACGAGGTGTTCTCGGTCCGGGTGTGTCCCGAGTGCGAGGCGACCTACAAGGAGCTTCGCTAGGCCGACGCGCCGCCGTCGCCGGCGCCCGACGAGCACCGTCTCGGTCCCGACGCGTCCCCGCCCGTCCTCCTCCGACTCGTTTTCCCCCTCCTCGTTCGCGTCCGCGGAGCGGCGCGCTCACTCGAAGACGGCGTCGAACGCCGACGCGCCGAGCGGGTCGAAGGTGCCGGCGGCGACGTTCTCGCGGACGTGGTCCGGGTCGCTCGCCCCGACGAGCGAGGCGGTGACGCCCGGCGCGCTCCGCGCGAAGTTGAGCGCGCGCTGGGCCGGCGTCTCGCCCGCGAGGGTCGCGTCGATATCGGCGGGGATCGCGCCCTCTCGCGCGAGTTCGCCCTGACCGATGCTCGCGCTCGTCACCGCGGAGAGCCCGGCCTCGTGGGCGAATTCGAGGGCCGAGATCGGGTCGGCGTCGGCCCCCGGGTCGGCGTCCGGCGGGCGGTGGTTCCGCCGCGTGAACGCGTCCGCCATCGCGACGTTGAACGGGAGCTGTATCGCCTCGAACCCGTGGCCGTCGTCGGGGGCGACCGCCTCGCCCGCGGCCTCGGCCCGCGCGAGGACCTCGGCGAGCGAGAGGTACCGGTCGCCGCCCTCGGGGACGCGGAAGGCGTCCCACGTGGCGACGCCGTAGGCCCCGAGGTCGCCGGCGACGCGTCGGCGCTCCAGCGCCTCGAAGGCGGCTTCCAACCGGTCGTACACCGCCTCGCGGGAGCGGGCCGCGAGCTGGGTCTCCGGGTTGTGCACGTAGAAGCAGTCGACCGCGTCGAGCCCGAGCCGGTCGAGCGAACGGTCGAGCGACCACTCCAGGTAGCCGGGCGCGATCGCGTGGGCGCCGTTCGCGAGCTCCTCGGCGTCGACGATCCCGGTCGCGAGGAAGCGGTCGCGGACGTACGCCGCGGGGTCGCCGGGGCGCTCGCCGTCGAACGGGAGGAACCCCCCCTTCGTCGCCACCACGACGGCGTCGCGGTCGACCGGCGAGTCGCGGACCGCCTCGCCGACGACGCGCTCGGCCCGCCCGCAGCGGTAGTTGACCGCGGTGTCGACGTGGTTCACGCCGGACCGGAGCGCGAGCCCGATCGCCTCGCGGTAGGCGTCGTCGACGGCGGCGGTCGGGTCGCCGAGGTAGGTGCCGATCCCGACGCTGGAGGCCACTCCGGGGCCGAACCGCCGGAAGTAGGTGCGTCCGAAGGCGTCGCCGAACTCGTCGCGGTAGGCCCAGAGCGCGTCGCGGGTCGCCATGTGGGTCCGGGTAGTCGTCTCGGCGGGAAAAGTCGCGCGGGAAGTTGCCGCACGGCGCTTCACCCGCCCCCGTCGTCACCCGCCCTCGTCGTCACCCGGTAGCGTTCGTCTCGGAATTCGTACGTGCGAGCGTCGTCGAGCCCGAACGGCGGGATCGAGTTGCTGAACTCCTCCAGCCGGACCCGGTCGGCGTCGCGTTCCCGGCTCAGCGCGATCGCGTCGCGCAACTGGTCGTTCCGAACAACCTGTTCGACGATGACTCGTTCGGCGTCGGTCTCGGAGCCGTCGACGCGTTCGAGGACGAACGCGTCCGGTCGGTCGCCGTCGCCGTCCGGTTCGCCGCGCGTCGACCGCGCGACGAGCGTCTCGCCGTCCCGCTCCGTCTCCGCGATCGCCGCGGTCGGCCTCAACTGCAACGGGTCGGCCTCCAGCTCGAACCCCGCCGCGAGCGCGATGGGATCCTCGTAGGAGCCGGCCGCGAACCATCCGTCGGCCCCGAACGCGTAATGCCCGCCGCCGAGGCCGGCGAGCGTGAGCGATTCCGTCCCCTCTACGGGCTCGACCGAGTCCCCGTCGCCCACGCGACCGTTCGCGACCGTTACAGTCCACGTGTGTTCGTCGCCGGCCGCCAACGGTGTCAGCGGCTCCGGCCACGACTGCGGCGCGATGTAGTACCAGTCGCCGTCCGCGCGCTTGTACAGTTGCCAGTGATAGAAGTTGGTCTCGAACCGCTGTTCGCTTCGATTTCGGAGCGTGAACCCGGTCGATCGGTCCGACCGGACCGACCGGCTCTCCGGAGCGAGCACTATCGGCGTCGCCTCGGGATCGACCGCCTCGTAGCAGACGACCCGCTCGGCGCTCTCGAACGACGGGCACGCGTCCGAGGCGGTGTCCTCGGGGAGCTCCGGAACCGACTGGGTGGAGTCGGGCGGCGTCGTCTGACCGCCGTCCCCCGCCGTCGCGTCGCCACCGTCCGTCTCGTTCGATGCGTCGGGCTCGTTCACACAGCCGGCGAGGAGGACGCCACCGGTCGCACAGAGGGACGACAGGATCCGTCTCCGGGAGAGACGAACCCGCTTTCGGGAGGGCTGAACCATGTCCCTTCGCTCCCGGCGGTATCGGGATATGTCTTCCGTCGCTATCGCCGCGGGAGCGCCCCTCGGCGGCCGGTCGTTTCGCGCTTCGTTCCGTCGCGTCCGAGAAGCGCGTCGGACGCCCGCACGACGCCGACGCAACGACTATACGTCGGCCGAGAGTCAGTTCGGACAATGGCCTCGCTCACCGACCACCTGTCCGACCTCGTCGAGGACGCGGACGCCGCCCTGCTGTTCTCGCCGACGAGCTCCTTCCACGACCGGTTCGAGGACGACGAGGCGGAGATCGTCGTCGTCGCCCCCGACAACGACGTCGACGCCGACGTGTTCGTCGAGCTCCCCCTCCCGTTCGACAACGTGAAAGACCGGATCCGGTTCGGGATCGAGGGCGCGATGGACGCCGACCTGGTCGCCGAGGGCGACGAGGTCGTCTGCATCGCGAGCGTCTTCGACGGGGGGTCGGACGCGGTGGTCCGCGTCACCGTCGACGAGACGGTCCACACCGGGATCTACGACCTGTTCGTCAACTCCCGCGCCGAGCCGAGCGTGATCCGCGACGTCTTCGAGGTCGCGATCGAGCTCGGGCGGAAGGGACAGAAGGGGAAGCCGGTGGGCGCGCTGTTCGTCGTCGGCGACGCCGGGAAGGTGATGAACAAGTCCCGCCCGCTGTCGTACAACCCCTTCGAGAAGTCGCACGTCCACGTCGGCGACCCCATCGTCAACGTAATGTTAAAGGAGTTCTCCCGGCTCGACGGCGCGTTCGTCGTCTCCGACTCAGGGAAGATCGTCTCCGCGTACCGCTACCTCGAACCGGGCGCGGAGGGCGTCGACATCCCGAAGGGGCTCGGCGCGCGACACATGGCCGGCGGCGCGATCACCCGGGACACGAACGCGACCGCGATCGTGCTCTCGGAGTCGGACGGGCTGGTCCGAGCGTTCAAGGCGGGCGAACTCGTCCTGGAGATCGATCCGGAGGAGTACTGATCGCCCATGTCCGCGGTACCGAACGCGTTCGGGGAGCTCGTCGCGAGGGTCCCCGAGCGAGCGTGGCTCGCCCTGTTCGTGCTCGTCTTCGGACTGATCGCGGCGTACCTCGTCGGCGTGATCAACAGGCGGCTGCTGACCCGGGCCGGCGTGCCCGAGGCGATAGAGGGGACCGCCTTCGAGCGCACCGTCAGGGAGTTCGACACGTCGACCGTGCGGATCTTAGCGCGGCTGTCCAGCTACTTCATCCTCGCCGTCGCCGTCATCGTCGCCCTGACCGTCGCCGAGGTCAACTACCTCGACCGGTTCTGGTCGTCGGTCGCCTCCTTCCTCCCCCGCCTCTTCGTCGCCGCGGTCGTCATGATCGTCGGCGTCGTCGTCGGCGACAAGGCGGAGCTGCTCGTCGCCGAGCGGCTCCGCGGGATCAAGCTCCCGGAGCTCGGCGTGTTGCCCCCGCTCGTCAAGTACAGCGTCGCCTACGTCGCCGCGCTCGTCGCGCTCGGGCAGGTCGGCGTCCAGACGCTCGCCCTGATCGTGCTGCTCGCGGCGTACGCGTTCGCGGTCGTCCTCTTCGCCGCGCTCGCCACGAAGGACCTCGTCGCGAGCGCGGCCGCCGGGGTGTTCCTCCTCCTCCGGCAGCCCTACGGCGTCGGCGACGAGGTGAAGGTGGCCGGCGAGCGCGGCATCGTCCAGGAGGTCGACCTGTTCGTCACGCACATCGAGGCCGACGGGGAGGACCACGTGATCCCGAACCACTCGGTGTTCCGCGACGGGATCGTCCTGATCCGGGAGTGAGTCGGCGACGCGACCGCCGCGTTCGGAACACACTTAGGCGGCTGCGCTTTAGGCTCGCCTAAAATGAGGCGACAGGAGGAACAGCTCGTCGGCGCCTTGTTCGACGTGTTAGAGGCCGAAGGGCACGGGGAGGCCCGCCAGCGCCTGTTGGACGCGTACGAGTCCGGCGCGTCCGAGGGCCGCGACGAACTGATAGAGCGGCTGATCACGGAGCTCGTCGCCGTGCTCAACGAACAGCTCGGTCCCCGGGAAGGCGCCGCCGTCCTCACGGACGCGATCGAGTTCCTCTTCGACCGGCTGGTCTCGGTCGTCGAAGTCGCTCCGATCGCCATCGTCGTGGTCGACGCCGACGGCGCCGTACAGCTCTGGAACGCCGGGGCCGAGCGGCTGTTCGGCTGGTCGGAGGCGGACGCGCTCGGCGGTCGCCTCGTCGCGACGGGGAGCGACGCGACCGGTCCCTTCGGCGACTCGCTCTCGCGGCTTCGACGCGGCGACCGACTGACCGGCGTCGAGACTCGGCACCCTCACCGTGACGGGTCGCTGCTGGACATCCGGTACTGGGCCGCGCCGCTCCGCGACGGCGACGGCGGGTTCACCGGCGCGACGTACGTCGCGACGGACGTGGGGGAACGGAAGCGCCGCGAGCAGCGACTGACCGTGCTCAACCGGGTGTTACGGCATAACATCCGAAACGACGTGAACGTCGTGACGGGCCACCTCGAGGCGCTCGCGGCCGAGCGTCCCGACGGCGATCCACACGTCGAGGCGATGGAGCGGCGGCTCTCCGGAATCGTCGACCTGAGCGACGCGGCCAGACGCGTCGAACGGCTCCAGGCGTCGGACGACGAGGCGGGCCGGAGGGCGTTCGAGCTGTCGGAGCTCGTCGCCGACCGGGTCGAGGAGTTCGCGGCCGCGCACCCCGACGCCGCGTTCGACATCGACGCGCCCGACGGCGTCGAGGCCGTCGCTCACGAGCTACTGCCGTACGCGCTCGATAACCTGCTCGAGAACGCGGCCGAGCACTGCGCCCCGTCCCCTCGGGTGCGCGTGACGGTCCGCGCGGAGCGGGACGGCGCCCTGGTCACGGTCGACGACGACGGGCCCGGGCTCCCGACCCACGAGCGCGAGGTGCTGACGCGGGCGGACGAGACGCAGCTCACCCACAGCACCGGCGTGGGACTCTGGCTCGTTCGGTGGATCGTCCGCGCCTCCGGCGGCGAACTCCGGGTCGACGGCAACGACCTCGGCGGCACCGCGGTGACGGTAGCCCTCCGCGGATGACGTCGGCTCCCCGTTCCCACCGCGTGGGACCACCTGTCACGATATAACTCCGTCCGGGACCGAGCGACGCGTATGGACCACGACGGCCCCGCCGCCTGCGAGGGGTGGAACGGCAGCGAGTGCGAAGGGACGCCGCACTGCCCGCCGCGCTGTCCGCGGTTCGTGGACGAGACCGGCGACCGGTGGACGGTCCGACCCGCCGTCCGGGAGGACGCCGCCGCGCTCGCCGAGATGTACGAGGGGTTCGGCGGCGACGACCGCGCGCAGGGGCTCCCGCCGGTGACGCGGGAGCGCCGGGCGGAGTGGATCGAGTCGACGCTGGCCGACGGGTGCAACGTCGTCGCCGAGCGCGGCGGCGAGGTCCTCGGCCACGCGACGTACACCCCGACCGACGCGGCCCGCCCGGAGCTCGCCGTCTTCGTCCACCCGACGGCGCAGGGCCGCGGGGTCGGGACCGAGCTCTGCCGACACGTGATCGCGAACGCCGCCGCCGCGGGCGGGGACGGGCTCGAACTCCACGTCGAGGCCGGGAACCACGTCGCGCGCCGCGTCTACCGGAACGTCGGCTTCGAGCTCGTCGAGCGCCGCCACGCCCTCCGGATGGCGCTCGACCTCGACGACCCGGTCGCGACCGCGGTCCGGTGGCCGCCGCTCGCGCGCGAGGGGCCCGCGGCGCCGGCCGCCGGCGAGTCGCCCGCAGCCGACCGATCGCACGCGCCGGCCGACGACTGAGCGGTCCGAGTCGGAGTCCGGGGCTCCCCGTCACCGGCGCCCTCCGCCACCGACGCTCCCCGCCACCGACGCTCCCCGCCACCGCAACCGTTAGGCCCGCGCGTCCCCAGGGACCGATAGCCGTGGAGGACGCCATCGAGTGGCTGCGGGACCGACCGTTCTACGAGGGACAGATCGCGGAGCACCGCCGCCTCCCCGCCCGCGAGCCCGAGTTCGCCGACGTCGACCTCGCGCCGCGGATGGCCGACGCGCTCTCGAAGGACGGTATCGACCGCCTCTACCGCCACCAGGCCGACGCGATCGAGGCGGTCCGCGGCGGGGACGACGTCGTGCTCGCCACCGAGACCGCGAGCGGAAAGTCGCTCGCGTACACCGTCCCCGCCTTCGAGGCCGCGATGGACCACGGGGGGCGGACCCTGTACATCGGCCCCCAGAACGCGCTGATCGCGGACCAGGAGGAGTCGCTGTCGGCGCTCGCCCACGGGCTCGGCTTCGGGAGCGGGGTCTCCGTCGAGTCGTACACGGGCCGGCTCTCCCGCAGCGAGAAGCGAGAGGTCCGCGACCACGAGCCGACCGTCCTCCTCTCGAACCCGGACATGCTCCACTACGCGCTGCTGCCGTACGCCGGGCGGCTGTGGGAGTGGTTCTTCTCGTCGCTGGAGCACGTCGTGATCGACGAGGTCCACAGCTACCGCGGCGTGTTCGGCTCGCAGGTCGCCATGACCCTCCGCCGGCTCGCGCGGACCTGCGAGCGGTTCGGGTCGGATCCGCGGTTCGTCTGCTGCTCGGCGACGATCAACAACCCCGTCGAGCACGCCGCGGCGGTGACCGGCCGCGACCCGGACGGGATCGCCCTCGTCGACGAGGACGCGTCGGGGCGGGGCCCGCGCGACTGGGTGCTGTGGAACCCGCCGGAGTACGACGACGACTGGCAGGAGCGCGGCAGCGGCCGCCGGAAGTCGAGCCACACGGAGTCGAAGCGCCTCTTCTGTGACCTCGTCACCGCGGGGGCCCAGACGCTGGCGTTCACGCGGGCGCGACAGACCGCGGAGCAGTACGCGACCGACAGCGCGAGCGACCTCCGCGAGCGCGGCGAGCGCGACCTCGCGTCCAAGGTCGGCGCCTACCAGGCCGCCCTGACGGACGAGCGCCGCCGGGAGATCGAGGCCGACCTCCACTCGGGGGCGCTCCGCGGCGTCTGGTCGACGAGCGCGCTGGAGCTCGGCGTCGACGTGGGCGGGCTCGACGCCGTGATCCTCGACGGCTACCCCGGCACGCGGATGTCGGCGTACCAGCGCGCGGGGCGGGCCGGTCGGGGCGACGACCCCGCCCTCGTCGTGATGGTGGGCGGCGAGGACCAGCTCGACCAGTACCTGATGACCAACCCCGCCGACTTCTTCGAGGCGCCGCCGGAGGACGCGATCTGCGACCCCGAGAACGCCGAGCTACTCCCCGGCCACGTCGCCTGCGCGGCCGACGAGAGCTGGCTCTCGCCCGCCGACGAGCGCTTCTTCGGCGAGTCGTTCCCCGGCGTCGTCGCCGACCTGACCGACGAGGGGGTCCTCGACCGGCGGGAGACCGCCGACGGGCTGCGGTGGACCCACGCCGGCTCGTCGAGTCCGCAGCAGTCCGTGAGCCTCCGGACGGTCGGGGACCGCGAGATCGACCTGATCGACTCCTCGCGGAGCGAGACGGTGGCCTCGCTCGGCTTCGGCGACGCCCTGCGCGACGCGCACCCCGGCGCGATCTACCACCAGCAGGGCCGCACCTACGAGGTGACGGAGCTGGACCTCGGCCGCGACGTCGCCGAGCTGCAGTCCTCGTGGGCCGACTACTACACGCAGCCGCTCACGGAGAAGGACGTCGTCGTCAACGAGGACCTCGCGGAGCGGGAGCTCGCCGCTCGGCCCGACGTCCCGGTCCGGTTCGCGGACGTGACCGTCACGGAGCGGATTACGGGGTTCGTGCGGAAGGACGCCAAGACCGGGGAGTCGCTCGGCGAGTCGACGCTGGACCTCCCGGAGACGACGCTGCGGACGGAGGCCCTCTACCTCCCGGTGCCGGCCGACCTGGAGTCGGAGATGCGGGCGATCGGCGCCGGCGACGGCGACGCGGCCGAGGGGAGCGATAGGGACGGCGAGGCCGCCACCGACGGCGGCGAGGACACGCCCGACGGCGAGTACGCCTTCAACGGCGGGATCCACGCCGCCGAACACGGGATCATCTCGCTGTTCCCGTTCCACCTGCTCTGCGACCGCGCCGACGTGGGCGGCATCTCGACGCCGTACCACCCGCACACCGACGCGCCCGCGGTGTTCGTCTACGACGGCTACCCCGGCGGCGTCGGGCTCACCCGCCGCGGCCACGAGCGGATCGCGGAGCTGATGGCCCGCACCGCGCGGCTGATCGACGGCTGCGACTGCGAGGGCGGCTGTCCGGCCTGCGTCCAGTCGCCCCACTGCGGCAACGCCAACGACCCGCTCGCGAAGGCGCCCGCGGTCCGTCTGCTGGAGGCGTTGACCCCCGACGGGTAGGCAAAAACGACTTGCCGTCCCCGCGCGAGGTGGGCCCATGGCGGTCGACCTCGAAGACGCGACGGAGCCGGCCGCGGTGGCGATGGAGTGGCTGGTGCTCGGCGCCGCCTACTTCCTCCTCCTACTGTTCCTCATCGGCCTGTTCGACCTGTTCCTGTCGCTGTACGGGCTCGTCGTCAGCGGCGCGATCGCCGACCCGATCGCGGTCGTCGACCTGCTCGACAGCGTCCTGCTCCTCCTCATCATCGTCGAGGTCCACCGGACGCTCGTCGCGTACGCCAAGGGCGAGCCCGTCCTCCGGATCGTCGTCAGCGCGTCGATCATCGCGGTCGCCCGCCGCGCGATCAGCTTCCGGCTGGAGGACTACGGTACGGGCCAGGAGACGGTCCTCGCGGCGCTCGCGATCGCGGTGCTGGTCCTCGCGCTCACCGTGGGGTACTTCCTCCTCGACCGGGTGGACGTGCCCGGCAGGCCGGAGCTGTGAGCCGACCGGACGGCGGCGGTCCGTGACCCGATCGCCGTCGGTGCCGTGAAGCGACGGTCGCCGGTGGTTTCACGGTCCTCGCACCCGTGGCGATCCCATGGAGCTGTTCTGGCACCGGCGGGACCTCAGGCTCGCCGACAACGTCGGGCTCGCGGCCGCCGCCGACCGGAGCGCGGTCGCGGGCGTCTTCGTCTTCGACGACGACGTGCTCGCGCACGCGAGCGACGTGCGGGTCCGCCGCCTGCTCGACGGGCTCGCGGCGCTGCGGGACGAGTACTGCGACCGCGGCAGCGACCTCCTCGTCGCCCGCGGCGACCCCGAGACCGTCCTCCCCGGGCTGGCCGACGCGCTCGACGCCGACCGCGTCGTCTGGAACCGGGACTACTCGGGGCTCGCTCGCGAGCGCGACGCCGCGGTCCGCAAGGCGCTCAACGAGGCTGGAATCGAGCGCGAGGCGCACCACGACGCGGTGTTGCACACCCCGGACTCGATCCGCACGAACGCCGGCGACCCGTACTCGGTGTACACCTACTACTGGCGGAAGTGGACCGACCGCGAGACCGACCCGCCCGCGCCGACGCCCGAGGCGACCGACCTCGTCGACGCCGACGCGCTGGCGGCGACGCTGGAGGGTGACGACGGCGCGCTCGCCGACGGAGGCGTCGCGACCGACCGCGTCGCCGTCGGCGACCTGCCCGCGCCGGCGGACCTCGGGTTCGCGGAGCCCGACGCCGACGTGGGTCCCGCCGGCACGGCGGCCGCCCGCGAGCGGCTCGACGCGTTCCTCTCGGAGGCGGTGTTCGCGTACGACGACGAGCGCGACTACCCCGCCCGCGAGGCGACCTCGCGGATGTCGGCCTTCCTGAAGTACGGCGAGATCGGGGTCCGAGAGGCGTACGAGGCGACCGAGGAGGCGATGGCCGCGGCGGAGGCGCGGGCCGAGGGGGACGGGGGATCCGACGGAGACGGCGACGCCGAGGACGACGGCGGCCCCGTCGCCGCGGTCGAGGAGTACCAGCAGCAGCTCGCGTGGCGCGAGTTCTACACGCAGGTGCTCTACCACAACCCGGCGGTCGTCACCGAGAACTACAAGGCGTACGAGGAGGGGATCGAGTGGCGCGACGACCCCGAGGAGATCGCGGCGTGGAAGCGCGGCGAGACGGGGTACCCCATCGTCGACGCCGGGATGCGCCAGCTCCGCGAGGAGGCGTTCATGCACAACCGCGTGCGGATGATCGTCGCCTCCTTCCTGACGAAGGACCTGCTCGCCGACTGGCGCCACGGCTACGACCACTTCCGGGAGAGACTGGCCGACCACGACACCGCCAACGACAACGGCGGGTGGCAGTGGGCGGCCTCCACCGGGACCGACGCGCAGCCGTACTTCCGCATCTTCAACCCGATGACGCAGGGGGAGCGCTACGACCCGGAGGCGGAGTATATCAAGGAGTACGTCCCCGAGCTTCGGGGACTCGACGCCGACCTGATCCACGGGTGGCACGAGCTGTCGCCGACGCAGCGCGCGAACGCGGCGCCCGAGTATCCATCCCCGATCGTCGACCACTCGGAACGGCGGGAGGAAGCGCTCGCGATGTACAAGCGAGCGCGCGGTGAGGATCCGGAGGAATAACTGGAAGCCGGTGAGAGACACGTCGTCGTTCGCGTGACGAGACACGTCGTCGCTGCGACGACGAAGGCCTCCAAAGCCCCAGCCGCGAGGACGGCGCACGCTCGCTGCGGTCCTCGACCGTTCGCTTCGCTCACGGTCTGCGGTCCTTACGTCGCCGTGCTTCGTCCTCGCGGCTGCCCCTTTGAATTCCGCCCGCATAGCACCGCAACCACACCTCACGCCTCCCCAGCCTCGCCGCGGCCGCCAGCGGCGGCCGCGGGCTCCCTCGCACGCGCGGTTCGCGCCCGACGGGCGCTCACCGGCGCGCGCCACCGCATCGCCGATTCGGTTTAAAACAGCGCCTCGCTCTCGTCGAGGACGCGCGCCGGGCCGCCGACCTCCCAGACGTCGGTGTCGACGCCGATCTCGGCGATCCGGCTCTCGACCTCGTCGGCGTGGTCGGCCAGCGTGTTCACGTACACCGAGGCGCCGGTGTCCGTCGAGAAGTAGACGGGGACGCCCGACTCGCGGAGTTCGCGCACCGCGTTGAAGACGGCGATCGTCTCGGGCTGCCAGTACACCCAGCCCGCGGGGCCGGTCATCGTGGTGGCCGTCAGGGAGAGCGAGTCGTGCTCGGCGGTCTCGAAGATCCGGTCGAAGTCGCCGTCGCGGAGCGCGTCGGTCATCTCGACGAGCTGGTCCTGCACGTGGGCGGTCCGCGCCTGCATCATGTGGCTCGCCGCGGCCTCGCGGTGCGCCTCCTCCGTCTCTTTATAAGCGGGGACGTGTGCGGCGACGATCCGGAGGTCCTCCTCGGGGTCGAACCCGTCCTCGCTCACGCCGACGTCGAGCCGATGCGAGCGGCAGTCCGCGTCGTTGAGCCCGGCGTCGAGCCGGGAGTAGGCGCCCGTCACCGAGCGGGCCGCCGAGGAGGAGCCGCGGCGGGCGACCGTGGAGACCTCGGGGAGCGAGCGGTCGAGCCCCGCGGCCTCGACGAGGGCGAGCGCGGCGGCCGCGAACCCCGACGAGGAGGAGCCGAAGCCGATGTTCGACGGGAAGGAGTTCTCGCTCTCCAGCCGGACCGCGGCGTCGACGCCCGCGAGTTCGCGGACGTGGTCGACGACCATGTCGATGCGCTCGGCGGCGCGACCGTCGACCTCCTCGCCGCCGATGACGTAGGCGTCCTCGCTCGCGTCGGGCTGCCACTCGACGGTGGTCGTCGTCGCGGTCGGGGCGGTACAGAGGCTGATGCTGTCGTGGTACGGGAGCCGGAGCTCCGGGTCGCGCATCCCGTGGTACTTGACGAGCCCCTGGATCGGGTGGGCCCGCGCGGTTGCCTTCTCGGTCATACCTCGGGAAGCGTCCGGCGGGGGATTAGTCGTTGCGATGGGCGGGAGCCGAGTCGATCGGCGACCGGCTCTCGCCTCCCCATTCGGTCCCCGCGACGGCGACGCGATCGAGGGGAACCCTTTTTGACCGGTCGGCGGGTACTCCGCGCCATGACCGAGTACACCGTCGAGTTCGTCGGCACCGGCGAGACGATCGAGGTGGCCGACACGGAGACGGTCCTCAGCTCCTGTATCGAGGCGGGGATCGCTCAGGAGTACTCCTGCCGCGTCGGGATGTGTCTCGCCTGTTCCGCCGAGATCGTCGAGGGGGAGGTGACCCAGCCGGCCGCCCGCGGGCTCACCGACGAGGAGGCGGAGGGGTACGCGCTCACCTGCATGGCGCGCCCGCAGTCCGACCTGAAGCTCCGCCGCGGCAAGTACCCGCCGAGCATCGAGGACGAGGAGGCGACCGCCGCCGAGAGCGGGGGCGACTCGGGCGGCGCCGACGGCGCGGCCGCGGACGACGACTGAATCGGCTCGCTACCCCCCTCTCGGCTCCTTTTCTCGACTCCGCTACTCGTCGACGCGCTCGAAGCGGTGACGGACCACGTCGGCGTCGTCGTCCCAGTCGAAGCTCCCGCCGTGCGCGCGCACCATCCGCTCCTTGTACGCCTCCAGCGACGGCGACCCCTCGCGCTTCGCGTCCGCGTCGGTCATGTCGCCGAGGGTGCGCTCGGTGACCTCGGTCAGCTCGAAGGTCACGCCGTCGACCTCGAAGGTGTCGCCCTCCTCGCCGTACCGATTCCCGCGGTGGAGCTGGGTCACGTCGCCGTCGAGCGCGCTCCGCTTCACGCGGTCGTTCGGGAGCAGGTCGGCCGGGTCGTTCTCGGACATGAACGCTGGTAAGGCACGGATTGGCTTATAAGCGATGCCGGCAACCGTCGAGGGCCGAACCGCGCCGTCGCGCCCGGCGCTCTGCGAATCTCGAAGCCGCCAACCGCGGGGATCTCCACGGACGTGATCACCCGAGTCGCCGGCCGAGCCGAGGGATTCAAGACCGTGCCAATCCCCTTCTCCGACGATGCGTCAGGACCACCTCATCACCGCGACGCAGCTCTCGCGGGGTGACATCGAGGCGGTGCTCGACCGGGCACGGGAGGTCGCCGACGAGCCCGCCGCCTTCGCGGACCGGCACGCCGGGCGCGTGCTCGCGCTCTGCTTCTTCGAGCCGAGCACGCGCACCCGGATGAGCTTCGACAGCGCGGCCAAGCGCCTCGGGATGGACACCGTCGACATGGGCGACGTCGACTCCTCGTCGGTCTCCAAGGGCGAGTCGCTCTCGGACACCGTCCGCGTCATCGAGGGCTACGCCGACGCGCTCGTCCTCCGCCACCCGAGCGAGGGCGCCGCGACGCTGGCCGCCGAGAACGTCTCCGTCCCCGTCGTCAACGCGGGCGACGGCGCCGGGCAACACCCCTCACAGACCCTCCTCGACCTCCACACGATCCGCGAGAACCACGGGCTCGACGACCTCACCGTCGGGATCATGGGCGACCTGAAGTACGGGCGGACGGTCCACTCGCTGGCGGCCGCGCTCACCGAGTTCGACGCCAACCAGCACTTCGTCAGCCCGGAGTCGCTGCGGCTCCCGCGCTCGGTCCGGTTCGACCTCCACGAGACCGGCGCGCAGGTGCGCGAGCACACCGACCTGGAGGCGGTGCTCGGCGAGCTCGACGTGCTGTACGTCACCCGGATCCAGAAGGAGCGGTTCCCCGACGAGAACGAGTACCACCGCGTCGCCGGCGAGTACCGGATCGACGCCGAGACGCTCGACGACGCCGCCGACGACCTCACCGTGATGCATCCGCTCCCGCGGGTCGACGAGATCGCGCCCGACGTCGACGAGACGGAGCACGCCCGCTACTTCGAGCAGGCGCACAACGGGATCCCGGTGCGGATGGCGCTGCTCGACGCGCTGCTGGAGAACGCCGAGGCCGCCGAGGGGGTGGAGGCCGACCGATGAGCGACCACGAGCTCCGCGTCTCGAAGATCCGCGACGGCACCGTGATCGACCACGTCGAGGGCGGGCAGGCGCTCAACGTGCTCGCCATCCTCGGCATCGACGGCTCTGAGGGGTTCGGCGTCTCCGTCGGGATGAACGTCCCCTCGGACCGGCTCGGCCGCAAGGACATCGTGAAGGTGGAAGAGCGGGAGCTCTCGCAGTCCGAGGTCGACGTGCTCTCGCTCATCGCGCCCGAGGCGACGATCAACATCGTGCGGGAGTTCGAGGTCGTCGAGAAGAACCGGGTGACGCGCCCCGACACCGTCACCGGCGTGCTCTCGTGTCCGAACCGAAACTGCATCACGAACGCCGACGAACCGGTCGAGACCCGGTTCGACGTGGTCGCCGACGGCGTCCGCTGCGACTACTGCTCGACGATCCTCCGCGCCGACATCGCCGACCACATCGACGTCTGATCCGCACGGAGTCTCGCGGTCTTCGCTCGTCCGCTCGCCCGCCGCGTCCGACGCTCCGGTAGATTTTAGCGCCCGCCGCTCGACGTATCGAACATGAGCAAGAAAGTCAAGCTCGTCCTAGTCGTGTCGCTCGTCGCGCTCGCGTACTTCCTGTTCGCCGGCGACAAGGAGCCGGTGACCGTCGAGTAGCGACCCCGTCGACCCGGCACACCCCGATACCGGCGGCGAACTCGGCGCGGGCGGATGCCCGCCGTTTTTACCCCGCAACCGCGTAGCGACGGGTATGTACGGGGTCGTCACGCGCAACGCCGACGAGGTCGAGATGGAGCCGTTCGACCTCGGCTTCTACGAGGTGAAAGACGTCACGGGGCGGGCGGCCGCGCCGCTCGCGAACGCCGTGAACATGGTGTCGTGTTTCGGCGACAACGCCGCGGCCGCCGAGAACCCGGACCTCGTCCCCGTGGACGGGCGCGGCGAGCCGGCGACCCGCGACCGCGACTACTTCGACTGGGCGTACATCTGCCCGACCCACCCGGAGTACCGCGAGGGCCTGCTGGAGATCATCGAGGACTGCGCCGCCGAGAGCGACGACGTGCGGCTCGACGACGTGGGGTTCCCGCGCGAGGGGTTCTGCCGGTGCGACCGCTGCGAGCGGCTGTTCGCAGAGAGCGACCGCGACGACTGGACCGACTGGCGCGCCGACGTCATCACCGAGTTCGTCGCCGACGCCGCCGACCTGGTCCCCGGTCGCGTGCTGCTCACGCTGTACCCCGACCCGTACCCGGGCCACCTCCGGGCGCGGGCCGGGCTCGACCTCGACCGGCTCGCCGAGCACGTCGACGAGTTCGTCGTCCCCCTGTACGACACGGAGTACGCGACGACCTACTGGCTGGAGACCATCGCCCGCGGCTTCCGCACGCGGCTCGGCGGCGACTACGACGTTCACGGCGCGCCGCCGGAGACCCCGTTCTCCCTGGAGCTGTACGCGGTCGACGTCGCCGTCGACGACCTGATCCACGCGACCGAGGTCGCCGAGACGTACGCGAAGGACGTGTTCTTCGGCTACGACGCCAACAACGCGGCCGCCGCGCTCCGCCGGAAGGACGCCGACGGGCGCGACGGCGAAGTCCATCGGCCGGAGTGAGGGATCGCAGCGGCCCGTCCGACGGTCACGTGAACGAGGGTTTAAATACGGCCGCGGCGGACGCCTACTCGACCGGCCGCCGGCGTGCGACATCACCGGTCGTCTCGCGTTCGCGCGAGGCGGTCGCCTTTCAACGTCCGCGCCGTAGCGGCGGTCGCCCCACAGTCGCGAGCCGCCGGCTCGTCGGTCCCGTGAGGCGGTCGCCGTCGACACAGCGGGGCGGTCGCGCGTCGAAAGCGCCCGCATCGGGGCGCCCGCCGTCCGATCAGTGGACCGTCCGATCGTCGCTCGTGTCGATCTCCTCGATCGGGTCGGCGTTGCCGAAGTCGGGCGTCGGCCCGTCGCCCGGCGCCGCCCACTCGACAGCGTTCCGAAGCACCCGTCGAACGTCGTCGTTGTAGTATATCGGATACGTCTCATGACCCGGTCGGAAGTAGAACACCTTCCCGTTGCCGCGGCGGTAACAGCAGCCGGAGCGGAACGTCTCGCCGCCTTCGAACCAGGAGTTGAAGACGAGGGTGTCCGGTGCGGGAACGTCGAAGCGCTCGCCGTACATCTCCGCCTCCTCGACCTCGACGTGCTCGCCGATCCCGTCGGCGATCGGGTGGCCCGGCTCGATCGTCCAGAGCCGCTCCGTCTCGGCCGCCTCCCGCCACTTCAGCGAGCAGCTCGTGCCCATGAGCCGCTTGAAGATCTTCGAGTAGTGCGCGGAGTGGAGGACGAGGAGCCCCATCCCGTCGAGCACGCGCTCGCGGACGCGGTCGACGACCGCGTCGCGCACCTCGTCGTGGGCGGCGTGCCCCCACCACGTGAGCACGTCGGTATCCGCCAATACCTCCTCGGTGAGCCCGTGTTCCGGCCCCTCGTCGAGCGTGGCGGTGCGGACGTCGTGGCCCGCCGCCTCGAAGACCTCGGCGAGGACCGCGTGGATCCCGTCGGGGTACACGTCGGCGACGACCTCTCTCTCGCGCTCGTGGCGGTACTCGTTCCAGACCGTGACGCGTGCCATACGCCCCGTCTCCGCCGGACCGACTTGTAGGATCGTATCCGGAGCGAAAGCGATCTGTGCGGTGGCGCGCGCCTTCGAGCGCCCGAAGGGCGCGAGAAGCGCGTGCGAGGGACGCGGTGAGCGCTCGGAGAGCGCGAACCGCGAGGCTGGGGAGGTGTGAGGCTGTGGTGCTGTGTGGAGCGGGGTGGGAATCAAAGGGGCAGCCGTGAGGCGGGCGCAGGCGAAGCAAGCACTGGAACGAGGGAGCGAACGGAGTGAGCGACCGAGTGAAGCGCGCAGCGAGCGTGCGCCCGCCTCACGGCTGGGGCTTTGGAGGCGTTTGCCGCGGGTCCGCCAGTACGCATTTATAATCGAGCGGCTGGGGCTTCGGATCTCTTCACCGCCAGGTCTCGGTCAGTCACTTATAAACGAGAACAGTCAAGACTTCGGACCTGCTTACCGCGCTCCACGCTGAGCGAACGCTCGCCTCCACCACTTATCCCGAAAATTCCGACTCGCTCACCCGGACGATCACCGTCTCGTCGACGTCGCGGAGGTCGTACTCGGGCGTCTCGCCCTGCGTCCGCCGGACGTACAGCGGCTCGACCGGCCGCTCGTCGACGAGCCCGAACACCTTCAGGCGCTGGTCGGTCTCCTCGGGCGGGACCGCGCCGTCGCGCACCTCGCGGGCGAGGTCGCGCGAGAGCCACTCGTCGGTCGAAATCGACGGCTCGCGGACGAGCGCCTCGTCGACGAAGCGCGCGAGGTACCAGTTGAGGTCGTTCAACAGCGCCACGGCGGCGCCGAGGCTCACGGTGTCCACGGCGAGGCTGTTCGCGTACGGCTCCTCGATGTCGTACGTCGCGAGCGCGTCCCGGGCGGTCTCGCGGGACAGCAGCTCGTAGGTGAGGTCGACGTCCGGGTCGCCGAGGAGACACACCCGCGTCACACGCTACCGGACTCGCCGGCCCCCCAAATCGGTTGCGGTCGTCGGGGCGTCGAGTAAGGAGCCGACCGACGGCACGGCCGTCCTCGGCTCAGAACGTCGAGACGTCGCCGTCGATGACGCTGCGGGTCACGTCGGTGACGTCGGCCAGCTCGCGGTCGACGATCTCCAGGACGTCCGCCTCGATGTCGCCGATCGCGACGCCCTCCTCGGTCACCAGCTGCGCGTCGGCGACGTGCGGCTCGTCGATCGGGCGCCCGATCTGCGAGAGCAGCCGGACCTGCAGGTCGCGGATCCCGTCGACCTCGTCGGTGACCGACTCGGCGATCCGCGTCGAGAGGAGGTTGTAGATCTTCCCGATGTGGTTGACCGGGTTCTTCCCGGAGGTCGCCTCCATCGACATCGGGCGGTTCGGGGTGATGAGGCCGTTCGCGCGGTTGCCGCGGCCGACGGAGCCGTCGTCGCCCTGCTCGGCGGAGGTGCCGGTGACGGTGAGGTAGACGGAGCCCTCGTCGTAGTCGTCGGCGGTGTTGACGTCGACGCCGACCTCGCGGTCGGTGCGGGCCTCGGCGAGGTCGGTGACGAACTCGCGCACGCTCGCGACCGCGTCGTCGTACTCCTCCAGCCCGTCGACGTAGGCGTCGACCATCGCGGCCGCGACCGTGATGTCGATCCGGTCGCCCTCGCGCTTGCCCATGATCTTCACGTCGGGGCCGAGCTCGGGGTGGTCGTCGTGGTACCGGCCGTTGAGCGCGCGCTCGGCCTCGCGGACGATGGTCTCGGTCTCGGTGAGCGGCGCGTGACCGACGCCGAAGGAGGTGTCGTTCGCCATCGGCACCTGCTGGGTCTCCTCGCCGAACACGTCCTGGAGGTCGCCGGAGCCCTCGCCGAGCTTCGCGTCGATGACGACGTCGGTGCCGTACTCCAGCTCCGGGAGCGCCTCGCCGAGGTAGTCGCGGGCGGCCGCCAGCGCGGTCGAGTCGACCGGGAGCTGCTCGCCCTCGTACTCCTTCGTGGCGCGCCCGACGATGAGCACGTAGATCGGTTCGACGACCTCGCCGCCGCCGTACGCCGGCGCGGCGCGGCCGGCGACGAGCTGCGTCTCGTCGGTGTTGTAGTGGAGCACCTTGCCGACGCGGTCCAAGTAGAGCTGCGAGAGCGCCCGCGACACCGACTCGGCGATACCGTCGCAGATCGAGTCCGGGTGTCCGACACCCTTCCGCTCGACGATCTCGACCTCCTGGTCCTCGACGGCCCGCCGGTCGAGGCGGCTGACCTGAATGTTCCGGTCCATTACCCCTCGGTACTTCGTCGGTCGCAGTATAACTTGCGGAAACCTCTCGCCCCCGGCTAATGCCCTAGGGTTATTTTTCGGCGGCGCCCGACGCTACCGTACCGCCTCGTACGCCTCGCCCATCACGTCGAGCGCCTCGCGGAGCTCGCTCTCGTCGGTCGCGTACGAGATCCGGGCGTGGCCCCGTCCGTGCTCGCCGAACGCCTCGCCCGGGACGACGATCACCCCGCGGTCGATGCACTCGTCGACGAACCCCTCGGGCACGCGGGGCATCGCGTAGAAGGCGCCCTGCGGCGTGGGGCAGTCGAGCCCGATCTCGTCGAACCCCTCCAGCAGGAGGTCGCGGCGGCGCTCGAAGGAGGCGGTCATCTCGTCGACGATCCCGCGGTCGCCCCGGAGCGCGCCCTCCGCCGCGTACTGCGCCGGCGCCGACGCGCAGGCCTGCGCGTACTGGTGGACGCGCAGCATGCGCTCGACGCGCTCGTCGGAGCCGTACACCCAGCCGAGCCGCCAGCCCGTCATCGAGAACAGCTTCGAGGCGGAGTTGACGACGACGACGCTGTCCGTCTCCGCGAACTCCATCGGCGAGTAGTGCTCGCCGTCGAAGACCGTGTACTCGTACACCTCGTCGGAGAGACAGAGCACGTCGTGCTCGTCGGCGATCCGCGCGAACTCCCGCACGTCGGCCTCGGAGGAGACCGCGCCGGTGGGGTTGCCGGGCGAGTTCACCACGAACGCCGCGGTGTCGTCCGTGATGGCGTCCTCGATCGCGGCCGGGTCGATCGTGAGGTCGTCGCGCAGCGGCGCGGGCACGGGCTCGCCGCCCGCGAGCTTCGTGAGCGCGTCGTAGGAGACGAACCCCGGGTCCGGGATCACGACCTCGTCGCCCTCGTCCACGTGCGCCTCCAGCGCGACGTGGAGCGCCTCGCTCCCGCCCGCGGTGGCGATCACGTTCGCGGGGTCGAGGTCGACCCCCTGGTCCGCCCGGTGCTTCGCCGCGATCGCCTCCCGGAGCGACCGGATCCCCTTGTTCTCGGTGTAGGCGTCGGCCTTCCCGTCCTCTATCGCGTCGACGGCCGCCCGGCGCGCGTGCTCCGGCGTCGGGAAGTCGGGCTGTCCCAGCCCGAGGTTGATCGCGTCGTCGCCGGCCGCCTCGAACACCTCGCGGATCCCGCTGATGGAGATCCGCTCGACCCTCTCGGAGAAGTTCGGCATACCCGTTCGGGGGCGCCGCCGGGAGTTAGTTCTTGTCACGTTGGCGCCCGGCGGCGCGCTCGGCGGGAGCGGAGCGACGGCCGACCGCTACTTGCGGTCCCACACCGGTCGACGCCCCGCGCCGCCCGCACCGGAGCGGGGCGTCCCGTTCCCGTCGAGCGGGAGCGCGAACCGCCCGCGGAGCACGCTGAGCACCTCCGTCGGCTCGGCCCGGAGGAGCGCCTCGTCGACCGCCCTGAGCCGGAGTAGCGGCCGCCCCGGTCCGGTGGGGACCCTGATCGACTCGATCAGCTCGCGCTCGACGAGCGCGCGCCGGTCGGCCGTGAGCTCCTGTCCGGGCGCGACCGCGACGCGGTCCTCCCCAGCCGCGACCCGGTCCTCTCCGGACGCGACGCGGTCCTTCCCAGCCGCGACCCGGTCCTCTCCGGACGCGACGCGGTCCTCCGCGCCGCGGTCCGCCGCGTCGCCCTCATTCCCGTCGCCCCGGTTCCCGCCGCCGTCGACCCACTGCCGGAGGTCTCGGAACAGGTGGTCGTGGCGCGCGGCGAGCGCGACCAGCAGGGTCCGGTCGGTGACGGTCCCGGTCCGCCCGACCGCCCCGTGGTCGAGCGCGTCGAAGATCGCGGCCACGTCGTCCGCGAACCGGTCGTCGAGGGTCTCGCGCGCCGCGTCCAGCAGGCGGGTGCGCGGGGGCATGCCGACGGTCGCGGGCGTCGCCGCGTCGAACCGCGCCGCCGCCGCGCCGAACGCCGCCGAGGCGGTCTCACCGCTCGTCTCGGAGACGAGCGTTCGGGCCGATCCCGGGCCCGCGACCGCGTCGACCCGATCGGGCGTCGCGAACGCGAGCGGGCGACCCGCGGTCTCGGTGTCGGCCGCGCCGCCTCGCCCCGCGTCGTCGGCGAGCGTCCGGAGCTCGAACTCCCCGGCTGCGACCGCCTCGGCGACGGCGGTGCCGAGGACGACCGCCCGGCCGAGCGCGTCGACGGCCCCGGGACGACAGGCGATCCGCCAGGGTTCGTCGTCGTCGGTCCGCCGACGAGCGGCGAGGACCGGCGGGAGCAGTCCGAGGGGGACGCCGACGGCGACGACGCCGGACCGGCCCGCGAGGGCCGACTCCAACGCGGACGAGAGCCCCTCGTCGTACTCGTCGACCGCGGCGGCGACCTCGGAGGGCTCGTCGGTGGATGCGTCGCCGTTCCCGCCTCCCGGGGGAGCCATACGCTCCGTGGCGGCGGAACCGGAAAGAACGTTGCGCCGGCTCAGGGCGCCCGCGCGAGGACGAGGTACCCGGTGTGGCCGACGCCGGCGGTCGAGGGGCGGGAGCCGCGCTCCGAGAACTCCATCTCGCGCTGGATCGTCTCCAGCGTCTCGATCCCGTCGAGGCCGGCCTCGCGGGCCGCGAGGACCGCCTCGCGCGTCCCCTCGACGAACGGGGAGTAGACCGCGAGACAGCCCCCGGAGACGAGCAGCTCGTCGGCGCGCTCGACGACAGTCGGCGCGTCGCCGGTGTCGAGCGTGAGGGCGTCGAACGGCTCGCCCTCGGCGAGCGCGTCGAGCTCCTCGGTGAGGTCGCCGGTCCGGACCTCGACGCGGTCGGCGACCCCCGCGGTCGCCATGTTGGCGCGGGCGACGTCGGCGAACTCGGCGTCGACCTCGTAGGTCGTCACGTCGGCGCCCGCCCGCCCGAGGTACGCCGCGAGGATCCCCGTCCCGGTGCCGGCGTCGAGGACGCGGTCGCCGCCGGACGCGCCGGTGTGGCCCATCACGAGCCCCACGTCGCGGGGCATCATCGGGGCGCCGGTGCGTTCGAGGTGGTTGAACAGGTCCGGCCCGCGGAGCTCGCGGACCGCGAAGGCGGTGCCGAGATGCGTCTCGACGGTGTCGCCGCCCTCGACGTCCTCGGGGACGTCGAGCACGCCGAGGTCGGTGCCGAACTCCTCGCCCGGCTCCAGCAGGTACTCCCGGTCGTCGCGAACCAGCAGGTACGCGGCGTCCGTCACGCCCGATCAGTCACTCCAGGGCCGCGATGGCGGCCGCGAGGTCGCCGTCCGCGTCTTCGAGGGCCTCGCGGGCCGTCGACTGCGGGACGCCGGCGCGCTCGGCGACCAGCGCCACGTCCTCGTCGGGGATCGCGTCGGCCGTCCCGTCGCCGTCGTCGGCCGCCTCGTCCTCGATCGCCGCCGCGCCCGAGTCGCCCTCGACCGCCGAGGGGGTCCCGCCGGCGTCGGCGACCTCGTCGGGCGAACCGACGATCTGGTAGGTCTCCTGACCCTGCGCGTCCATCTTGGTCACGTCGGCGCCGTCGAAGACGAGGTCGTCGCCGTCGGCCGTCTCGATGACGACCCGCTCGGCGTCGATCTCCTCGACGTCGATCCCCATCTGTTTCATCATCTGTTTCATCTTCCGCGGATTCATGCCGCCGCCTCCAAACATGGGAGAGCGTTCGGCCGGACGGCACAAAAAGGGTGGCGACACGGGACGATACCCCCGTCGACGGCCGAATCGGGCGAGCGGGACCGAGACGGCGAACCGCGCCGGAACGGCCGGGTTCATACGTCCCGAACCCCACCTCAGAGTATGTACCTCGCCGACCACACGTGGCCGGAGCTCGGAGCGAAACTGTCCGACGAGTCCGTCGCGCTGGTCCCGCTCGGCTCCACGGAACAGCACGGCCCGCACCTCCCGCTGGCCACCGACCACCTGATCGCGGAGGCGCTCGCGAGCGCGGCCGCGGAGGAGACCGGCGTCGTCCGAACCCCGACGGTCCAGGTTGGCGTCAGCCCGCACCACCGGCAGTTCCCGGGGACGATGTGGGTCGACCCGCCCGAGTTCCGGGACTACGTCGAGGGGTTCACCCGGAACCTCGCGTACCACGGGATCGACCGGGTCGTCTACGTGAACGCCCACGGCGGCAACGTCCAGCACCTCCGCGAGGTCGGTCGGCGGCTCCACGAGGACGGCACGACCTACGCGCTGGAGTGGATGTGGGACGAGTCGATCCCGGAGCTCGTCGACGAGCTGTTCGAGCACAACGGGCCGCACGCGGGGCCGAAGGAGACCGCGATGATCACCCACATCGCCCCCGAGCTCGTCCGCGAGGACCAGTTCGAGAACGCCCGCGACGACGGGCTGGTCCACCTCGACGAGTCGGACGCGGTCGTCCACGGCGCCCGGACCTTCTACGACTCGGTCGACAACTCCGCGAACGGCGCGTTCGGCGACCCGACCGACGTGACCCCGGAGAAGGCCGAGCGGCTGTTCGAGGCGGCGACCGACCAGCTCGTGCGGCTCGTCGAGTGGCTGGAGGCCCGCGACCGCGAGGAGCTGCTTCCGAAGGAGCGCGTCGAGTCGTCGCCCTACTGACCGCTTCCGGACAACGCCGCGTCGAGCGCCGCGTCGGCTGCCTCCCGCCGCCCGTCGAGGACCCCGAACCGCTCGCCCCGGCGGCGTTCGAGCCACCGCAGCAGGCGCGCGGCCCAGTCGAGCTTCCTCGCCTTCGTCGGGCCCACGTCCGGGTCGTCGAACGCCCAGCCCGGGAAGACGAGCCGCCCGGCGCCGACGTGGTCGGCGAGGAAGGCGGCGCGGTCGCCGTCGGTGAACCCGCCGAGGTTCGCGACGGGACCCGCCGGCGCGGCCTGCGTCGTCGCCAGCGTCCGCTCGTCGGCGAACCGCGGCAGCCACTCGCGGACCGCGGGGACGTTGTCGCCGTGGGCGTGGGCCGCGACCGGGACGCCCTCCCGCGTCAGCGCCGCCGCGGTCTCCGGGTTCTTGTCGAGGTCGGTCACCATGCAGTCGACCGCGACGCCGCGGTCCCTGAGGACGTCGGCGGCGGTGGAGGCGGCGACGACGACGTCGGCGTCGCGGGCGATACCGACGTCGTCGACGAGTCGCGGCGCGGCGCCCGCGACGGCGACGGTCTCGCCGCGCCAGTCCCCGAGGCGGTCGAGCGGGAAGGGGGTCGCCAGCTCGGCGGCGACGTCGCGGGCGCGCTCGTCGGCGGCCCGATCGAAGCCGAAGTCCGCGAGGATCGCCTCGTACAGCGGCTCGAACGCCTCGAAGTTCACGGCGTCTCCCCCGGGTCCGAACCGTCGGGCCTCTCGTCTCGGGTCGGCGCCGCGCGGCGCCGCCGCTGGCGGGGTGGAGTACGGTATGGACCGGAGTGGCACAGAGTACCCCTACCCGCGTGCCCCTCCGGCGTCCGGTCGATCGGTTGTCTGCACGACGGCATAAACTTTCTCTTACTTCCCACCGGCGCCGATCGTTTCGAGCGCGGCGTCGAGCGGGTCGGAGACGCCGGAAACGGCCTCCGTGAGGGCTGAGAGCCCGGCGGGCGTACAGACGAGGAGCCCGGTCGCGCCGGCCCCTCCGGAGTCGGCGGTCGCTCCGGAACCGACGGACGCCTCGACCCCGTCGTCGCCGAGCGCCCCGCCGTCGGTCGCAGAGGGCGGACCGGCGGCCGCGTCGACCGCTCCCGCGAGGGCGAACGCGGTTCCGTCGACCCCCTCGGACCCCGCGGTCGCGGCCCTGAGCGCCCCGACCGCCGGCTCCGGCAGCCCGGTCAGCTCGTAGGTGCGAACGACCGCGGCGCCGGCGACGTCGCGGTCGGCGCCGAGCCGGTCGAGGTGGCGCTCCGCCTCCCGCGCGGTCGTCACGTCCAGTTCCTCGACGGCGACGTCGCCCGCGTCGCGGCCCGACCGGACGCGGTCGCGGGCGAGCTCCGCGCCGACGAGCGCGGCGTCGCGGGTCTCCGCCACGTCGTGGGTACGGACCACGTGGGCGCCGCGCTCGACCGCCATCGACGTGGCGGCCAGGGAGACGGGGAGCGCCTCCTCGGTGGTCCGCCCCGCGATCGTCTTGAGGAAGCTCTTGCGGTTGATCGAGACGAGCAGCGGGCGGCCGTACCCCCGGAACTCCCGGAGGCGGCGGAACGTCTCGCGGTCGTCGGCGTGGGTCTTCGCCTCGGACCAGCCGCCGAAGGCGGGGTCGAGGATCGTCTTGTCGGTGAACCCGTTCATCGAGAGCGCCTCGTAGATCTCGTCCACGTCCTCGATCGCGCCCGGACGCTCCAGGTCCGGCGGCGAGGCCATCTTCGAGACGGCCGCGTCGTGTTCGCGGCAGACGCGGGGCATCTCCGGGTCGGCGAACCCGCAGATGTCGTTGACCATGTCGAACCCCCGAGAGAGCGCCTCGTCCGCGACCTCGTGGTAGCGGGTCTCGATCGACCAGACGGCGTCGCCGGAGGTCGATTCGAGGGTCTCGATCGCGGTGTCGAGCCGGTCCAACTCCTGTTCGGCCGAGAGCACGTCGAGGTCCTTGTTCGCGGATTCGAGCCCCACGTCGACGACGTCGGCCCCCTCGCCGATCAGCTCCTCGTCGACGTACTCGGCGGCCTCGCCGGGGTCGTCGTACACGCTCGGGTCGTACGGCGACTCCCGGGAGACGTTGAGCACGCCCATGATCCGGGGCGGGTGGTCGTCGCCGATCCCGAGCCCCGCGGCGTCCACGTTTCGCATACGCTCACCACGGGCGCGAGCGACATAAACGGGGCGAGTACCCGACGCCCTCGCCGGGAATTTGACGGGAAACACGGAGTGAATCCACGCCGACATACGATTCGTTCGAACCACCAGCCGGTCGTGATCGCCGCGATACCGGTGGCACACAACCGGTGGTGCTGAAGTACCCGACTGGGTTCAGACACACGCACCTCTCCGGTGAACTCGACCGGAAAAGACTGAAAACCCGAAGAACGGTTGCAAGAGTCGCGCTGTCCGTATAGAACCCCGCGGTGAACTATCATTTCTGCTACTGACGGTATGACTGGCTCTAAGACCGATTTCACCGGAGCCGCACCGTTGAGTTCGGAAGTATTAGCTGTTCGGCGACCCATTGCTACATCAACATGAGTGAGGAATTGCATCGCAAGCTTGTCGAAGAATCTTCGGATATTGCGACGGTCATCGATTCAGACGGGACGATTACGTATGTCAGTCCCTCCGTCACTCGGACTCTCGGACACGAGCCGGAGGAGTTGGTCGGAGAGGTCGGCTACGAGTATCAACAGCCGGACGACCGTGAGGCCGTCGCCGACGCTATCGAAACCATTCAGACGAACCCCGACGAGACCCAGATAATCGAGACGCGGTTTCGGCGAGCCGACGGCTCGTGGTGTTGGATCGAGGCAACGCTGCAAAACCGGTTCGACGACCCGGATATCGGCGGGATTCTCGTGAATAGCCGCGACATCTCCCAGCGGAAACGCCAGGAGCAACAGTTCCAGGGGCTCGCCGAAGAGTACAGAACGCTCCTCGAGACCGTCCAGGACAGTATCTTCTTCCTCTCCGTTGACTCGGCGGAGACGGGGTACGTGTTTCGGTTCGAACGGCTGAACCGGGCCTACGAGGAACAGACCGGAATCACAACGGAAGAAGTCAAGGAGAAAACCCCGACCGACGTGTTCGGTAAAGACCTCGGGGCGGAGATCCGAGCGAACTACCGTCGCTGTGTCGGAGCCCGCGAACCGATCTCGTATGAAGAAGAGTTACCCGTCGAGACGGGCGCACGGTTCTGGCAGACGGTTCTCACACCGGTTGTTACGAACGGCGAGGTAACCCAGATCATCGGGATCACGCGGAACATCACCGAGCGCGTCAAGCAGGAACGACAGCTCCAGAGCCAGAAGGAACAGCTCGACGAGTTCGCGGGCGTAGTGTCCCACGATTTGCGAAATCCGCTCAATATCGCACAGGGGCGGGCAGCGCTGCTCACCAACGACTGCGATAGCGACCATCTCCCACCCATCGTCGGAGCGCTCGACCGGATGGAGGAGATCATCACTGATACGCTCACGCTCGCCAGAGAGGGTCAAGTCGTTTCGGACCCGGAACCGATAGATCTGACCAATATCGTCGGCACGTGTTGGAAAAACGTCCAGACAGGCGAGGCAACCATCGAAATCGAGGACGACGTCACGATTACCGGCGACCGGAGCCGACTCCAGCACGTCTTCGAGAATCTCTTTCGGAACGCAGTCGAACACGGCGGGGAAGACGTGATCGTTCGTGTCGGCCGGATCGATGACCGCGGGATCTACGTGGAAGATACCGGTCCGGGGATTCCCGAAGACGCTCGTGAGACTGTGTTTGACCCCGGGCATACCTCAGCGAGCGGCGGAACCGGGTTCGGATTAACCATCGTCAGACGGATCGCCGAGGCCCACGGCTGGCAGGTTGCGGTCGTCGATGGGACGGACGGGGGAGCCCGGTTCGAGTTCACTGATATTAGTTTCGGTCAGTGAGCGAGATACGCGTCCTGTGTTCCGTGCGGTATCACAGCTCGAACGCCAGCACGTCTCCCGCCTCGACGCCGTGGTCGTCGGTCCATTTATAAGGGACCTCGAGCACGTACCGGCCCGATCCGGGGTACTCCTGCTCGCTCCCGTCTTCGTTCGGCCCCGGTTCTGGCGCGTGGTGGATCCGGGTGATCGTCCCTTCGCTATCGGCGTAGACGATGTCGATTCCGAAGTCCATCTCGCGCATCACGAACGTGAGCGACTCGCGCTCCGCGGGGAAGACGAACAGCAACCCGGCGTCCTCGGGAAGTGTCTCGGCGTCGCTGAGCCCGAGAAAGCGCTGGTCACCGGTCTCGGCGATCGCCGCGGTCACCGTCCCGAGTCGGTCGCCGTCGGCGGTCCGGACCGCGACGGGAGTCGCGTCGTAGTCGGCGTATGGACCGGACGGCCACTCGGTCGCCCCTCCCGAGTCCTCGCCGTCATTGCCGTCGCCGTTCCTGTCGCCGTCGTCGCCGTTTCCTCCGCCATCGCCTGCTCGCCCGTCGCTCCCGGTCGGTCCGAGCCCGGCGCAGCCGGCGAGAGCGCCGATCGACCCGGCACCGACCGCGCGGAACAGCTCTCGTCGTCGCATCGCTAGGTCTACGACCCGCTCGCGTATATGCCCCGCGGAGGGCGTCTGCGTTCACGGCGACTCGACGAGAGCGACGGGCTCGTCGCGTCGGCGGCGCTCGTTCCGGGAAGGACGCGCTTTTATCCGCGCCTCGTCTAGGCGCTCGCATGGCGAAAGTGAGCGTCGGCCTCCGCGGATGGCGGTTCGACGAGGAGGAAATCTTCACCGACGACGGCGAGCTCAAGCCGCTCGACGAGATCCCCGAGGGGCCGCGGGAGCGGCTCTTTCGGCTCGTCTCGCTCGTCGAGGAGCCCTGCGACGTCTGTTACCTGGAGCACGGCGAAAGCGAGGTCCACCGCTGTAACCAGGCCGAGATCGTCTACGGCGAGCCCGAGGGGGAGGTGCTGGTCTGCCCCGAACACGAGCCCGACCTGATCTACTGGTACCGCGAGGAGGGCGGCAGCGAGCACGCCGGCAGCCTGGAGTTCGGCGACCGCTTCCACGAGTGGGTCGCGGCCGGCAACGAGGCCCCGGAGGGGTACGGCTCGGTCGAGCACGTCGAGGAGGACCCCGACGGGCTCCCGGACCTGCCGGACCAACAGGAGGTCCAGGAGCGCGTCGAGCAGGACTTCGAAGGCGACCGGATCGACATCCTCGAACTCGCCGGCGAGGGCGACGAGGGAGACGACGCGGACAACGAGCTGAGCGAAGACGACTTCGAGGCCGTCGACCTCTCGACCGACTACCCGTCGAACCGATGAGCGGCGACGACGAGAGCGAGAGCGTCGAGCGCGACGACGCGACTCCTGAGGGCGACGCGACTCCCGAGGGCGACGATCCCGCCTCGCCGACCCGCCGGAAGCCGGTCGTCGTCGTCGTGGAGCCGGAGACGCCCGGCAACGTCGGCACGATCGCCCGGGCGATGAAGAACTTCGGCCTATCCGACCTCAAGCTGGTCGACCCGCCGGCGCTGAGGGAGGACGGCGAGGCGTACGGCTTCGCCGGCCACGCCCGGGAGGACGTGCTCCCGAACGCCGAGGAGGTGACGTTCGACGAGGTGGTGGCGAACTACCACACCGTCGGCACCACCGCGATCACCGGCGAGGACGACCGAAGCCACGAGCGGTTCCCGTTCAAGACCCCCGCCGAGCTCCGCGAGTCGCTGAAGGCCGTCGACGCGCCGACCGCGATCGTGTTCGGCCGGGAGGGCCGCGGGCTCAACAACGAGGAGCTCTCGCGGCTCGACGAGGTCTGCTCGATCCCGGCGGACGACGACTACCCGGTCCTGAACCTCGGGCAGGCCGCGACCGTCCTCCTCTACGAGCTCCGCGAGCTCACCGTCGACGAGACGCAGCTCCCGGACACCGAGGTCACGCGGGCGCCCGAGGGCGACGTGGAGCGCTTCCACGGCTTCTTCCGCGACTTCCTCGAAGCGACCGGCCAGCGCGACCACCAGGTCGAGAAGAACGCGCTGCTGATGCGCCGGCTGCTCGGACGCGCGCATCCCACGGAGCGGGAGGTCCACTCCCTGTTGGGGACGTTCCGGAAGGCGAACGCCAAGCTGGAGCACGCGGAGCACCTGGCCGCCAAGTACGACGAGCCGGTCTACCCGCGGGAGCGATAGCGTGCGCGACTCCCCCCTCGACGGCGACCTCTGGGCCGGCGTCCGCGACGTGTCGCCGCTCATGCTCGGCATCGTCCCGTTCGCCTTGGTCGCCGGCATCGCCGCGGTCGACGCCGGCCTCGGGCTCGCGGAGGCGGTCGGGATGTCGGTGATCGTGTTCGCCGGCGCCTCCCAGCTGGCCGCGCTCGACCTGCTCGGGTCGAACGCGCCGCTCGCGGTCGTCGTCGGCACGGCGGTCGTGATCAACGTCCGGATGGTGATGTACTCGGCCTCCATCGCGCCGCACTTCGCCGACTACGGCCGCCGCCTCCGGGCCGGCCTCGCGTACGTACTCACCGACCAGGCGTACGCCCTCTCGGTCGCGGAGTTCGACGAGAACCCCGACCGGAGCCGGTGGCGCTACTACCTCGGCGCGGGGGCGTCGCTGTGGGTCGTCTGGCAGGTCGGGACCGTCGTCGGCGTCGTCGTCGGCGCCGGCGTCCCCGACGCGTGGGGGCTCACGTTCGCGGTGCCCCTCGTCTTCCTCGCGCTCCTCGTCCCCGCGATGAAGGACCGCCCGACCACCGCGGCCGGCGTCGCGGGCGGCGCGGTCGCGGTCGTCGCGGCCGGGCTCCCGCTGAACCTCGGCCTGCTCGTCGGGTCTGTCACCGGCATCGCCGTCGGCCTCGCGGCGGAGGTGAGCGAGGCGTGACGGGCGCACCCCCGGCCGCGGGCTCGCTCGGCGTCTGGCTCGCGATCCTCGTCATCGGCGCCGCGACGTACGGCTTCCGACTCTCCTTCATCCACCTGTTCGGACGGATCGACGAGGTGCCGCCTCGGATCGAGCGCCCCCTGCGCTACGTCCCGCCGGCGGTGCTCGCGGCGCTCGTCCTCCCCGACCTGGTGACGCTCGGTCCCTCGGTCGGCGCGACGCTTCTCGACGAGCGGCTGATCGCGGGCGCCGCGGCCGGCGTCGTCGCGTGGCGCACCGAGAACGTCTTCGCCACGATCGCGGTCGGGATGGGCGTGCTGTGGCTGTTCCGGTTCGTCGTCTTCGCGTGAGGCGCTCGGCTCGACCCGGCCCGCCCAACCCCGTTTGATCTAACCTTGCCCAGCCCCAACCTGCACGGCGCCCTCACTCGATCCGGTCCGGGTACCGCCGGGCCAGGAGCGCGACCGCGACCGCGCAGAGCCCGGCGAACGGCACCGCGGTCGCGACGCTCACGAGGTCGCGAGCCGGGGGCACGGAATACGAGACCGCGGCGGCGACGAGGACCGTAGCCGAACGCGGCGGTCCCGAGCAGCGCCGGCCGCGCCCGCGGCGACCGCCAGAGCGACGTCCGCGTCGCGGCCCCGGCGACGACCCCCGCCGCGATCCCGACCGGGAGGCCGACGAGCGCGGAGAAGGCGATCCGGGCCGAAAGCGCCTCGGTGAGGGCTCCGGCGACGACGAGGAACGTCGCGATGGCGACGCCGACCGCCGCCGGGAGACGAGCGTTCATGCGCGGCCGAACGACGGCTCGCCGCTTAAACTTCGCGCCGGGACCCGACCGCGAGCGACGGCCTACCGGTCGCGCTCGGCGACGCGGTCCGCGGACGATCCCTCGCGTTCGGCGGCGGCCCCGAACCCGGACTCCCTCTCGACCTCGCGCTCCCGGGCGTCGGCGATGCGCTGGGCCGCGTCGGCGAGCGCGTCCAGGGCGGCGAACGTGCGGTACGAGAGGTAGAGGCCGACCGGGAGCAGGACCCCGACGACGACCCCGAGCAGGAACTGCGCGACGATCAGGACGGAGTAGACGAACGTCAGGAGGGCCACGGTCGCGACGACCGTCCCGATACGGGTTCGGAGGGCCTCGGCCGGCGAGAGCGGGTCGTGCGCCATACGCGTCGCTACCGGCGTGAATCACTTAAAAATGAATGCGAGCGCCGGCCGAGCGTCCGCGCCCGCGACGCGGTCGCTCAGTCGTCGGCCGGGGCCGCGGAGTCGCCGGCGGAGACGCCGGTGCCGGGTCCGACGTCGATGCCGAGCTCGTCGAGCTTCTCGTCGGGCACGACGCCGTCGACCCAGCCGCGGGTCTCGTAGTACTCGGCCTTCATCTCGTCGAGCTCGACCAGTTCGCCCTCGCTGGCGCCCGTGCCGGGGATGGCGTCCGGGTGCCCCTCGATGAAGCGGTTCGGCAGCGTGTCGTCCGCGCCGTCGAAGCCGGCGAGGTTGTTGTAGTAGCGTTCGAGGTTGTAGACGCGCTCGCCGGCCTCGAACAGCTCGTCCTCGGTGACGTCGCGGCCGGTCACGCCGTTGTACTGGAGCACGTACTCCTCGATCCCCTCGGCGAAGGCGCTGAACTTGCAGATGTCGAACGAGTCCGACACCGCGTGCAGGTCCTGGAAGGTGGCGGTGAGCTCGCCCTTGCCCTCCCACTCGTACGGGTCGACCTTCTCCGGAATGCCGAGGATCTCGGCGGCGGGCGTGTAGCCGCGCAGGTGACAGGCGCCGCGGTTGGAGGTCGCGTACGCGATCCCCATCCCCTTCATGCAGCGCGGGTCGTAGGCGGCCATCGTCTGGCCCTTGACCGAGAGCTTGTTGCCGTGCGCGTCCTTCGCGTCGGCGACGCGCTCCGGCCCCTCCGCGAGGAGGTCGCCGAGGTCCGAGGAGCGGTGCCCGATCTCGTCGATGAGGTCGATCATCGCCTCGGAGTCGCCCCAGTCGATGTGGCCCACGTCGTCGAGCTTGCCCTCCTCGCTCATCTCCATCGCCATCGCCATCATGTTGCCGGCCTCGATGGTGTCGACGCCGAGGTCGTTACAGCGCTGGAGCAGCAGCGCGATCTCGTCGCGGTCGGAGTGGCCGGAGTTCGGGCCGAGCGCCCACGCGGACTCGTACTCGTACGACTCCGTGCGGACGTTCATGTCCTGGCCCTTGTGCGTGACGTTGACGTCGACCTCCTTCTTACACGCCACCGGACAGGAGTGGCACGTCGGCTCGTCGACGAGGATGTTCTCGCGGACGTTCTCGCCGGAGACGCGCTCGGCCTCGATGTCGACGCCCTCGGCGTCGTGGTACGCCTCGGTCGAGGTGTACTTCGCGTTCTTCGACGGGAGGCCGTCCATCTCCTCGGTCGCGTTCATCAGGACGTTCGTCCCGTACATCGAGAGCCCGCCCTCGTTGGGCGCGGTGACGTCGGACTCGCGGATGACCTCCATCGCCTGCTGGTACCCTTCCTGGAACGTCTCCGGGTCGGCGGGCTTCGGCATGTCGGTCCCCGACTTCACGACGACCGCCTTCACGTTCTTCGCGCCCATCACAGCGCCCGTGCCGCCCCGACCCGAGGCGCGGTCGTCCTCGTTGATGACGCAGGCGTAGCGGACGCCGTTCTCGCCGCCCTGCCCGATCGCCATCACGGAGAGGTCCCGGCCGACCTTCCCGTCGACCTCCTCGCCGATCTGGTCGACCGTGTCGTGGACGCCCTGACCCCAGAGGTGCGAGGCGTCGCGCACCTCGACCTCGCCGTCCTCGACGAGCAGGTAGACGGGCTCGTCGCTCTCGCCGTCGAGCAGGATCCCGTCGAGCCCGGCCCACTTGAGCCGCGCGCCGGACCAGCCGCCGTGGTGCGAGTCGGTGACGGTCCCCGTGAGCGGGGACTTCGTCACCAGCGCGATGCGGCCGCTCATCACGGTCTGGGTCCCGGTGAGGGGGCCCGTCATGAACGCCAGCCGGTTGTCCGGTCCCATCGGGTCCACGTCCGGGCCGGCGTCGAAGACGTACTTGACGCCCAGCCCGCGCGCGCCGATGTACTTCTTCGCGTCCTCGTCGTCGATACCGCGGTACTCGACCGCCTCGTCACCGAGGTCGACCTGTGCAACTCGGTCCCTGTAGCCGCCCATTTCAGTCATGTAATGCTCGTTCATTATAGAAGGACCGTAGCCTGTTAGGTGTTCACCTCCGGATGAAACCGATATCAATTACGTCGGGGTGGCTCAATCGCTGCCCTGGTATATAAACGACGACCGCGACCGGCGGGGAGAAAAATCGGGGACCGAAGCGAGATCGAACAGTTTTAGGCCGGCCGAAAACGAGAGTACTTCCGAGCGGTTTCGACCGGACGACGGGCCGGACCGACGGTGTCGGGTCGGACGCGACGCCGCCGGTCCGTGAGCGCTAACCCCGCGGGGCGCGAACCGGTGCGCGTGACCGGGACCGACGACGACCGCGCCGAACCCAGCGCCGGCCGGGCCGCCGTCGGGTTCGCGCTGGCGGTCCTCGTCGCGTCGACGCTCCCGGTGTCGTGGGCCGCGCGCGCCGTCGACGCGGTCGGTCGCGTCGTCGGTGCGGTCGGCGGGGGTGACGCGGTGGGGCGGGGCGACCCGCTCGGCGGGGGCGGCGGAACGCTCCCCGTCGATATCGGCCTCACCGACCCCTTCCACCTCGTCGGCTACGCGGTCCTCACCGTTCTCGCGAGCCGCGCGATCGGCCGGGGACGGCGGGGACTCCCCCTGGCCGCCGGGGCGGCCGTCGCGTTCGGGTTCGGGATCGAACTCGTCCAGGCGCCGATCCCGTGGCGGTCGTTCGCGTGGGGCGACGCCGCGGTCAACGCGGTCGGCGCGGGGCTGGGAGCCGCGGCGGTCGTCGCGGCCGCCGCGCTTCGAGAGATCGCCGGCGAGCCCCGATGACGACACGGCTTTACGCGCTCGACCGCTTCTTCCGGTAATGAGTAAGCCGAGCCCCGACGCGTACGAGCAGGGGCGCGGGATGGACGCGCACAACGCCGTGATGCGCGACATCCGCGCCGAGCGCTCGGAGACGTACGACCCGACGCAGCCGACCCGCGTCTGGATCGACGAGGACAACACGCCCGACGGCGTGGTGAACTCCCTCACGATCATCCTCAACACCGGCGGCTGTCGGTGGGCCCGCGCCGGCGGCTGCACGATGTGCGGCTACGTCGCCGAGTCGGTCGAGGGCGGCAGCGTGAGCCACGAGGCCCTCATGAACCAGATCGAGGTCTGTCTCGACCACGAGCGCGAGGAGGCGGACGCCCCCGCCGAGCTGATCAAGATCTACACCTCCGGCTCGTTCCTCGACGAGCGCGAGGTCCCCGCGGAGACCCGCCGGGCCATCGCCGAGACGTTCGTGGACCGAGACCGGATCGTCGTCGAGTCGCTGCCGGACTTCGTGAGCCGGGAGAAGATCGGCGACTTCGCCGATCACGGGATCGCGACCGACGTGGCGGTCGGGCTGGAGACGGCCACCGACCGGGTGCGGCACGACTGCGTGAACAAGTACTTCGACTTCGCCGACTTCGAGGACGCCTGCGCCGAGGCGGCCGCGGCCGACGCCGAGTTCGACGCGGCGGTGGGGATCAAGGCGTACCTCCTCATGAAGCCGCCCTTCCTCGCGGAGCCCGAGGCCGCCGCCGACATGGTCGACTCGATCCGGCGCTGCGCCGACGTCGACGGCTGCCACACCGTCTCGATGAACCCGACGAACGTCCAGCGCTACACGATGGTCGACGAGCTGTTCTTCGAGGGCGGCTACCGGCCGCCGTGGCTCTGGTCGGTCGCGCACGTCCTCGAAGCGACGGCCGACGTCGACGCCATCGTCGTCTCGGATCCCGTCGGACACGGCTCCGACCGCGGCGCGCACAACTGCGGCGAGTGCGACGACCGCGTCCAGACCGCGATCAAGGACTTCGACAAGCGCCAGGACCCGAGCGTCTTCGACCAGGTCTCCTGCGACTGCGAGGCGACGTGGGAACACGTGATGGCGGCGGAGACGAGCTACAACATGCCGCTGGCGCGGTAGGGGGCCGATCGATCCGGAACGACGGTGACAGAACCGATCAGTTCGATTCGAATCCCTGAAACGGTCGTTTTCTTTCGGCACGAATATCGACGCGCTTCCGGGTTATAATTCGGAATATACCGAACGATCAGGCCGGACAAGACCCATATACGTCGGGACGGTACGGATAGGTATGAACGCAGTCGCCAGCGGTCCCCGGTCGTCCCCCCGGAAGTCGGTCCTCTTCTGTGCGGAGTGCAGCTTCCAGAGCCCCGTCTCGGAGGGGTGGCTCGTCGTCAGCGACGGCGACGCGCGCACCATCGTCTGCCCCGAGTGCGGTCACGTCGCGGACCACCGCACGGAGCGGTCCGCGCCGTCGCCGAAGCGCGCGGACTGAGCGGTCCCCGGTCGACGTCCGACGGTCGGTCGTCCTTCCTACCCTCGCTCCGGTGCCCGCTCCGCGAGCACCGGGATCTCGTCCAGCCGCTCCGGGTCGAGCGCGGTCCAGTCGATCCCGCTCGGCCGGTCGTACGGCGTCTCGGTCCGGACCGTTCGCTCCGGCGTGACGATCAGGTCGAGCGGTACGTCGTGCGCGTCCGGTTCGGGACGGTCCGCGCCGTCCGCCACGGGAGAGTCCGGACCGTCGATCACGGACAGCTCGTGGACCGTGGTCGCGACCGTCGTGTCGGCGTCGCCGGACTGCGTCCGGCTTTCACCGGGCGACGCCCGGTCGCCCGAGGGACGCTGTCCCTCGCTGCCAGAGGCGCGCTGCGCCTCGCTGCCGACGGCGTCGAGCTCGCTGAGCACGCCCCACTCCAGGTCGCTGTACCCCTCGCCCTTCCCGATCCGGGCGCCGTCGGTCGTCACGCCGACGGAGCCGGCGACCACGAGGTCGACGCGGGGAACGTCCCCGGGTCCGACCGGCGTGCCGTACTCGGAGATGCCGGAGACCGTCGTCGCGTCGTCGATCTCCTCGGGCGGTATCTCGGCCGGATCGAGACGGAGGAAGGGGTCCGGGTCGCGGAGCCGCGGCTGCGCGACGTACACCGTCTTGCCGGCGCGGAGCGCGGCGCGCCTGACCGGGAGCTGGGGCGCGTCGGGGTTGCACTTGAGCGTCTCGGCGCCGGCCCACTCGTCGGTCGCGGTCAGTCGCTCGCACGCCGCGTCCGCGCCCGCGAAGTTCGGGATCCGGTCGTGCGGCGGGAACGGGAACCGCGCCTGGTCGCCCGCCTCGAAGGCGTCCCAGACGGCCTCGCGGACGGCCTGTTTGTCCATGCCGGACGGAGGGCGCGGGGCGACAAGTAGGCGACGGACGCGAGGTCGACGCGGATCGGCCCCGATCTCGACTGACGCGACGGTGCGTCGTCGGCGAGACGGCGGGCCGTCGGCGACCGTGTCGCCGTTTTTATATATCAGATCGGTGTTGGGTCGGGATATGATCGAAGACGGGCTGTCGTATCCGATGCGCGAGGACTGGGTCGGGCGGATCGTCATCGGCGGCGTCCTGGGGCTGCTCTCGGTGCTCGTGATCCCGACGTTCGCCGTCTTCGGCTACCTCGTCAGGGTGCTGGAGCGGACCGTGGCGGGCGACGACGTGCCGCCGGCGTTCGACGACTGGGGCGACCTGCTGGCGAAGGGCGCGGTCGGGGTGCTCATCGCGCTCGCGTACTCGATCGTTCCCCTCGTCGCGTACGGGATCGTCGTCTCGGTGGTCGTCGGGATCGGGTCCGGAGTCGGCGGCGATCTCGGCGCGCTGATCGGCCTCACCGGCGCGCTGCTCGCGGTGGCCTTCATCCCCGTGCTGTTCCTCATCTACTACGCGGTCCCGGCGGCGCTCACGGCGTACGCGGTCCGCGGCGAGGTGAGCGCGGCCTTCGACGTGAGGCTCCTCAAGCCGACGCTGTTCAGCGCGGAGTACCTCCTCGCCGTGGTGATGCCGCTCCTGATCTCGGTCGGCGTCTTCCTCGTCTCCGTCGTGCTCATCGTGACTATCGTCGGCGCGGTGTTGGTCCCGTTCGTCCAGTTCTACGGCCAGGTCGCCGTGTTCCGGATGTTCGGGTCGGCGTTCGCGGCCGTCAACGACCGCATCGAGGGGCCGGCGGGCCCGGAGGACCCGGAGGGTCGGGCCGACGACGGCGGCGCGGCGGTCTGACCGCGGCGACGTCGGCCTCGCAGTCCGGGGGCGACACGGCCACGACGCGCCTTTTAAACCGCTCAGTCGCCCATGGACGCCTATGTTCGAAGACCGGCCGGACCGCGACGCCGAGGTCGTCCTCGTGGGGCGCTCGAACGTCGGGAAGTCCACGCTGATGCGCGAGCTGACGGGCCACGACTTCTCGACCGGCGGGAAGCCGGGCGTCACCCGGCAGCCGAACCACTTCGACTGGGCCAGCGAGGGCTTCATGTTCACCGACCTGCCCGGGTTCGGCTTCATGTCCGGCGTCGAGGAGGCGCACCGCGAGCAGATCAAGACGGACATCGTCCATTACCTAGAGGCGAACGCCGACTCGATCCTGGCCGGCGTCGTCGTGATGGACGGGAAGGCCGCCGTCGACATCATCGACCGCCACGCCGAGCGCGGAAATCTCCCCCACGATATCGAGATGTACGGCTTCTTGGAGGACGTGGGCGTCGAACCGATCGTCGCCGTCAACAAGACCGACAAGATCGACGACCTCGACGAGCGCCTCGACGAGATCTGCGACCGCCTGGGGCTCTACCCGCCGTGGCAGCAGTGGTCGGACCGGATCGCGCCGATCTGTGCGAAGCGGGGCGATATCGAGGCGTTAGAGGAGTGCCTGCGAACGCGGTTCCACGAGCACAACCGCGACGACCTGCTGAAGTTCGTCTCGTAAGTCGTCGTGTCTAATCGCAGAGTTGGTTGCTCCGTGACTGCGATTGTCTGTTTGTAAATGGCCGACTGCGGATCGTCGGCGAACACCTCCAGAGCCCCAGCCGTGAGGGCGCCCCTTTGAGTCCCGCCCCGCACAGCGACCGCACCTCACGCCTCCCCAGCCTCGTCGCTGGCGGCTGATGCCGCCAGCGACTCCCTCGCGCGTGCTCCTCGGCCCCGAGGCGGCCTCAGAGGCACGCGCCACCGCGGTTGTACTGGTATGTCGTCGGTATCGATATCCGATCGAGATCGCGTCAGGTCAGAACTCGAAGCCGACCGCGTCGCGGTCGGGGCGAAGCGGGCTCATCGGGTACGGCGGCGACGCCTTCGGGTCATTGAACGGCCGGGGCGCCACGTCGTTCGGGCCGTCGGGGTAGAAGAGGGCGGCGAGCGTCTGGATCGCGTCCCGCCCGCTGGCGAGTTCGAACTGCCCGCCGCCGTACATCTCGATCCCCTGCTCCCGACAGTACGCGATCGTCTCAAACAGCGATTCGAGGGTGCCGAACCGGGACGGTTTGATGTTGCAGTACCCCGGGTCGATCGGGAGCGATTCGAGGCTCTCGACCCCGTCGATCGGGTAGTCGAAGGAGAGCCGGTCCGCCTGCGGCTCGACGAGCGCCCGCGTCGCCGGCGTGAGCGCCGGGTCCTCGACGACCGCGGCGGGGAACGCGGCGAACACGTCGCGGTACAGCTCGGGGTCGGCCTCGGCGTCCACGTCGGTGCCCTCGTACCAGCCCTTGAGGTCCAGGATCCGGACGGCGTCCGTCTCCCGGAGCGTCACGAACGCCTCCTCCGGCCAGTCCGGCGTCGGGTCGAGCTTGAACTCCAGCTCGTCGTCGAGCGCGAGCAGCTCCTCGACGCGGTCGGTCGTCGGCGGCTCGCCGAGGCGCGTGGAGACGACGAACCGCACCGGCGACGCCTCGACGCCGAGGAACGCGCCGAGCGACTCCTCCCGCTGCCTGAGCGCCAGGTCGAGCGCCGCGCTCTCGACCGCCCACCGGCGGTAGCTCCGCGAGTACTCGCGTTCCGGCGCCTCGTGCGCGAACAGATCCTCGTTGTCGAGCCGCGCCGACAGCTCGTCGATCGTCCACTCCCCCTCGATGTCGATCGGGTCGGTCCCCGCGAGCGCGTCATGGTCCTCGGTCTCGTAGGTCACGTCCTCGCCGCGTCCGACGACGCCGTCGCCGGCGAGCCGGAACTCGGTGGTGGTGCGCTCGAAGCCGCTGGTGGTCGCGCCGGTGTACCGACGCCGGTCGACGGACTCGATGGTCACGGACAGCTCCGCGATACGCTCGTAGACGCTCATGGATCGTCCGACGCCCTCGGTGAACTTAAATCAGGGACGCGGGCGGCCGCCGTCGGGACTCGCTCCGTCGCCCCCGGGTCCGTACCGCGTCCGGAGCTTCTCGACGTGGGTTCCGAGCGTCCAGAACAGCGGGATCACGGTGAGCACGACCGCGCCCGCGGCCGCGACCTGCAGCACCGTCGTGGTGAACCACGGCGTCGCGTCGGCGTACGGCAGCGAGGTGTGGGTCACGCCGCCGGTCACGGGGACGAAGTAGTCCATCAGGAGGTCGACCGTGTACCACGCGGTCGCGACGGCGACCGCCCCCGGCGGGAAGTCCGTGATCCGGTAGAGCACGAACGCCTGCACGACCATTCCGAGGTGGCTCACGAGGAGGAACGCGTACAGCGGCGGCCCCGACGTCTCGACGAACCGCGGCGCGAAGACGACGAGCACGTAGGGGGTCCACAGCCCGAGCTTGACGTTGCCGAAGAAGGCGAGCGTCGCGAGGGTGTCGCTCGACCGCCCGACCGCCCACGCCGCGAGCGCGAGCGCGATGAGCAGCGTCGCGCCCGGGCTGTCCGGGACGAACGCCCACATCTCGACGGGCACTTCCCGGAACTGGAACCGGTAGTACCAGAAGCCGAACGCGGTGCCGACGAGGTTGATCGCGACGATGACCCACGCGAACCGGAAGGCGACGTCCTCCAGCGCCTCCGGCAGGGGCGCGACCCACCGCGGCAGCGGCTCGCGCTCCGGGGGGTCGCGTCCGAGCGCGCCGACGATGTCCATACGCTCGGGTCGGCCCCGTCGCTCAAAGCCGTGGCGGTCGCGGATCGCCCCGACGCGAGCGCGGTCGGGCGTCGCCGGCGGTCGGGTCGGCCCCCGGCCGGACGAAAAGGGCTATGAGTCCCCGGCCGGAACGCTCGTGGTATGCGCCCGCGCACGCTGCTCGCGCTGCTGCTCGTCGTCCCCCTCGTGGACGCGCTGTTCCTGATCGTGGTCGCGACGCGGCTGGGGTGGGCGGTCACGGTCGCGCTGGTCGTGTTGACCGCCGTGCTCGGGATGCTCCTCCTGCGCGCCGAGGGGCGGGCGACGCTCGCGCGCGTCCAGCGCAAGCTGGCCCGCGGCGAGCCCCCGACCGACGAGCTGCTCGACGGCGGCCTCCTGATCGCCGCCGGCGCGTTCCTGCTCACGCCCGGGCTCGTCACCGACGCGGTCGGCTTCCTGCTCGCGCTCCCGCTCTCGCGAGTCCCGATCCGCATGGCGCTCAAGAAGTACGTCGTGGTGCCGTACCTCGACGGCGAGAGCGGGGGCTTCGCCTCCGGCAACGTGTACATCGGCGGCTTCCCCGGCGGCGACGGCGGCGGGGCCGGCTTCACGATGGGCGGCGGGGGATTCGGCGGCGACGGGTTCGACGGCCCCGCCGGCGACGACCCCGACGACTTCCCCGGTGCGGGCGGCGCCGGTGGGTCCGGTGGAGCGACGGACGGGGGAAGCGGCGGGAGCGGCGACGGCGGCGACCGTTTCGACGACCCGGACCGCGCCGACGACGTGGTCGACGTCGACTTCACGGTCGAAGACGAGGAGTCCGAGCGAACCGACTGACCGCGAGAGGATCGCGGCGCGGGACGTTAAAACCGCGAGACGGCGGCGGACTGTCGAAAGGAAACCCTTAAAATCCTACCCGCGCAACGACCGAATGCGCTCACCTGGGCCAATAGCTCAGTCAGGTTGAGCGCTCGGCTGATAACCGGGAGGTCCACGGTTCAAATCCGTGTTGGCCCACCTGCTTCGCGGGCGGCCTTCGGCCGCTCGGGATTGGTGGGCTGGGACTCCCCAGCCACCCAATTTCGTCGTTCTAATCCTCCAGCGACGCCGCTACATCGTCGAGAGCGCGTTCGAGGCGTGCTCGGTCGAAACGGTCCCGTTCTCCCGTGACCAGTCATTTGTAGGCCGCGCGCGAGGGGGTGGTATGGACCGATTGGCCTGTTACGACTGCGGCGAGACGTACGCGTTCGGCGACGCGGTCCGCTGTCGCTGCGGCGAGCCGCTCTGGTTCGAGCCCGACACCGCGTCGTTCGACTGGTCCGACGCGAGCGGAACGACGGGGGGCGACGCGACGCTCGGACGGGACACCCTCTGGCGTTACGACTCCGTGCTCCCCGCGGCGGCGCCGACCGGATTCGCCGCCGCTGCCGGGGGGACGCCGCTGTTTCGGGCGCCGTCTATCGAACCGACGGACGGCCCCCGGATCCATCTCAAGGTCGAGGGCGTCAACCCGACGGGGAGCTTCAAGGACCGGGGAACGGCCGTCGGTGTCTGCCGAGCGGACGGCCCGATCGGAACGGTCTCGCACGGCAACATGGCGCTGAGCGTCGCCGCTCACGCCGCCGCGGCGGACCGCGAAGCGGTCATCCTCGTGGCCGAGGACACCCCCGACTCCCGGCTCGCGATGATCGCCCAACACGACCCGCACCTGTTCCGGGTCCGCGGGGACTACGGGCGGCTCTACCGCGACACCGTCGACGGCGACCTCGGCGCCGCGTTCCTCAACTCGGACGCCCCGCTCCGCGTGGCCGGACAGAAGACGGTCGCGTACGAGATCTGCGAGGCGTTCGCCCCCGACGCCCCCGACGCGATCGTCCTGCCGGTCAGCAGCGGCGGGCAGGCGAGCGGGGTCTGGAAAGCGCTCCGAGAGCTGGACGCCGCCGGACTGCTCCCGTCGGTACCGCGGATCTACCTCGCGCAGGCCGCGCGGTGCGATCCGATCGCGCGGGCGTACCGACGCGGGAGGTCGCGCGTCGAGCCGGTCGAGGGGGAGCCGACGGCGGCCGTCTCGATCAACAACGCCGACCCGCCGAGCGGGAACCGGGCGCTGGCCGCGGTCGCGGAGACGGACGGGGGCGTCGTCTCCGTCGCCGAGGAGGCGATGATCGACGAGACGGACCGCCTCGCGGCCGACGCCGGGGTCTCCGTCGAGCCGTCCTGCGCCGTGGCCACAGCCGCCGTGCGGGAGCTCGCCACGGCCGGGGAGTTCGACGCCGCGGACGACGTCGCCGTGATACTGACCGGGTCGGGGTACAAGTACGGGCCGTCGGATCCCGACACCGCGTCGGTTCGGGAGGTCGACCGGACGGACGTCCCCGCCGCGGTCCGCGACGCGGTGTCGTGAGCCGCCGCAACCGGCCGCTGTCGGTCCTTCCGTCGGTCGGCGGCGTCGTCTCGCCGGACCAGCGCGCCGACGTACCGGAACTGCGGTCCCATCGAAACCGCTCCGGCGAGGCCGGCTCGGGAGGGGTCGCCGGGGATACGCGGCGACGAACGCGTACACCGAGACGGGGGCGCTGAGCGGGTTGAGCCGGCGGCGTGGACGTCGGGACCTCCGACCACCGAATATTTGTACCAGTCAGCAGTCATCCACGGACGCCCTCGAAACCATGCTCGACGAGATATTCGAGATCGTCTTCGACGTTATCCTGGAGTTGGTCCCCACCGTCGTCCTCAAAATCGTCCTCTTGCTCGCCGGTCTCGTGGCGGTGGCGATCGGCGTCCCGCTGCTCGCCGACTCGCCGCTCTTCGGCGGCGCGCTGACGGTCCTCGGCGCGGCGGCGGTGATCGGCGTCCTCGCCAGCTGGGTGCTCTGAGGCGCGGCGGCGCGCTCCGCGGTCGCCGCGGTCCGTGCGATCGCGGTCGCGTTCCTCCGGCGGTCGCCGAGGGCCCCACTACGTTTAACCGGTCCGGACGAGATGTTACCAACGATCATGAAGAAGCTGATCAACGACCCGGACGACGTCGTCGACGAGATGCTCGACGGGATGACCGCGGCGCACCCGGACCGCCTCCGCCGGCTCCCGGAGACGCAGGTACTCGTCCGCGACGACGCGCCGGTCGACGACAAGGTGGCGCTTGTGACCGGCGGCGGCAGCGGCCACGAGCCGACCCATGCGGGGTACATCGGCGACGGAATGTTAGACGGGGCGGCCGCGGGCGACGTGTTCTCCTCGCCGACCGCGGACGAGTTCGAGGAGCTGATCGGGGCCTGCGACGCGGGCGACGGCGTCCTCGCGATCATCAAGAACTACGAGGGCGACGTGATGAACTTCGAGACCGCCATCGAGCTCGCGGAGATGGAGGGGATCGAGGTCGAGAGCGTCGTGGTGAACGACGACGTGGCGGTCGAGGACTCGCTGTACACGTCCGGGCGGCGCGGCGTCTGCGGGACGATCCTCGTCCACAAGGCCGCGGGCGCGAAGGCGGCGCAGGGCGCCGACCTCTCGGAGGTTAAGCGCGTCGCGGAGAAGGTGATCGACAACGTCGGCACGATGGGCACCGCGCTCACCTCCTGCGTCACCCCCGAGAAGGGCGAGCCCACCTTCGACCTGGGCGACGACGAGATCGAGCTCGGGATCGGGATCCACGGCGAGCCGGGCACCGAGCGCACCGAGGCGATGCCCGCCGACGAGGTCACCGAGCACCTGACGGAGGCGGTCCTCGACGACCTCGACGAGGGGCAAGAGGTGCTCACGGTCGTCAACGGGATGGGCGCGACCCCGCAGATGGAGCTGTTCGTCGTCAACCGTCGGCTCCAGGAGCTGCTCGGCGAGCGCGGCCTGGAGACGTACGACGCGTGGGTCGGCGACTACATGACCTCGCTCGACATGGCCGGCGCGTCGATCACGGTGTGCGCGGTCGACGACGAGCTGAAGGAGCTGTTCGACGCGCCGGCCGACACCCCGGCGCTGACGACGAAATGAGCGACGACGGCGCTGCGACCGGAGACGACCCGGCGACCGACGACGGCGCGGCGGTCGTCGCGGCGGTCGAGGCGGTCGCCGAGCGCATCGAGGACGAGCGCGACCACCTGACCCAGCTGGACTCCGCCATCGGCGACGCCGACCACGGCGGGAACATGGCGCGCGGCTGGGCCGCGGCCGCCGACGCCGCGCGCGACCTCGACGACCCCGACCCGGAGACCGTCGCGAAGACGGTCGGCAAGACGCTGATGGGGGAGGTCGGCGGCGCCTCAGGCCCGCTGTTCGGCGGGTCGCTCGTGTTCGCGGCGGGCGAGCTCGGCGACGGGATCACCCCCGAGAGCGCGGTCGCGTTCGCGGAGACGTACCTAGAGAAGGTCGAGGACCGGGGCGACGCGCGCGTCGGCGACCAGACGGTGGTGGACGCGCTGACGCCCGCGGTCCACACCTTCAAGAAGTCGATCGAGGTCGACGACCTCCCGCCGATCGAGGCGCTGGCGAAGGCGGTCGCCGCCGCCGAGCGCGGCGTGGCGTTCACCGTCCCGATCCGCGCCCGAAAGGGCCGGGCCTCCTACCTCGGCTGGCGCTCGGTCGGCCACCAGGACCCGGGGGCGACGAGCGCGCTGTTCATCCTCGAAGAGCTGCTCGTCGTCGCCGCCGACCGGCTCGGCGTCGACGTCCCCGAGACGGACGCCGCGTCACCGACGATCCCGGACGACGATCCTGACGAGGCCGCGGAGGACGGCCCCGCCGGAGGGGCCGACTTGGAGGGCGACTGATGGTCGGGATCGTCGTCGTCTCGCACAGCGAGCGCGCCGCCGAGGGGATCGCGGAGATCGCCGCCGAGATGGCCGGCGACACCCGGATCGAGCCGGTCGGCGGCGACGGGAACGGCGGGATCGGCACCGTCCCGGACGCGATCGAGGACGCCATCGACGCGGCGGCCGGCGCGGGCGGCGAAGCCGGGGGAGAGGAGTCCGACGGCGTCGTCGTCCTCGTCGACCTCGGCAGCGCGGTGATGAACGCGGACGTCGCCGTCGAACTGAGCGACGCCGAGGCGGTCATCGCCGACGCCCCCGTCCTCGAGGGCGCGGTCAACGCGGCGGTCGCGGCCACCGACCCGTCGGCCACGATAGCGTCCGTCCGCGAGCAGGCGGAGGCGGCGCGCGACGTCGAGAAGCTCTGAGGCGGGGCCGTCCCTCTCTCCTCTCGGTTCGGGCTACGGCCCGCGGTCGTCGAGCCCCAGCACGTCGAGGACCTCGCGGCGCGTCTCGCAGGCGAGCGCGTCGCTCGCGAGGGACGCCGCGGCGTCGGCGTCGACCTCGCGCACCCGCGCCTTCACCTCGGGCGCCGTCACGGCGCTCATGCTGAGCTCGTCGAAGCCGAGCCCGACGAGCAGCTCCGTCAGCGCCGGGTCGCCGGCCATCTCGCCGCAGATCCCGACCCAGGCGTCGCTCCCCTCGGCGGCCGCCGTCGTGCGGTCGAGAGCACGCAGCACCGCCGGGTGGAGCGGGTCGTGGTACTCCGCGACGGCGTCGCTGCCGCGGTCGGCCGCCATCACGTACTGAGCGAGGTCGTTCGTCCCGACGCTCAGGAAGTCCAGCCGCTCCGCGAGCGCGTCGGCGAGGAACGCCGCCGCCGGCGTCTCCACCATCGCGCCCAGCTCCGGGACCGCGTGGTCGACGCCCTCGCTCGCGAGGTCGTCGGCGACCGACTCGACGGTCGCGACCGCGCGCTCGACCTCCTCGACCCGCGTCACGAGGGGGAACATCACGGCGAGCCCGTCGCCCGCCTCGGTCGCCGCGGCGCGGAGCAGCGCCCGGAGCTGCGTCTCGAAGAGGTCCGCGTGCTCGTCGAGCGACAGCCGGATCCCGCGCCGCCCGAGGAACGGGTTCGGCTCGTCGGGGAGGTCCAGGTAGGGAACCGGCTTGTCGCCGCCGACGTCGAGGGTGCGTACGACGACGCGGTCGTCCGGGTCGTCGAACGCCGACAGCGCGGCCGCGACCGCCTCGTACTGCTCGTCCTCGGTCGGCGGCGACTCGCGATCGACGAAGAGGAACTCCGTGCGGAACAGCCCGACGCCGTCGGCGCCGCGCTCGGCGGCCGGCCCCAGCTCGGCCTCGCCGCCGACGTTGGCCGCGACCTCGACCGGCCGGCCGTCGGCCGTCTCGACGCGCCCTCGGATCGCGTCCGGGCCCGCCTCCCGCGCCGCTTCGCGGCGCGCCCCGTCCGGGTCGACGACGACCTCGCCGGCCTCGCCGTCGACGAGGACGGTCTCCCCGTCCGCGACCGATTCGAGCGCCTCGCCGACGCCGACGACCGCGGGGATCGCGAGCGACCGCGCGATGATCGCGGCGTGGGAGGTGCGGCCGCCCTCGACGGTCGCGATTCCCGCGACCGCCCCGGGGTCGAGCGCGGCGGTGTCGCTCGGCGTGAGCCGCTCCGCCAGCAGGACCGTGCCCTCGGGGAGCGCGGCGAGGTCCGCGGCGCCGGTCGGTCCGTCTCCCTCGGCGTCGAGGAGCGCGCGGAGCAGCCGGTCGCGCACGTCGCGCAGGTCGTCGGCGCGCTCGGCCATCCGCCCCTCCATCCCCTCGAACTGCGCGACCGCCTCGTCGAACCGGTCCGCGACGGCGTGCGCCGCGGGGGTCCCGTCGCGGATCTCGGCCTCGACGTCCTCGACTATCGTCGGGTCGTCGAGGAACCCCTCGTGGGCCTCGAACACCGCCGCCTCTTCCTCCCCGACGCGCTCGGCCGTCCGGTCGCGGGCGTCGCGCAGGGCCTCCCGGGCGGCGTCCCGGGCCGAATCGTACCGCTCCAGTTCCGCCTCGGCGTCGACCGCGGCCGGGTCGGGGCGGTCGGGGAGCGTCAGGTCGGCGTCCGGCCGGTACCAGCGCGCCGCGCCGACGCCAGAGCGCGGCGTGCTGCCGACGCCGTCGAGCGTCCTCACGGCGCGTCCCCGGCGTCGCCGCCGCTCCCTCCGGCCTCGGATTCCCCCTCGACCGGACTCGCGAGCAGGTCGCAGACCGCGTCCAGCGCCGCCTCGGCGTCGGGGCCCTCGGCGACCACGCGGACCGACTCGCCGTGCTCGACGTTGAGCCCGCTGACGGAGAGCATGCTGTCGGCACGGACGAGGCCGTCGTCGCCGTCGTCGGCGCGGCCGATCGACACGTCGGCGTCGAATCGGTTCGCCGTCTGTACCAGCTTCGAGGCGGGGCGCGCGTGGAGCCCGGCCTCGGGTTCGACCGTGACGGTCCGTTCCATGGGGTCGGGTTGGACCCCGGCGGGTAATAGCTGATCGGAGTTCACGGCGGTCGCCGGGCCGGCGTCGCGTTCGGGGCGGCTACGGCGCAGCCTGCTTCGTGGAGACGAGCTCGATCACGTCGCGGTGGGAGAGCTCGCGGTCGGCCCCGACCTGGCGCCCGCTCCGACAGTCGGTGCCGTGGAGCAGCCCCTCGCCGATGTCCGAGTGGATGTGGTACGCGAAGTCCTCCGTCGTCGACCCCTCGGGGAGGACGAAGCAGTCGCGGAAGACGCCCTTCTCGTCTTTACTCCCGTTCGCGGAACCGGGGAAGACCGCGATACAGCCGAGCACGTCGAAGACGGCGGCTTCGAGCGCGCCCTGAACCCCAGTACCCTCGTACTCGGCGACGAACTCGGCGATCTTGTCGAGGCCCGCTTCCTGCTCGCCGGAGACGTCGCCGACGACGTCGAAGTCGCGCTCGCCGGGCGCGTAGTCGACGACGCCCGCCTCGTCCGCGGTTTTGAGGGCCTTCTCCGCGTGGGCGCTCGCGGGGACGAACGAGAGGTGGTCGTAGTCCGGGTCGGCCGTGATCTCCTCCCAGTTCGCCTGCGCCTCGGGCGTGTCCATCTTGTTGGCGGCGACGACCATCGGCTTCGTCCGCTTGCGGATCTCGCGGGCGAGGTCGGTCTTGTCGGTCTCGTCCCACGTCTCCGGGTCGAGCTCTAACCCCTCGGCGAGGATCACCCGCTTCATCCGGTCCTTGTCGATGCCGAACGCGGACATCTGGTCGGCGAGCTCCGCCTCGATCGCGGCGTCCGCACCGTGGTAGCGCGTCTCGAACTTCTCCAGTCCTTTCTCCAACACGTCGAGGTACCACGCGTCCAGCTCCTCCTCCAGGAAGTCGATGTCCTCGCGCGGGTCGTGGCCCTCGGTCGCCTCGCCCTCGATGTCCGTCTTCCCGGAGAAGTCGACGACGTGGATCAGCACGTCGGTCTCGTTGAGGTCGGTGAGGAACTGGTTCCCGAGCCCGCGGCCCTCGTGGGCGCCCGGGACGAGCCCGGCCACGTCGACGAGCTTCACGGGGACGAACCGCGTCCCCTCGCGGCAGACCCCCACGCTCGGCGTACAGGTCTCGCCGAACTCGGGGGCGGCGCAGTCGACGCGGACGTACGCCTCGCCGACGGTCGGGTCGATCGTGGTGAACGGGTACGCACCCTCGGGCACGTCGTTCATCGTCGCGGCGTTGAAGAACGTCGACTTCCCCACCGAGGGCTTGCCGACGAGGCCGATCCGATAGCTCATTACCGCCAGTGCGCGACCCGCGGTGAAAAGCGATGCGAGACGCTCCGTGACGTGTGTACGGGTGACGCGGACGGCGGGCGTGACCGACGGCGACGGATCCGACGCGACCGACGGGTCCGATCAGGCGTCGCCGTCGGACTGGCCGGGCTCCCCGACCGCCTCGACGGGGAGGACGTTCTGCAGCGCGGTGAACGCGTCTTCGGCGCTCTCGAACCGCGGTTGGTCGATCTCGGCGACGAGGTCGCCGAGGTCGGCGTCGCCGTCGGCGAACAGCACGGTCGTTCCGGCGCACTCGTCGACGAGCGTCTCGCGGCTCGTCGGGTACGACCGCTCGCGGAGTTCGCCTTCGACGCGTGACAGGTGCACTTCGTGAGTCATGCCACCACGTTAGCGCGCCGGGGGCTTAAACGCGCGCTCCGGCGTGGCCGGTGCGCCCGGTGCGGCCGGCGCGGCCCGCGCGGCTGCGAGAGCGATCGCGGCCCCCTTCGGGAGCGTTCGATCCGCCGGTGGACGTTTCGAAAGTCGGTAGACTCCGGCGCATCCGCCGTCTCAGGCCACGAGGCGGCTATATCACGGTAAATAACTACACTAAGTCGGCCTCAGTAGTAGCGAGTGTAAATTTCTATCCGTTATTCGACCCGGTGTTTTAAATTCGATTTTCATAGCAGGAATACTACTCGGCGCCGAACTGCGTTCGCGAAACGACTAACGAAATGCCGTATTATCGTGTGTACACTCACCGATTTCCTTATTAAACGCCCGAGTGTGCCTATGAGACGTGAAAGAAGCCATGTTCGACCAGATGTTTACCGGAAACACGCAGGCGCGTACCGTCTCCGTTCGCAGCGATCCGACCGCCCTCGCGGCCGACTTCGAGGTGACCGGCGCGTGAAGAGTCCGATCCGGATGACGAAGTACCGGACGCTGCTCCTGGCGACCGTCGGATTCAACTTCTCGTTTCTGATCTGGTTCTCGTTCGCGCCGTTCACGGGCGGGATGGCCGAGGAGTTCTCCCTCACGACGGCCGAGATCGGTATCCTCGCCAGCTCGGCGATCTGGATGGCGCCGTTCGGTCGCATCCTCACCGGGTGGCTCTCCGACCGGTTCGGCGCGCCGGTCATCTTCTCCATCGTGCTCGCGTACGTCGGCGTGTTCTCCATCGCCAGCGCGTTCGCGCAGGGATACGGCGTGTTCTTCGCGACGCGGCTGATCGTCGCCACGGCGGGGATCACGTTCGTCATCGGCATCCAGCACGTCGCCGAGTGGTTCGAGGAGGAGAACCTCGGACTGGCCGAGGGGATCTACGCCGGCGTCGGCAACGCCGGAGCGGCGGGCGGCGCGCTCGTGCTCCCGCGAGTGTTCGGCGCCGACTGGAGCGGCCCGCTGTTCCAGACCAACTGGCGGGCCGCCTTCTTCTACACCGGGATCGTCTCCATCCTCCTCGCGGGCGTCTACCTCGTCTTCGGCGAGGCCGCGAAGAGCGACGAGAAGCGGCAGGCGACCAGGGAGAACGCGACGCTGCGGGGCTGGCTCCACACGGCCACCCGATACGGGACGGTCGTGCTCGCGGCCGCCTACGTCATGTCGTTCGGACTGGAGCTGTCGATGAACGGCTGGCTGGCCACCTACTACCGCGAGGGGTTCGACACGCAGAACCTCGTGCTCGCCAGTACCTTCGCGGCGACGTTCTCCGTGGCGGCCGGGCTGCTCCGCCCGTTCGGCGGGTACATCAGCGACGTGCTCGCCCGCACGGAGACGAACATCCTCCCGGTGTTCGAGGGCCACTACCGCGAGCAGTGGACGTTCCTCGGGCTCTGTTTCATCGTGGTGACGATGGTCGCGATGACGCTCGCCGGGCTCTCCGGCGTCGTGATGAACGCCGTGATAGTCGGGTTCCTCGTCGGCGCGGGCTGTGCGTGGGCCGAGGGGGCGATCTTCGCACAGGTGCCGGCGATGTTCCCGGACAGCTCCGGCGCCGTGGCCGGGGTCGTCGGCGGCGTCGGCACCGTCGGCGGGATCGTCTACCCGCTGATCTACTCCGCGCCGTGGCTCGCCAACCTCCACGTGGGGTACTCGATAACGGCCGCCACGATGGTCCCGATCGTCCTGCTCGCGGCGTGGGTGTTCCGCCCCGAGATCGCGACGGTCGCGAACACCGCCGGACTCACCGACGCCGGTCCGGAGACGGGGTCGGTCACGCCCGGCGACGACTGACGGTCGGTGACGATTCTGTGGGGACAAACGAGGGACGAAGCGGGTCCGAACCGGTCCGGATTCGCCCCGAGACCGCCTCGCGGGGTCGGGGCAAAGCGTAAGCCCGTCGGCGAAATCACGTACTGTGTGATCACATGTCACTATACGACCGAATCCTGGTTCCGACCGACGGGTCCGCCGAGGGGGAGCGAGCGGTCGCGCACGCCGTGGACCTCGCCGCGGTCCACGACGCGACGGTCCACGCGATCCACGTGGTCGACTCGGCGCGGTACGCGGGGATGCCGATGGAGGCCTCGTGGGAGGGGGTCGGCGAGCTCCTGCGAGGCGACGCCGACGAGGCCGTAGGCGCGGTCGAGGAGCTCGCGGCGGGGACCGACGTCGACGTGGAGACGGCGGTCGTCGAGGGGTCGCCGAGCCGGGAGATCGTCCGATACGCCGAGGGCAACGACTTCGACCTCGTCGTGATGGGGACCCACGGTCGCGGCGGGATCGACCGCCTCCTCCTCGGGAGCGTCGCCGAGAAGGTCGTCCGGGGGTCGGCCGTGCCCGTCCTGACGGTCCGGATCGACGGCGACGTCCCCTCCGAGCCGGGCGTCGCAGAGGGCGCGAGCGAGGGGACGACCGACGAAGGGGCGGCGACCGACGGGGAGCCGGCAGACGAAACCGAGTCGGGAGCGTCGGGGCGGACGTAGTCCGCGGGGTCAGTCCCCGGCGTCGCGGAGGTGCTCGCAGTCGCCCGCGTGGACCCGTCGCGTCCCCTCGCCGGTGTCGATCACGAGCGCGCCCGGGGACTCGACGTCGACAGCGGTCCCGGTCACGGACCCGGTCGGCGTCTCCACCCGCACCCGCCGCCCGAGCGTGCTCGCCCGGTCGCGCCACGCCGAGAGGATCCGGTCGGGCTCGTCAACCGCCCCCGCGAGCGACGCGAACCGTTCGAGGAGCGTCGCCGCGAACCGGCGCCTGTCGACGTCGCCGCCGGCCTCGGCACGCAGCGAGGTCGCGTCCGCGGGCAGCGCCTCGGGGTCGAGGTTCGCGTTGACCCCGACCCCGACGACGAGCCACGACACCCGGTCGGCCTCCCCCTCCATCTCCGTGAGTATTCCCGCGAGCTTGCGCCCGCCGCGTCCGGAGCGCGCGCTCGCGTCTCCGGTCCCACTCTCGGTTCCCTCGTCGCCCCCGACGAGCACATCGTTCGGCCACTTGATGTGCGCGTCGACGCCGGCCTCGCGGCAGGCGTCGACCGTCGCGACCGCCGCGACGAGGGTGAACAGGGGCGCCCGGGCCGGCGGGACCGTCGGCCGCGCGACGAGCGAGAGCCAGACGCCGCCGCTCGGCGCGACCCACTCGCGGTCCAGCCGCCCGCGACCGCCGGTCTGCTCGTCGGCGACGACGGCGACGTCGGCGGCGCCCTCGGCCGCCAGCTCGCGGGCGCGGTCGTTCGTCGACGGGAGGCTCTCGTGGTACTCGACCGCGTACGGCGCGTCGAGCCCGAACTCGATCCCGGCCGCGCAGTAGGGGGGATCCGCGGGCGCGACGTAGCCGTCCGGCGTCGACTCGACGGCGAACCCCTCCTCGCGGAGCGCCTCGACCGCCTTCCACACCGCGGTCCGCGAGACGTCGAGCTCCGCGGCGAGCGCCGGACCCGAGACCGGTCCGTCCGCCAGGGCGTCGAGCAGCGCGCGGCGCGTGTCCATGTCGACCGGGTCGGGGCGGGCGCCGAAAGTCGTTCCGGGTCGCTCGCGCGGGGCGCCGCGTCGCCGGCGCGGGACCCGCTCACCTATGTGGCCGCGGACGTAATCACGGGCGTCGCATGACCGATGCCGAGGCCGAGACCGTTCCCCTGACCGTCGTCGACGGCGACGAGCGCACCGAGCTGTCGGTCGAGGTCGGCCGGAACCTGCGACGCGTCCTCCTCGACGCCGATCTGTCGCCGTATGCGGCCGCGACGCGGCGGCTGAACTGCGGCGGGCGCGGGATCTGCGCCACCTGTGGCGTGCGAGTCCGCGAGGGGCCGCCGGCGGACCACTGGCACGACCGGCTCGCGGCCCGGTTCGGCTACCCGCGGCTCTCCTGTCAGGTGACCGTCGACGGGCCGACGACGGTCGAGCTCGTCGACAAGCGCGTGTGGGGGTCGCGCGAGCCGGACGGTGAGGGCTGAGGTCCGGGACGGGGAGTCGGGACCGACCGCGAACGGGATCGGCCGCGGCCGCGCTCTCCGCGTCGCCGTCGCTCGCCCGCGAGATACCCCGTTTCCGGTGAAAACGGCCGGTCAGACGGTCGGACGGGATCCGACTCCGGGCACAAGACACAAGGTCTCACGGGCGAACGCTCCGGTATGCAACCCTCCAAGGAGGAGGAGTCGTCCGACGGCGACCCGATGGACGACCTCGACGACCTCCTCGACGACGACCTCGCCGAGGGCGGCTCGACCGCGTCGTCGGACGGCGCCGGGACCGACGCCGCGCCGAGCGAGTCGTCCGGGCGGGCGACCGCGGCGAGCGACGACGGCGGTCGCCTCGGGACGAGCGGTGGGTGGTTCTCGGCGAAGGCGTTCGCGCTCTCGGCCGCGGCCGTCGCGGTCGGCGTCTTCGTCGGCGGCGCGATCCCCTTCATCGGCGGGACGATCGGGTCGGCCGGAGGGGTCTTCCTCGCCGCGTTCCTGGTCGGGCTGGTCCTCTCCGCCCGCCGGTACGTCGAGACCGGGCTCGCCGGCGGCGCGGCCGGAGCGCTCGTCGCGGTGACGAACGTCCTCGGCGTCGGCTTCCTCCCGATCGGGATCGACTACCTCCGGCAGTGGGGGCTTCCCCTGCTCGCGGTCGGCGGCGGGCTCGGGCTCGTCGTCGCGCTCCTCGGTCACTACCTCGGGCGCGACCTCCGGGCCGGGCTGACCGCGGACATCGACGGCTGAGGGCGGATCGCCCCGACGGCTGAGGGCGGATCGTCCCGACCGCCGGCGGTCGCTCGCGCGGCCCCGTCACTTCCGACCGATCAGCGCGGGCCAGTGGTACGCGTCGAACCCGACGTACGCGGCGATCTCGCGGCGTTCCAGCGCGAGGAAGCCGGCGAGGATCGCGACGAACCCGACGACGGCCTCCGCCTCGATCAGGCTGCCGAGCAGGAGCCAGCTCCCGGCCGCGGCGACGACGGGCTCGGCGTACCCGACGAGGTGGAGCTGCGCCGGCCCGACCGCGTCGAGCAGCGCGAAGTAGATCAGGAACGCGAGGACGCCCGACAGCAGCGTGAGGTACGCGAGCGAGGCGATCGCGGTCCGGGTCCACTCGATCGCGGCCGGCGACTCGCCGAGCGCGGCGGCGCCGACGAACAGGAGCCCGGCGCCGATGACCATCGCCCAGCCCTGCAGGGCGGCGATCGGGAGGTCGGTCCGGAGCGGCCGGAGCAGCACCGCGCCCAGCGAGAAGGCGACGGCGCCGGCGAACGCGAGCCCGACGCCGAGCAGGGCGGAACCGTCGACGCCGGCCGCCGCGGGATCGGCGATCACCACCACCCCGAGGATCCCGAGCGCGAAGCCGCCGATCTCGACGGGGCCGAGGCGCTCGTTCGGGAGGAGGAGGGCGGCGAACACCGCGGTCAACACCGGCGCGAGGCTCACGACGACGGCGGCGACCGCGCCGGAGACGTACAGCTCGCCGACGTACAACAGGCCGTGGTAGGCGGCGATCACGAAGGTCGCCGCGACGGCGACGCCCAGCCACTCGTCGCGGCCCCGCGGCACCGTCCGGCCGGACGCGACCGCGGCGATCCCCAGCACGATCGCCCCGGCGATCGCGTACCGGACGCCGGCGAACAGCAGCGGCGGGAAGTAGTGCAGCCCGGCCTCGATCGCGACGAAGGAGGTGCCCCACAGGACCGCGAGGAGGACGAACGCGGCGACGACCGATTCCGAAGTAGAGAGGAACGTCCGTGACTTCATTGAGTGTCAGATCGAAGATTCTCGACGTGGTTAAACTATTCTCTTAGAATTGGAGGTATTTAGAATGAACAATCACACATACGAACGAACTGCAATACGGTCCCGGATCGAGCACCGTTCTTGGAGTCGAGTACAAGCCTGTCGGTCGGAATATACAACAGTCTCTCACGCGAAGGCGGGGTATGGACGAGCGCGACGTGCGGCTGTTGAAGGCGATCTCGGACCTCGGCACCGGGAGTCCCGAGCGGCTCCACGAGGAGACCGGGATCCCGGTGTCGACGATCCACTACCGGCTGAACAACCTGCGCGACGACGGCGTGATCGAGAACGACCTGTACGACCTCGACCACGAGGCGCTCGGGCTCGGCGTCACCGTGATCGTCGAGGTGCTCGCCGACTACGAGGGGCCGTACGAGGCGTTCGCAGACGAACTGCTCGCGGTCGAGGGGGTCACGGAGGCGTTCTTCACGATGGGCGAGACCGACTTCGTCGTGCTCGCGCGGCTCTCCTCGTCCGACACCGTCGAGCGGCTGATCAGCGACTTCGAGGCGATCCCGGAGGTCGAGCGCACGAACTCGACGTTCACGATCGCGACCCTCCGCGACGAGCCGCGCGCGCCGGCGACGTACGACCTCGACACGCTGCTGGCGGAGTTGACGGAGTGAGACGGCGCCCGACCACCGAGCAGCGCGAATCAGTCAGTGGTGATCGACGGCCCGATGGACCGCTCGACGAACAGGAGCGCGACGAGCCCCAGAACGACCAGCGTGTACGAGAGCGCGGCGAACAGCGCGTCCTGCGTCGTCGCGTACTCGGTGGTGCGGAAGATGATCACCTTCCGGACCATCGCGATGACGCCGGTGTAGATTACCAGCCTGACGATGCGACGGGTGTCGCTCTGTTCGATGTACGCGACGACCGTCTCGTACACCTCGACGATGATGAGCAGGAGGAGTCCCGTCTCGATGAAGCTGATGACGGTGTTCGGGTCCGTGATCTCGCCGGTGGGGACCGACTCCGCGATCTGGATCGCGAGGTCGACGACACCGATGCCGAACAGGAGCGCGAAAAGCGCCGCGGCGGCCAACTCGACGCCGTGAACGAACTGGTTTGTCACCTCCGAGACGCGGTCGCCGCGGGTGTGTGCGACTGCCGGATCGGGTGCGGGACCGGATCCGTCGGTCCGTGACGTGTCGTCGTCGGTCGGTGGCGGATCGTCCATCGAGTGTTACCTCTCGGATCGGGATACGGGCCGGCGACAAGTAAGTGACGGGGACGACCGGGGGCGGAATGTGCGACCGTCGGGCGCTACGACCGCTCGGCGATCTCCTCGCGGAGCACGTCGGAGACGACCTCGCCGTCGGCCTTCCCGCGGAGCGCCCCCATGGCCTCGCCCATCAGGCCGGAGAACGCGCCCATCCCCTCGGCCTCGACTTGGTCGGCGTTGCGCTCGACGACCTCGACGACCGCCTCGCGCACCTCGGCCTCGCTCACGCCCGAGAGGCCCGCCTCCTCGACGGCCGCCGCGGCCGTGAGTTCGGGGTCCTCGGCGAGCGTCGCCAGCACCTCCGGCACCCCCTCCTTCGCGAGGTCGCCGTCCTCGACGAGCGCGAACAGGTCGAGGAAGTGGTCGTCCGTCAGGTTCTCGACGGGCGCGCCGTCCCGACGGATCTCCGTCGTCGTCGACTCCAGCGTCGACGCGGCGAAGGTGGGGTCGACGCCGCGGTCGACCGCGGTCTCGAACAGCGGGAAGCGCCGGCCGAACGCGACCTGCTCGGCGAGTCCGCGGTCGAGCCCGAACTCCTCGACGTAGCGGTCGGTCTTCTCGTCGAGGAGCTCCGGGCGGTCCACGTCGGACGGGTCGGGCTCGACCGGCGGTACGTCCGTCTCGGGGTACATCCGCGCGGCGCCCGGCAGCGGCCGGAGGTAGCGCGTGGTCCCGTCGTCGTTGGCGCCGCGGGTCTCCTCGGGGACGCCCTCGATCGCGGCGGCGGCGCGGTCGGCGGCGGCCTCGATCGCGAGGTCGGCCGTCTCCGGGTCGGCGGCGACGATGGCGACCGCGTCGCCCTCGCCCGCGCCGACCGCGTCGCGGAGGGCGTCGACCTCTTCGTCCGTCACGCCGTAGGCCGGCAGCTCGTCGGTGTGGAAGATCCCGCCCGCGCCGTGGCGCTTCGCGTGGTCGGAGAGCTCCGTGCCGAGCCGGCGGTCGGGCTGGATCTCGCGGCCGACGAGCCCGTCGAAGCCGAAGAGGGGGACCGCGGTGACCTTCCCGCCCGCGTCGAGCGCGCCCCGGATGACGCCCGACTCGGTGTCGGCGAAGACGTCGGTGACGTCCGCGACGTCGCCCACGCTCGCGTCGCGGTCGCGGAGTTCGTCGCGGATCGCCAGGAGTTCGGCCTGCCGCCCGACCTCGCCGCGGACGATCTCCTCGATCCCCCGGAGGTCCTGAACCCCCTTCACCTCGACGCGGGCGCCGTCGGCGATGGAGACGTTCACGTCCTGCCGGATCGTCCCGAGCCCGCGCTTGACCGCGCCCGTCGAGCGCAGCAGCATCCCGATCCGCTCGGCGGCCTCGCGGGCGCCCTCGGGGCTCCGGATGTCGGGGCCGGTCCCGATCTCGACGAGGGGGACGCCGAGGCGGTCGAGGGAGTAGACGACCCCGTCCTCCTTCTCCTCGACGCGCTTGGCCGACTCCTCCTCCAGCATGAGGTCGACGATCGACACCCGGCCCTCGCTCGTCTCGATCTCCCCGCTCTGGCCGAGCAGGATCGAGCGCTGGAAGCCGGAGGTGTTCGATCCGTCGATGACGAGCTTCCGCATCACGTGCGCCTGGTCGACGACCGACACGTCGAGCAGGTCGGCGATCTGCAGCGCCACGGAGAGGGCCTCGTCGTCGACGCGGCGCGGCGGCTCGTCGTCCTCCTCGACGAGGCAGGTGGTGTCGTACGCGAGGTAGGTGAACTCGCGGTCGACGCGGCTCTCCTCCACCGCGGCGTCGTCGAGCTCGCCCAGCTCGCTCTTCGTCGGGTGGAGCCGCCGGGTGATCGACCGGTCGGACTCCTCGGGGTCGCGCTCGACGGTGGGGGAGTCGCAGAACAGCTTCGTCTCCGTGTCGAGCTGCTGGTGGATCTCCAGCCCGGCGACGAGCCCCAGCTCCTCGTAGTCGTACTCGGGGGTCGCGTCCGTACTCATTACGCCACACTCCGGCGGCGCGCGACTAAAAGGGTGGCAGTTCGCGCGAGCGACGAGAATCGTGATTACTGAGAGTGCTCATAAATGACTGGGAGGTGGCGCGTGCCTGCGAGCGGCCGCCGCCGGTGGCCGCGAGACAGCACGCGCGAGGGAGTCGGCCGACCGGAGCGAAGCGGAGGGAGGCCGACGAGGCTGGGGAGGCGTGAGGTGCCGTGCTGTGCGGGGCGGGACTCAAAGGGGCAGCCGCGAAACCGCAGTAGGCGACGTAAGCACCGCAGCGAGCGTAGCGAGCGAGGAGCGCAACGAGCGTACTGCGGTTTCGCGGCTGGGGCTTTGGAGGTGTCCGCCGTCGATCCGCCAACAGCAATTTATGACCGAGCGGGTGGGGCTTTGGCGGTGCTCACGATGTCGCTAGTCGGTACCCACCACAGAGTAGCCACTCGGCGCGTAACGTTCGAAAGGAGTTGTGCGTGGGTGCTGTCGTAGAGACAACACCGTGCATCGGTGTGGCGGGTGTGCCGCCGAGCGATGCGTGGGACCGGATTTGAACCGGCGGACCTCTACAGGACAGCGCCCTCAACGCTGCGCCGTTGGCCTGGCTTGGCTACCCACGCTCGCGGTGTTCTGTCGCGTACTCACCTACCTTTCCCCTAATTAAAAGCCCTTCCATTCGGGAGTACCGTGCCGGGGTTTCGCAGACGGCCGGGCGGCGGAGCCGGCCGTGACTCGGCGACCGCGACCGGAACGCGCCGACCGCAACCGGCACGCGTTTGGGGGTCGCGTCCCACCTCACGAGCATGTCCGACTGGGCCCGCGAGAACGTCCCCGTCCTGACCGCCGTCGCCTCCGTCGCCGCGCTCGCCGTGGTGTTCGGTGCCGTCGGCGGCGCGATCCCGAGTTCCCTCCTGCCGCGCGCGAGCGACGCCGTCCTCGCCGCGATCCCGCACTTCAACGCCGCCGTCTCCGCGACCGCCATCGTCACCATCCTCCTCGGGTGGCGGGCGATCTCGCGCGGGAACGTCCAGCGGCACCGGAACTTCATGATCGCCTCGTTCGGCCTCTTTACCGCCTTCCTCGTCGCGTACCTCTACCGGCTCATCCACGTCGGGACGACGCCGTTTCCCGGTCCCGAGCCCGTCTACACGTACCTCTACCTCCCCTTCCTCGGGATCCACGTCCTGCTCGCGATCGCCTGTCTCCCGTTCGTCTTCCACGCGCTCCTGCTCGCCGCGACGCGCTCGCACGAGGAGCTGTACCACACCCGGCACGCGCAGGTCGGTCTCGTCGGCGCCGTCCTCTGGCTGATCTCGTTCACGATGGGGATCGGCGTGTACGTCATGCTGTACCACGCCTTCTGATCCGGGCGATCCGTCCGGCACCGATCGATCCGAATTCGGGCCCCCGACCGCCGAGATCGACGACGAAGGTTGAAGCCGTCGTCGCCCGTACGGGCCGCCGTGCTGTTCCCGACCCACCTCCTCGTCGCCGGCTGGATCGGGTGGCTGTCCGGCCGCCCCCGCGTCCGGGAGCGCCTCCCGGGGACGCCGACGCTCTCGGTCGGGTGGCTCGTCGTCGGCGCGACGCTGCCGGACGCCGTCGACAAGCCGCTCGGCGCGCTGGGCGTCGTCGACGTCTACCACTCCGTCGGCCACTCCGCGCTGCTCGCTCCCCTCGCGGTCGCCGTCGCCGCGCGGCACCGACGCGGGCTCGCGGCGGCGGTCGGCTGGGGATCCCACCTCGCGCTCGACACGCTCCATATCGTCGTGAACGGACGGGCCGAGAACGCGGTGTCGCTGCTGTGGCCGGTGCTCGAACAGCCCGAGCCCCTGGGCATCCCGCCGGGAGATTTCGCGGCCTTCTACGTCGGGACGCCGTCGTTTTACCTCGAAGCGGTGATCTGGACCGCGGCGGTCCTCGTCGGGTTGCGGTCGCGGTTCGGCGTCGGCGCGGACCGGCGGACCGACGGCTGACCCGCGGTCGGCGTCGGCGCGGACCGAGGGGTACGCCGCGGTCCGGTCGCGTTACCGTCAGTCGTTCGCCATCTGGTGGGCCGCGTAGAAGAGCGGGACGAGCAGCGCGCCGGCGAAGCCGAAGCCGAGCGCGAGCGCGCCGATGTCGCCCGCAGTGAGGGCGCGGCCGCCGCTCCCGCCGCCGTCCCCGCCGTCGCCGCCTCCACCGCTTCCGCCGTCTTCGCCGCCGCTTCCGCCGTCTCCGCCACCGCTCCCGCCGTCGCCGCCGTCCCCGCCGGCGTCCGGCTCGATGAGGTCGTCGTCGACGGAGCCGACCGCGACGGCCCCTTTCATTCCGGCCGCCCTGTGCGGCGTGCAGTAGTAGTTGAACGTGTCCCCGTCCCCGGCGTCCTCGAAGGTGTACTCGAAGGTGGTCCCCGCCTCGGAGACCGTCTCGCCGCTGTCGAACGTCTCGTCCTCGGCGACGACGTTGTGCGCGCCGCCCTCGCCGGTCCACTCCCAGACGACGGTCGTCCCGGGGTCGATCAGGATCGCCGCGGGGTCGAACCGGAGCCCGTTGACCGCGCCGACGCTGACCGTGACCTCGTCCCGCCCGGTGTAGTCGACGGTGCCCTCGTAGTTGTCGACGTCGTCCAGGTACCCGCCGTACTGGGCGGCCGCGGTCCCGGACCCGGCGGCGAGACCGGTCGCGACGGCGGCGCCGGCGGCGCCGGCCCTGAACAGCCCGCGGCGACTCATCGTCGCGTCGTCGGCGTCGGATGTCATACGCGTACCTCCCGGCGTGGGCGTATTTAAATTCCCGATTCCGGGCTCGCGTCGCGAGAACCCGAGACGGCGGGGCCGCCGGGGGCGTGGCGGCGGGGACGAAGGGGGTTCGCCGGCACCGGAGAACGGGTCCGACCGGCCGACGACGACCCGATCAGTCGTCCGCCGGCGTGGGGTCGGGCGCGGCGGTATCGAGGTCGCGGTCGGTCTCCTCGCCCTCGACGTCGAAGGGGTACTCCCCGGTGACGCAGCCGAGACAGAGGTCGGCGCGGCTCTCGCCGAGGGCCTCGGCGACGGCGTCGATCGAGAGGTACGAGAGGGAGTCGGCGCCGACCTGCTGGCGGATCTCCTCGGTGGAGGCGTCGGCGGCGATCAGCTCCTCGCGGGTCGCCATGTCGATCCCGAAGTAGCAGGGCGCGACGATCGCCGGCGCGCCGATCCGGAGGTGGACCTCCTCGGCGCCCGCCTCGCGGACGAGGTCGACGAGCTGGGTCGACGTCGTCCCCCGGACGATCGAGTCGTCGATGATGGTGACCGACTTCCCCTCGACGGTCGACCGGATGGGGTTGAGCTTCAGCCGGACCGCGCGCTCGCGCTCGTCCTGCGTCGGCATGATGAACGTCCGACCGACGTAGCGGTTCTTCATCAGCCCCTCGGCGAACTCGATGCCGGCGTCCCCCTCCGGGCGGGGCTCCCCGTCCGCGGTCGTCTCGCCGGCCGCGTCGGCGTAGCCGGAGGCGAACGCGCGCCCGGAGTCGGGGACTGGCATCACCACGTCCGACTCGGTGCCGGACTCCGCCCAGAGCTTGCGACCGAGCTTGCGCCGCACCTCGTAGACGAGGTTCTCGTCGATGACCGAGTCGGGGCGCGCGAAGTAGACGTGCTCGAAGAAGCAGTGCGCGGTCGACTCGCGCTCGACGAGCTGGTACGTGTCGTAGCCGCTCCCGTCGGGGTCGAGGACGACCAGCTCGCCCGGGCGCACGTCCCGGATCAGCTCTCCGTCGAGGGTGTCGATGGCGGCCGACTCGCTGGCGAGGACGTAGCCGCCGTCGATCTTCCCGAGACAGAGGGGGCGGTTCCCGAGCGGGTCGCGCACGCCAAGCACCGTGTCGTCGTGGGTGATCGCTAGCGAGTAGGAGCCGTGGATGCGGTTCATCGTGTGTTTGACGGCGCGCACGAGGTCCTCTTCGAGGAGGTTGCGCGCGAGGTCGTGGGCGATCACCTCGGTGTCGCCGTCGGAGGTGAACGCGTGGCCCGCCGCCGCGAGCTCCTCGCGCACCTCGTCGGCGTTGACGAGGTTCCCGTTGTGCGAGAGCCCGAGCGAGCCGGACTTGAACGAGACGGAGAACGGCTGCGCGCAGCTCTTGTCGAGGCTGCCGGCGGTCGGGTACCGGACGTGGCCGATACCGGTCCCGCCGGACAGCGACGCCAGGTCCCCCTCCTCGAACGCGTCGCCGACGAGCCCCCGCTCGACGTGGCTGTGCTGTTGGAACCCGTCGTGCGTGACGATCCCCGCGGACTCCTGTCCCCGGTGTTGGAGCGCGTACAGCGCGTAGTACAGCGGCCGCGCGGCCTCGCGGTCAGCGAGCGAGACGCCGACGACGCCGCACTTCTCTCGCGGCCCGTCAGCGGTGTGGTCCCCACCGGCGTTCATGTACGCGAGGGTGAGGCGGGAGGCGATAAAAATCCTCGTGTTCGTGGTGCGATCGGGATTTATGACAGAATATATATCCACGAACGCGGATCGAACCGGGCGACCCCGCCGGTCGCTCCGTCTCGTTCACTTCCGCTCGATCAGCCCGTCCAACCGCTCGAAGTACGCCTCTCTCGGCACCTGGTAGGCCGCCCGGTAGTCCACGTCGCCGGCGGCGAACCGCGTCGCGACGTCGACGGCGGCGGCCGCGCCGGCCTCGCGGCTCTCGCGCGTCTCCGAGACCGCCTCGACCTCGGGCTCCAAGAAGAGGACGACGTGCCACTCGTCGGTCGCGTACTGACCGGATCCGGGGCGGGCGTTGCGCGCGCCGTTCGTCAGGTAGATCGTCGGGAGACACTCGGCCGGCAGGTCGTCGCCGTCGAACACGTCGGGCCGGTAGACGAGGATGGCGCGACCGCTCGGCTCCTCGTTCCACACGCGCCAGCCGTCCGGCAGCGCCTCGAAGCTCATGGGCGGAGTCGGGGGCGGAGGCTTGAAAGGGTCGCGCTCCGGCGGAGGCGCCGGGGCGTTTCCACCCGCCGTCCGCCCTCGGCGATCCTCGACCGCTCAGGCGACCTTCGGTCGGTCTTCAGTCGACGATGTCGGAGCCGCCCGGCGGGAGGAACTCCTGAAGTTGATCCGCGCTCGCCACCCTCCGGACGAACGACTGGTCCGCGAACCGCTCTTTCAGCTCTCGGTACACCATCATCGCGGCGTCGTTCTGTGCGTACATCCCCGGCTCCACCGTGATCGACGTCGCCGCGCGGTCGACGATCGCGGACGGCGGGCCGCCGATGGCCCGCGTCACGGGCTCGCACTGCACGCCCACCGCGATCCGGCAGGGCACGTCCTCGAAGTAGGTGCGGTCGCCGCGGATCACGAAGCTCCCCTTCTCGATGTACTCGCCGCTCTCGGGCGTCTTCGACACCTGGTCCGGCTCGACCATGTACGCGTCGCCCGCGCCGCGGCCGTCCTTCCAGTCCGAGGAGTAGGAGACGGCGAACTGCGCGGCCTCTCGGAGCGTCTCCTCGGCGAAGTCGACCGGATCGGCCGACTCCGAGGGCCCGGCGGCCTTCAGGAGCGTCACCGGCCCCCCGTGCGCCTGCGTGTGGAAGAACCGGTCGTGTTTCCCCATGTACTTCTTCACCAGCTCCTCGTTCTGGTCGGCGTTGCGCCCGCCGATGACGAGGTAGCCGGACGAGGTGTGGAACCACCGGAAGCGGTCGTACCAGTCGTCGGGGCTCCGGACCGGGATCGAGGAGCGCGAGAGCCAGTCCGTCTCGTACGCCTCGTCTCCGTCGTCCTCGCCGTCGCCCGCCTCGCCCTCGCCGTCTCCGTCGTCGGCCGCCCGCTTCGCCTCCCACTCGGCCTTGCGCTCCCTGACCGCCTCCAGCTCCGTCCGGGTCGACTCGATCGCCTCCATCGCGCCCTCCTTCTTCCCCTCGATGCGCTTGGCCTCCTGATACAGCCGGTCTGCGTTGACCTCCACGCCCGCGCTCGCGTCGAGTTCGACGCGGACCGAGTCGCCGTCTCCGTCGCTCTCGCCGTCCTCGTCGCCCTCGCGGTCGAGCGCGACCGTCACGGTCCCCTCGCCGCCGTCGACGTCGACGACGGCCTCCGCGGCTGGGATCCCGCGCTCGGCGCCCGCGTCGAGCGTCTCCGCGATCTCGTCCCACGGGACCTCGTCCGCTCTGGCGTCCTGCACCGTCGAGAGCACCTCGTCGACGAGGTCGTAGTTCGCGTACAGCAGCTCGGCGCGCTCGCGCTCCGCCTCGGCCTGCTCCTCGAACCCCTCGATCGCCCCCTTCTGCTGTTCGATGATCCGCTCCTGTTTGGCGATCTCCTCCTCGAAGTCGGGACGGGAGGCGCTCGCGTCCGACGGGGCCTCGCCCGCCTCGCTGTCGTCGCGGTCGAGCCGGTGGAAGTAGTCGTCGACGGCGGCGTTGAACGAGTCGAAGCCGACGCTCGGCAGCCCCTCGTGCTCGGAGAGCGGGAAGGGCGTGACGTCGACCACCCGCGGCTCGCGGTCGTCCGCCTCGCTCTCGGACAGCTCCTCCTCGTACACGCGGGGGTCGATGTCGCCGGACCGGAGCCGGTCGCCGATCCGTTCGAGCGCCTCGTGGAGCGCGCGGAGTTGGTCGTCGGTCGCCTCCTCGATCGGCGTCTCCTTCGGGACGCCGGCGCGGGTACACACCTCCTCGGCGTAGAGGCCGCCGAGGTTGAGCTGCGTGGCGAGGGTGCGCACCACGTCGCTGTCGGAGTCGCGCATGTGCCGCTCGAACCCGCCGAGGCTCACGTCGAGGGGGTTGAGCCGCGAGGCGGGGTACTCGTACTGCGCGCCGGGCGCGACCGTCCGGGACTTGAGCCGGACCGTCGACAGCGACCCGACGACCTCACCGGTCTCGTCCAGCGCGGCGACGTTGCCCTGGCCGAACAGCTCGGCGACGAGCGTCGTGTTCTCGTCCTCGCGCTCGAACTCGAAGGTGAGGATCCGGTCGAACTCGTACTGCTCGACCCCCGCGAAGTCGGCGCCCGACATCCGGTTTCTGAGCATCTTCGCGAAGTTCGGCGGGCGACCGGGCGCGTCCGCGACGTGGTCGGCGTCCGCGACGTGGGCGCGCTTGACGTCGCCCACCTCGATCATGAGCTCGACGCGGCCGCGGTCGAAGTCGCGGAGCTTCAGCCGGAGCAGGTCGTCGTCGTAGAGGTACGCCTTGTCGACCTTCGCGCCCTCGTACCGATTGAGCTCGGTGACGAGGGCCGCGAGGTCGATGCTCGACAGCTCCCGCTTCTGGTCCATACGCGAACGAGAGCGTCGGCCCGGAAAAAGGCGTGTCGTTGTGGGGACGGGCGGCCGAGCGGTCGCGTCCCGGGACCGGGCCGGCTACAGCCGCTTCGAGACGTACGGTCCGTCCTGGTGGTAGCCGAGCTTGTTCCGGTAGTACTCCCGGGCGCCGATCCCGGAGATGACGGCCAGCTTTCGGTAGCCGGCATCGCGGGCGATCGCTTCGGCGCGTTCGAGCAGTCTCCGCCCGTACCCCTGGTGTTGCCAGTCGCCGTCGCCGCCGATGGCGACCTCGCTGCCGTACACGTGGAGCTCGCGGATCAGCGCGGCGTCCGCCAGCTCGCGGCGGACCGCGTCGTCCTCGGTGCCCGGCGCCCCCGGCTGGTCGGGGGCGAACGAGGGGAACCGGAGGCGACAGAAGCCGACGAGCAGGTCGCGGACGGGGTCCTCGAAGGAGATGAAGTGTTCCGTCCCGCCGCCGGCCTCGTAGGTCAGCACGTCGAGCTCCACGTCGTCCGGGTCCGGATCCGCGTCGTTGTGGCCGACCTCCCGGGCGCGGATGTCGCGCTGGACGATCCCCTTCTCCTCGGCCCGCTGATCGGCGAGCTGCCGGAGGTTCGACTTCCAGACGCCGCCCTCGATGAAGTCGGCGGGGATGTCTCGCTGGACGCGCTGGAGCCGGGTGTACTTCGGGATCCGGTCCATCGCCTCGGCGACGACGTCGGCCGCCTCCTCGTTCGAGAGCGGCTCGAAGTCGTCGCGGCGCCACCGGTCGTATACCCGGGTCCCCTCGACGACGAGGGTCGGGTAGATCTTGAGGTAGTCGGGGCGCCAGTCCGGGTTCTCGAACAGCTGGCGGAAGTCCTCGACGCACATCTCCCGCGTCATCCCCGGCTGGCCCGGCATCATGTGAAAGCCGACCTTGAACGCGGCGTCGCGCAGTCGGCGGTTGGCGTTCCGGGAGGCCTCGTTGCCGTGGCCGCGGTGCATCTCGCGGTTGATCCGCTCGTAGGTGGTCTGGACGCCGACCTCGACCTTCGTCCCCCCCAGGTCGAGCATGCGGTCGATCTGCTCGGGGTCGCACCAGTCCGGCTTCGTCTCGAAGGTGGTCCCGATGTTGCGGATGGCGTTCGTCTCGTTGTCCGCGATCACGTCTTCGAGGTACTCGAACTCGCTCGCCTCGGGGTCGGGCGCGAACGACTCCTCCTCGGCCGGCTCCGGCTCCTTGTCGAGGTCGTAGTCGTTCATCGCCTGTAAGGCGCGCTTGACGAACCACTCCTGGTAGTCGTGCGAACGCGCCGTCATCGTCCCGCCCATCAGGATGAGCTCCACCTTGTCGACCGGGTGGCCGATCTTCCGGAGCTGTTCGAGCCGGAGCGTGACCTGCCCGTACGGGTCGTAGTCGTTCTGCTCGCCGCGGGCCGCGGCGGGCTCGTGGCCCGTGTACGACTGCGCCGAGGAGAACTCGGAGGCCGGCCCGCCGGGGCAGTAGAGGCACTTCCCGTGCGGGCAGAGCTTCGGCGACGTCATGATCGCGACCGGCGAGACGCCGGACGCGGTCCGGACCGGCTTCCGCCGGACGACCTCGATCACGTCGTCGCGGGCCTCCGGGGGCGCGTGGTCCAGTATCTCGGTGTTCTTCGGGACCTTCGGCGAGGAGAACTCCGAGCAGGCGTCGAGTTTGGCGGACTCCAGGTCGTCGCGGTCGATCTCCCCCGCGAGGATCCGGTCGACGAGGTGTTCGCAGGTCCGGACGAACGCCTCGGGCTCGTCGCTGCCGGAACTCTCCCCTCCGCCGCCGTCACCGGCAGCGTCCGCGTCACTCGCCGCGTCGGTACTCATTACGCTCCGATCGACGGGTTCCGGAGTTAAGCGTGTCGCACCGGGAGAACCCGCCGGTTTTAGGCCGGCGCTCGCGTAGTCGTCGCCGTGCTACGCAAGGACCTCCTGCGCGTCTCGCGGGCCGGCGGGGGCTACCGCCCGCGGTTCACGGGCCGCGAGCACCGGCCGCTCGCCGCGACGGTCCTCGGGACCTTCGAGTCCCGCGTCGGGGAGCGCCGCGGCGACCTCGACGACGCGCTGGCGGCGCTGGAGGCCGACGCCGCGGAATCCGGCGGCGACTTCAAGCTCGTCCGCGGGCTCGCCGCCCTCGTCGAGCGCGAGTGCGCCTTCGAGACGCGCGCGCCGGTCCCGCCGCGTCGCGTCCGGCGGGCCGCGTTCGAGGCCGCGGAGACGGTCGGCGTCGCGAGCGAGGCGGAGCGCGAGGCCGCCGTCGACCGCGCCGCCGACGCGCTCGGGATCGAGTCCGAGGCGGTCGAGGCGTCGCTGTACGCCGACCGCGACGTCAACGAGGTCCTCGTCGACGCCGACGTGCGGTGGGACCCGGACGCGCTCTTGGAGCAGTACGACCTCTCGCTCGCACAGACCGCCCTCTTCGACGCCACCGAGGTCCGTGTGCGGTCGAACGACCCGAAGCGGCTCGTCTCCGCCGTCAAGCGCCTGCGCCTGATGTACGAGCTGGAGAGGACCCTCGAGGGCCGCGAGCTGGTCGTCACCGGCCCCGACGCCCTGTTCTCGCGCACCCGTCGCTACGGGACCGCGTTCGCGCGGCTGCTCCGCACCGTCGCGGAGTCCGCGGAGTGGGAGCTCGCGGCGACGATCGACGACCGCGGCCGCGAGCGCACCATGCGCCTCTCCGACGGCGACGTGACCGTGCCGGGCGTCGAGCCGGTCGCGGAGCCCGACTTCGACAGCGGGGTCGAGGCCGACTTCGCCGGCCGGTTCCGCGGGCTCGACCTCGACTGGACACTCGTCCGCGAGCCGGAACCGCTCGAAACCGGGACGCGGGTGATGATCCCCGACTTCGCGTTCGACTACGCCCACGCCGACTTCCGGCTGTTCTTCGAGGTGATGGGCTTCTGGACGCCCGACTACGTCGAAAAGAAGCTCTCCCAGCTCGCGGACGTGGAGGACGTGGACCTGCTGGTCGCCGTCGACGAGAGCCTCGGCGTCGGCGAGGAGATCGCCGCGCGCGACCACCGCGTCGTCACCTACTCCGGGACGGTGCGGGTGAAGGACGTCGTCGACGTGCTCCGCGAGTACGAGGCCGAGTTCGTCGCGGACGCGGCCGCCGACCTCCCGGACGCCCTCTCGCCCGACGTCGACGCGATCGGGCTGGACGACCTCGCGGCCGAGCGCGGCGTGAGCGTCGAGGCGATCGAGGGCAAGGCGTTCCCCGACCACGAGCGGATCGGTCGGACGCTCGTTCGGCCCGCGGTACTGGAAGCGGTCGACGCCGAAATCGAGGCCGGGACGGCGCTCTCGGCGGCCGAGTCGGTCCTCGACGACTACGGTATCGACGACGCGAGCGCCGCGCTCTCGCGGCTCGGCTACCGCGTCGAGTGGGAGGGGCTCGGCGGCGGGACCGTCCGGGAGAAACCGGAGGAGAGTGTTTAAACCGATGCGGTGGCGCGTGTCTCCGAGTGGCCGCCGAAGGCGGCCGCGAGGGGCACGCGCGAGGGAGTCGCGGCCGTTTAAAGACGGCCGCGACGAGGCTGGGGAGGTGTGAGGCGCGGTCGCTGTGCGGGCGGGACTCGAAGGGGCAGTCGCGAGTCCCGCGAGTGAAACGACCGGAAGCACGGAAGTCGCAGCCCGTGCAGCGGAGCGAGCGGGAGCGACGTTCGGCGGTCCTCGCGACTGGGGCTTTGGCCGCGTTCACCGACGATCCGGCGTCGATCCCGTATCGCCGAGCGGCCGGGGCTTCGGAGATGACCTTCGCGTCGCCGACCGGTTCCGACGGAACGCCGTCTGATGGAGCGACGTTCGACGGGGCAACGCCGTCTCACTGCCGGCCCTCGTACCGCTCTCGCGTCGCGATCCGCACCCGCGTCTCTCCGCGCTCCGCGAAGACGGCGTCCGCCTCGCGGACGAACGCGACCCCCTGAAGGGCCACCGACTCGTTCGCCGCTGGGAGCCCGGCCCGCGCGGTCTCGCCCCCGTGAGCGACGCGAAGTTCGAATCCGCCCTCGACCGCCGCGACGGTCACGTTTCGCCCGTCGATCCGCGGCTCCGCCCGCGCCGGTTCGCTCGTGAACAGCGTCGAGCGCGTCTCGTTCCGGACCGCGTCGACCCGGTACGTCGGGCCCCCGTTCGCCGCCACCCACCCCACGCGATGGACCCAGACGGTCTCGCGCCAGCCGGTCCCGCCCAGGTCGACGGCGCGGTACCCCCAGAAGGCGAGGTTCCCGCGCGAGACCGCCGTCGTCCAGATCTCCCGGTCCGGGTTCGTCACGATCACCCCCGAGGTGTTGACGCTCGTCGACCGGCCGAACGCCTCGACGTCGACGGCGCTCACGGCCCGGTTCTCGACGTTCTCCGCGTACGTCAGCCGGTAGCCGTCGACCTCGATCGGGTCGCCGGGCAGGTCGCCGTCGTCGACGGCGACGAGGTTCGGGACCACGCCCGGCCCGGCGACGACCGCCAGCGCCGAGGCGAGCAGCAGCAGCCCGACCGCGGCCGGCGTGGCGGACCGGACGGCCCCCCGGACCGTGTCGGGCTCCGGGACGGCCAGATCGGGACGTAGCGGCTCGTCTCGCCCCGCGACCGCGAGGGCGACGATCGCCGCGAGGACCGCGAGCAGGCCGACCCCGAGCGCCCGGTACAGCTCGTACCGCTGGTTCCCGAGGTACCAGTACACCGCCCAGAGCCGGCGCGACGCGCCGAAGAGGAGGACGGCGCCGAACGCGACGAGGGCGGTCGTCCGCGAGTCGCCGGCCGATGCCAACGTCCGCGACCCCTCGGCCGCCGCGTCGGCGCGGCCCTCGCTCCCGCGTCGCCGCCGGACGAGCCAGGCCGCGGCGAGGATCCCGGCGATGAGTCCGAGCGCGTGGCCCTGGATCGCGACGTTCGCCCACCCCGGCGGGCCGTAGGACCCGCTCGCCTCGGCGGTGACGACCGGGTTCCGGAGGGTCTCGTAGGCGACGTCGACGAGCGTCGCGCCCGTGAGCGCCGCGATCGTCCCGACCGGGTGGAAGACCAGGGCGAACCCCCACAGCGCGAAGACGACCCCCGAGAACCCGATCACCGGTCCGAGCGCGAACAGCGCGGAGACGACGCCGAACACCGCCATCGCGCCGGGCACGACGACGAACGCGCGAACGCCCGGGTTCGCGGCGAGCGAGCCCAGGTCCGGCCGCGACGCGACCGTCGAGAGCGACGCGCGCGTCGAACGTCCGACCCGTCCGAGTCCGAGCGCGCCGAGCCCCTTCGAGCGGAGCCGTCGCACCGACGCGCGCGACGGGAGCACCGATCGGAGCGTCCCGGTCTCGTCGTCGACCTCGCGGCCGCCGGGGAAGTGGCCGTACGCGTACTCGGCGATCCCGCCCGCGACGAGCGCCGAGAGGAGGTTCCCCGTGAGGTGGCCCCGGCTCGCGTGCGCGAAGCTCGACCAGAGGATCCCCTCCGGGTAGAGGTACGACCACGAGCGGAACGGGATCACGACGGGCCGGTCGGGGGTCCCCAGCCCGCTCTGCACGAAGAGGTACACCCCGGTCACGCCCGCGACGGCGACGAGCGTTCCCCACGGGACCCCGAGCAGGAAGCGCGAGCGGAGCGCGCGGGTCCACGCGCCGCTCGGTCGGTCCGTCTGATACACGACGGCGAGCGCCACGGCGACGAGCGCGCCGCCGACGGCGAGGTGGGCGGCGTCGGACGTCAGCGCCTCCGCGACCATGTGAGGAAGGGAGCGGTCGGTCACATATCAATCCGCGGGTCGGGGGTGACGTCGCGTCCGGAGCGGACGAGGGGGTCGAGAGGTGACGGAAACGGGGGTCTCAGATCTTGTTCTCGGCGTCGTCCGCGAGCTCCTCCATGCGCTTACCGACGCGACCGGCGGGAGAGAACTCGTCCTCGCTCATCGCGTTCGCCAGCGCGTTGCCGAGCACGAACACGGCGTGTTTGTGCTCGCTCTTCGACTTGTGGACGTGCGAGGGGTCGACCTCGAGCTCGTCGTACGGGTCGAACAGCGAGCCGTCCACGGTCTCGTGCGAGCGGAAGTGCTCCATGATCGTCACCATCTGTTCGTGGAGTTCGAGGAGCTCGTCCTTGTGCATACCGCGTGATACGGGTCGTAGACCCTTTAAGCGTTGTTGAGGGGCATACGCACGGGTCGAGAGGGAGACCGACTCGAAAAGGGCCGTCAGCGAATCGCGGTCGACGCGGGACGGGCGGCGACGGCGAACCGCGGCGGCGGCCCGCTCAGAACACGTACTCGTCTTCGTGGCCCATCATGCCCTCGTCCTCGAATCCGCCGGAGTCCTCCTCGTCGTCTCGCGGACCGCTCGTCTTGAACGCCTTTATCCCCGTCGACAGGAGCTCTTCGACCGCCTCCTCGCGGTTGAGGAACTCTCCCTGCTCGACCATCTGAGCGATCTGCATCTCCAGATGCTCCGGCACGGTTATCTCTACTCGTGGCATTTCCTGCCCGGGAGTAATGGCAATGGGTATATAAATGTGGCGTCGCCGATACCGATATTTGAAATCTCACAGCGGTGTTTCAGAAACTCTCCTTTCGATCGATCGAATCTTATCTCTACTATATAAAATATATTATTGGTAACCGACACGTTTCGCCGAACCGAATCCGTTCCCCCGCTACCGGCGTCATCGGGGCCGGAGAGCGATACGCATAGGTGACCCCGAACCGTATCGGGGTTCATGACCGGATCCGGCGCCCCGAACGCCGCGGGCGAGACCGACGGTACCGCCGAAGGCGACGCCGACGCCGAGGGCGACACCGATATCGAGGGCGATACCGACATCGAGGGCGACACCGACATCGAGGGCGATTTCCAGGACCTCACGGGGCTCTACCGCGAGTACGGCGACGACCGACTCCCCCCTGGCCAGCGGGAGACCGACCGCTTCCCGGTGCTCTCGAAGGGCGGGACGCCCTCGGTAGAGCCCGAGACGTTCGCCTTCGAGGTCTGGGGCGCCGTCGACGAGCCGCTCGCGTACTCGCTGTCCGAGTTCCGCGAGCTCCCGGCCGTCACGCAGCGACAGGACTTCCACTGCGTGACGGGCTGGAGCAGGTTCGACTGCGCGTTCACCGGCGTCGAGTTCGGCGAGGTCGCCGACCGCGCCGGGATCGGCGACGACGTCGAGCACGTCCTCTTCCACGCGCTCGACGGCTACACCACGAACCTCCCGCTCGACGAGTGCACCCGCGAGGGCGTCCTGTTCGCGTACGGCCTCGACGGCGACGACCTCCCGGCGGACCACGGGGGACCGATCCGGGTCGTCACCCCGCACAAGTACGCGTACAAGGGGGCCAAGTGGGTCTCGGGCGTGGAGTTCCTCACGGAGAAGGAGCTCGGCTACTGGGAGAAGCGCGGCTACAGCGACTCCGCGAACCCGTGGAACGAGGAGCGGTACGGCTGACGGTCGGCCGTCCGCGTCGCCCCCCGCGATAGTCAGGGTAAAGGGGCCGCGGCACCGAACGAGGGGTAATGGAACGGGCGCGCTCGACGTCGGCTCCGCCCCTCGTCAGCCGCACGACCGCGGTCGACGCGCCCCCCTTCGCGGCCGCGTTCGACGCCCTCTCGGCGCCTCGCACGACGTGGAGCGCGCCGGACGACGCCCTCGTGCTCGGGAGCGGCGCGGCCGCGACGCTGACCGCGAGCGGCCCGGAGCGGTTCGCCGAGATCCGGACCGCGGCCGACGACCTGTTCGACGCCGGCGACGTCCACGCTGGGACCGAGGCCGCTCGCCCCCGGCTGTTCGGCGGTTTCGCCTTCCACGAGGGGGCCTGCGACGGCGACCCCTGGGGGCCCTTCCCGGAGGCGCGCTTCGTGCTCCCGCGGGTCCAGCTCACGTTCGCGGACAACGGGACCTGGCTCACGGTGAACGCCGCCGGGCCGGACGCCGCGGTCGAGGCGGTCGAGGCCCGGCTCGCCGAGGAGGCGGAGCGACTCGCCGCGGTCGACGGCGGCGACGCGGGCGTCCCGCCGCGGCCCGGTATCACCGAGGCCCGTCGGACCACGGGCCGCGAGGCGTGGCGCGAGAGCGTCGAGGCCGCGGTCGGCCGGATCCGCGGCGGCGAGCTGCGGAAGGTCGTCCTGGCGCAGGCGCTGGAGGCGGACCTGGCGTCCGAGTTCCCCCGCGCGGCGACGCTGGAGCGGCTCGCGGGCAAGTACGCCGACTGCCACCGCTACTGCTTCGAGCCGGACGGGGGCGGGAGCGCCTTCTTCGGCGCGACGCCGGAGCGGCTGGTCTCGCTGCGCGGGCGGACCGTCGAGACCGACGCGCTCGCGGGGACCACGGGACGGGGCGAGACCCCGACGGAGGACGAGTGGCTCGCGCAGGAGCTGCTCGAAGACGCCAAGAACGTCCACGAACACCGGCTCGTCGCCGACACCGTCCGCGATCAGCTGGAGCCGTTCGCGGCCTCGGTCTCCGCCGGCGAGCGCCGCGTCCGTCGGCTCGCGACCGTCCAGCACCTCCACACGCCGATCACGGCCGAGCTCAGCGACGACCGGCACGTGCTCGAACTCGTCGAGGCGCTCCATCCCACCCCCGCCGTCGGCGGGCTTCCGCCGGACCGCGCCCTGGAGACGATCCACGAGACGGAGCCGTTCGACCGCGGCTGGTACGCCGCGCCGGTGGGCTGGATCGACGCCGCGGGCAACGGCGCCTTCGCGGTCGCGATCCGCTCGGCCGTCGCGACGCCCCGGCGGGCCACCCTCTTCGCCGGGGTCGGGCTCGTCGCCGACTCCGACCCCGACCGCGAGTGGGACGAGGTCCAGCTCAAGTACCGCCCGATCCTCGACGAGTTGGAGACGGGCGGGGTCGGGACCGGGTCGAGCGCCGCGGCCGGGGACGAGTCGTCCGTCGCGGACGACGACTGACGGACCGCCGTCGCGGACGACGATCAAGGGGTCGGGCGGAGCGGCCGTCGCCTACTGGAACATCTTCAGCGGCTCGGCCTGCGAGCTCTCCTCGGTGGCCTGCTGCATCCGCTCGGCGAAGGCCCGCTTCGCCTCCCGGATCTCCTCGGCCTGTTCGACGAGCCCGTCGGTGGTCGTCTCGGTCCCCGCGATCGGGTCGATCCCGCTCCTGATGAGGACGCGCGCGGCCTCCGGATCGGGGAACTGCGGGTCCGACTCGACGACGAGGCCGACGGCGTCGCGGCCGCGCTCCAGCGACTCCGCGAGCATCGCGCCCGTCGGCCCGGAGACGAGGCCGGCCTCGGGCGGGTCCTCGACGTCGGCGCGGTCGAGCCGATCGCCGCCGTCGCCGGTCGCGACGCCGTAGATCGCCGGCGGCGCCTCTCCCTTCTCCTGACCGAGCCCGGAGAGGAACACCGGGAACGTCGCCGTCTCCGCGAACCAGCTCTCCAGGCAGCCGGCGACCTCGGTCGCGGCGCCGGGCTTCACCGGGACGTCGCTCCGGAGCGCGACGAGGTCGTTCTCCGCGTCGGCGTACAGCCGCACGGGCGTCGTCAGTGCCCGGTTCGCCTCGCGGTAGACGGCCACCCGCGGGAGCCCGTCGCAGTGGACGTTCGCGTAGTGGTCCATCCCGTGCGCCTCGATCATGTGGTCGGTCGCGATCTTGCCGACGAGTCCGACCCCGGGGAACCCCTCTACCAGCGTCGGCTCGTCCAGCGAGACGTCGTCGTCGACGACGGAGATGCGTGCCATGGCTCCGCCTACTCGGGGCGGCGACCTAAAGGTGGGGCGCCGGGCGGCGGCGCGGGAGTCCCGAAACCGTCTAACGGCCCGCCGCGAAAGGAGGGGCATGAACCCGCTCGACCGATACGAGCCGCTCGTCGACGACGTCGACGCGTTCCGGGCGGCGTGCGACCGCTCCCTCCCCTCGGTCGTGCGCACGAACCGGCTCGCGGCCTCGCCCGCTCGCGTCCGCGAGGCCTTCGACGAGGAGGGCGTGGACCACGAGCCGGTGGCGTGGCACGACGGTCTCTTTCGACTCCCGGACGGGAACCCCGGCGGCAACTGGCCGTACGTCCACGGCTGGACCCACGGCCAGGAGGAGGTGTCGGTGTTGCCGGGGCTCGCCTTGGACCCCCGCCCCGGCGAGCGCGTCTGGGACGCCTGCGCGGCGCCCGGCAGCAAGACGACGCAGATCGCCGACGCGATGGACGACGAGGGCACCCTCGTCGCCAACGACAACAACCTCGGGCGGCTCTCCGCGCTCCGGCACAACGCGGAGCGCCTCGGGATCACGAACGCGATTGTCACGAACCAGGACGCCCGCAACTTCTCGACCAAGCCGCTCGCGTTCGACGAGTTCGACCGCGCCCTCGTCGACGCCCCCTGCTCGTGCGAGGGCACCTGCCGAAAGAACCCGGACGTCGTCGACCAGTGGACCCTCGACCACGTCCACGCGGTCGCCGGGATCCAGAAGGGGGTCCTGGCGCGCGCGGTGCAGGCGACCCGGCCCGGCGGGACCGTCGTCTACTCCACCTGCACGTTCGCGCCGGAGGAGAACGAGGCGGTGCTCGACCACGTGCTCGGCGCGGAGGACTGCGAGCTGGTCGCGTTCGACCTCCCGCTCGACACGGTCCCCGGCGTGACCGAGTGGGACGGCGAGGCGTTCGACGAGTCGGTGACGCGCGCGCACCGCGTCTACCCGCACCACAACGACACGGGCGGGTTCTTCTGCGCGAAGCTGCGCGTGGGCGGGGAGGGTGACGAGAGCGCGAGCGACGGCGAGGTGGCCGCGTGAGCGACGACGCCGCCGCAGATGCCGCCGACGCCGCCCCCGCCAACGACGGGCAGCGGTTCGACCGACTGCCGGAGACCCCCGGGGACCGCGAAGTCGAGGGGCGCGCGAGCCGCGCGGAGGTCCTCGACTGGTGGGAGGAACGGTTCGGGGTCGACGGGGCGGTGTTCGCGGGGTACAGCTTCTGGGAGAAGGGCGCCGGGAAGGTCTGGATCTTCAACGGCGAGGCGACCGACCCAAGCGGGGTCGAGGCGATCGGGATGACCTTCCTCCGGACGCGACAGGAGCACTGGAAGCCGACGAGCCGGGCCGTCTCGCGGTTCGGCCGTCACGCGACGAGGAACGTCATCGAGCTCGACCCCGAGCAGGCTGTGACCTTCGTGGCCGGCGAGGACCAGGACCTCCCCGAGTGGGACGGGGACTGGGGATACCTGATCGCGACTCACGAGGTCGTCGGCGAGTCGGTGCCGATCGGCGTGGGGCTCTACCTCTACGACGAGTTGCGCTCCGTGGTCCCGAAGGGAAGTCGGGCGGACCTACCCGTCGTGGAGTGACGGACCGCTCTGTTGCTTATAGCTGCTCGACGCTGAGCCGGCGGTGAACGCCGCCGAGGCCACGGCCGCTCACTGACACATCGCCGCCGATGCGGTGAACACTTCCACAGCCTCGGCCGCTCAGTAATAGATGGCCGGTCGCGTATCGACGGGGCACGCCTTCGAACCACCGGCAATTCGTGTGTGAACGGCCGCCGGCGGCCCCCCGAAGGACACCGCCGATGCCCCAGTCGCGAGGACCGCCGAACGTCGCTCCCGCTCGCTCACTGCGTTCGCCGCGCGGGCTGCGACTTTCGTGCTCCCGCTCGCTCCCGTCGGTCGCTCACGAGACCGCGGCCTCACGCCTCTCCGGCCTCGCGGTTCGCGCTCTCCGAGCGCTCACCGCATCTCTGTCCGTGTGTTCCCGATACCCTTCGTCACACCCACTCGATCCGGTAGACCTCGGCGTCGATCTCCTCGGACTCCTCGGTGTGGTGGTCGAACTGCGCGTCGACCGCGAAGTCGGCGGCGAACGCGTGGGTCACCTCGCCGCCGTTGTCGGCCGCGAACGCCTCCACGAACGCCTCGCTGCCGGCGTTGTGGACCGAGTAGGAGACGGCCGCGACGCGGCTCGCCGTCGCCAGGAATCCGCGGTCGGCGTTCCGACTCCCGTCTCGCGCGCCGAACGGCGGGTTCATCACGACCGTCACGGGGTCCGGAACGTCGAGCGGGAGCCGCGTCGCGTCGGCTTGGATCCAGTGGACGGGCGCGCTCGCGGCCACTCGACGCTGATTGGCCGTCGCGGTGGTCAGCGCGTCGCGGTCGAGCTCGACGCCGAAGACGCGGGCGGGGCCGCGGAGGGCGGCGGCGAGCGCGAGCATCCCGGTTCCGGTGCCGAGGTCGAAGACGGTGCGGCCGTCGACGTCGCCGTGGAGGTCCGCGAGGTGGACGACGTGCGCGGCCAGGTCCGGCGGGGTGGGGTACTGTTCGAGCGCGAGGCTCGGCTCGTCGAACCCGGTGACGACGCCGAGCTTCGTCGCGAGCGAGCGCTTCGACGCCATCCGTCAGGCCGCCGTCGCGTCGCCGCCGGCCCGGACGAGTTCGACGCCCTCGCGGCGGGCGCGCTCGGCCAGCGCCGACAGCGCCGGCTCCGCGGCCGCCGGGTCCGAGACCTCGTCGACGCGGACCTCGATCCGGCCGGCGCCGAGGAACGACGCGGCGCGGACGAACTCGCGGAGCCGGTCGGCCTCGCGCTGGGTCGCGAGCGTGTCCTCGCAGTCGAAGCACGCCTCGACCGACAGCGTCGCCGGCTGGTAGCCGCGGGCCGAGAGCTCGGCCTTGAGGTCGCGGAGGTGCTCGGGCGCGGTGCTGTCGAGGTCGTCGGCGTCGATGACGATCGGGTCGATCTCGGCGGGGCGACAGCCGCGAAGCGTCCCCTCTATCGCGTCGGACTGCGTCGTGCTCATGGCGAGTAATATGTAATAGTTATACAAAAGTCTTTGTAAATGCTCAGTAATAATTATTTCTCGGCGACCGAGGCGCAAATGTGACCCTCCGCGGCGGTCACGTTTCGTATCCGAGGCCCGGCGGCGACGACGGCCGAGGGCGCGGAATCGACCGCGACCCGTCAGCGCGGACGGCCGTTTCAACGCCGGCTGTTCGGTTCGACGGCGGTTACGGCGAAACGGTGGGCGGCGGCGCCCTGCGCCGATCCGGGACAAAGGTTTAAATGCGGCAGTGACCAGAAACCTTATAATGGAACGTCCGAGCCGCCAGCGTCAACAAGAGCGGAACACCGAGCGAGAGTCGGACGAGACGGAGACGCTCTCCTGCCCGGAGTGCGACTCGGAAGAGATCGTCACGGACGCCGACCAAGAGCTCGTGTGCGAGGACTGCGGCCTGGTGTTGGACGAGCGCAACATCGACCGCGGCCCGGAGTGGCGGGCGTTCAACCACTCGGAGCGGCAGTCGAAGTCGCGGGTCGGCGCCCCGATCACCGAGACGATGCACGACAAGGGGCTGACGACGACGATCGACTGGAAGGACAAGGACGCGTACGGCCGGTCGCTCTCCTCGGAGAAGCGGTCGCAGATGCACCGGCTGCGCAAGTGGCAGGAGCGGATCCGGACGAAGGACGCGGGCGAGCGGAACCTCCAGTTCGCGCTCTCGGAGATCGACCGGATGGCCTCGGCGCTCGGCGTGCCCCGCTCGGTACGGGAGGTCGCCTCCGTCATCTACCGACGCGCGCTCAACGAGGACCTGATCCGCGGGCGCTCCATCGAGGGCGTCTCCACCGCCGCGCTCTACGCCGCCTGCCGCCAGGAGGGGATCCCCCGCAGCCTCGACGAGGTCGCCGACGTCTCGCGGGTCCCGCAGAAGGAGATCGGCCGGACGTACCGCTACATCTCCCAGGAGCTCGGCCTGGAGCTGAAACCCGTCGATCCGAAGCAGTTCGTCCCGCGGTTCGCCTCGTCGCTGGAGCTCTCCGAGGAGGTGCAGTCGAAGGCGACGGAGATCATCGACGTCTCGGCCGAGCAGGGGCTCCTCTCCGGGAAGTCCCCGACCGGCTTCGCGGCCGCCGCCATCTACGCGGCCTCGCTGCTCTGTAACGAGAAGAAGACCCAGCGCGAGGTCGCCGACGTCGCGCAGGTCACCGAGGTCACCATCCGCAACCGGTACCAGGAGCAGATCGAGGCGATGGGGTTCCGATAGCGCCGTCGTCGTGCGGTTTTTCGAACGATACCGCTCGTGATCGGGTTTTTAATCCGTACCGAGCGTAGCGGGCCACGTAATGTACTCGCAGATCCTCGTTCCGACCGACGGCAGTCCCGCGTCGGACGCCGCGATCGAACACGCGATCGATCTCGCCGGGCGGTACGACGCCACGCTCCACGCGCTGTACGTCGTCGACGGCGCGGCGTACTCGACGCTCGAAGCCGGCGCCGAGGTCGTCGTCGACGCCCTCGAATCCGAGGGGAAGGAGGCCACGCGACGCGTCGCGGGCGCCGCCGAGCGCGCCGGCGTCGACTGCGAGACGACGGTCGCCAGCGGGACCGCCTACCGCTCGATCCGCGACTACGTCGACGAGCACGCGATCGACATGGTCGTGATGGGGACGCACGGTCGGAAGGGGCTCGACCGGTACCTCCTCGGCAGCGTCACCGAGCGCGTCGTCCGGACCTCGGACGTGCCGGTCCTCACCGTCCGACACGCCGACGATGAGTGAGACGCCGCCGCGCGGGAGGTGACGCCCGTGCGAGACTGGCTCGCCCACCGGGTCGCGGCCTCGCCGGACGACGAGGCGCTCGTCCGCGCGGAGGACGGCGAGGCGTGGACGTACACCGACCTCGACCGCCTCGTCTCGGAGACGGCCGGCCGCCTCGTCGCTCACGGGGTCGAGGCGGGCGACAGGCTCGGCGTGCTCACCCCGCCGTACGTCGGGACCGTCGGACTGGTCCACGCGGCGATGCGGATCGGGGCGACCTTCGTCCCGCTCGGGCAGGAGCTCACGCCGAGGGAGCTCTCGGAGCGGATCGAGCGCGCCGACCTCTCGGCGGTCGTCTGCGCGGAGCCCACCGAGGACGACGCGCTGGCGGCCGTCGACGGGATCGACGACACGCCCCTGTTCTCCGTCGACGACCCGGCCGACGCGACCGTCACCGCCGTCCACGACGTCGAGCCGGCGTCGGTCGAGCCCCCCGAGTGGGAGTTCGACGACCACCTCTGCATCCTCTTCACCTCCGGCACGACTGGGACCCCCAAGCCGGTCCCGCTCACCGCGGGCAACGTGTACAGCTCCGCCGTCGCCTCCGCGTTCCGGCTCGGGGTCGACCCCGGCGACCGCTGGCTCGTCTCGCTCGCGCTCCACCACATGGGCGGGCTCGCGCCCGTCTACCGCTCCGCGCTCTACGGGACGACGCTCGTGCTCCGGGAGGGGTTCGACGCCGGCGGCACCGCCGACGACATCGACGCGTACGACGTGACCGGCGTCTCGCTCGTGCCGACGATGCTCAAGCGGATGCTCGACAGCCGCGGCACGCTCTCTGACACGCTCCGCGTGGTCCTGCTCGGCGGCGCGCCGGCGCCGGACGAGCTGCTGGAGCGCTGCCGCGACTACTCGATCCCGGTGTACCCGACCTACGGCATGACCGAGTCCGCCTCGCAGATCGCGACCGCGACGCCCCGACAGACGCGGGGCCGGCTCGGCACCGTCGGTCGGCCCCTCTTCGGCACCGACGTGACGGTCGTCGACGAGGACGGCGCGGCGGTCGAAGCCGGCGAGACGGGCGAGATCGTCGTGGACGGCCCGACGGTGACGCCGGGGTACCTGGAGCGTCCGCCGGCCCCCGACGAGGACGAGTCCGCCGCCGAGCTCGACCGCTCCGCGTTCGGTCCGCACGGGCTCCACACCGGCGACGTGGGACGGATCGACGAGGACGGCTACCTCTACGTGCTCAACCGGCTCGACGACCGGATCATCACCGGCGGACAGAACGTCGAGCCCGGCGAGGTCGCCGACGTGCTCGGGCGGTTCCCCGCGGTCGAGGCGGTCACCGTCGTCGGCCTCGACGACGAGACGTGGGGCGAGCGGGTCGCCGCGCTGCTCGCGGTCGAGGACGGGGACGAACCGCTGGACGAGGCGGCGCTCGACTCCTTCGCCCGGGAGCGGCTCAGCGGGTTCAAGATCCCCAAGACGGTCGCGGTCGTCGACGAGCTCCCCCGGACCGTCTCGGGCACCGTCGACCGGGCGGCCGCGCGGGAGATGCTCCGGGAGCGGGGGCACGCCCTGAACGGGAGCTCGGAGCCCGAGCTGGAGACGGCCGGGTTCAGGCCCGCCGACCCGGCCGAGCCGCCGGACGGCGGAATCGAGGGAGAAATCGATGCCCGGGAGGGTGACGGGGGCGGAGAGGACGGCGGAGAGGGGGAGGGCGACGCGGCCGATCGCGAGCCCGTCGACATCGCCGACGCCGAGGCGGTCGCGAGCGCGAGCGATCCGACCGGAGCGGGCGATTCGACCGGAGAGGAAACGGACGACTCGGCCGGGGAGGGGTCAGAGAGCGACATCGATGTCGACGAGGACGGAGACGGAATCGGCGAGGCCGACGCCGGGGACGGCGACGAGACCGACACCGAGGAGACGGAGGCTAACACCGAGGAGACGGAGGCTAACACCGAGGAGACGGAGGCCGACGAGTAAACGCTCCCGTCATTCCTCGTTGTTTCACGAACGTTTTGGTCGCGGGGGCCGCGGATCGGGCATGGATCTACTCGACGACGGCGTCGTGCCGGAGCGCGCGCGCGACGTGAAGGCCGAGGCCCGGGAGTTCGCGGACGAGCACATCGCGCCGAACGCGGCGGCGTACTACGACTCGGGCGAGTACCCGTGGGAGGTGCTGGAGGCGGGGATGGACGCCGGGCTCGTCGCGCAGGACATCGGCGAGGAGTACGGCGGGAGGGGGTTCGACCTCGCGCAGGTGCTCGCGGTCGCGGAGGAGTTCTACCGCGCCGACGCCGGCATCGCGCTCACGCTCCAGCTCGCGAGCTTCGGCGCCGAGATGGTCGAGCAGTACGGCACCGACGAACAGAAGGAGGAGTACCTGCGGCCGGTCGCCGAAAACGACCAGATATCGGGGCTCGCCGTCTCGGAGCCCGAGACCGGCTCCGACCTCGCGGGGATGACGACGAAAGCGGAGAAGGTGGAAGGCGGCTACGAGCTCACCGGCGAGAAGTACTGGGTCGGCAACGCGGTCGAGGCCGACTGGCTCACCGTCTACGCCAAGACCGGCGAGAGCGACGACCGCTACTCCAACTACACGCTGTTCATCGTCGAGACCGACTCGGACGGGTACGAGGCCGAGCACATCCCGGAGAAGATGGGCATGCGCGCCTCCAAGCAGGGCCACATCGTCTTCGACGACTGCTTCGTCCCCGAGGAGAACGTCGTCGGCAGCGAGGGCGGGGGCTTCTACGTACTCGCGGACTTCTTCAACCACGGTCGGGTGATCGTCGGGGGCCACGGCCTCGGGCTCGCGGCCGCCGCCATCGAGGAGGCCGAGGAGTTCGTCCACGACCGCAACGCCTTCGGCCGCACGGTCAACGAGTTCCAGGCGGTCCAGCACACCCTCTCGGACATGCGGATCGGCTTCGAGTCGGCGCGGGCGCTCAACTGGCGCGCCTGCGAGAAGGTCGCGAACGGCGAGGACGCCGGCTACTGGGCGGCCCTCGCGAAGACGAAGTCGACCGAGGTCGCCGCCGACTGCGCCGAGAAGGGGATGAAGCTCCATGGCGGCCGCTCGATCCTGACCGACCGCCGGATCGCCCGCGTCTACCGCGACGTGCGCATCCCGGTGATCTACGAGGGCGCCAACGACATCCAGCGGAACCTGATCTACCGGCAGTCACGGTAGGGCGGCGGGGATGGGCCGCGCGTTCGATTCCCTCAAATCCGCGCCGCGAGCGCTCCGAGCGCCTCGTCTCCCCCGGAAGCGAGCGGCTCGCCGTGGCCGACGCAGGCGATCTCGAACGGCGGGGCGCGGGCGGCGAGGTCGCGGACGCTGTCCAGTACCGCGTCCGTGTCGTAGCTGACGAACCACTCCGAGGGTTCGAGCGCGCCGTCGGACGCGGCGACGAGGTCGCCGAGGAGCGCGACGCCGAGGTCCTCGCTCACGTACGCGACGTGGCCCGGCGTGTGGCCGGGGGTGTGGTAGGCGGTGAACGAGCCGAGCCGCTCGCCGTCGGCGACCGCCTCGATGTCCAGGTCGGGCGGGGTGTCGAAGAGCCCGGCGAGCCGCTGGAACGCGCCCTTGTGGTTCCGCAGCGGCGGCGACCGCTCCCCCCGGAGGATCGCCGCGTCGAACGCGCCGGCGTAGACGGTCGCGTCGAGCTCCGGCGCCAGCGCCGCGAGCGTCCCGACGTGGTCGAGGTCGTAGTGCGTCAGGAGCACGCGCCCGACGTCTCCGACGCCGACGCCGGCCTCTTCGAGCCCCTCCCGGACCCGCTCCTCGTCCCACGGCGTCCCCGCGTCGACGAGCACGGGGACGTCGTCGTCGACGAGGTAGGCGCTGACGCCGCGCAGCTCGAACCGCCACACGCCGTCCGCGAGCTCGGTGGCCATGGGTGCCGGTAGCGACCGACGGGATTTGACGCTGGCGGCCGACCGGGGCCGCGGTCGCTCCGCGCCCGGCGCCCGTCCCGCCGCCGACGAAAACGCCAAGACGCCGCGCCCTCACGTCGGCGTATGCGACTCGAGGACTACTGGGGGATCGGCCCGAAGACGAGCGAGCGGCTCGTCTCGGCGCTGGGGACCTCGCGGGCGATCGAGGCGATCGAGTCGGCCGACGTCCGGGCGCTCGTCGACGCCGGACTTCACCGCGGACGCGCGACCCGGATCCTCCGTCGGGCCAACGGCGAGGCCGGGATGGACGTCCTCGCGACGGGCGACACCCGATCGGTGTACGACGACCTGCTCTCGCTGGCCGCGGGCCACGCGCTGACGGCCCACGCCGCCGACCGGATCCGGGTGTTGACGCCGCTGGCCGACCGCGAGGCCGTCGAGGAGCGACTGGACGACGTCGTCGCCGCGCGGGAGGCGTGGGAGGGGCTCGGCGAGGCCGACCGCGAGCGCGTCGTCGAGGCGTTCGACGCGTACGACGACGCGGAGGGCTCCGACCTCGCGGCCGTCGAGACGGCCCTCGCCCTGCGGGAGGCGGGACTCGACCACGGTCCGTTCGCGGCGGTCGGCGAGCTGGAGTCCGAGCGCCTCCGGGACGCCGCCGACGCCCTCGCCGACGTGCGCGGCTCGATCGACCCGACGGCGATCGACGACGGCGGCGAGATCGAGATCGCCCGCGGCGCCGACGCGGAGCTCGACCGCCTCCGCGACCGGCGCGACGCGGCCGAGGAGCTGGCGAACTCCGCGTTCGACGTGCTCGACGCGGTCCGAGACGGATCGCTCCGCGACTTCGAGGCGCTGGAGGCCGCGACCGTCGACCGCGTCGCGAGCGAGACCGGCGTCGACCCGGCGACGGTGCGGTCGGTCGCGCCGGACGACGCGCTCGACGCCGCCGACTTCGTCTCGGCGACCCTCCGCGACCTCGCGGCGGAGCTGGAGGCCGAGGTCGCGGAGCGCGAGGCGGCGGTCGCCGCCGACATCCGGGAGCGGATCGGAGGAATGCAGGCGAAGACGGACGAGGCCGGCGAGGCCGACGGGAATAACGGACGCGGAAGCGCCGTTACCCGCGCGGTCAACGCGGTCTCCGACGCCGCGTTCCTGCTCTCGCTCGCGCGGTTCGCGGCCGACCACGACCTCGTCCGCCCGACGCTCGTCGACGACGGGATCGCGGTGCGGAACGCCCGAAACCTCTTCCTCGCCGGCGAGGTCCAGCCGGTGTCGTACGCGGTCGGGACCCACTCGCTCGCGGGCGACGCGGGCGTCGCGAGCGCCGACGCGCCGCCGACCGGCGACCGCGTGAGCGTGCTCACGGGCGCGAACTCGGGCGGGAAGACGACCCTGTTGGAGACGATATGCGCGGTGGCGCTGCTCGCGTCGATGGGGCTCCCGGTGCCCGCCGAGGCGGCCGAGGTCGGCGCGTTCGACCGGATCGTCTTCCACCGCCGGCACGCCTCGTTCAACGCCGGCGTGCTGGAGTCGACCCTGAAGTCGGTGGTCCCGCCGCTCGTCGAGGACGGTCGGACGCTGATGCTCGTCGACGAGTTCGAGGCGATCACGGAGCCGGGCCGCGCCGCCGACCTGTTGAACGGGCTCGTGACGCTCACCGTCGAGCGGGGCGCGCTCGGCGTGTACGTCACCCACCTCGCGGAGGACCTGAGCCCGCTCCCCGACGCCGCCCGGATCGACGGGATCTTCGCGGAGGGACTCACGAGCGACTTGGCGCTGCGCGTCGACTACCAGCCGCGCTTCGGGACGATCGGCAAGTCGACGCCGGAGTTCATCGTGTCGCGGCTCGTCGCGAACGCGAGCGACCGCGGCGTCCGCGCCGGCTTCGAGCACCTCGCCGGCGCCGTCGGCGAGGAGGCGGTCCAGCGCACCCTCTCGGACGCGGAGTGGACGGGCGACGATGAGTGAGCGCGGCGAGGGCGGTCCCGACCGGATCCGGTCGATCGCGGTCCACCGCGAGGACGTCGCGAGCGCGCTCGAAGCCACGCTCCGGAGCGACCGCGAGGTCGTCCTCCGGGTGACGCCGCCCTTCTCGGGGCGGATGCGCGCCCGGCTCCACGCGGTCGACGCGGGCGCGTCCGACCCGCCCGGCGAGGATGCGGCCGCGAGCGGCGAGCGCGACGGCGACCCCCCGACCCCGATCCACGTCGATCCCCGCGAGCTCGTCGCCGAGGTCCCGCCGTACCCCGAGGTCGACGAGACGGCGGCGGCCCACCCGGACGCGGACCTCGAAACCCGCCGACGGCTCCACGAAGAGGCCGTCGAGTCGTGGCGCGAGCGCGTCCGCGACTCGGTCGTCGAATCCGTCGCGATCGAGGTCGACGAGGCGTCTCGCGATGTCGACGTGACCGCGCTCGGCTGACGCCGGCCGATCGTTAAAAGAACCCGCGGAGCCGCTACAGCCGGAGTCGCTCGACCGACGTGCCGGCGCCGGCGAAGTCGGCGAGGGAGTCGTCGCCGTCCGGCGAACCGTCACCGTCGGCGGTCGCCGCCGCGACGACCACCGTGTCGGCGTCGAGGTCGGCGTCCAGCCGGACCTCGTACGCGCCGTCGTCGGGGGTCGCCAGCGCGGAGCCGTCCGCGGCGTACACCGCGACCGCGTCGCCGTCGGTCTCGCCGGCGACGACGAGGTCCTCGCCCGCGTACTCGACGGCGGCGGTGAGGTCGGGGCCCGCGGGCCGGTCGCGCTCGACGTAGCGGTCTCGGACGACGGTCGGGGTCTCGACCGGCTCGCCGGCGTCGACGCCGTGCGCGAGCCGGATGTAGCCGGCCATCGACCACGCGAGGGGCGTCGCCCCCCCGGTGCCCTCGCCGAACTCCCAGCCGTAGTCGGTCGGGTGCTCGCGGTCCCACACCTGCTCCGGGAGCATCCGGCCGGAGTTGCCGAAGCCGGCCATCGTCTCCAGGAGGGCGTCCGGTTCGAGCGCGTCCTCGTCGGTGCCGCCGAAGGCGTCTGGGCCGTCGGCGCGGGCGCGCAACTCGTACTCGCCGCGCTCGCCGGTGAAGATCGGCCACAGGCGCCCGCGGCCGTCGCCGGTGCCGGCCCACGGCGCGCCCGGGTCGCCGGCGGCGATCTCGCCGTAGGCGTCGCCGACGTACCGGTACCACGCGGGGCCGTGCGGGGTGTCGACCCGGATCGAGTCGTCGACGACGGAGACGGAGTTCAGAACCGTCTCGTCGTCCGCCGGCTTCACGCCGAGCCGGACGAGCTCCAGGAAGCCGCCGTCGACGATCTCGCGCTCGTCGTAGGTCGGGCCGTCGTTGGCGATCGTCCGCGGGCGCCCGGACTCGGGGTCGCCGTCGGCGGTGACCCGGAGGTAGTACGGCGTCTGGGCGTGGCGCTCGGTCCCCGTCGCCGTCGCGCACCACTCCTCGACGCGCGCGGCCCAGTCGTCGGCGAGGCCGAGCCACGCGAGGGCGTCGGCGTGGAGCGCGTCGGGGGACTCCTCGGCGGTCGCGTCGCCGTCGCCCGACTCGATCCGGTCGGCCTCGGCGAGCGCGAGCGCGGCGCCGCAGACGAGCCCGGCGATCTCGGCCGCGATGCTCGACGGCGAGAAGCCGGCCTCCTCCTCCCAGCGCTCCTGGGCCGTCTCGGGGCCGTTCTCGGCGATGTAGCCGAGCGAGCGCCGGACCTGATCGTAGGTGTAGTCGGCGTCCGCCGGCGCCAGGCCGTGCTCGTACAGCTGCCACGCCATCACCGACGGGAACGCGATGTTGTCCATCTGCTCGCCGCCCCACCGGGTGCGGCCGTCGATGTAGGTGTTCTGCGGGAGGAAGCCGTCGTCGTCCTGCTGGGTGTTGTAGAGGTACGCGAGCGCGTTCGCGCCGCGCTCGACCTCGCCGACCTCGATCAGCGCGGTGAACACCTGGTAGAGGTCGCGCGACCAGACGAAGTTGTAGCCGTAGCCGCGGTCCTCGGCGGCGTACTCCGTCTCGCCCCACGGCACCGACGGGCTGGCGATCCCCGCGCCGTCGTGGCGCTTGTCCTCCACGGCGGCGAGCGTCATCAGCGCGAAGCGGTACTGGGTCGCGAGCTCCGGATCGCCGGTCACCGAGTCGGGGAACTCGCGGCCGGCGAGCCAGTCGCGCCACGACCCGACGTAGGCGTCGGCGACGTCGGCGAAGCCGCGCGAGATGGCGCCGCGGGCCTCGCCGAGCGCGGCCGCGGTGTCGGCGTTCTCCGCGAACCCGAGCGCGACCGTGTCCGAGACGTCGGTCCCGCTCCCGACGAGCCCGGCGAGCACGACGTTCCCGGTCGCCTCGGCGGCCCCCTCGCCGCGCTCGCCCTCGCCGAAGAGGGCGTCCGCCTCCTCGCCGCCGGCCGAGAGGACGCTGGCCCACTCGAACCGGTCGTCGGCGGCGAGCGCCAGGGCGACCTCGAAGGAGTCGCCGTCGTCGTCGACGAGCTTGCCCGCGCCCCGGTCGGCCGCGTCGTCGTTGCGCGCGAGCAGGTGGTAGCCGTCGCCGTCGCCGACCCGGTCGCCGCGGTCGTTCGTGCCGACGTTCGTGATCGTCGTGTCGACGAGGGCGTACACGTCGTACTCGCGGCCCCCCTCGAAGTCGACGTCGGCGAGGACCGCGTCGCCGTCGGTGTCGACCGCGTACTCGACGGTGAGCGTCCACTCGTGACCGTGGCCGTCGCCGGTCTCGCGGACCGTCTGCGTGTACGCGAGCGCGTCGTCGACCGTCGGTTCCGTCCGGCGCTCGACGGTCTCGGTGGCCGTCACGTGGCTCGTCTCGTCGAAGGTGCGGATCGTGTATCCCGTCTCCGGGTCGGCGACGAGGAAGTCGAACGTCCGGACGTTCATCACGTCGATCCGCGGGAACCGGGCCTCGGTGAGCGCCCCCTCCGTCAGCGTGAACCAGACCGGGACCGGGTCGTCCGCCTCGTGGTCGGCGGGCGTGCCGACGCCGAACTTCCGGCCCGTCGTCCAGTGCGGGGCCTCGTCCGGGCCGGTCGGCCGGTCGTGCGGGACCGGGAGCGCGCCGTGCCGGGCGAGCGTCACCGTGGCCTCGATCCGGAGCGCGTGGGACCAGCCGATCGGCGTCGCGCTGTCGAGGTCGCCGTCGTCGAACGCCTGCTCGGCGAACAGCCCGGCGTCGTTGACGAAGTGGCCGTCGGGCCCGCAGAGGGCGTACAGGTCGCGGGCCGCCCCGAACAGGTCGGCGCCGGCGTCGCGGTCGGCGCCGGCGTCGCGGTCGGCGCCGCCGCCGTCGCCGTCGCGCTCGCGGACGAGCCCGCCGAGCGAGGCGGCCGCCGTCGCGCCCCACAGGGTCGCGATCGACCACACCTTCGCGGCGCCCTGCTCGGCCGTGCGCCAGTCGTCGCCGGTGAACCTGACGAGCCCCTCGACGTCGGCCGTCTCGCGGCGCAGGGCCTCGATCGAGTTCCGGACGTGGCGCGCCACCCGGTCGAGGAACGCGTCGAAGTCGGCCGTCGCGACCGCCGCGCCCGAGCCGTCGGTGACCGCGCCGTCGACGCGGGCGCGCTCCTCGCGCAGGGCCGCGTACTCGACGGCGGCGCCGGCGAGCGCGAACGTGCTGGCGTCGGCGCGGTCGTCGCGGCTCTCCGCGCTCGCGCGCTGCGGGAACCGCCCGGTGTCCGGGTTCCAGCGCTCGTCGAGCCCGGCGAGCGCGTCGTCGGCCGCCGCGGCCGCCGCGACGCGCGTCTCGTCGTCGACCGGCGCGCGGGCGACCGCGGCGAACGCGCGGAGGTACGCCGCGCCGGTGTGGGTGAACCGCCCGAGGGCGTTCTCCCAGCAGTTCTGACAGCGACGGGGGAGCCCGTCGTCCTCGGTCGTCTCGCGGAGGAAGGCGACCGCGTCCGCGATCGTCGCGTCGATCCGCTCGCGCCACTCCGCGGGGAGGTCGGTCGTCCGGCGGAGCCGGGCGAGGAACGCGACCACCGAGGCGGGCTGGTCGAGCTGGTCGTTCGGGCCGGCGGTCCCGTTCGCGCCCTCGATCCGGGCGTTCGCCCAGCCGGGCGCGACCTTGCCGGAGTCGGCCCAGACGCGGTGGGGCCACGAGCCGTCCGCGTCCTGCGTGCGGCAGAAGAAGGAGGCGGTCGCGAGCAGCTCCTCGTCGGCGTCGAGGCCGAGCTCCTCGCTCGCGCTCAAAAGCGCCGACGCGGTCTCCGCCTCGTCGCGGAACCAGGTGTAGCCGTAGCCGCCGGACGTCGAGTAGAAGGGGTCGAACTCGGGGGCGGCGATCCGGGCGCCGGACTCGGCCGTCAGCAGGTCGAGTGCGCGGAGATCGCTCGCGATCACGCCCCGCCGCGGGACGTCCTCGGGGACCGTCGGCCCCCGGCCCGCGGCCGCCTCGCGGAGGTCGTCGGCGTCGGGGTAGGCGGTCGCGATCCGCGAGAGCTCCTCGATCCGGCGCTGGCGGTCGGGGCCGTCGGAGAGCGCGTCCATCGCGTCGTCGCCCGTCTCGCGCGTCTCCCGGCGGTCGACGACCGCCCGGCTCGCCAGGGTGACGCGCTCGGTCCGGCCGTCGCGCTCGAAGGGGGCGCGGACGACGACGTCGGGGGTGAGCCGCGAGTCCTCGCGCTGATCGATCTCGCCGCGGTGCGGGAAGCCGTTCTCGTCCTCGCCGAGCAGCTCCGTGATCGTGCGGAGCCGCTGGCCGTGCGCCGCCGAGAGCCCGGTCGACGCCGTGAGGAAGTCGTGCTCGGAGCGGTGGTACACCTCGACGACGCTCCCGTCGTCCGGCCCGGCCTCCTGGTGGACCAGGTTGCCGACGCGGCCCTCGACCATGTCCGGCGAGAAGGCGCAGGCGGCGACGAGCTCGGCGCCGGCCGGCGGCGCGCCGCGCAGCTCGACGTGCGTCAGGTGCGTGTCGCTCACCACGAGGTCGAACTGGTGGATCGTGTACCGCCCCGCGTCGTACTCGGTCTCGACGAGGGGGGTGTCGCCGTCGTAGTGCTGGCGCGTCGTCGCGAGGTCGTCGAACCAGCGGACGCCGCGGCCGGCCGTGATCCCCATTCGGAGCCGGTCGGCCCCGCCGACTCCCGACAGGGCGTACGAACAGTCGTGGACGGCGCCGTCGGGCCCGACGTGGACCAGACGGCCGTCGTCGCCCGTGAACGCGCCGGCGGTCGTGGGACGCTCCGCCGGATAGCGCTCGCCGCGCCGACGTTCGTGCTCCGTGAGAGCGGTTCGCAGTCGCATAGTCGCCCTGCGATTTCCGGGGTAAAAGCCTTGACGAACGAGGCGACCCCTCGGTCCGAGGGGACCGACCGAAGAGCAACACCGAAGACCCCAGGCGTCAATGGGTGCCACATGCACCACCCTGGACCCCCCCGATTCCTCTCGACCGGGGAGACGACGCAGCTCGCGCCGCGGGACCCGGACCCGTCGGCGAGCTACGAGTGGCGCGTCGCCGACGCGCCGCCGGACAGCGACGCGACCGTGGGCGAGCGGTCCGTGACCGACTTCACGCCGGACGTCCCCGGACGGTACCGGCTCGGGCTCGACGCGCCCGACGGCGACCACCTCCTGACGGTGCGCGCGTTCCCGGCGAGCTACGAGGGCGTCGACGTCGCCGGCGGCAGCGGGACCGCGATCCGCGACCGCGACGCCGACCGGGCCGCGATCGACTACGGCGCCGAGCGCGCCCGCGAGGGCGTCGGGCGGCCGCGCGTCCGGCTGGACGCGACCGTCGAGGAGGCGGCGGGCGAAGGCGGGGGCGCGGCGGGGCGAGACGAGGGCACGGCGGGCCGAGACGAGAGCGCGGCGGGCCGAGACGAGGTCGTCGTCCGGGCGACGCCGACGCCGAACCCCGAGTCGGCCCTCGACGCGTCCGAGCTGGCCGTCACCTTCGTCGTGGACGACCGCGACGTCGAGGCGGCGGTCGGGGAGGGGCGGCGGAACCCGCGAGACGCGCTCCGGACGACCGACGACGGCCGGACGCTCCGGATCCCGACCGAGGCCGTGCCGGACCGGCTGCGCGTCCACGGCGTCGCCGTCGCCCGCGAGCCGGGGCGCGAACGGCGGGTGAGCGTCGCCGACGCGGTCGCGGTCGAGCGCACCGACCGGAGCGAGCTCGCCGGGGACGACGGTCCCGAACCCGCCGAGCCGGAGCTGACGGCGCCGACGGGCCCCGACGGTCACGCCTTCGAGACCGTCCGGCTCAACCAGCCGCCGGAGTGGACGACTGACGCGACCGTCTACGAGGTGTACGTCCGGACGTTCGCCGACGCCGACGAGGGGGAGGCGTTCGCGGCGATCGAAGGGCGGATCCCGGAGATCGCCGACCTCGGCGTCGACACGCTGTGGCTCACGCCCGTGCTCGAACACGACGGGAAGCCGCACGGCTACAACATCGTCGACTTCTTCGACGTCGCCGAGGACCTCGGCGACCGCGACGACTACGAGGCGCTGGTGGAGACCGCCCACGACCACGGGATGCGGGTGCTGTTCGACTTCGTCGCCAACCACACCGCGCGCGACCACGAGTGGTTCCGAGACGCCTATCGGAATCCCGAGTCGCCGTACCGCGACCGCTACGAGTGGCAGGAGTCCGGCGAGCCGGGGACGTACTTCGACTGGGAGCTGATCGCGAACCTGAACCACGCGAACCTCGACGTGCGCCGCTTCCTCCTCGACGTGGTCGACGAGTGGGCGCCGCTCGTGGACGGGTTCCGCTGCGACATGGCGTGGGCCGTGCCCGACTCGTTCTGGCGCGAGCTCCGCGACCGGGTGAAGGCGAAGGACCGCGAGTTCCTGCTGATGGACGAGACGATCCCGTACATCCCCGGCTTCCACGAGGGGATGTTCGACGTCCACTTCGACGCGACGCTGTACTTCCAGCTCCGGCAGGTCGGGCGCGGCGCCGAGCCGGCCGCGTCGCTGCTCGACGCGATCGACCGGCGCCCGGAGATCGGCTTCCCCGACCACGCCGGCTTCCTCCAGTACATCGAGAACCACGACGAGACGCGCTACCGCGTCGAGTGCGGAGACGCCGCCGCGGCCGCCGCGGGGGCGGCGACGGTGACGCTGCCCGGCGTGCCGATGGTGTACGCCGGCCAGGAGATCGGCCAGCGCGGCCGCCGAGACGCGATCGCGTGGGACCACGCCCGCGACGAGGTCCGCGAGCGCTACGAGCGCCTGCTCGCGACCCGCGCCGACCACAGGGCGCTCGGTCCCGACGGCGACCTCGAACGGGTGGAGTACCACGTCGCCAGCGGCGACCTCGACGAGCGGCCGATCGCCGCCAGCGGGAACGTGCACCCCGACGACGTGGTGGCGTTCCGCCGGAGCGACGGCGAGGAGTCGCTGATCGTCGTCCTCAACTTCGCGCCCGAGACGGCGAGCGTCGCCGTCGACGCCGCCCACGCCGACCGCGACCTGGTCACCGGCGACCCCTGCGTCGTCGTCGACGGCGACGGGACCGAGCGGATCCGCGCCGACGAGGTCGCGGTCGTCCGGGAGACCGGCCGGTGACCCGTCCCCGCGGACGCAACGCTTGAGTCGGTGGGGGTCACAGGGGGACGCATGCGATTCGACCGCTCCGCCGGCGTGTTCTGTCACGTCACCTCGCTGCCGGGACGACACGGGATCGGCGACCTCGGCGACGGCGCCGAAGCGTTCCTCTCCTTCCTCGGCGACGCCGACGTCGACCTCTGGCAGATCTGCCCGGTCGGCCCGACGACGAGCGCCGCCGGGGAGTCGCCGTACCAGTCGCCGTCGGCGTTCGCCGGCAACCCCCTCCTGATCGACCTCGACGGGCTCGTCGCCGACGGCTGGCTCGACGAGTCCGACCTCGAACCGGTCCCCGACTTCCCGGACGACCGCGTCGACTACCCGGCGGTCAGGGAGTACAAGCTCCCGCTGTTGCGGACCGCCTTCGAGCGGTTCGACGAGACCGTAGAGGACGGCGGGGACGCCGGGGCGGAGGCGGCGGCCGAGCTCGACGCCTTCCGCGAGCGCGAGCCGTGGCTCGCCGACTACGCCCTGTTCCGGGCGCTCTCGGAGGCCCGGCCGGAGGGGACGTGGGTCGAGTGGCCCGACCCGCTCCGGACGCGCGACCCCGAGGCGCTCGCGGAGGCGCGCGACGAACGCGCGACCGAGGTCCGCTTCCGGGAGTTCGTCCAGTGGACGTTCGACCGGCAGTGGCGCGAGCTCCGGGCGGTCGCGGCCGACGAGGGGGTCTCGATCGTCGGCGACGTGCCGATCTACGTCGCGCTCGACTCGGCCGACGTGTGGGCGAACCCCGGAGCGTTCCGGCTGGACGAGGCGAACCGCCCCACCGCGGTGGCGGGCGTCCCGCCGAATCCGGGCGACGACGGCCAGCGCTGGGGGAACCCCGTCTACGACTGGGAGCGGCTCGCCGAGCGCGGCTACGACTGGTGGCTCGCCCGGTTCCGGCGCCTGTTCGACCTCGCCGACGTGGCGCGGCTCGACCACTTCCTCGGCTTCGTGAAGTACTGGGCGATCCCGGCCGACCGCGACGACCCGGCCGCCGGCGAGTGGCGCGAGGGGCCGGGGCGCGACCTGTTCGAGGCGGTGGAGCGCGAGCTGGGGCGGGCCCCGTTCATCGCCGAGGACCTCGGCTTCGAGGAGCCGAGGATGAACGAGCTGATGGCCGAGTTCGGCTTCCCGGGCATGCGCGTCCCGCAGTACGCCGACTGGTGCGAGGAGGGGAACCCCTACCAGCCGATGCACTACCCGGAGGGCGTCGTCGGCTACACGTCGACCCACGACACGGACACGTGGGTCGGCTACTACGAGGACCTCCCCGAGCGCCAGCGCGACTGCTTCCGGTACAACGTCGGCGCCGACGGCGACCGCGCGGTCGAGTGGGAGATCGTCGACGAGGTGTGGGCCTCCGAGGCGGTGATCGCGATGACGACGATGCAGGACCTGCTCGGGCTCGGCAGCGAGGCGCGGTTCAACGAGCCGGGGACCGTCGACGGCAACTGGGAGTGGCGCGTGACCCGGGACGACCTCGACGACGAGATCGCCGACCGGCTGTGGGAGCTCGCCGGGCGGCACATTCGCTAACGGGGCCGAGCGTCGACGAAGGAGAGGGCGGGCGGTTATCGCCGGCCGACGATGAAGTACAGCACGAGCCCGAGCAGCGGTGCGAGGAACGCGACGACGGCCCACAGGAACGCGGGCTGGTCGCTGCGCTGCTTCGCGTCCGAGTAGATCCAGACGATGATACCCAGCTGTACGAGCAGTACCAGTAGACCGAACAGGAGGGCGATCCCGCCGGCCAGCGCCTCCTGAAGCAGTATCGGGGACATCGGTCGAACTCACTCGCGGGCGTAATAAGTGTCTTTGGTATCGCGGTATCCCCACCTTTGGTATCGCGGTGTCCCCACCCACTCGCTCCCGCGTCGCGGCGCCGGTGCGGCGGGGAGTCTATCACGAAATATCTATATAGTAGCGATCGACGGATCGACGCGACTCGATCGGCGACGGCGATAGACGAGAAACCGGCAGCTACTATCGCCGTGACGCCGTGTGCGATGCGCTCTGCCGTCGGTTTTCGTTCTCGATATCGAAGCGAGGATTTAAATACGTTCGGTCCTTACCCGTTAGTGAGGAAACCAACCGAGAAGCGTCTCTCGGTCCCCTCGTTCCCTCCATTTGAACCAACCAATGAGCGAAAACGTTCGAACGTACACGGCGGAGCACGTCGGCGACGAGGAGGAGACCGAGTCGTCGGACGAGGAACTGCGATGTCCCGAGTGCGGCGGCCAGCTCGCGACCGACACCGAGCACGGCGAGACTGTGTGTGTCGACTGCGGGCTCGTCGTCGAGGAGGACGAGATCGACCGCGGGCCGGAGTGGCGCGCGTTCGACTCCAAGGAGAAGGACAACAAGTCGCGCGTCGGCGCCCCGACGACGAACATGATGCACGACAAGGGGCTCTCGACCAACATCGGCTGGCAGGACAAGGACGCCTACGGGAAGTCCCTGTCGAGCCGCCAGCGCGAGAAGATGCAGCGGCTGCGCACCTGGAACGAGCGGTTCCGCACCCGCGACTCCAAGGAGCGGAACCTGAAACAGGCGCTCGGCGAGATCGACCGGATGGCCTCGGCGCTCGGCCTCCCGGACAACGTCCGCGAGACCGCCTCGGTCATCTACCGCCGCGCGCTCGACGAGGACCTCCTGCCCGGCCGCTCGATCGAGGGCGTCTCGACGGCCTCGCTGTACGCGGCCGCCCGACAGGCGGGCACGCCGCGGAGCCTCGACGAGATCGCGGCCGTCTCCCGCGTCGAGAAGGACGAGATCGCCCGGACGTACCGCTACGTCGTCCGCGAGCTCAAGCTGGAGATCCAGCCCGCGGACCCCGAGAGCTACGTCCCCCGGTTCGCCTCGGACCTCGGCCTCTCCGACGAGGCCGAGCGCCGCGCCCGGTCGCTGCTCGACACCGCGAAGTCGCAGGGAATCCACTCCGGCAAGTCGCCGGTCGGCCTCGCCGCCGCGGCGGTGTACGCCGCCTCCCTGCTGGTCAACGAGAAGGTGACCCAGAGCGAGGTCAGCGACGTGGCGAACATCAGCGAGGTCACTATCCGGAACCGCTACCACGAGCTGTTGGAGGCCGAGGACGGCGTCGCGCTGAGCTGATCGGCGGCACCGCGCCGACCGCCGCGCGCCGACCGACGGACCGACGTCGTCGACGCTCCGCCGGTTCCTCGACCGACCGCGTTTCGGCTCCGGACTTTCCTGACGCACGCCGACTTTCCGAACGCACAAGCACCCGCGGGCCGAGCGACGCGTATGGAGACCACCCGTCACTTCACCGCGACGACGTACGTCGTCAACGACGGCGCGACCGCGCTCCACGCGCACGACCGGCTCGGGATCCGCCTCCCGCCCGGCGGCCACGTCGACCGCGACGAGCTCCCGCACGAGGCGGCGCTCCGCGAGGTCCGCGAGGAGACCGGCCTGGAGGCGGAGCTGGTCGCGACGCGGTCGTCGATCGAGGGGCCCAACACCCGCGGCCTCCCGGAGCCGGCCCACCTGATGCTCCACGACATCAACGTCCACGAGGACGGGTCGGTGGGTCACCAGCACGTCGATCACCTCTACTACGCCCGCGTCGGCTCCCGCGAGATCGCGCCGGGCGCCGACGACGAGGTCGACCCGGAGGCGTGGCGCTGGTACACCCCGGCCGAGCTGGCCGCGAGCGACCTGCAGCCGGACGTGATCGAGCTCGGCCGCGAGGCGATCGCGGCCGTCGAGGACGCGTAGTCGGTCGACGGCGCGACGGGCCCCTCGCCCGAAAGCGCCGGCCGGCGCGTCGACCGGTGACGGCGATCCCCGCCCGATCGGCGTCAGACGGCCGTCTCACGGTCCGGAAGGTATTTGGGTCGTTGCAGGCGACATAAAGCAAGATGGACGCAGAGCGACGATCGGAGATCGCCGAGTGGGACGCCCGCGAGTTCTCTGGCGGGTTCGCCGAGCTCGGTCGCCTCGTCGACGGCGGGTTCTCCGGCGCGGTGACCGACGGGGCGGCGTGGCTGTTCGTGTTCGAGGGCCGCGTCGTCGGGGCGGTCGACGGCGACCTCGACGACTTCGCGGAGGCCTCGGGGACGCTGTACGAGGCCCCGGAACCGGTCCTCCCGGTCCTGTTCGCGATGCAGGAGCGGGGCGGCGAGCCGCGGGCGCAGTACTACACGAACGACACCCCGCTCTCGGAGGCGGACCGGAAGCTCTCGCAGGGCGGGTTCACCGGCTACGTCGAGCTCTCCGAGAACGTGCTCTCGGGCGACTACTACGTCACGTACACGGCCGGCGAGTCGATGGCCGCCGCGTACGTCGGCAACTCCCGACGGCTCGAGACCGGCGAGAAGGCGTTCTCACTGGCCGACGACGAGGTCGGTATCTACACCGTCTACGAGGTCGACCTGAGCGTCCGGGAGATCCCGTCCGGCGGTCCGGAGGCCGACGACGACGGGGAGGCCGACGACGACGGGGAGGCCGACGACGACGGGGAGGCCGACGACGACGCGGACGCCGGCCCGCCGGCGAGCGCCGGATCGGTGAGCGCCGGATCGACAGGAGACGTGGCTGGCGACGAAGACCCCGACGGCGAGGCGATCGACGCGGACCCGGCCGCCGACCGCGGCGACGGCGGCCCGACGGGCGACGAGTCGAACGGCGGGGGAACGACCCGGGACCCGGAGGCCGTCGGACGCGGGACGGCCGAGGGCGACCGGGACCCCGACGCTCGGAGCGCCGACGAGCCGGCCGACGACGACCGCCCGTCGCCCGTCGAGATCGACGCGGCGGGCGACCGCGACGAGGGGCGCGGACCCCGGAGTTCGGACGAGGGACCGACCGAGGGCGGCGTCGGCGCGGACGCGTCGACGGCGAGCGCCGCCGACGGCGCCGCGAACGTCGCCGACGCGCGGTCGGTCGACGCTCCCGACGGACGGGACCGCGACGCGCGGACCGCCGACGCCGCCGGTCGGGACCGCGACGGCGACGGGGGAGACGGGGCCCGCCCCGACGACGACGTGTTCTCCGAGGAGGAGCAGTGGCGCGAGCAGAAGTCCATCCCCGCGCTGGACCCGTCGGAAGCGAGCGACCCGCCGGAGAACCGCGACGGCGACGCGATGACGTCCGGAGGCTCGCGGCGGTCCGGCAGCTCGGACGGGACGGCGAACCGCGGCGGCGGGCCGGCCGCGAACACCGCGAACGAGTCGTCTCCCGAGCCGCGTTCGACCGGCGAGGGCGGCGCGAACCGGTCGGCCGTGTCGCAGCGCTCGCGCGATTCCGGCGGGTCGCGCGGCGAGGGGTCGCCGCGGGAGCGGCTCCGACAGCTGGAGGGCGCGCTGGAGGAGTCCGAGCGGGAGCGCGAAGAGCTGGCCGCCGAGCTGGAGGAGTCCGAGCGGGAGCGCGAAGAGCTGGCCGCCGAGCGCGACGAGCTGGCGTCCGAGGTCGACCGCCTGGAGTCCGAGCTCTCGACGCTCCGCGAGGAGCGCGACCGGCTGCGCGACGAGCTCGCCGCGGCCCGCGACCGGCTCCCCGAGAGCGACCGCTCGATCTCGCCCGCAGAGGCGCGGAGCGGGACGAACCTCTTCGTCAGGTACGACTCCAAGGGCGGCGCGACGCTGGAGGACGCCCACGACGGGGCGGTGGACCGCGACGCCCTCCGCGAGAACCTCCGGATCGAACACCACACGAGCTTCGAGACCGAGGGGCTCGCGGTCGACGGGCGACCGTACGAGGAGTTCCTCCGCGACACGATCGAGTACGGGTTCACCCGCTGGCTCGTCGAGGACCTCCCGTTCGAGGTGAGCGGGACGGGGAACCAGGGCGTCCTCCGCGACCTCTACGACGCGATCCCCGAGGTCGACCGCGCGGAGATCGGGGGGTCGGTGTCGATCGCGATCCGCGAGAACGGCGGGGAGACGCGCGAGCAGCGCACGTTCGACCTCGTCCTGCGCGACCGGATGGGGAACCCCCTGTTCGTCGCCGACCTCAACGACAGCCGGGACCCGACCGCGGAGGGGACCCTGGAGTCGCTCGTGGGCAACGGCCGCGACATCGCCGAGTCGAACGACTCGTTCGCGGCGGCGTTCGCCGTGACGGAGAGCTTCTTCGAGCCGGGCGCGTTAGAGACCGCGAGCGACGCCGTCGGCGGCGGGCTGTTCAGTCGGTCGAAGCGCGCGAGCTTCGTGAAGCTCTCGCGCAAGCGGGGGTACCACCTCTGTCTGGTCGAGGCGCGCGACGGCGGCTTCCACATGACCGTTCCCGACCTGTAGCCCGGGGCGTTCGCGCCGGGGCACGGGCGACCGAGACGGCACGAGTGACGGAGACGAGAGACGGGGAGCGAGCGGCGCCGGGGCTACCGTCCGTAACGCGCGACGCGACTGGGGGCGGTGACTCGAGATCAAAACGCGGACTCGCGGCCGGCGGTGCGGACGAACGTGGGCGTTCAGTTCTCGAGTTCTGCGGCGTCGTCGATCCGCATGGAGCCGAGCTTGTCGACCGTCTCGTCGAGCTTCTCGTCGAGTTCGTCGACGAACTCGTGGGTCCGCTCGGTGGTGATCGCGCCCTGGCTGGACGGTTCGATGAGGTTCTCCTCTTCGAGCACGCGCAGCGAGTAGCGGACCTTGTGGTGGGGGTAGCCGGTCTCGTTCGACATCTTCACGATGCCGATCGGCTCGTTCTCGATGACCATCCGCAGGACTTGGAGGTGGCGTTCCAGCATGTCTACCTCCTTCTCTAGTCGATCTATCATGGCACATGTTAACTCGTCATGCCCCCGTTTAAAAGTTGCTGTCGGCGGGCGGGACCGGGTGGGACGATCACACGCTTCGACGTGCCAGTAGTTAACGCGTTCGATCGGTTCGGCCGGTGAGGCCCCCGGTATGGTCCGACCGAAAGCGAACCGAAGCGCCGCCGCGGGCGAGCGCGTGCGGAGGGTCGACGGTGCGGACGAACGGATTTCGACCGCACGAACGGGCATATTTCGGACTGACGCGATGCGGTGTGATACACGTCCGTGGGGTGATCGCGTCCGCGGACCGTAATCGGTTTTACCCCCCGGCCGGAACCTCCGGGCCGTATGACACTCACCATCGTCGGCTCCCAGCTGGGCGACGAAGGCAAGGGCGCGCTCGTCGACCGGTGGGGAGGGGACGCGGACGTCGTAGTCCGATATCAGGGCGGCGACAACGCCGGCCACACCGTCGTCGAGGGGGGCGCGGAGTACAAGCTCTCGCTGGTACCGAGCGGCGCCGTCCGGGGGACGGTCGGCGTCCTCGGCAACGGCTGCGTCGTCAACCCGCGCACGCTGTTCACCGAGATCGACGACCTCCGCGAGCGCGGGCTCGACCCCGACGTGCGGGTCGCCCGCCGCGCGCACGTCATCATGCCGTACCACCGCGTGCTGGACGGGATCGAGGAGGAGATCAAGGCGGACGACGACGCCGGCGACGAGGTCGGCACGACCGGCCGCGGCATCGGCCCGACGTACGAGGACAAGGCCGGGCGACGGGGGATCCGGGTCGCCGACCTGCTCGACCCCGACGTGCTCCGCGAGAAGCTGGCGTACGCCGTCCCGCAGAAGCGCGCGCTCGTCGAGGACGTGTACGGGCTTGACCTCGCCGACGACGACCGCGCCGCGGCGTTCGACGTCGACGCGCTCCACGAGGAGTTCGCCGGGATCGGCGAGCGGCTCGCCGACGAGGAGATGACCGTCAACTGCTCCGACTACCTCCACCGACGCCACGAGGCGGGCGACGAGATCCTCTTCGAGGGCGCGCAGGGCACCCACATCGACGTCGACCACGGGAACTACCCGTTCGTCACCTCCTCGAACCCGACCGCCGGCGGCGCCGCGGTCGGGTCCGGCCTCGGCGTCACGAACGTCGGCGCGGGCGAGGTCGTCGGCATCGTGAAGGCGTACCTCTCGCGGGTCGGCGAGGGGCCGATGCCGACCGAGCTCGACGGCGACGCCGACGAGGAGTCGCTCGCCGACGACATCCGCCAGAAGGGCGGCGAGTTCGGCACGGTGACGGGTCGCCCGCGCCGGATCGGCTGGCTCGACCTCCCGATGCTGCGCCACGCCGCGCGGGTCTCCGGCTTCACGGGGCTCGCGGTCAACCACGTCGACGTGCTCGCCGGGCTCGACGAGCTGAAGGTGTGCACCGCCTACGAGCTGGACGGCGAGGAGCGGGATACCGTCCCGACCACGCCGGACCGGTGGGAGCGCTGCGAGCCGGTGTACGAGACGCTCGACACCTGGGCGGAGTTCGACTCCGCCGCGGTCGCCAAGGCCGGCTACGACGCCCTCCCGGAGGCGGCCCGCGAGTACCTGGAGTTCCTCGCCGACGAGACCGACACGCCCGTCTACGCGGTCGGCGTCGGCCCCGACCGCGAGGAGACGGTCGAGCTGACGAACCCGTTCGACGAGTAGCGCGGCGGAGCGGTTCTCCCTCCGGCTCGGCCGTCGCTACGCCTGCGGGTCGATCCCGTCCAGCGCGCGCACGTCCTCGCCCGTCAGCGACAGCTCCGCGGCCGCGACGTTCGTTTCGAGGTGCTCGACGCTCGACGTGCCCGGAATGGGAAGCGTCGCGTCGGAGTGCTCCAGCAGCCAGGCGAGCGCGACCTGCCGCGGCGTCGCGCCGCGGCGCTCGGCGACCTCATCGAGCACCTCCGCGACGCCCTCGTCGTCGACGGCGTACGTCGGCCCCCACGGGATGAAGCCGATGTCGTCGCGCTCGCAGGCGCGGAGCACGTCCTCGTCGTCGCGGTTGCCGACGTCGTACCGGTTCTGGACGGTGGCGACGTCGACGATCTCCATGGCTGTCTCCAGCTGCTCGACGGTGACGTTCGAGAGACCGACGTGGGCGACCTGGCCGGCGTCTCTCATCTCCGCGAACGCGTGGACCGACGCCTCGAAGTCGGTGTCGGGGTCCGGGCGGTGGAACTGATAGAGGTCGATCGTGTCGGTGTCGAGCCGGTCGAGGCTACACAGCACCTGATTCTTCAGGAAGTCCGGGTCGCCGTGGGGGAGCCAGTCGCCCTCGCGGTTGCGGAGCAGTCCGGCCTTCGAGGCGACGACGACCTCGTCGGGGTCGCCGAGCGCCTCGCCGATCAGCCGCTCCGAGACGCCCGGCCCGTAGGAGTCGGCGGTGTCGACGAAGTCGACGCCGAGGTCGACCGCTCGCCTGATGACCCGTTTGGCCGCCTCCTCGTCGGCCGGGCGTCCAATGATGTCCTCGCCCGTTACCCGCATCGCGCCGAAGCCGAGCCGGTTGACGGTTAGGTCGCCGCCGATGTCGAACGTGTCGCTCCGCCCAGTGGTGTCTGAAGCCATGGGCGACCGATCTCGCGCCACCCGGAAACTCGTGGGGATGGCGGAAGGAGACGATCGCGGGGAGGATGATCGAAGGGAATCCTCTCAGGGAGGAAGATGTCGATCGTATATGTTCCGACGGTGGCCAACGGCCTCGACACGGATGATCCCGGCACTTCGATCCCACGCGACGACGGCCCGATAGTCGCCGGCTCGCAGCTTGTAGTACGGATACCCGGAGAGCGGTTCCAACCGGTGTTCGGTCCATTCGGTCGCCTCGTCGATCTTGTTCATCATCCGATCGGCGGACTGTGGATCGAGAGATTCGAGATGGGAGAGCGCCTGTTCCGTGTACTCGACCTCAGTCATCTAGTCCCAGTCGCTCTCGGGCCTCGTCGGCCGACACCGTCTCGTCGCGCTCCGCCTGCTCGCGGCTCTCTGCCAGGTCAGATAACGTTTCCTCGGAGAGCGTCACCGACGGGTCCACCCAGTCACGTAACGCGTCGCGAATCGCCTCAGACTTACTCGCGTATCCCCGTCGCTCCCACTCCTCGTCGATCCGGTCCAGCAGGGACTTCGGAACGCGAACGTTGATCTTCTCCATCCGGTCGTCGCCGGTGTTCGCGTCGGTGCTCATACTGTGTGGTACAATGGTATCACTCATAAGGATTCGGGAGATTCAGGGCGTAACCCCGTTGCGTCGCGATCCAACCGCTCGCCGTTCGCCCGTCTTGCGCGCGTCGCTACTCATAAACCGCCCCCGTGCGATCGTTCGGTATGGACGCCGAGCGCGAGGTACTCGACGTGTTGGCGCGGAACGCCCGCGAGGACATCGACGACATCGCGGCCCAGACGGGCCTCGACGCGGCAGCGGTAGCGGACGCGATCGACGGGCTGGAGGCGGACAACGTGGTCCACGGCTACCAGGCGGTCGTCGACTGGGACCGCGTCGATGAGGGGAAGATCCGGGCGGTCGTCGAGATCAACGTCGAGCTCGACCGCGAGACCGGCTACGAGGAGGTCGCCGACCGGATCGCGAAGTTCCCGGCCGTCGACGCCCTCCACCTCGTCTCCGGCGACTACGACTTCGCCGTCGAGGTGCTCGGCGAGACGATGCAGGACGTCTCGCGGTTCATCTCCGAGCAGGTCGCGCCCATGCCGGAGGTCACCCAGACGGTGACCCACTACATCATGGAGACGTACAAGGACGGCGGGGTCCGGTTCGAGGACGGCGACGACGACGACCGCCTCTCCGTCTCGCCATGAGGCTCTCCGACCGCGCGCGCGACCTCCCCGAGTCGGGGATCCGGAAGTTCTTCGAGCTCGCGGAGGCGCGCGACGACGTGATCTCGCTCGGCGTCGGCGAGCCCGACTACTCCGCGCCGTGGGCGGCCCGCACGGCCGCGATCGACTCGCTCGAACGCGGCAAGACCTCCTACACGGCGAACCGCGGGATGGCGGCGCTCCGCGAGCGGGTCGCGGCCCACCACGAGCGCTACGACCAGTCGTACGACCCGGCCGAGGAGGTGCTCGTCACCACGGGCGCGAGCGAGGCCGTCGACCTCGCGTTCCGCGCGCTGGTCGACCCCGGCGACACGGTCGCCGTCCACGAGCCGACGTACATCTCCTACGGGCCGGGGATCGAGCTGGCCGGCGGCGAGCGGCTCACGGTCCCCACGCGGGCCGCGGACGACTTCGCGCTCACCCGGGAGGCGCTGGAGGCGTCCGGCGCGGCCGACGCCGACCTCCTCGTCCTCTGTTACCCGAACAACCCGACGGGCGCGACGATGAGCGGCGAGCAACTCGCCGAGGTCGCCGCCTTCTGCCGCGACAACGAGATCCGGGTGGTCGCCGACGAGATATACGCCGCGCTCACCTACGGCGCCGACCACGCCTCGATCGCGACGCAGCCGGGGATGCGCGAGCGCACCGTCGTCGTCAACGGCTTCTCGAAGGCGTACGCGATGACCGGCCTTCGGCTCGGCTACGCGCTCGGCCCGACCGAGGCGATCGACGCGATGAACCGGATCCACCAGTACACGATGCTGTCGGCGCCGACGACGCCGCAGTACGCCGCGTGCGAGGCGCTCGACCGCTGCGACGACGAGGTGGCGGAGATGGTCGACGAGTACAACCGCCGCCGGCGGCTGGTCGTCTCGCGGTTCAACGAGATGGGGCTCGACACGTTCGAGCCGGGCGGCGCGTTCTACGCGTTCCCCGACTGCGGCGGCGACGACGAGGCGTTCGCCGAGGCGCTGCTGGAGGCGCAGGGCGTCGCGGTCGTCCCCGGGTCGGTCTTCGGCGCGGGCGGCGAGGGCCACCTCCGGGTGTCGTACGCGACCTCCATGCGCGAGCTGAAGGAGGCGACCGACCGCATCGCGACGTTCGTCGAGAACCGCTGAGGCGGCCGCCACGGTTACGTGGCCGGTCGCCGATAGACCGTCCGACGCGAAACGATGATCGACAGGATCTGGCACGGGTGGACGACGCCGGCGAACGCGGACGAGTACGAGCGACGCCTCCGGGAGGAGATCCTCCCGTCGTTCGCCGACGAGGGGATCGACGGCTACCGCGGCGCCCGGGTGCTCCGCCGCTCCGACGGCGAGGAGGTCGAGTTCGTCACGATCATCCGGTTCGACTCCGTGGCGTCGGTGAAGGAGTTCGCGGGCGAGGAGTACCGGAACGCGCACGTTCCCCCCGCGGCTCGCGAGGTCCTCAAGCGGTTCGACGACCGCGCGAAACACTACGAGGTGCGCGAGGAACGGGAGTTCTGAACCGCCGGTCCGCGGTCGTTGGCGCGTCGAGCGTCGCCCTCGCGAGTCCGGCCCCGGTCTCGCCCTCGCGAGCCTCCCCTTCCCGAACGCCTCCACCGCAGCGGCTACCGGACCGTCAAACTGTAAACGGGGTTCGAATTCCCGACCGTTTGACAACCTCTATCACGGACTCCGGCGAAGCGCCGGCATGGAGTTCCAGCTGACCGATGAACAAGAGCAGCTGCGCGAGGAGGTCCGGAAGTTCGCCGACGAGGAGATCCGACCGGTCGCGACCGAGCACGACGTCGAGGAGGCGTACCCTCACGAGGTCATGGAGGAGGCCGCGGAGATGGGGTTGCTCGCGCCGCACGTTCCCGTGGAGTACGGCGGCGTCGGCTACTCCTCGCTGGAGAACGCGATCCTCACGGAGGAGCTGTTCGCCGCCGACCCGGGGATCGGTCTCTGTATCTCCAGCGCCGGGTTCGGCGCCGAGGCGCTGATGGAGTTCGGCACGGAGGCGCAGAAGGAGCGCGTCCTCCCCGAGGTGACCGCCGGCGACGCGGTGATGGGCTCGGCCATCTCGGAGCCGCAGGCGGGTTCGGACGTGACCTCGGTCGCGACCCGCGCGGAGAAGCGCGAGGCGCGGAGCGCCTCGGAACGGAGCGGCAGCGCCGCGGAGAAGGACGGCGACGAGTGGGTTATCAACGGCTCGAAGATGTGGATCACGAACGGCACCGTCGCCGACTACTTCGTCGTCGTCTGCGAGACGGACCCGGAGGTCGACGACCGCTACTCCGGCTACTCGCAGATCCTCGTCGAGGGCGACCGGGACGGGCTCACCCGCGACAAGATCACCGGGAAGCTCGGCATCCGCGCGAGCGACACCGCCGAGCTCAGGTTCGACGACGTGCGGGTGCCCGAGGAGAACCTGATCGGTCAGCGCGGGATGGGCTTCCTCCAGCTGATGCAGTTCTTCGACGAGACCCGCACCGCGGTCGCCGCGCAGGGGGTCGGGATCGCCCGCGGCGCGGCCGAGCGCGCCCTGGCGTACGCCGAGGAGCGCGAGCAGTTCGGGCGCCCGATCGGCGACTTCCAGGCGATCAAACACAAGCTCGCGGAGATGCACACGAACACCGAGGCGGCCCGCTGGCTCACCTACCGGTCCGCGTGGGCGGTCGACAACGAGTCGGGAGACCTCACGGCGCTGGCGTCGATGGCCAAGGAGTTCGCGTCGCGGGTCGCCGTCGACGTCGCCGACGAGGCGGTCCAGGTCCACGGCGGTGCCGGCTTCGTCAACGACCACGACGTCGAGCGGCTCTATCGCGACGCGAAGATCACCCAGATCTACGAGGGCACCACCGAGATCCAGAAGAACATCGTCGCCCGCGAACTCCTCGACGAGGGGATCTGAGGCGGTGGCGGTCGGCGCACCCGTCTCCCGCGACCGGCATCTAAAAACGCCGGGCGGGCGTACGCTCCCGGTATGAGCGAGGCCGACGTCGACCCGGAGGAGCGGCTCAAGCGACAGCGGGACGACCTCCGACTGCTGAACCAGGTGATGCGCCACGACATCCGCAACGACCTCCAGCTCGTCGGGGCGTACGCCGAGCTGCTCGACGACCACGTCGACGAGGAGGGCAAGGAGTACCTCGACGTCATCAAGCGGAACACGAAGAGCGCGGTCTCGCTCACCACCACGGTCCGGGACCTCGCGGAGGTGATGCTCCGGGAGGACGCCGAGCCGAGCCGCGTCTCGCTCGCTCGGACCCTCTCACAACAGGTCGAGGAGGTCCGGTCGGGGTACCCGGAGGCCGTCTTCACGGTCGAGGGGTCGTTCCCCGAGGCCGAGGTCGTCGGCGACGAGATGCTGAGCTCCGTGTTCCGGAACCTCCTCCGGAACGCGGTCCAGCACAACGACGAGACGCCGCCGAAGGTCACGGTGTCCGCGACGGTCGACGAGGCCGAGGGCGTCGCCGAGGTCCGCGTCGCCGACAACGGGCCGGGGATCCCCGAGGACCAGCGCGACGAGATATTCGGGAAGGGAGAGAAGGGGCTCGACAGCCCGGGCGCCGGGATCGGGCTCTATCTGGTTCGCTCGCTCGTCGAGATCTACGACGGCGACGTGTGGGTCGAGGACAACGAGCCGAAGGGCGCCGTGTTCGTCGTCAGGCTGCAGTTGGCCGAGTAACGGGTATGTGGATCGGGTCGACCGCCCCGCCCGCGTCCGACTCACGCCTCGTCGTACTCCATCGCGACCGAGTTGATGCAGAACCGCTTGCCGGTCGGCTCGGGGCCGTCGTCGAACACGTGGCCGAGGTGGGAGTCGCAGGTCGCGCACCGGACCTCGGTGCGGCGCATCCCGTGGCTCGTGTCGAGCGTCGTCGTCACGTTCTCCTCCTCGGCGGCGTAGAAGGCGGGCCAGCCGCAGCCGGACTCGTACTTCGTCTCGGCGTCGAAGAGGACGGTCCCGCAGGCCCGACAGCGGTAGTTCCCGTCGTCGGGGTGGTGGTCGACGTACTCGCCGGAGAACTTCGCCTCCGTGCCGCTCTCGCGGAGTATCCGATACTCCTCGTCGGAGAGGCGCTCGCGCCACTCCTCGTCGGTCAGCTCGCGCGGGTCGGTCGCGTCGGCCTCGCCGGTCTCGCTCATACCCGACGTAGGCGCCCCACGGGCAAGGGGGTTGCGGCGGTCGGGGTCACGCGTCGCCACCGGCGCAACCGGTTTCACCCTCGCGCCGGATCGGATCCCATGGCGCGCGAAGTCACTCACGAGGAGCGGGGCCCGGCGGTACTCGACGAGTCCGACATGGGCGACGACGATCTGATCTACGTCTGCCGGTGCGGGCTCTCGGACACGAAGCCGCTCTGTGACGGCTCGCACAACGCGACCGCAGACGAGGATGAGGGCGTCGTGTACAAGTACGAGAACGACGATTCCGAGGGGGAACGGCGCGAGGTCGACGAGATCGTCTACGCGGACGAGTAGGGGGCGGCGTCGGTTCGCCGTCTTCGTCCCCTCAGATCACGCCCATCTCCCCGAGCCGCTCGGGGAGGTAGGTGTCGGTGACGAAGTCGAGCCCGCGGCTCGCGAGCGACTGCTGTTCGGACTTCTTCCCGATGTCGAGCTGGAGCTCGATCTGCTCCTCCCAGTAGTCCGTCTGGAAGCGCGGGTCGTCAAGCTCGGATTCGAGGGCGTTCACGTCCGAGTCCGAGAGCGGGTCGGCCGGGAGGTCGTACTCGACGATGTCCTCGGGCTGGATCCCGACGAACTGCGCCTCCGGGGTCGCGAGGTACTTCGACAGGTGCGCGGACTTGATCGAGCCGTACGCCACGGAGCCGTAGATCCGGTAGGACCACGGGTCGCCGTCGGCGAAGACGGCGATCGGAACGCCGAGCTCGTCGTGGACGCGCTTCGTGATCCGGCGGGTCGCCCGCGCGGGCTGGCCCTTCAGGTGGATGACGAGGCAGTCGTACGCCTCGTCGAACCCGTTCTCGACGAGCCGGTCGCGCATCCCGCCGGTCTCGACCGCGAGGGCGAAGTCGATGTCGTCGTCGAGGAACTCGATCATGTCGGGGTTGTTCGGGATCTGGTAGCCGCCCTCGCCGACGTCCTCCTGGCAGTGGATCTCGCGCTCGCCCCGGCGGGTCTGCTCGCGGATCTCCAGCGGGCCCATCAGGGTCGCGCCCGACTCCTCCGGGCGCATGTGGAAGTCCTCGCGGGTGACGCCGGTCACGATTTCGAGGTCCTCCACGAGGTCGTTCGACTCGTCCTGCGACTTGAACTGCGCCTCGTCGTTGTCCCACGACTCGGAGAGGTAGTACAGCTCCCGGAGGGTCGACGACCGGTCCTCGTCGAGCTGGTTCGCGAGGAACTCGATCGTGTACGCCGCCTTCAGCAGCTTGCGCGCGCCCCGCACCGAGTTGGCGCTGCGCGTCGACGTGCGGTCGCCGTACGTCCACACGCCGCTCTCCGTGTCGTACTCGATGTTGCTCTTCGTCCGCGTGGGAAGCGTCATCTCCGGGATGTCCCCCGCGGCGAACTGGTCGTAGAAGTCCGCGGCCAGGTCGATCAGCTCGTCTCGTGCGTCGCTTTCGGTCGTCATTTAGGCGTTCACCGTGAGTTTCTCCGTCTCCACGCCGCCGACGCTGACCTCGAACTCGGCGTCCTCGTCGACCGCGTACGTCAGTTCCCGCTCGTCGCCCGAGGGCACCTCGGGCTTCCACTGCACGAACCACTCGCCGTCCATGTCGACCACCGTCCCGTCCGAGGGATCGGTCGGCTCGGCCGAGACGATGTCCGTTATCTCCAGCTGTTCGTTCACGTCGGAGTGGTTCTCGACGACCAGCGTCACGGTGCCGTCCGACACCTCGCGCTCGACGCTGACGTTGTTCATGATCCGCGCCAGGGCCCCGTCGATGTCGGGCCGCGGCCGGCCCGTCACCTCCGAGACCTTGTCGGCCATCTCCGGGAGGATCCGCCCGAGCACGTCCTGCTTCTCGCGTCGCTGCTGCATCGAGCGCCGCTTGTTGAGGAACGACTTCAGCTCCCGCGCGGCCTCCCGCACCGCGAGCTCGATCTCGTCTTCGATCGCCGGGACGTTCGCGAGCGCGTCCTTCGACTCGCTCGTGAACGGGACGTTCGTGGAGGCGACGTGGATCGATATCACGGCCGGCCCGTTCGGGAGCCCGGAGCCGCCGGGCTGGTCGAGGCCGTAGTTGCGCCAGCCGATCCCCTTTATCACGTCCGTCGTCGCGCAGGCGCCGCGCTGGTACACCAGGGGGACCCGGTTCGCGAACCGGAGCAGCTCCACCGACCCCTCGGACGGGATCGACCCGCCGTAGGCGATGCCGGCCTCGACGATGAACGGGTCGCCGCCGTGGACCTCGGCGTCGCGGGTCGCGGCCGCGTAGAAGTCGGCGTCGTACTCCTTGCGGAGCCCGGCCTCGACGAGCTCGGCCGTGATCGGCGCGAGGCAGTCGGTCGGCGGCGCGAGGATGTCGGTGGTCCGCATCGCGTCGAGCAGGTCGGCCGACGCGTCGCGGTCGCCGGCGATCGACCGCACCTTCGGCGGGTCGTCGGGCACGGTTCGCGCCCGCGACCAGAACGCCTCGACGACGTTCTCGCGGGCGGTCTCGCCGAACGTCGCGTCGTGCTGCTCGGCCACGAAGTCCGCCGCGTCGGCGACGAGCCGCTCCAGGTCGTCGCGGGCGATCCGGAAGGCGTCGCCGTCGAGGTTCAGGAACCGACGCGTCAGCGCGTCGGCCATCGCCCGCACGGCGGCGTCGTCCTTCCGCGTCGAGGTCGCCTCGTCGACGAGCGCGTACGCGTCGGCGACGAGGGGCGACGCTGCGGTCTCGTCGTCCTCGGCGTCGGCACCGTCCGCGTCTCCGGCGCCCCCGACCGCGTCGCCGTCGGCGTCAACCCCGGTGACCGCCCGCCACGCGGCGTCGACCGCGTTCTCGCGGACGGTCCCGCCGAACGTCTTGCCGGTGTCGCCCTCGACGCGGTCGGCGACGTTCCCGACGATAGTCGCGAGCTCGGACCGGCTGAGGCGGTCGTTGCCCGCGACGGTCTCGGCGACGCCCTCGGCGAAGTCGGCGGTCGCCGCCTTCCCCTTGTTGGCGACCGCCTCGCGCACCGCGGCGGCGACGTCGCCGTCGTCGTGGGCGCGCGGCGGCGTCCACGAGAGCTCGCGGCCGTAGTACACGTCCCGGAAGTTGTCGATGACCGAGTCCGCCGTCTTCTTGCCGACCCGGGTGAACTCCTCCTGGAGGAAACCGGAGACGGAGTACGACTCGGTCGCCTCCAGCATCTTGATCAACGCGCCGAGCTCGACCCCGTGGGGGTGCGGGCGGATCTCCGTCGTCTCCGCCGGCAGCTCGTCGGTCGCGCGCTCGAACTTCATCGGCTCGTCGAGCCCCGGCTCGCGTAGCTCGATGCGGGCGTGGGGGTTGACGACCGCGGTGTGTTTCACGTAGTCGTGGAGCTGCTGACGAGCGCGCATGTTGGCCTCCATCTCCAGCTCGATGCGGGTGCCGTGCGGGCGGTCCCACGTCGCCTCCTCGTCCGCCTTGATCTCCGGCTCGTTCGTGTCGGTGTCGATGATGAGCTCGAAGTACTGCGCCCGCGACTGCCCCTTCGGGCGCGAGGTGATCTTCGCCGGCTGGCCGGACGTCAGCTGCGAGTATAGCACGGCCGCTGAAATCCCGATCCCCTGTTGACCGCGGTTTTGTTCACGAGTGTGAAATCTTGAACCATACAAGAGCTTCCCGAAAACTTTTGGAAGTTGTTCTTTCGTGATACCGGGCCCGTTGTCCTCGATGACGAGCCGGTAGTAGTCGCCCACCTCCTCGATCTCGACGTAGATGTCGGGGAGGACGCCGGCCTCCTCGGTCGCGTCGAGGGCGTTGTCGACCGCCTCCTTGACGGCGGTGACGAGGCCGCGGGCGCCCGAGTCGAACCCGAGCATGTGCTTGTTCTTCTCGAAGAACTCGGCGATGGAGATCTCGCGCTGGCCCTCGGCCAGCTCCTCCGCGATCCCCTCCTCGTCGCCGATCGTCGACTGGAAGGACGTCATTCGGTGTCCCTCCCTTCCACCGAGGCAGTTAAAAACGCACCGCCAGCGCGGTGAACGTAGATACCGGCGTTAGACGCTGTCTCGTGTCGGTGTAACGTCCGGCCGCTCGCTCCGCTCCGGTCGGTATCCACCGGTTCGCCGGCCGACAGCTTTCTCACCGCGTGGCCCCTCCGAACGGTCATGTCAGGCTGGACGGCGGACGAGATGCCGCGGCTCGACGGGAAGACCGTCGTCGTCACCGGGGCGAACAGCGGGCTCGGTTACGAGGGGACGCGCGCCTTCGCCGAGCGGGGCGCGACCGTCGTGATGGCGTGTCGGAGCGTCGAGCGCGGCGAGCGCGCCGCCGACGAGATCCGACGGGAGAGCGCCGCCGACCGGGCCGACCTCGACCTCGACGTCCGCGAGTGCGACCTCGCCTCCCTCGACTCGGTGCGGGCGTTCGCCGAGGGGGTCGAGGACGGCTACGACGCGGTCGACGTCCTCTGTAACAACGCCGGCGTGATGGCGATCCCGCGGAGCGAGACCGAGGACGGCTTCGAGACCCAGTTCGGCGTGAACCACCTCGGCCACTTCGCGCTCACCGGGCGCCTGTTCCCGCTGCTCGACGACGCCGACGGCGTCGGCGGCGACGCGCGCGTCGTCACGCAGTCGTCGGGCGCCCACGAGCAGGGCGAGGTGGACTTCTCGGACCTCAACTGGGAGCGCTCGTACGGGAAGTGGAAGGCGTACGGCCGGAGCAAGCTCGCGAACCTGCTGTTCGCCTACGAGCTCCAGCGCCGGATCGACGACGCCGACGCGGGCGACGGGGAGGGCGCGACCGGCGACCTCGCAGTCCGCAGCGTCGCCTGCCATCCGGGCTACGCGGCCACGAACCTCCAGCACCGCACCGCGGAGGAGAGCGGCAACCCTCTCATGAAAGTCGCGATGACGGCCGCGAACGCGGTCCTCGGGCAGGACCCCGCGACGGGCGCGCTCCCCATGCTGTACGCCGCGACCGCCGACGTCGACGGCGGCGCCTACGTCGAGCCGAGCGGCGTCATGAACATGCGCGGGACCCCGACCGTGGGCCGGTCGAACGACGCCTCCTACGACCGCGCGGACGCCCGGAGGCTCTGGGAGTACTCCGAGGAGGCGACCGGCGTGGAGTTCCCGCTGTAGCCGCGGCCGACGCGGCCGGACCGCCGCCGGACGAGTCAGTGCAGCGTCCCGTCCCGGACGTGCGCGTCGTGCGCGAACAGCGCGTACCCCACGTCGACCGCCCGGCGGCCGGTCTCGTCGGCGATCTCGCGGATCGGCCCGATCATCGTCACGTAGTCGGCGGCGTCGAACGACTCCTTCCGCCCGTCGAGGTACCCCAGCCGCTCCAGCGACGCCCACACGCGGGTGTCGACGACCGCGTGGCGGTCGCCGTCGAGCGCGGCGACGACGCACGACGCGGTCGGCGCTTTGAACCCCGAGAGCCCCGTGATCAGGCGGAGCGTCGAGAAGTCGCCGTCGACTGCGCGGGCGTTGCGGGTCACCTCCCGGCAGCGCTCGGGCGGGTTCGCCTCGACGTGGTACGCGCTCCGCGTCGACGACTCGTAGGCGATCTCGTACAGCCCCTCGCGCGTCAGGTGTCCCTGCGACCGGTACCGCTCGCCGAACTCGTCGAGCCGCTCGGGGAGGACCCCCTGCGTCTCGGCGTAGCGGTCGAGGTTCTCGGCGACGAACGCGTCGAGATCGGTGACTTCCGGATCGCCGTCGCCGGTGCCGTCGGTCTCCATGTCGGCCCTCGCGGCGCGGCGACCAAAATTCCGGCGCCGCCGCTCGCCGAGTCATATACGCGGAACGCGTTTCGAGAGCTGTCCGCCGTCGCCGGTCGCGGGTACGGCCGAGCGAGCTACAGCCGAGTGAGGTTGGTCGCGCGCGGACCCTTCTCCGCCTCCTCGATCTCGAACTCTACCTCCTGGCCTTCCTCGAGGTCGGGGCCGCCGACGTCTTCCATGTGGAAGAACACGTCCTCGTCAGCCTCGTCGGTCTCGATGAATCCGTAGCCGCCGGTGTCGTTGAAGAAGTCGACCTTGCCTGTCGCCATCGCACCCGGAACCACTCCCGACTGGGCCATAAGTGTTGCGTGCGCGCCCAGCGCGTCCGGTTCGGACGCGTTTGGCCGGTAAAAACTTTGAAACGGTTTTTCCGGGTCTACGAGAGGAGGAACCCGACGCGTCGACACCGTCCCGAAGCGTTAGGTCGCGAGCGATCTCCCCCGAACGGGACTCGCCGTGGGAAACGACGACGCCCGGGTCGACATGACGGCGGGGGCGATCGCCCCGAAGCTGTTCGACCTCGCGTAGCCGCTGGTGCTCGGCAACCTCCTCTAGGCCCTGTACAGCCTCGCGGGCAGGTTCTGGGTCGGGCGGGTGAGCACCGAGGCCGTCGCCGCCGTCTTCGTGGCGGCGCTCGTCGCGCGGTTCGGCCCGGCCGCGACCGCGGCCTACGGGATCGGCGTCAGGCTGATGTCCGTCTCGTGGTCGGTAACGGGCGCGGTCGGGCAGGCGACCGCGACCGGAGTCGGACAGAACCTCGGGGCCGAGACGCCCGACCGCGCCGTCGCCGTCACCCGCGTCGCCACGCTCGGAACGATGGCGCTGCTGGGCGTCGCCGGCGGCGCGGTCTGGCTCTTCCCGGCGGCCGCGATGCGCGTCTTCATCGACGACCCGGCGACGGTCGGCGAAGAGGTCGTCTTCCTCCGCGTCATCGCGCTGTCGTGGGCCTTCTTCGGCGGGCTCATGGTGATACAGGGCGCGTTCCGCGGCGCGGGCCACACCAAGGCGGCGCTGGCGCTCTCCCTGCTCTCGCGCTGGGCGGTCCGGATCCCCCTCGCCGCCCTGCTCGCGTTCGGCGCGGTCGGGGTCACGCTCGGCGGTGTCGCGGTCGGTCCCGTCGACGTCCCCTCGATCGGGGTCGGCTACGTCGGCCTCGACTGGGGGGTCGTCGGGCTGTGGTGGGCGTACGCGACGGCCGCCGTGGCCTCCTTCGCCGTCGGCGCGGCGTGGTTCCTGCGCGGGACGTGGACGGAGGGCGTCGTCGGGAAATCCGACGGCGCCGCGGTCGCACCGGACGCGGACGCCGTCGACGATGACGGCGGAGCGGACCCGGACGACTCGGTCGAGGCGCTCGACGACTGAGGGGAGGCGAGGGCGCCGCGGCTACCGCTGCCGCTTCGCCATCTCCAGCGACAGGAAGAAGCCGAAGTACGCCGGGATCCCGGCGAGCATGAACATGTACAGTACCCACTGCGGGGTGTTCGCGAACGCGAAGTCGTACAGGAGCGACACGACGGTCACCCAAGCGATCGCGAACACGAGGTCCTGGAGCATACCGCCCCGGTTCTCGCTGACGTGCGATCGGACGCGGTCGACGGGGCCCTCCTCGTCCGGGTCGTCGATCGGATCTGTCTCGGTCATGGGCGAGCGTGTCGGTCGGAGTACGTGGGTGTACCGATAGCGGATCGGTCGGGGACCGGGCGAACGCGAGGCGGGGACGGGCGGCGGGCCCCGAGTCGGTCCCCGTCGAGGTTCAGTCCTCGTCGAGGTAGTCGACGACGAGGACGGGGACGTGCGTCGAACGCAGCGTCCGCTCGGTGACGCTCCCGAGCAGCGCGCGCCGGACGCCCGCGCGGCCGTGGCTCCCCATCACGATGAGGTCGATCCCGTTGTCCTCGGCGTAGTCGCCGATCACCTTGTGAGGCCGCCCGCCCGAGACGTGTTCGACGACGTCGATGTCGCGTTCGGCCCCGCGGCCGGCGACGACGCCGGTCGCCTCGTCGGCCTGCTCTTTCAGCTCGCCCATCTCGTCGAACCGGCCCTGCTTGAGCCGATCGACCTGTTCGGTCCCGAGGCTGAAGTTCACGGAGTCGATGTCGACCACGTACAGCGCGTGGACCTCGGCGCCGTACTTCTCGGCGAGGTCGAGCGCGTGGTCGACGGCGGCCTCCGCGACGTCGCTTCCGTCCGTGGGAACGAGGATGCGTTCGTACATGGATTACTCCTCCGCGCCCGCGTCGTCCGCTGCGCGGCCGCCATCCGTCGCCACGTCCTCACCGCCGTCCGCGGCGACGACGTCCTCGGCCGTCTGCTGTTGCCCCATCGGTTCGGGGCTGTGACACTGCCGGACGATACGCTTCGTTTCGAGCGACGGCTCGTCGGTCGCCATCGAGACGACGACCGTGACCACGATCACGATGGGCAGCGTGACGAGCGCCGAGCCGATGGCGGGCATCCACTGCGCCAGCCCCGCGGACAGCGGCGCTTCGAGCGAGCCGATGTACGTCGGGACGATCTGGTTGATCATCGGGATCGACCAGAGCGTCAGCCCGGTCGTCATGCCGGCGAGCGCGCCCTGCCGGTTGGCGTTCTCCCACCACATGCCGAGGAAGAACATCGGGAACAGCACGGAGCCGGCGAGCGAGAACGCGTAGCCCACGAGCGCCGCGATCGAGGAGGCGGGGTTCAGCGCGGCCAGCGTCGTCAGCGCGCCCAGCGCGACGATCGAGAGGCGGCCGACGAGGATCTGCTGGCGCTGCGTCGCGTCCTCGTTGATGATGTTGGTGTAGATGTCGTGGCTGATCGCCGAGGAGCCGGCGATGAACAGCCCGGCGACGGTCGCGATGGCCGCGGCGATACCGCCCGCCGCGACGATGCCGACGAACCAGTCCGGGAGCCCGGACAGCTGCGCCGCCAGCACGACGATGACCTCGCTGGCCGCGCTCGTCATGCCGGGGTCGCCGTAGGTGGCGCCGACGTTCTGCGAGTAGAGGTCGGTGCCGAACGCCGCGAACGCCGGGGCGCTCCAGTAGAGGATACAGATGAAGAACAGCCCCCAGACCGTCGACCAGCGGGCCGTCCGCTCGCTCTCGACCGTGTAGAACCGGACGAGGACGTGCGGGAGCCCGCAGGTGCCGACGATGAGCGAGAACGTCGTGGCGACCCAGAGGTAGTAGCTCGACGTGGCGAACGGCTCCGAGAACTCGCTGCCGAGCTGACTGATCAGCGCGCCGTACTCGAGCTGCGGCAGCACCGTCGAGTAACCGTTGGTGTAGCCGACGACGAACAGCCCGACGACGAACGCGAGGATGAGGATGACGTACTGGACCGCCTGGTTCTTCGTGGCGCCCAGCATGCCGGACAGCGTCAGGTAGCCGACGGTGACGACCATCATGGCGACGACCATCACCTGGTACCCGTCGAGGCCGGGGATGAGGCCGCCGTAGTTACCGAAGATGTACAGGCCGACCAGGGCCATCCCCTTCGCCTGCCCGATGGCGTAGACGAAGCCGATGAGGAACGTCGTCACGGCCGCGATGGCGCGCGCGGTGTCGGAGTTGAAGCGGTCGCCGACGAAGTCCGGCGCCGTGTACTTCCCGAACCGGCGGAGCTGCGCGGCGAGGAAGATGAGCAGGATGAAGTAGCCGGTCGTCCAGCCGACGACGAACACGAGGCCGTAGAACCCCGCGAGTGCGATCGACGCCGCCATCCCGAGGTACGACGCCGCCGACATCCAGTTCGCCCCGATCGCCATCCCGTTCTCGACGTTCCCGATGGACCGACCGGCGACCCACATGTCGTCGGTGTCGGCGACGCGGAAGACGAACCCGATCGTGAGGAACAGCCCCAGCATCCCGATCACGAGGAGCGCCGGCCCGATCTTGAACGAGATGTCGAGGGCCTCGGGGAGGAGGTCGCTCTGTAGGAGGAGCGAACTCGCCGTCATTCGTCGGTCCCTCCGTCGGTCGCCGCGACGTCAGCGCCGCTGCCCGTCTCCGTGACGGTCGCGTGTTCGATACCGTACTTCTCGTCGAGCGCGTCCCGCTTTCGCGAGTACCAGAACGCCAGGATCAGCGCGCTGGTCGGCGCCCCGAACGCGACGAGGAAGTAGTGGAGCGGGAACTGGAGGATCGGCATCTGACTCGTCATCGGGCCCGGCGCGAGCCGCGTCAGGGTCACCGGCCCCCATACCGCGAGGACCCAGGCGGCGAACCCCGTCCAGACGATGCGGAGGTGATCGCGCATGTACGGCGTGCTCGGGTTCAGGATGTTCACTTCCGCACCCAGGTAGTCGGTGTCGCTGTGCTCCTGTGCCGCAGTCGCGGCGACGCCGCCGTCGGTGGCCGCGTCGTCAGCTGCGCGACCCCCATCGGTGGCCGCGTCGTCAGCTGCGCGACCCCCATCGGTGGCCGCGTCGTCCGCCGCGCGGCCACCGTCGGTGACTGCGCCGTCCGAACTTCGTGAGCTATCGTCTGTCATGTGTTGTGGTGTGTATTGTCGTGGTCCGTCTGTGCGATTTTATCGTGATATTTACGTCCGGTGTCGTGCGCTCCGTCTCTCGTTCGTCACTCGGAAAACGGGACGTCCTGGGCTACTCGCCCGTCGCCTTCTGCTGGATCTCCTCGACGATCTCCGGGTTCCGGAGCGTGCTCGTGTTCCCGAGCTCCTTGCCGTCGGCGATGTTCTCCAGCAGGCGGCGCATGATCTTCCCCGAGCGCGTCTTCGGCAGGTCGGGAGTGAACACGACCTGCTCCGGCCGGGCGATCGGGCCGATGGCGTCCTCGACGCCCGCGACGATCGCGTCGCGGAGCTCGTCGGTGCCCTCGTAGCCGTCCTCGGTCGTCACGTACGCGTAGACGGCCTCGCCCTTGATGTCGTGGTCGCCGCCGACGACGGCCGCCTCCGCGACGCCCTCGACGCCGACGATGGCGGACTCGATCTCCATCGTCCCCAGCCGGTGGCCGGAGACGTTGAGCACGTCGTCCACGCGACCGAGGACGGTGATGTAGCCGTCCTCGTCGATCTTCGCGCCGTCCTCCGGGAAGTACACCCAGTCCTCGGGGTCGTCGCTGTCGGTGTCGGAGTACTCCGCCCAGTACTCCTCGATGTAGCGCTCGTCGTTGTTGTACAGCGTCCGGAGCATGCCGGGCCACGGCTTCTGTACCGTGAGGTAGCCGGCCTTCCCGGGCTCTACCTCGTCGCCGAGGGTGTCGAGGATCTGGACGTCGAGGCCGGGCAGCGGCGGTCCCGCCGCCCCCGGCTTCATGTCCTTGATCCCGGGCAGCGTCGTCACCATCATCCCGCCGGTCTCGGTCTGCCACCACGTGTCGACGATGGGGCACTCCTCGTTCCCGATGTGCTGGTAGTACCACTTCCACGCCCGCGGGTTGATCGGCTCGCCGACCGTGCCGAGCAGCCGCAGCGAGGAGAGGTCGTGGCGGTCGGGGTACTCCTCGCCCCACTTCATGAACGCGCGGATGGCCGTGGGCGCCGTGTACAGCTGGGTCGCCTCGTGCTCCTCGACGATCTCCCACAGGCGGTCCTGTTCGGGGTGATCGGGCGTCCCCTCGTACATCATCGTCGTCGTCCCGAGCGCGAGCGGCCCGTAGACGATGTAGGAGTGCCCCGTGATCCAGCCGATGTCGGCCGAACAGAAGTACGTGTCGTCCGGCTTGATGTCGAGGACCGACTGCGAGGTCCACGACACCCACGAGAGGTAGCCGCCGGTCGTGTGTTTCACGCCCTTCGGCTCCCCCGTCGTCCCCGAGGTGTACATGAGGAACAGCATGTCCTCGGCGTCGCGGGTGACCGGCTCGACCGCCGCGCCCTCGTGGTCCGCGACGAGGTCGCCGTAGTCGAGCTGGTCGTCGCCGAGCTCGTGGCCGAAGTCGTCGCCGTTCGGGCCGAGCCGGTCGACGACGACGGTCGTGGTGTCGTGGTCGACGCCGGAGAGCCCCTCGTTCGCCTTGTCGAGGTGGTCGAGGGGGTCGCCGCGCCGGTAGTAGCCGTCGCAGGTGACGAGGTACTCCGAGTCCGCGGAGTTCATCCGCGTCGCGAGCGCGTCCGCCGAGAAGCCGGCGAAGACGACGCTGTGGGGCGCACCGATGCGGGCGCACGCCAGCATCGCGATCGGCAGCTCCGGGATCATCGGCATGTACATCGTCACGACGTCGTCCTCCTCGACGCCCTGCTCGCGGAGCGCGGCCGCGAACTCGTTCACCTCGCGGTGGAGCTCCGCGTACGTGTACGTGCGATCGTCTTCGTCGACCGGCTCGCCGACCCATTCGATCGCGGCCTCGTCGCCGCGCTCGTCGAGGTGGCGATCGAGGCAGTTGGCCGACGCGTTCAGTTCGCCGCCGGTGAACCACTCGTAGAAGGGCGGGTCGCTGTCGTCCAGCACCTGGTCGTAGTCGGACTCCCAGTCGAGGAGGTCGGCCGCGGCCTCCCAGCACTCCGGCCAGTTCTCGTCGAACTCCTCGTAGATCTCGGGGTCGGAGACGTTGGCCTGCGCCGAGAACGACTCGGACGGCTCGAACACCTCCTGCTCCTCCAGTCTCGCTTCCAGTTGACCGTCACCCTCTGTCATGGTACGGTCGTATCCAACCGATCTCGCCATATAAACGCTGGCGCTAAATACGAAAAATCGTGACGGATTCGCGGCGCCGCTCGCGGCCGTCTCGGGTCCGGATCGGGCGCCGCGGCACCCGCGCCGGGAGGCCCGGATCCGGCTTCAGGGCCGCTCCCGGTCGTCCCGCTCGAAGAGGCCGTCGAGGAGCGCGCGCTGGGCCTTCCGGAGGTGGTTGTGGAACGTCGGGGAGGAGACGTCCATCGCGTCGGCGACCTCCTCGGCCGTGCTCTCCCGGGGCCAGTCGAAGTAGCCGCCGTGGTACGCGGCCGACAGCGCGGCCCACTGGCGGTCGGTGAACCGCTCCGCGACCCCCTCGCGGAACGAGGACTCGGAGCGCGACGACCGGGCGACGGACTCCTTGCTCGCGAGCCGGGCGTCGTCGAAGGCCGCCCGGAGCCCGTCGGCCACCGGCCTGACGTCGGCGCCCTCGGGCAGATCGGCGACGACTCGCACGCGGCCGTCCTCCGCGGTCGCGTCGCGGACGGTCGCGCCGTGCTCCGTGAGCGTTCGCACCGCCGACCCGCCCTCGACGCGCACGGACACCGCGCAGCCGTCCTCTCTGGTCTCGATCACCCGCAGGTCGGAGACGCCGTCGGCGTCGTCGACGACGTCGGCGACGCCCTGCGGCCTCGCCCCGGCGGCGGAGAGGTACAGCCGAGAGGCCTCGTCGGTGACGCCGACGGTGGAGTCGAGCTCGATCCGACAGCCGAGGGCGTCGCTCGCGAGGGCGAGGAAGGCCCCGTCGTCTGCGGTGTGGAACTCGACCTCGGTGACGGCGTCGGAGTGGAGGAGGTCCCGCCACCGGCCGGCCGTCACCGCCCAACCGAGACACCGGCCGAGCGCGACCAGCTCCCGCCGCTCGGCCGTCGAGACGGGCGTTCCGTCGGCGGCGACGACGCAGAGCGCGCCGTGCGTCACGTCCCGGTAGCTCGCCGGGACGGCGATCCCCGGTCGCCCGTCGGCGGTCGGCTCGCCGTCCGTCAGGACCGGGTCGCCCGCCTCGATCGCGTCGAGCCACGGGCCCTCCCGCGTGACGCCGCGGTCGACGAGGACCTCCCGCTCGACGCCCGCGGCGCCGACGACCTCCGTCCGGCCGCCGTCGGTCGACCCGCGGACCACCCACGCCTCGGCCCACCGATCCGACTCGGCCAGCCGCTCCGGGACGGTCGCGAGCGGCGAACTCCGGTCCTCGCCGTCGGCGAGGGCCTCGAACCCGCCGAGCGCGGTCGGCTCTCCCCCGTCCGGGTCGCCGGTCGCCTCGGCGCTCTCGGCGGTCCCCGCCCCTCCGGCGGTCCCCGCCCCTCCGGCGGCCCCGCCGGTCCCGACGGCCCCGGCGGCGGCGAACGCCTCGGCGATCTCCCGCCCGTCGAGCGGGCCGAGGAACTCGTCCAGCGTCCCCATCGTCTCCCACCCCCCGGCCTCGCGCACGGCGTGGGGATCGACGCCGCGGTCGACGAGCAGCCGGCGCGCGAAGGCGCGGCGGAGGTCGCGGGGCGTGACGTCGGCCGGGACCGCGCCGCCGCTCCGCGCCGCCGCCCGCTCGGCGGTCCCGCTCACGATCATCTGGACGCGGCGGGGCGAGACGCCGACGAACGGCTCTCCCGCGCCGAGCCCCTCGCTCTCGGCGTACCGTCGGAGCTCGGCCGCCAGCGAGGCCGGGACGGCGGTCTCGCGGTCGATCGTCTCCCCCGTGTCGTCGGCCGGGACCGCGAGGAGACACACCTCCGAGGCGACCCCCGGGCCCCGGAGGTGCCGCGGCGCGACGCGGGGTATCTCGGCGGTCCGCAGCCCGGCCTCGCCGGCGAGTCGAACCGCGACCGCGGCGCGGTACGTCTCGGCGGCGGCCACGAGCGCGTCGTACGCGTCGGCGTCGAGCTCGGTGACCATCGGTTTCGTAAATACATAGAAACCCGAAGCAAAAGAGTTCCGCCCGTCTCCACTCAAACGGCTCTAAAGCTAATATACTCTCGACGGACCCGGAAAAACGGTGTTGAGCGGGTAATCCCGACCGCGTTCTGTTTCGGTTTTCGAATTATTTACGAAACGAGCTTCGCTCCGCCGGGGCGAGGACGACCCCCTCAGACGCCGTCGGCGATCCCCCAGGCGACGTGGTCCCACAGCCGCTCGTACGCGTAGTACGTCGCGGTCTTGACGACGTTGGCCACGAGTCCGATGTTCACGGCGGCGCCCGCGTCTCCGACGACCGCCCACGCCACGAGCACCGTGATCGCGACCATGAGCGCGCGGTAGCAGAGGGTCTTCGCGACCGCTCGCTTCCGGTCGTGAAGCGCGGAGCGGGAGACGAGCGTTCCCATACCGACGGGTCGGACGCGACGCTTAAGAAACCCATAGACGTTTCTAACTATCTTCAAAGAAACTATTTGTGGTTACTCCTCGCGAACCGACGACTCGATCTCGCCGACGACCTCGGGGTTCCGGAGCGCGCTGACGTCGCCGAACTCCTCGCCCCGGGCGATGTCCTCCAGCAGGCGGCGCATGATCTTCCCCGAGCGCGTCTTCGGGAGGTCCGGGGTGAACACGGTCCGGTCCGCGCGGGCGAGGTCGCCGACGGAGCGGGCCAGCTCGTCGCCGATCGCCGCCCTGAGGGCCTCGTCCGGCTCGACGTCGCTCCGGGTCGTCACGTAGGCGACGATGTCGCCGTCGCCGTCGCCGACGACCGCGGCCTCCGTGACGCCCTCGACGCCGACGATCGCCGACTCCAGCTCGGCGGTGTTGAACCGCCGCGCCCGCACGTTGATCACGTCGTCGACGCGACCGAGAATGGTTACGTAGCCGTCCTCGTCGACGGTCGCGCCGTCGCCGGTGCGGTAGCGCCAGCCGTCCTCGGCCTCGACCCAGTACTCGCGGCGGTAGCGCTCGTCGCCCTCGCGGAGCCCGCGCAGCATGCCGGGCCACGGCGAGTCGATCGTGAGGTACCCCGGTTCGCCCGGGTCGACCGGCTCCCCGTCCTCGTCGACGACGCGCGCGTCGATGCCGGGCAGCGGCGGGCCGACCTTCCCCGGTTTCATCGGCGTGACCCCCGGCAGCGTCGCGAGCGCGATGGCGCCCGTCTCGGTCTGCCACCACGTGTCGACGACCGGGGCCTCGCTCCCGCCGACGTGCTCGCGGTACCAGCGCCACGCCTTCGGGGTGATCGACTCCCCGACAGTGCCCAGCAGGCGGATCGACGAGAGGTCGTGGCGGTCGGGGTACTCCGCGCCCCACTTCATGAACGACCGGATCGCGGTGGGGGAGGTGTAGAAGACGCTGACCGCGTTGCGCTCGATCAGGTCCCAGACGCGGTCGCGGTCCGGGTAGTCCGGGGACCCCTCGTAGAGGACGGTCGTGGTCCCGACCGACAGCGGACCGTACACGCCGTAGGAGTGGCCGGTGATCCACCCGATGTCGGCGGCGCACCAGTAGGTGTCCTCGGGTCTGACATCGAGGACGTTCCGGGTGGTCCACGCGACGTGCGCGAGGTAGCCGCCGGTCGCGTGCTCGACGCCCTTCGGGCGCCCCGTGGTCCCGGAGGTGTACATGACGAAGAGGAGGTCGGTGGCGTCGCGCGCGACCGGGTCGACCGTCTCGCCGTCGTGCGCGTCGACGAGCGGCTCGTACCCGTGCTCGTCGTCGCCGAGCGACACGTCGAGCGCGTCCCCGAGCCGGTCGACGACGACCGTCGCCGCGAGGTCGGCGTCGGCCCGGAGCCGGGCGTTGTCCGCCTTCGACTTCTGGTTGAACGCGTCCTCCCGGCGGTAGTAGCCGTCGCAGGTGATCAGGTACGACGAGTCGGCCGCGTCGAGCCGCGTCGCCAGCGCCTCCGCCGAGAGCCCCGCGAAGACGACGTTGTGTGGCGCGCCGATCCGGGCGCACGCCAGCATCGCGATCGGCAGCTCCGGGACCATCGGGAGGTACAGCGTCACCACGTCGTCCTCCGCGACGCCGAGCTCCCGCAGCCCGGCCGCGAGCGCGTTCACCTCGCGGTGGAGGTCGCGGTACGTGTACGATCGCCGCTCGCCGCGCTTGCCGAACCACCGGATCGCGAGCTGGTTCCCGCGCTCGTCGAGGTGCCGATCGACGCAGTTGGCCGCGGCGTTGAGCCGGCCGTCCGGGAACCACTCGTAGAAGGGCGGATCGCCGTCGTCGAGCACCGTCTCGTACGGGCGCTCCCAGTCGAGGAGGTCGGCGGCCCGGCGCCAGGCCGCCGGCCCCTCGGCCGCGAACGCGTCGTACACCCCCTCATCGCTCGCGACGGCCCGCTCGCTGAACCCGGTCGGCGGCTCGACCGCGTCGTCGTCGGCGACGAGTCGGTCCCGCCGTCGGCCGTCGACTCCGGCGTCGTCCATGGTATCCGTTCGCAAGTGAAGGAATGTATACTTTGTCCGAAACCCCGGGAGATGAGAGGGGCCGACCGGGGGAGGGGGGCGCCGCCGAGTCGTCTACGTCGACTCCGCGGGCGCGAGCCCCGCCGCCTTCGACCGGGCGCGGGCCACGACCGAGGGCTTGGCCTCGAAGTCGACGGTCACCTGGTCGCTCGCGTACGACTCCTCGTCGACGTGGCCGTGGTCGTGGATCCACGAGACGAGGCTCATCGCCTCGTCGGAGACGGGAAGGACGAGCCGCTCGCGCTCCCAGTCGGGGAGCTCGGCCTCGACGCGGTCGCGCAGCTCCGCGACGCCCGCGCCCGTCTTCGCCGAGACGGCGACCGGGTCCGGCGCGACGCCCGAGAGCGCGCCGCGCTTGTCGGCGAGCTCGCCGGGCGCGAGCCGGTCGACCTTGTTGAACACCGTGACGACGGGGGCCTCGTTGCGCTCGTAGAGGGTGTCGTGGCTCGTGACGAGCTTCTCGCGCATCGCCTCGACAGGCTCGCTCGCGTCGACGACGAGCAGCACGAGGTCGGCGCGGTAGACGGAGTCGAGCGTCGACTCGAACGACTCCACGAGCCAGTGGGGCAGGTCCGCGATGAACCCGACCGTGTCGGTGAGCAGGACGTCGCGCTTCTCCATCTCGGCGCGGCGCGTGGTGGTGCCGAGCGTGGTGAACAGCATGTCCTGCGACTCGGCGGTGGTGTCGAGGTCGGGGTGGCGGTCGGCGTTCTCGTCGACGTCGATCTCGGCCGCGAGCCGGCGCATCAGCGTCGATTTCCCGGCGTTGGTGTACCCCGCGAGCGCGACCAGGTCGAAGCCGGAGTCGCGGCGCTGCTCGCGGCGCGCCTCCTCCTTCTCCGCGATCGACTCCAGCTCGTCGCGGATCTCGGAGATCTGGCGTTTGATGTCGCGCTCGACGCTCTCGTCGTACTCGCCGAGCCCCATGAACCCGGGGCGCTCGTCGCGCTTCGCGAGGCTCGCCTTCGCCTCGGCGCGCGGGAGCTCGTACCGGAGCTCGGCGAGCTCGACCTGCAGCTGCGCCTTCCGGGTGTTGGCGCGCTGGCCGAAGATCTCGAGGATGAGCGTGAACCGGTCGATCACCTCGACGCCCTCGGGGAGCTTCCCGCCGACGTTGAACGTCTGGTAGGGCCCCACGTCGTTGTCGACGATGACGGCGCCGGCGTCGGTCCGGCGGACGAGCTCGCGCAGCTCCGCGACCTTCCCCTCGCCGAACATGAACGCGGCGTCCTCGGTGCGGGTCTGCGAGAGCTCGCCGACGACCTCGTACCCCGCGGCCGCGGCGAGCTGGCGGATCTCGGCCAGGTCGGCGTCGCCGGCGTCGACGCGCTTGGCGACGACCGCCCGCCGCTCTCGGGGGACCGATTCGGCGTCCGCGTCGGCGTCCGCGCCCTCGACGCTCCCCGTCATAAGAGGAGGTCTCGGGCGGCGTACGCGGCGTGGTGTGCTGCCTGCACTGTTTCGCGCTCCCCTATGCTCTCGACGTATTTAAACTCGGGTCGGAAGCTCGGCCCGACCCGCTCGGCCGGCTCCTCGTAGAACTCGCCGTGCTCCGCGACGATCGGGCCGTCCGGCGGCTCCGGCAAGTTCCCGACCGCGGTCGCCACGAGCTCGAGCGTCGCGTCGAGCGAGGGCCCCTCGCGCGCGGCGGCGAACCCCGTCCCCTCGACCGACCGGATCCGGGTCGAGTCGATCCGGGCGCGGACCGCGGCCGCGACCATCAGGTACTCGCCGTCCTCCTCGTGGCGGCCGCTGATGTCGACGCCGACGACCTCAGGGACGGGCGCCGGCCACCTCGGTTCGCCTGGACCGCGACGCCGCACCGGTCGATATCGGTTCCATGGCCCCGCGTACGTCGCCCGCCGAGTTGAACGTTTCCGTGGCGTGCGCGCCGGTCGGGCGACTCCGGGCCGCGGACGGACGCCTCCCCGAGCTGACGGCACCGCCGCCCCCTCAGGCCGACAGCGCCGCGACCGCGTCGCCGATCCGGTCGACCGCCTCCTCGACGTCGTCCGCGTGGACGTCGAGGTGGGTCGTGAACCGCGTCGTGTGCTCGTCGAACTCGACGCAACCGACGCCGGCCGCCTTGCAGGCCTCCACGAGGTCGGCGGCCGGAATCTCGGCCTCGTCGGAGTGCGCGACGACGATGTTGGTGTCCGGCGCGGGCGCGTTCACCCCGTCGAGCGCGTCGAGCCCGGCGGCGAGCCGCTCGGCGTTCGCGTGGTCCTCGGCGAGCCGGTCGACGTTCTCCAAGGCGAGGAGGCCGGGCGCGGCGATCATCCCGGCCTGTCGCATCCCGCCGCCGAACAGCTTCCGGACGCGGCGCGCCTCCTCGATGAACCCCTCGTCGCCGGCGAGGACCGAGCCGACCGGCGCGCCGAGCCCCTTCGAGAGGCAGAAGGTGACGCTGTCGACCGGGTCGACGATCGCGCTCGCGTCGACGCCGAGCGCGACCGCGGCGTTGAACAGGCGGGCGCCGTCGAGGTGGACCGGCACGCCGGCGTCGCGGGCGACGTCGGCGGCCGCGGCGATCCCCTCGACGGGGACCGCGACCCCACCGCGGTAGTTGTGGGTGTTCTCCAGCGACAGGAGGCCGGTGCCGGGGCGGTGGAGGTCCTCGCTCACGAGCCCCTCGCGCACCTCCTCCGGGGTCGGGACGCAGCGTTCGCCGGCGTCGACCGTCCGTGTCTGCGCGCCGGAGAGCTTCGCCGCGCCGGCGAGCTCCCACCGGTAGATGTGCGACTCGCGCTCCAGGAGGAGCTCCTCGCCCGGCTCCGTGTGGACGTGGACGGCGATCTGGTTCGCCATCGTCCCGGAGGGGACGTAGAGGGCGGCCTCGGCGCCGACCGCCTCGGCGGCGCGGCGCTCCAGCTCGTTGACGGTCGGGTCGTCGCGGTACACGTCGTCGCCGACCTCGGCGGTCGCGGCCGCCTCGCGCATCTCGGCCGACGGCGCGGTGACGGTGTCGGATCGCAGGTCGATGGTGTCCTCGTCGATGTCCATCCGTTGCCGGCGGTTCGGCGGCCGGCCGGAAATAGGTCGCGCTCGGGGGCGGGCCGCTCCGAGGAGTCCGTGTTCGGTCCCTTCTTAACCGACGCGGCCGATCCATGGCGTATGGCAACGGAAGCCGCGGCCGACGACGCGACCGACGCCCCCGAGGCGTACGAGGCCCTCCTAGACCGCGTTCGCCGCTGGAACGCGGTCGGGAGCGCCGCCGGCGTGCTCGGGTGGGACCAGCAGGTGATGATGCCCGAGGGCGGCACGCCCGCCCGGTCGAAGCAGCTCTCGGCGCTCTCGTCGGTCCGACACGACATGATCACCGACGAGGAGACCGGCGAGCTGCTCGACGCGCTCGACGGCGCCGAGCTCACCGACGAACGAGAGGCGGTCCTCCGCGAGGTCCGCCGCGAGTACGAGCGCGCCGACGCCGTCCCGGTCGAGCTCGTCGAGGAGATCTCCGAGACCGGCTCGGAGGCGCTTCAGGCGTGGGAGGAGGCGAAGGCCGAGGACGACTTCGAGGCGTTCGCCCCCTACCTGGAGAAGCACGTCGAGCTCAAGCGGGAGTACGCCGAGCATATCGACCCCGACCGGGACCCCTACGCGGTCCTCTTCGAGGAGTACGAGCCCTGCCTCTCGATCGGTCGCGCCGAGTCGATCCTGGAGGAGCTCCGCGAGACGCTCGTCCCCATGATCGACGCGATCCGCGAGTCCGACGCGGACCTCGCCGTCGACACCTTCGAGGGGACCTTCCCCGAGGACGAGCAGGAGGCGCTCGCCCGCGAGGCGCTCGAACTCGTCGGCTACGACTTCGACCGCGGCCGCCTCGACGTCTCCTCGCATCCGTTCACGTCTGGGAACCAGTTCGACTGCCGGGTGACCACCCGGTTCGACGAGTCCGACCCGCTCGGCGCGATCGGCTCGACGATCCACGAGTACGGCCACGCGCAGTACGTCCTCGGGCTCCCGCGGGAGGAGTGGGGGACCCCGCTCGGCGACGACCGCGACCTCTCGGTCCACGAGTCGCAGTCGCGGCTCTGGGAGAACCACGTCGGCCGGAGCCGGGCGTTCTGGGAGCTGTTCCTCCCGCGGTTCAAAGAGCGGTTCCCGGAGACCGAGGAGGCCACGGTCGAGGACGCCTACGAGGCGGTCAACCAGGTGTACGAGGACAACCTCATCCGGGTCGAGGCGGACGAGCTCACCTACCACCTCCACATCGTCGTCCGGTTCGAGATCGAGCGCGACCTGGTCCGCGGCGACCTCGCGGTCGAGGACGTGCCCGAGGTCTGGAACGACAAGTACGAGCGGTACCTCGGGATCCGGCCCGACACCGACAGCGAGGGGTGCCTCCAGGACATCCACTGGAGCCACGGCAACTTCGGCTACTTCCCGACCTACTCGCTCGGCTCGGTCATGGCCGCGCAGCTGTTCGAAGCGGCCGAGGAAGAAATCGACGACCTCGACGCGAAGGTCGCCGACGGCGACTTCGACGACCTCCAGGCGTGGCTCGGCGAGAACGTCCACCGGCACGGCTCGCGCTACGAGACGAACGAGCTGGTGGAGCGGGCGACCGGCGAGGCGCTCTCGGCGGACGCGTTCACCGACTACGTCGAGGCGAAGTACGGCGAGCTGTACGGGCTATAGCTCAGACGCCCAGCCGGAACCCGGTCATCAGGACGATCAGCGCGAGCATGACGGCCGCCTCGAACAGCCCGACGACGAGGTTCTTCCTCTCGATCGATTCGAGCCGCGAGGCGTCGGGCTCCGGCGAGAGCGTCTCGTAGTACGCGCTGAGCTGGAGGCGGTGAGGCACCGCCAGCCCGAACGCGAACAGCCCCCAGCCGAGGCCGAGCGCGAGCCCGGACCACGCCCCGGCGAACCCGTAGCCGAGCCCGAGGCCGGGCGTCAGGAGGACGGTCCCCGAGAGCACCGTCGTGAGCGAGAAGCCGACGAGGAAGAAGACGGCCTTCGGAATGAGAGCCGCGTTCACCGCGGCCGACGCCTCCTCGTCAAGCCCGCCCAGCGTCGGCCCGATGATCGCCGGGAAGATCAGCGCGAACCCGAACCACACCGCGCCCGCGGCGACGTGCGTGTAGAAGAGCAGTTCGGTGCTCGCGAGCGCGAGGCTCGCGGCGAAAAACGCCAGCGGCACGAGGAGGCTCCCGGCCGCGAACGCCGGATTCGCGGCCTCCGCGAGGTGCCGAACCCGCTCGACGAATCCCAACTCCGCGACGCGACGACCGCCTTCGTTCGCGACTGCCATAGGAGCCGATCACGAACCGACGTGAAATGCGTTCTGGTCGACACGATCTCGGCCGCTTCTCGGCGGCCGGGGTTCGCTCGCTGTCGCGGTCTCGTCGGCGGTGGTCGCACCGCGTTCGCTCGGCCGGCTCGCTACAGTGGCCTCGCGTTCGCTCGGCCGCTCGGCTCGCGGTTTCACCGCTCCCCACGAGACCTCACGTCGTTCGGTCTCGCTTCTCGCCGGCGGAGGCCGGCTCGCTACAGTGGCCTCGCGTTCGCTCGGCCACTCACTTCTCGATGATGCTCTCCTCCACCGCCTCGCCGAAGTGCCGCGCCACGTCCTCGTAGTAGACGAGCGCCTCGTCGCCCTCCTCGAGGTCGGTGACCGCCTTCTTCCCGTCAGCGGTCGCGACCTTCACCGTCTCGGCGTTCTGGATCAGCGTCTCCACGCGGTCGACGCCCTCATCGGTCTCCACCTCGGCCTGGATCCGGAACATCGGCCGCTTCTCGATCTTCACGCGCCCGACGATCGCCTCGCGGGTGCGGCCGTCGGTGTCGACCACCTGCACCTCGTCGCCGCTGGAGAGCTCCGCGAGGTAGTTCGTGCCGCCCTCCGCGTTCCGGACGTACGCGTGGACGGCCCCGGCGTTCACCCGGAAGGGGCGCGACTCGACGTACGGCGACTCCGCGGTTTCGGCGTGCACGAAGAACAGCCCGCGCGACATCGACCCCACGAGCATCCCCTCGTCGTCGTCCATCAGCGAGCCGGTGTCGATGCAGACGCGGTCGGCCATCCCGGTGCGCTCGACCGCGGTCACCTCGGCGTGCCGGAGGTCGAGCGTCTCGCGGTCGGCGGCGTCGCGGGCGTCGACCGCGCCCCGGATCTCGTCGGGGTCGCCCGAGTCGAGGAGCACGCCGTCGGCGCCGATCTCCAGCGTCTCGAAGGCGGTCCGGGCCTCGGCGGCGGTGGTCGCGCCGGCGACGAGGTGCGTCTCCTCGCCGACCCGCGCGATCAGGTTCTCCAGCGGGATGATCGACCAGTCCTCGCCGACGACGATCGTGTACTCGGCGTCCGCGGCCGCCTCCTCGGCGAACCGCTCGTACTCGGTCCCGAGCACGCGGACGTACACGCCCTGCGCGCGGTCGTCGCGCCGGCGGACCGTCGTCAGGTCCGCCGAGCCGGAGAAGTCGTCCGGGAGGTCGATCGTCCCGTCGCCCTCGCCGCCCTTGCCGACGAAGTAGGCGTCGGCCTCGGCGTCGCTCTCGGCGTCGTCGATGACGTCCGCCTCGGAGCGGAACGCCGCGACCGAGATGTCGCCCAGCTCGCGGACGCGCCCCACGTCCGCCTCGTCGACGAGCACCCAGTCCGCGCCGGCCTCGATGGCGGCCGTGACCCGTCGCTTGCGCGCCTCCCAGTCGCCGACGCTCCCGTCGGCCTTCACCCAGACCGTGCGTGTCATTGTCGGAACCTCACGGCGGGCGGGCTTGAAAACTGCGGAAGGGTCGCGCGTTGCGGCCGACGCTGCGACGCGGTCGGACGCCGTGCCCGACGCCGCGCCTCCGGAGACGACAAAGCACTTATCGCTGAGATGGCACCTACGACCCGAAGCACCGAATGACGCCACTACGCGAGCGGCTCTCGAACGCGGCCCCCCGGGACGCCGCGACGCGCGACGCCCTCCGCGAGCGCGCCGCCCCCTGCCTCGGGGTCGACCCGCGCGCGCTCGGCGCGTTCCGCATCGCGCTGGCGCTCCTGCTCCTCGGGGACCTGCTCGTCTACCGGCTCCCGGGGCTGCGCGCGTTCTACACCGACGAGGGCGTCCTGCCGCGCTCGACGCTCGCCGAGGTGTACCCGACGCTGGAGGCCGTCTCGATCCACGCGGTGTCCGGGTCGGCGCGGGTCCAGGCGGCGCTGCTCGCGCTCGCCGCGGGCGCCGCCGTCTGCCTGCTCGTCGGCTACCGGACGCGGGCGTCGACGGCCGTCTCGCTCGTCCTCCTCGCGTCGCTGTACGCCCGGAACCCGTTCGTGATCAACGGCGGGAACACGATCCTGGTCGCGTTCCTGTTCCTGGCGCTCTTCCTCCCGCTCGACGCCCGGTGGTCGCTCGGCGGGAGCCGGCGGAGCGACCGTCGCGACCGGGACGAACTCGACGGACGGGGCGACCTTGACGAACGGGACGGCGACGAGCGGGGAACCGGAAGCGACCGGCGAGTCTGTTCGCTCGGGACGGCCGTCGCCCTCCTGACGCTCGTGTCGATCTACGCGGCGAACGCGGTCTCCAAGTACCGGAGCGACGCGTGGATGTCGGGCGTCGCGGTCCCGCGGATATATCAGGTGGAGGAGTTCGTGGTGGGACTGGGCCCGCTCATCTCAGAACGGACCGCGGTCCTCGCGGCGGTGAACTGGCTCTGGATCGCGCTCCTCGCGGCGTCCGTCCTGCTGCTCGTCCCGTCCGAGCGACTCAGGACCGGCGTCGTCCTGTCGTTCGTCGCCGCGCACCTCGGGATGGCCGCGACGATGCGTCTCGCCGTCTTCCCGTTCGTCATGATCGCGGTCCTCCTGCTGTTCCTCCCGCCGCGGGTCTGGGACGCCGTCGAGGGAGTCGCCTCGAAGGCCCGCGTCCCAGCCCGGCTCGCGGCCCCCGCGCTCCGGAGCGACGGCGGGAGCGCGGACGCGACCGCGTCGGCGCCGTCGGTCCCGTCGGGGGTTCGCCGCGGGGTCCGAGTGGCGGCCGCCGTCCTGCTCGTCGGCTTCTTCGTCGCGCTCGTGTGGTGGCAGGCCGCGGGGGTCGGGCTCGTCGACCTCCCGGCGTCGGAGTCGACGGGCGGCCTGTCGGAGGTGAGCTGGTCGTTCTTCGCGCCGAACCCGCCGGACACGTCCAGCTGGTACGTCGTCCGGGCCACCCTCGACTCCGGCGAGTCGGTCGACGCGCTCGGCGGCGGGGCGGTGGCGTTCGACCGGCCCCCGGACGCCGCTGAGACGTACCCGACGACCCTCTGGCACCAGTTCGGACACCGGACGCGGTACGCCGGCGAGACGCGGTACCGCCCGGTGGCGGCGTACGTCTGCGAGCGAGCGGACCGGAGCGTGGAGTCGGTGACCGTCTTCCACGTCGAACAGGAGGTCGGACCGACCGGGCCGGTCGGACCGCCGGAGCCGCAGAAGCGTATCACCGCCGCCTGCTGACGCGTCGTTCCCCCTCGTCGACGCGGAGCGATTCAACGCGTCCCGAGGCGTCCCTACGCCTCGATGAACCCGCCCGCCCGGAGCGCCTCGTCGACGCCGGCGTCGTCGTGGACGATCGCCGAGACGGCGCGGGCGATCCCCTCCGGGTCCTCGTGCTGGAAGATCGACCGTCCCATCGACACGCCGGACGCGTCGCCGTCCATCGCGCCGCGGACCATCTCGACGGTCTCGCGGTCGGTCCCCTTCGAGCCGCCGGCGATGACGACCGGGAGCCGGGTCGACTCAGTGACGCGGGCGAACGAGTCGCCGTCGCCGGAGTAGCCGGTCTTCACCACGTCGGCGCCGAGCTCCTCGGCGAGCCGGACCGCGTGCCCCAGCGACTCCGGGTCGGTCTCGTCGACGCCGGGGCCGCGCGCGTACGCCATCGCGAGCACGGGGAGCCCGAGACGCTCGGCGTCGGCGGTCAGCTCCGCCAGCTCCTCGATCTGGTCCGGCTCGTGGTCGGAGCCGACGTTGATGTGGAACGAGACCGCGTCGGCGCCCGCGCGCACCGCGTCCTCGGCGGTCGCCGTGACGCGCTTGTCGCTCTCGTCGGGGCCGATCGTCGTCGACCCGTTGACGTGGACGATGTAGCCCGCGCCGTTCTTGTTCGGGTGGACGCGCTCCGCGACGCCGCGCTGCGTGAGGACCGCGTCTGCCCCGCCGCGCGTGACGCCGTCGATCGTCGACTCGATGTCGACGAGGCCGTCGACGGCGCCCATCGTGATCCCGTGGTCCATCGGGACGATGAGGTACCGGTCGTTCGTGGAGATGCGGTCGAGTCGTGCCGAGAGTCCTGCTGTCATGGTGGGTTCGGTCGTTGTGTGAGAGTGTGGCAATCGCAGGTAAGTGGGTTTCGTTCGGGGTCGTATTGGCTCGAACCCCCGGTCACCGCGACTCGGGCGCGCCGACGCGGGCGGCGTGGCCGCGCTCGGCGCCCGCCTTCAGCTCCCGCGAGAGCGCCTCAAGCCGGTCCGCGACCGCCTCGGTCGACAGGTCCGCCTCGACGCCCTCGGCGACGATGTCGACGAGCGCCGAGCCGACGATGACCCCGTCGGCGCCGCCGGCGACGATGCGCTCGGCGTGCTCGCCCGAGGAGATGCCGAACCCGACCGCCTTCGGCACGTCGTACTCGGCGAGCCGGTCGAGGCTCTCCGTGGTCTGGTCGGAGACGTCGTCGCGCGCGCCGGTCGTCCCGAGCCGCGCCTGCACGTAGACGTACCCCGACACGCGACCCATGATCCGGTCGAGCCGGTCGCCGACCGTGGTCGGCGCGACGATGAAGATCAGGTCGAGGCCGAACTCGTCGCACGCCTCCCGCAGCGGGTTGGCCTCCTCGGCCGGGAGGTCGGGGACGACGAGCCCCTCGATGCCGGCCGCGGCGGCGCGCTCGACGAAGGGGCGGGGGCCGGTCTCGCTCGCGGTTTCACCGCTCGCGTCCGAGGCGCGCTGCGCCTCGCTATCCCCGTACTGATAAATGAGGTTGTAGTACGTCATGCAGACGAGCGGCGCGTCGACGTCGAGCTCCTCGGCGAACGCGAAGAACCGGTCCGGCGTCATCCCGCCGTCGAGCGAGCGCACGAGCGCCCCCTGGATCGTCGGTCCCTCGGCGATCGGCTCCGAGAAGGGCAGCCCGAGCTCGATGACGTCGGCGCCGCCGCGGTCGAGCGCGCGGACGTACTCCAGCGACGCCTCGTAGGAGGGGTCGCCGACGGCGAGGTAGGGGACGTAGGCGGGGCCGTCGGCGAACGCCTCGGCTATCGCGGCCGAGTTGCCCGTCTCCGCCATTCAGATCCCCCCCGTGAACATCGACATGTCCGGCGCCTCGTCGACGTCGCGCTTGTCCGTCTCCTCGATGGCGGCGTCGAGGTCCTTGTCGCCGCGCCCGGAGACGTTCACGACGACGCGCTCGCCGAGCTCCTCGTGGCGCTCCTCTAAGAAGCCGAAGGCGTGCGCCGTCTCCAGCGCGGGGATGATCCCCTCCGTGCGCGAGAGCCGGTGGAACCCCTCCAACGCGGCGTCGTCGTCGACGGCGACGGGGCTCACGCGCCCCTCGTCGACGAGGTACGCGAGCTCCGGGCCGACCCCGGCGTAGTCGAGCCCGGAGGAGATCGAGTGGCTCTCCATGATCTGTCCGTCGGAGTCCTGCAGGAGCTTGGTGCGCGCGCCGTGGAGCACGCCCTCCTCGCCGGTGTACAGCGAGGCGGAGTTCGGGGCGACGCCGGCCTCCTCGTCGACCTCCAGCGTCGAGCCGCCGGCCTCGACCGCGTGGAGCGCGACGTCCTCGTCGTCGACGAACGCGGCGAACGACCCCATCGTGTTCGAGCCGCCGCCCGCGCAGGCGACCACGTCGGTCGGGAGCTCGCCGGTCTTCTCGATCGCCTGCGCCCGCGCCTCCTCGGAGATGACCGCCTGGAAGTCGCGGACCATCACCGGGAACGGGTGCGGGCCGACGATCGACCCGATGACGTAGTGGGTGTTCTCGACGGTGGTCGCCCAGTCGCGCATCGTCTCCGAGATGGCCTCCTTCAGGGTGCCGCGGCCCGCCGTGACCGGGTTCACCTCGGCGCCGTTCAGCTTCATCCGGAAGACGTTGGGGCGCTGGCGGTTGATGTCGCGCTCGCCCATGTAGATCTCGCAGGGCATGTCGAGGTGGGCGGCCGCCATCGCGGTCGCGGTGCCGTGCTGCCCGGCGCCCGTCTCGGCGATGATCCGCTCCTTCCCCATGTACTTCGCCAGCAGGACCTGGCCGAGGGCGTTGTTCAGCTTGTGCGCGCCGCCGTGGAGGAGGTCCTCGCGCTTGAGGTACACCTCGCGGTCGTAGCGCTCGGAGAGCCGGTCGGCCCGCTGAAGCGGGATCGGGCGACCGCCGAAGTCCGCGAGCCGCTCGCGGAACTCGTCCATGAAGCCGTCCTCGTTGTCGAGGACGTACCGCTCGTAGGCGTCGGTCAGCTCCTCGATCGCCGGCATCAGCGCCTCCGGGACGTACTGGCCGCCGTAGCGGCCGAACTTCCCGTCCTCGCGGCCGCGCTGGCGGCCGGGGCGTCGCGACAGCTCTCCGGTCTCGATCGTCGTTGGCTCGGTTTCGCTCATGTGGGTGTCTCCGTGGTGTCTCGGTGGTCTCCGTCGTCCGCCTCCGCCCGCGTCAGCGCCCGCGTGTTCGCCTCGACGTCGCCGTCCATGATCGCGCTCCCGACGAGCAGGGCGTCGGCGCCGGCCGCCCGCATCCGGCGGACGTCGGCGGGCGAGCCGATCCCGCTCTCCGCGATCAGCGTCACCTCGTCCGGGACGTGGGGCGCCACGGACTCGAAGGTTCCGAGGTCGACGACCAGCTCCGCGAGGTCGCGGTTGTTCACGCCGATCGTCGTCGCCCCCGCGTCGAGCGCCCGCGTCAGCTCCTCGCGGTCGTGGACCTCGACGAGGACTTGGAAGCCGCGCTCGCGGGCCGCGGCGAGCAGGTCCGGGAGGTCGTCGCCGACGAACCGCGCGATCAGGAGGACGACGTCGCTCTCGACGGCGTCGAGCTGGGACTCGGCGACGACGAAGTCCTTGCGGAGGACCGGCACGTCGACGGCCTCGCGGACGCGTTCGAGCACCGCGACGCTCCCGCCGAAGTGCTCGGGCTCCGTGAGCACCGAGAGCGCCGCGGCGCCGCCGGCGACCATCCCCTCGGCGAGCGCGACGGGGTCGTCCTCGCGGGCGCCGTCGGTGGTCGGACTCGTCGGCTTGACCTCGGCGATCAGGGGAACCCGGCCGTCGGCCTCGGCGCGGTCGAACGCGGCCCGCAGGTCGCGCGGGTCGACGTCGACGCGGTCGGTTCGGCCCTCGGCCGCCCGGTCGCGCGCGGCCGACAGTATCGACCTGACCGCGGGGGCCAGCTCGGTTGTATCCTCCATTACTGTACACTAATGCACGTATCTGTTCATAAGACTTGCGGGGCCGGCCGTCCGCGGGGCGCGCCGTGGGCCGCACGGGCCCGACGCGGGATTCGCCCCCTCGTTTTAACCGTCGGGCCCGTCGTGTGACGGGTATGAATACGACGGGAACGTCGGGCGTCTTCGCCCGCGAGTTCGCGGCCCTCGACCGAGCGGTCGAAGTCGGCTTCGCCGGCGGGCGGGTCATCTCGGTGTCGTTCCCGGCGGACGTGCCGGCGGACGCGGAGCCGGACCACGAGCTGCTCGACCGGATCGGCGCGTACGTCCGCGGCGAGCGCGACGAGTTCGCCGACGTCGCCGTCGGGCTCACGGTGCCGACGGACCGGCGCGACGTCCTCGAAGCGCTCCGCACGGTCCCCTACGGCGAGGAGGTGTCGGTGAGCCGGCTCACGCGCCTGGCCGCGCTCGACGCGGACGACCCCGACGACCTCGAACTCGTGCGGAACGCGCTCGACGAGAACCCGGTCCCGCTCCTCCTCCCGGACCACCGGGTACAGGGCGGGCCGCACGCCACGCCGGGGGCGGTGCGGAACGCGCTCCGGCGGGTCGAGGGGCTGTAGCGGAGGCGGTTCGAAGCCGCGGTTCCGCCGGTCTACCCCTCCGGTGCCCGCTCTCGCCCGTGCTCCTCGATGTTCTCCCAGACGACCGTCATCAGCTCGCCGGTCTTCTCGACGAGGTCCTCGACCGCGCCGCCGGCGTCGGCGGGCGCGCAGCCGAGGTCGCGGATCGCCTTCGTCGCCGACGTGTGGTGGACGTGCACCCGGTCGTCGCCCTCGCGCTCGTAGACGATGGTGGTACAGGGGAGCATCCCGGCGAGCGTGGGGTCGATCTCGATCGCGTCGAACGCGATCTCTGGGTGACAGACGACGATGAGGGCGGTCCGCTCGACGTCGTCGTGGCCGAGCATCCCCTCGATCATCCGGTCCAACCGCGTGACGCGCACCGTCTCGAAGTCGGCGAGCTCGTGTTCGATCTGCACGAAGGGGACCGCGTCGTCGAACGGCATGTCGAGGGTCGTGTGGAGCGCCTCGTCGGCGGTCGGCGCCGGCGACCCGTGCTCGGCGTCGCTCATGCCAGCGACTCCGACCGCGGCGGCAAAACCCTCCGCTAGCCCGTCAACGACTGCCGCTACCTGTGACGGAGCGCGGCCCTTGCCGGTCGGGACGGACTTATCGGTCGGAGTCGCCTTCGCTCGGCCATGATCGAACTCTCGCGAGCGGTCTACGACGACATCGTCTACCACGCGTACGGCGGCGGCGAGGCGGAGGTCTGCGGCGTCCTCGCCGGCACCCACGGGACCGACGGCGAGCCGAGCGTCGTCACCGACACGTATCAGGCGGAGAACGTCGCCGACACGCCCCAGATCCGCTACCTCATCGACCCCGAGGAGCAGTTCGAGCTCATCGAGACGATCGAGGGCGACGGGCTCGACGTGGTCGGCTTCTACCACTCGCACCCCACGGGCCCGACCCACCCGAGCGAGACGGACGCCGCGCGGGCGACGTGGCCGGACCACTCGTACGTCATCTGCGCGCTCGACGGCTACCCGTTCGTCGGCTCGTGGCGCTGGCGGGGCGACGAGGAGGCGTTCGAACAGGAGACGGTCTCGGTGCGGAGCGAGCGGTAGGACGCGTTCGAACGCGACATCCGCGTGTGCGTCTCGGAGTCGGCGGTGTCAGGCTTCGCGGTCCCGACCGTTCGTTTATACGTGGTTGATTCCGAGTCGGCGGTGAAGACCGCCACGGTCCCAGCCGCTCGGCTGTACGCGGTCGACGTCGGATCACCGGTGAACACCTCCAAAGCCCCAGAAACGAGGGCGAGTTACGCTCGCTGCGCTCCTCGGTCGGTCGCTTTCGCTCCCTCCCTGCGGTGCTCTCGTCGCCTAACTCGCCCTCGTTTCTGCCCCTTTGAGTCCCGCCCGACTGCACCGCCCCGCAGCCTCACGCCTCCCCAGCCTCGTCGCTCCCTTCGGTCGCGACTCCCTCGCACGCGCTCCTCGCGGCCGCCGAGGGCGGCCGCTCGCAGGCGCGCGCCACCGCATCGTTTCTGGGTTAGCTCGCGTCGTTGACGCTCACGCTCCTTGAGTGTAGGTCGCGGCCGGTGCTTCGCTGAAAAGAAAATTTCGCCGAGCGTCGGGCCTCAGTCGTCCGCTTCGATCTCGGGCTCCGCCTCGTCGTCGCCGCCGACGTCGATGGCGCACGAGGCGTTGTACTCGACGTCCTGCACCGACTCGATGGCGGGGTCGTCGCCGCACACCGGGCAGTCGTCCTGCTTGGGGATCTCGACCTTGTCGAACTCCATGTCGAGCGCGTCGAAGAACAGCATCGAGCCGTCGAGCGACTCGCCCTCGCCGATGACGTGTTTCACCGTTTCGGTCGCCTGCAGGCAGCCGACCGTTCCGGGGAGCACGCCGAGAACCCCGGCGGTCGCGCAGTTCGGGACCATCCCGGCCGGCGGCGCCTCGGGGAACAGACAGCGGTAACACGGCGAGTCGTCGTCGCCGGCGAACGTCGTCACCTGCCCCTCGAACTTGAAGATGGAGCCGTGCGAGAAGGGGATCCCGGCGAGGGTGCAGGCGTCGTTGACGAGGTACCGCGTCGCGAAGTTGTCCGTGCCGTCGACGACGAAGTCGTAGCCGTCGATGAGGTCCTCGATGTTGTCCGAGGTGACCCGGAGCTCGTGTTTCCGGACGTCGATGTCGGGGTTCAGCCCCTCGACGAAGTCGGCGGCTGAGTCGACCTTCTTCCGGCCGACGTCGTCGTTCCCGTGGATGACCTGGCGCTGGAGGTTCGACAGCTCGACCTCGTCGTCGTCGGCGATTCCGAGCGTGCCGACGCCGGCGGCGGCGAGGTACTGGATGATCGGCGCGCCGAGCCCGCCCGCCCCGAGGACGAGCACCTCGGCGTCGAGCAGGGCCTTCTGGCCCTCCGGGCCGACGTCGTCCATGATGATGTGTCTGGAGTAGCGGTCGAGCTGCGTCGGATCGAGATCGAGGTCGCTCATTCGGCCGCCCTTATCGCCGCGAACGCATAAGCCGGCCGCCCACCGGCGCGTCCTGCCGGCATCTCGGAGGTGCGTCCTGTCCGCACGACCGGCGACGCGTTCGGGGACGGCCGGGGACGACACCGGCGACGGTTCCGACGACGCCGACCCGCTTCCCGTCGCCAACCCCCGCCCCGTCGCCGACGCGGGACCGTCGGTCGGAACCGGCGCGAGCGGACCGTGGCGGGACGCCGGTCGTGTTAGGCCGTGGCCGCGGTTGCCGTCGACGCGTCCCTTTTTGGACTGGGACGCGAACGTGACGTATGGCAACGATCAAGCTGCCGGCCGTCCTCGTCGGCGGGTCCGCGACCTCGGAGGTCGAGGTCAAGGGCGCCACCGTCCGCGAACTGTTCGACAACCACGCCGACGAGCACGGCCCGGAGCTCCGGGACAGCGTGCTCGAAGACGGCGAGATCAAGGAGTTCATCAACGTCTACGTCGAGGGGACGCCCGTCGACGGCGTCGACGCCGAGGTCCCGGCCGACGCGCAGGTCCGCGTCATCCCGGCCGCCTCCGGCGGACGGTAACGGTTCAGTTTCTTTCCTCGCGAAGACGGCCCGTTTATAAATAGTCCTCCCAGAGCGGGATGTCCGCGTACTTGTCGCCGCGGTCGCACAGCATGAACACGACCACGTCGTCGTCCGCGAGGTCGCCGGCCGCGTCGAGGTTCGCCACTACCGCGGCGCCCGCGCCCGCAGACGTGCCCACGACGAACTGGTCGCCGACGCGGAGGTGCTCGCGGACCGTCGCCTCGTCGTGCTGGCCGGGGTCGGCGACGGGGACCGAGTCGTCGAGGTAGCGCTCCCGGAGGGCCCGCGCCCGGTCGTAGGCGTCCGAGGTGGTGACGTACTCCGTCCGGTCGAGGACCGACTCGTCGTACGTCTCGGGGTGGTAGTGGTCGCCCGTCTTGAGGAATTTGAGACCGTCGATGGCGTGGAGCTGCTCGTCCGGCTCGAAGCCGACGACCTCGACGGCGCCGTCGCTCAGGTCGGTCAGGCCGCGGCCGGTCCCCGTGATCGTCCCGCCCGTGCCGACGCCGGCGACGAAGTGGGTCACGTCGCCGTCGGTCGCCTCGTAGATCTCGCGGGCGGTCGTCCGCTCGTGGGTGCCGGGGTTGTCGGGGTTCTCGTACTGGTTCGGGCGGAAGTACGCCTCGGGGTCGGCCGCGATGATCGCCTCGCAGCGTTCGATGACGGCGTCGTAGCCGAGGTTGGCGTCGACGAAGTGGATCTCCGCGCCCGCGTCCCGGACCGCCTCGACCTTCCCGCCGGCGGCGTTGTCCGGCATGACGATCTCGACGTCGTAGCCGCGGGCGGCCGCGAGCCGGGCCACCTCGCTGCCGGTGTTGCCGGAGGTCGGCTCGATCACGGTGACGCCGGGCTCCAGGTCGCCGCGCTCCTCGGCGCCGTCCAGCATCCCCTTCGCGATCCGGGACTTGATCGACCCGCCGCCGTGCGGGGCGTCGTAGAGGTTGAACCACTCCGCCTTCGCGTACACGTCCGCGTCGGCCTCGATGTCGAGGTCGAGCTCCACGAGGGGCGTCTCGAAGATCGTCGACTCGTCGACGACGTACTCGCTCATGGGTTCCGTAGGTCGCTCCCCGATAAGAGTCCGACGGAAACGGTCGTCTCGACGGCTATCGCGGTCGTGCGCCGCGATCGCCCGTCCGAGATACGGGAGAAGCCTGCCGCACACGAAAGGGGTTACCGGGCGAGACGCGTACCGGTCCGTATGAGTCAACCATCGTGGGACGACGTCGTCGAGATGCCCGACGAGCTCGACGACGAGACCGCCGAGTCGCTCCTGGCGGACGCGACCGAGGTACAGGACATGACCGGCGAGGTCTGCCCGTACCCCCAGGTCGAGGCGAAGAAGGCCATCGCGGGGCTCTCGCCCGGCGACGTGCTGGTCCAGAAGACGGACCACGTCCCGAGCACGGAGAACGTCCCGAAGGCGGTCGGCGACGACGCGACCGCCAAGGTGTGGAAGTCCGGCGACGGCCGCTACCGCATCTTCATGCGGAAGGAATGATCATGGTCGAGGAACTCACCCCCGAGGAAGTCAACGAGCGCGTCCAGCAGGGCGACGTCCGCGTCATCGACACGCGACCGCCCGAACAGTACGAGCAGGGGCACATCCCCGGCGCGATCAACGTGCCGCTGGGGGACCTCCCCTCCCGCGTCCCCGACATCGACTGGGACGACACCGACGTGGTCTGCGCCTGTCCGGTCGGCCAGTCGTCGAAGCAGGCCGCGATGCTGATCCAGAGCTACGAGGGCGTCGAGGACGGCGTGCTCGTCGCCAGCATGTCCGGCGGCTACGAGGAGTGGGACTTCGAGCTGGAGACCGGCGCGGCGGCTGACGCCTGAGCCGGCGGTCGAAGTTTTTGCTGGTATTCTCGTCTTTGAGAGGCTTCACGGCCGAGAGTCGTCGGCGCCGATTCGGTACTGACTATGCCGGTGCGGCGGCGCGCGCCTGCGAGCGGCCGCCCCCGGCGGCCGCGAGTCAGCGCGTGCGAGGGAGTCGGTGGTCCGGAGCAACGCGGAGGACCACCGACGAGGCTGGGGAGGCGTGAGGCTGCGGTTGCGGGGCTGTGCGGGGGAGGGACTCAAAGGGGCAGCCGGCTCCGGGAAGACGGGCGACGCCAGGACCGCAGAGAACGAGCGCAGCGAGTGATTGAGGACCGCAGCGAGCCCCTCGACCGGAGCCGGCTGGGGCTTTGGAGATGTTCTCCGCGGTGGTTTCTCAGAGGAGCGTGCATACGGCTTCAAGAGATACCACGTCCTTACAGATCGGCCCGTAGTCGTCCCGATCAGCGGCTTCGAATCCGGTCGAGAATTCCTCTTAGATCGCGCAGCCGACCTCGCGGTACATGTAGTGGGTCATCACGTAGACGCCGAGGATGATCCCCGCGCCGGCCAGGAATGAGTGAATCGACAGCAGCGCGACCCCCGAGAAGAGGTTCGCGATGTTGCAGCCGGCCGCGAGCCGCGAGCCGACGCCCATCAGGAGCCCGCCGACGGCGTAGTTGGGCACCCGGTTCAGCTTCGGCTTCCGGACCCGGAAGTCGCCGGAGGCGTACGCGGCGAGGAAGGAGCCGACGATCAGCGACGCGATCATGATCATGTCGATCGTCAGCGAGACGTCGCCGTCGCGGAACAGGATCGACCCCCAGTACTCGACGCTCGCGACGTCGAACCCGGCGCCCGCGAGCAGGTAGCCGGCCCAGCGCGCCTCGCTCCCGGTGATCGCCCAGTGGCCGTGCACGTAGAACCAGAGGCTCGCGACGAGCGCCATCGCCACGCCCGCGGTCCGCGCGTCCCACGAGTCGCGGAGCCGGACCGCGAGGGGCCGGTCGTCGTCGCGGAGCCCCCGGGCGTACGCGACGGTCCCGTCGGCGATGCCGCGCAGTCCGACCGAGACCGCCGAGAGCGTCCGGGAGGCGCCGAGCGCGGCCTGCGCGCGGGTGTCGGCCCCCACGCCGGTCCCGCCGGAGGGGTCGTCCGGGAGGGCGCTTCTCCCCTTCACGAACGCGTACGCGAGGGTGCCGACCGCGACCGCCAGCGCGCCCGTGATCGCCGGCGAGAACGGGAGCGAGAGGTACAGCGTCTGCCCCTCGAACGGGTTCAGGGTCTGGAAGTAGTACGTCTCCGCGACCGGGAACGCGAACGCGAAGAGGACGTAGCCGACGAACATGAACAGGAGGACGAGCCAGAACTGGAGGTACCCCTGCCCGGCGCGGTAGAGGGTGCCCGAGGCGCAGCCGCCGGCGAGCGTCATCCCGAGCCCGAAGACGAAGCCGCCGAACAGCGAGCCGAGCCCCCACGCGGGCGTCCAGAAACCGCGGAAGTAGCCGAACGTAGCCTGGACGCTCCAGAAGACGGTCATCACCGCGATGCCGGCGAGCAGTCCCTTCAACACGCGGGTGTCCTTGAACGCGACGAAGTCGCGGAACGCGCTGACGAAGCAGAACCGCGCCTTCTGTAACAGCACGCCGAACGAGAGCCCGACCGCGACCGAGATCCCGACGTAAGCGACGGGCGAGAGCATCATTACCGGAGCGGAGTGCGCCCGCACCTAAAACGTCGCTGAAGACGGTAACGGTGCGCACCGGTCGGAGGAACGAGCAACACTTGCTCCTATGTGACACACGGGGCAACGAAGCGCGCGTCCGAGAGCCCTTTACGCGCGAGCCGCGTCGTGGGCGTATGAGCGACGACTGCGGCTGCGGAGCGAACGACGCGGCGTCGAGCGCCTCGGCCGACGGGGGCCCCGGCGCGTCGGGCGGCGCGGGACCGCGCCCCGCGAAGGGGAGCGAGCTGGCCAACGACGACCGGCGGAACCCCTTCGCCGACGGGATCGACCGGCGGCGCCTCCTGCAGGCCTCGGGGGCCGTCGGCGCGACGACGGCGCTGGCCGGCTGCTCGGGGGGAAGCGACGGCGGGGGCGGCGACGAGCCCGCGCCGACGATGTTCGTCTTCAACAACGGGGACCGGACGCTGAGCGTCATCGACACGGAGAGCGACGAGCTGCTCACGACCGCGTTCCTCGGCACGACCGCCTCCTTCCCGGCCAACCAGTACGCCACGGGCATCGACGACGAGCACGACGTGCTCTGGCTGAACGTCTCGGGCGGCGTCCGGGCGTTCGACCAGCGCACGCTGGAGGAGCTCGCCTTCGTCGAGACGGGGTACGGCCCGAACTACCCGAACGTGACGCCCGACGGCGAGCACCTCCTGATCGCCTCGGGCGGGACGACCGGGATGGCGCCCGAGGGCGACGAGAACCACGCCATCTTCCGCGTCGACGCGGACCGCGACAGCGACGCCTTCGGCGAGGTGACCGCCGAGATCGAGACCGGCTACGTCGGTCCCTGCGACATGACGCTCGGCCCGGACGGCGACTACGCCTTCGTCGTCGACGTCGCCGACGAGGCGATCCGCGTGCTGAGCGTCGACCCCTTCGAGACGGTGACCCGGGTCGACGCCGGCGAGCCGGTCACCGAGGGCAACGTCCTCCCGTTCATGTGCACCGCCTCCTTCGACGGGGAGCTCCTCCTCGTCGAGAACGGCGAGGGGACGCTCGGCGGCGACCCCGAGGTGCCCCGCGAGGGCTCCGAGAGCGTCTGGGACATCTCCGATCCGGAGAGCCCGGAGGAGATCGCGAAGGTCACCCGCGACGACGGGCTCCCGGGCGCGCCGATCACGAGCGAGGTCGCCCCCGACAACACGGCCGCGTACCTCTTCATCCCCGGCGAGGGCGTCGGCGTGATCGACCTGGAGGCGAACGAGTACGCGACCACCCTCGACGTCGGCGGCAGCAGCATCGCCGGCGCCTGGGGGCCGAACCGCGAGAAGCTGTACGTCCCCGTGCAGGACGCGAACCAGGTCGCCGTGATCGACCACGCGAGCCGCGAGGTCGTCGCGACGGTCGAGGCCGGCGAGGCGCCCACCGGCGCGGTCGCCGGCACCGTTCGCCCGGAGGAGGACGCGGTGTCGCGGGTGCAGGCGTCGCTCGCCTCGCTCGGGATCACGTTCGGCGAGATGGAGGCCTCGTGGTGCATGGACGACCACTGCTACTGCGGATGACCCCCGATAGCGCGTCCGACGACGGGGACGTCGACGACGACCCCGACGACGGGAGCGCCGACGACGCCCGCGACGAGCGGGAGCCGGACCCGGCGTCGACCCGTCGCGGGCTCCTCCGGGCCGCGGCGGGCGCGACGGTCGCCGGCGCGGCGAGCACGGCCGGCTGCCTCGGCGTCTCGACCCCGGCCGACGTCGCCGCGCGGTACGAGGTGAGCGGGAACGTCGCCCACTTCGTCGGGCCGAGCTGGCTCGCCGACAACCGCGGGGACGTCGTCGTCCTCGACGCGCGGAACGCCGAGCGCTTCCGCGAGGAGCGGATCTACGGCGCCAGGCGCGTCCCGTTCGACGCGATCACGGGCCGGGAGTCGAGCGGCGCCGGCCTGGTTCCGGACGTCGAGGCGATCGCGGCCGCGTTCGGCGAGGTCGGCGTGTCGCCCGACGACGACGTCCTCGTCTACGGCGCGAGCGTCGGGTCCCGGGTGACCCGGACCGCGTTCGCGCTCGCGGCGCTGGGCCACGGCGGCTCGATCCGCGCCCTCAACGGCGGCCTCTCGGGCTGGAACGGTCGGCTCGGGACCGGTTCCCGAGACCGGGTCACGCCGACCGAGTACGATCCCGACCCCGCGGAGTCGGCGTGGGTCACCCGCGACTGGCTCGCCGATCGCCTCGGGACGTTCAACGGCGAGGGCCCCGGCCTCGTCGACGTTCGCGCCCCGGAGGCGTACCTCGGCGCGCCCGCCGCCGACGCCCTGAACCCCGACAACGACCGCCACGGGCACCTCCCGGGCGCGATCGGCGTCCACTGGGTCGGCAACGTCTCCGGCCGGCGGATGACCGACCCGGGCGAGCTCGTGGGGCTGTACGAGAACCGGGCCGAGCTGGACCGGTCCGGCACCGTCGTCGTCTACGGCGACGACAACGTCGACCCCACGTCGACGTGGCTGACGCTCCGGGCGATCGGCTTCGAGGACGTGCGCGTGTACGACGGCGGCTTCGGCGAGTGGGCGAACGTCGAGGGCGACCGCGGCCGCTACCCCGTCGAGACCGCGACGAGCGTCGTGATCGAGACGGAGGGGAGCGTCGGCGGCGACGACAGCAGCGGCGACTTCTCCTGTACGGGATGACGGGCGACGGGGCGGCCGACCGCGGCGACGCGGGCGACTCCGACCGCCCGCCCGACCGCGTCGTCGCGGTCCCCTGCGAGGGCGACGACGTCCTCGCGCTGTTCGCGCTCGCCGACGGCGAGCCGCTGGGCGAGGTCCCGGTCGGCAGCCACCCGGTCCACGCGACGACCGCCGCGGGGCGGACCTTCGTCGCGACGATGGGCGAGCGGGCGGTCACCGCGGTCGACCCGGACGGCGCCGTCTCGCGGGTCGAGACCGGCGTGCTCGGCCCCACGCATTTCGCGACCGCGAACGGCGAGCTGTTCGTCTCCTGTACCGCCGGCGACGCGCTCGCCGTCGTCGACCCCGAGTCACGGACGCTCGTCACCCGGATCGGGGTCGGCGCCGAGCCACACGAGGTCGCCGTCGCCCCGGACGGCGGTCGGCTCTACGCCGGCAGCCGGCGGGAGGGCGTCGTCGACGTCGTGGACCCCGTCGCCCGCGAGCGGCTCGGCGCCGTCGGCGTCGGGCCCGACGCCCGGGTGCAGGGCGTCGCGGTCGGCCCCGACGGCGACCGCGGCTACGCCGTCGACCAGGCGGGCGCTCGGATCGTCGCGTTCGATACGGACGGGGGTCTCGTCCGGCGCGACGGCGCGGGCGCCCCGACCGACGAGCCGGTCCTCGGGGAGGCCGCGGTCGGCGCGGACCCGTACGACCTCGTCGTCACGGCCGACCGGGTCTTCGTGCCCGGTCGCGATGACGGCGTCGTCCACGAGTTCGACCGCGACCTCGGGGTCGTCGCGGTCCACGAGGGGTTCGACCGCCCCGTCGACCTGTTCCGGATCGGCGGGGAGTGGTGGGTGCTCGACGCCGCCGCGCCCGGGCTCCGGTCGCTGTTGGGTGCCGTCGTCGAGACGCCGGCGCCGGGCCTCGTCGCCACCCGCGTCGGCGACCGGCTGGTCGTCTCGCACTACGACGACGACCGGGTCTCGCTCGTCGACGTCGAGGCGGGGCCGGTCTGGACCGCGGAGACTGGGGCGTACCCCTTCGGCTCCGTCGTCGTTTGACCGCGGACTCGCTCTCGCCGCGGGCTCGCTCCCGCTGCGGACCCGCTCCCGCCGCGGGCGACGCTCGACCCCCACCGGTGCGCCACTCGTCACAGACGGCGGGGAATCCTGCCGATGCCCGCGGAGCGATGTCCCGTCCCGTCGTCCCCGCGGTATGAAGGTCGCGTACGTCTTCGCGACGGCCGGACAGACCATCGACTACGTGCTCGGGGACATGATCCTCCCGCAGCTGGAGGCGGGGGCCCACGGCGCCGACGTGGTCGGGATGTTCTTTTTCCACGACAACACGTACGCGCTCCGCGAGGGTGATCCCCTGGGCCAGCGGCTCGCCGACGTGGCGGCCGAGCGGGACATCCTCCTCATGCTGTGCGACCAGTGCGCCACCCGCCGGGGGCTCGCCGAGTTCGACCGCACCGACGAGCACGGCCGGGACCGCTACGAGCCGACGAACACCGTGGAGGGGGCGACCGTCGGCTGCTTCCCCGACCTCTACGCGGCGCTCGGCGAGGTCGGCGTCGACCACGTGATCACGCTGTAGGCGCGGGGTCGCGGCCAGAAAGGCTACTCCCTAAATCTCGAAGTCGGGCGTGTCGAACGCGCCCTCGTCGGCCTCGACGTCGTACCCCTCGATGGCGGTGAGCGCGACGTCGAGCGTCGTCTCGACGTCCCACCGCCCCGTGTTGATCGCGAGGTCGTAGATCGACCGGTCGGAGAGGTCGATCCCGTAGTACGACTTGTAGCGCTTCTCCTCTATCACCTCGCGGACCTGCATCTCCGAGGTCATCTCCTCGCGGTCGAGCGTCCGGTCGGCGCGCACCTCGTCCGGCGCGTCGAGCCAGATCCGGACGTCGGCGCGGTTCCCGGCGATCCACCCGGCGAGGCGCGACTCCAGGACGAACGCCTTGTTGGCGGTCCCCCACTTCTCGGCGATCCGGCGGAGCCGCCGGTCGAGCGCGCGGTCGATCTCCTCCGACTCGCCGGTCTTCGCGATCAGCTGCGAGAGGCTCATGTCGCGCTCGGCCGCGATCTCGCGGAACAGCTCCCCCCCGGAGACGTAGCCGCAGTCGAGCGCCTCCGCGAGCCCCTCGACCAGCGTCGTCGCCCCGCACCCCGGCGGCCCCGAGACGGTGACGAACAGGTTGCGGTCTATCTCCCGCTCCGTCGCCGGCGAGGTTCCACTCATACGTGCGGCGCCACGGACGGACCGCGGATAAACGAGGCGGTTCGGTACGGTCGCCGACGCGGGCGAGCGCGCGACCACCGACGCAACCGATATCCCTTCGCGCGCCCACGTACGCGGTAGTGACGGAACTCACGGACCGCGGCGCGGAGCGCCCGTCCGCGCGGGCGCTCCTCCGCGAGGCGCTCGCCGGACGCGACGCCCCCGCCGTCGAGTTCGATCCGGAGACGGTGCCGCTCCCGGACGCCGACGTGCTGGACCGCCTCTCGCCGCCGGTCCGCCGCTGGTGGGTCTCGGAGTTCGGCGCGTACGTCGGCGAGAACGGCGGCTTCTTCACGCCGCCGCAGCGCGAGGCCATTCCCCACGTCGACGAGGGGAGAAACTGCCTCGTCGCCGCGCCGACCGGCAGCGGGAAGACGCTCGCCTCCTTCACCGCCGTGCTCGACGACCTCTTCGCCCGCGAGCGGGCGGGAGGGCTGGAGAACTCGGTGTACTGTCTCTACGTCTCGCCGCTGAAGTCGCTCGCGAACGACATCAAGCGCAACCTGGAGGCCCCGATCGAGGGGATCGCGGCGGAGCTGTCGAAGGCCGGCGAACCGGGCGACGACGCCGACCCCGACGTCCGCCAGGCGATCCGGCACGGCGACACGAGCGAGGCGGACCGGCGGGCGATGCTGGAGGAGACGCCGCACGTGCTCAACACCACGCCGGAGACGCTGGCGATCCTGCTCAACTCCCCGAAGTTCAAGGAGAAGCTCCGGACGGTCGAGTACGTGATCGTCGACGAGATCCACTCGCTGGCCGCGAACAAGCGCGGCACGCACCTCGCCGTCTCGCTGGAGCGGCTGACGGAGCTGGCCGACGGCTCGCCGACTCGGATCGGCTGCTCGGCGACGGTCGAGCCGCTCGACGAGGTCGCCGAGTTCCTCGTCGGCCGCGAGCGCGTCGCGGGCGAGGTCGGCGACGAGTCCGGGCTCGAACCGCGCCCGTACGAGCTGGTGGACGCGCGGTTCGTCCGGGAGTTCGACCTCGAACTGCGGACGCCGGCGGCCGACCTGATCCACACCCCCAGGTCGGTCGTCACCGACCGGTTCTACGAGTCGCTCCGCGAGCTGATCGAGTCCCACGAGAACACGCTGGTGTTCACGAACTCCCGGTCGGGCGCGGAGCGAACCCTGCAGGAGCTCCGCGAGCGCTTCGGCTACGACGAGTCGGACTCGGGCTGTCACCACGGGAGCCTCGGCGAGGGGCAGCGCACCCGGATCGAGGAGGGGCTGAAGGCGGGCGAGCTGGACGTGGTGACCACGTCGACGAGCCTAGAGCTCGGCATCGACATGCCCCACCTCGACCTGGTGGTCCAGGTCGGGTCGCCGAAGTCGGTCGCGGCGCTGCTCCAGCGCGTCGGCCGCGCGGGCCACAGCCCCGGCGAGACGGTCGAGGGGCGATTGTTCGCGCTCGACCGCGACGAGCTGGTCGAGTGCGCGGCGATGCTCGCCCGCGCCGAGGACGGGTTCGTCGACCGCGTCTTCCTCCCCGAGGGCGCCTACGACGTGGCCGCCCAGCACGTCTACGGGATGGCGATAAACCGGATCCGCCCCGACCGCGAGGTCCGGGAGACGCTCCGGCGCGCGCACCCGTACCGCGGCTTCGGCGAGGACGAGTACGAGCGCCTCATGCGGTACCTCACGGCGGACTACGATGGGCTCGAAGACAGGAACGTCTACCCGAAGGTGTGGCGCGACGAGAACGACCCGCCGGGCGGGGAACACCACCACGAGGGGCACCCGGTCGGCGAGCTTCTCGTCGGGAAGCGCGGCCGGCTGGCGCGGGTCATCTACATGACGAACGTCGGCACCATCCCGGACTCGTTCAGCTGTCAGGTGCTCACGCGCGACGGGGAGCCGGTCGGGACGCTCGACGAGAGCTACCTCGACACCCTGGAGTCCGGCGACGTCTTCACCCTCGGCGGCGAGCGGTTCGCCTTCCGGTACCGCCGCGGCTCGAAGGTGTACGTCGACCGGACGAGCGAGCGCCCGACCGTCCCCTCGTGGTACTCCGAGCGGCTGCCCCTGTCGTACGACCTCGCGCGGGAGGTGCTGGCGTTCCAGGGCGAGCTGCTCGACCGGCTCGAAGCGGGCGGGCCGCCGGCGGTCCGCGCGCGGCTCCGGGAGTTCCCCCTCGACGAGAACGCGGTCCGAGCGATCGCGCGGACCTACGACGAGCAGGTCGCGTACGCGGGCGAGGAGAGCGTTCCCACTCCCTCGCGGCTCGTCGTGGAGGAGGAGCTCGACCGCGCCGAGTACAAGCGCCGGTTCTACGTCCACTCGAACTACGGCCGGCGGTTCAACGACGGCCTCTCGCGGCTCGTCGCCGCCGCGGTCGCGGACCGCACGGACGCGAACGTCGCCGTCGCGGTCGCGGACCGCGGCTTCTCGCTCGCGCTCCCGCTGAACCGCAAGGTCGACGTCGCCGCGATCCTCCGCGGCCTCGACCCCGAGACGGTCCGGGAGGACCTCCGCGAGGCGGTGCGGGGGACGGACCTCCACCAGCGCTACTTCCGGATCGACGCGGCGCGCTCGCTGCTCATCTTGAAACGGTACAAGGGGTACGAGAAGACCGCGGCCGAACAGCAGGTGTCGGCCGAGATGCTGCTCTCGTTCGCGGACGAGCTCGACGAGTTCGCCGTCGCCGAGGAGACGTACCGAGAGCTGCTGGAGGACCGGCTCGACGTCGCGGGGATCCGGGAGGTGCTCGGCGCGGTCGCGGACGGCGACGTCGACGTCGTGCGCCACGCCGTCGACTCGCCGACGCCGCTCTCGTTCGGGCTCGCGACGCTCGTCGACTCCGACACGGTGCTCGCCGACGACGAGTCGGCGGTGCTGCAGGAATTCCACGCCCGCGTCATGGAGTCGATCGAGGAGGGTGAGGAGAGCGACGACGGCGACGGGTCGTGAGCGAGCGATCGCGACTGCGGCCCCCTCACGGCCGCGAAACCGCGGAGGGGATCACGTCCGGAAGCCCGTCGAGGATCAGCGTCGTGTAGTGGAGGAAGACCGCGAGCGCCGCGAGGGAGAGCAACAGGAGAAACAGGAGGATCAGGCGCTCGTCGCGCCCGACGGCGGCGCGGGCGTCGGCGGCGAACCGCGAGAGGGGACCGGTCGTCGACACTGTCGGTTCTACGCGCCCGGTGGTTTAAAAGGGGTCGAACGGGACGGCGGGTCGCTTCCGGCCGTCGCCGGTCAGTCGCTCTCGACCGGCGGCGTCCCGGAGCGAGACAGCGGCTCGCCGTCGACCGGCTCGTCGGGGTTGGCGTCGATCGCGGCCTCGCTGAGCCCGAGCTGGGCGTCGACGTCGGCGTCCTCGCGCACGTGGACCGTGCCGCGGTGGATCGCGATCGCGTCGGCGAGGTGGAGCCGGACGGCGTCGAGCAGCACGTCGGCCTCCAGCGGCTGCCCGCGGCGCTTGATCTCCGAGACCTCGGCGCCGGCGGGCACGTCGAAGGCGCGCTGGGCGATCACGGGCCCCTGGTCGAGGTCGGTCGTCACGTAGTGGGCGGTGACGCCCGCGATGCGGACGCCGGCGTCCTTCGCCTGCCGGTACGCCTCCGCGCCGGGGAACGCCGGCAGCAGCGAGGGGTGGACGTTGATGATCCGGCCCTCGTACCGGAAGACGACCTCCGGCGAGAGGATCCGCATGTAGCGGGCCAGCGCGATCAGGTCCACGTCGTACTCGGCCAGGAGGTCGAGCAGGCGCTCCTCGTCGGTGTTCCCGCTCCCGTCGCCCACGTCGTAGAAGGGCTTGTCGTAGCGCTCCGCGAGCGACCGCAGGTCGCCGCGGTTGCCGATGACGACCGGGATCTCGGCCTCCTCGCCGTCGTCGGCGAGGTCGCCGTTGGCCTCGGCCTCCAGCAGCGCCTCGGGGGCGTGCGTCTCCTTCGTGACGAGGAGCGCGATCCGGCGGGCGTCGCGGTCGCTCGGGAACCGGACCTGGATGTCGACGTCGAGCTCGCGGCCGAGCTCGGCGAGCGCGCGCCGGAGCTCGCCGCGCGAGGTGTCCATCTCGGAGGCGTCCACGCGGGTCGTCATCCGGAAGACGCCCTCGCGGACCGCCTGGTCGAGGTCCTCGATGTTGATTCCCCGCTCGAACAGCAGGGAGGTGACCCGCGCGATGAGTCCGGTCTTGTCTCCTCCGACGACCGTGATCTCGGTCAGTTCGCGGGTCATGCGACGATCACCTCCGCGGGTTCGAACGGCTGCATACGCCGGGATCAGATCGCGGAGGGGTTTGCCCCTTTCGTTCTGGACCGAGCCGCGTCTCGCACGATCGACCGATATGTATCCACGAATATGGATAGAAGGGCCGTTCCAAAACGGTTTTTACACACGACTCCGCAGTACCGGCCATGACGGCATACACCGCGACGGTGACGGTCCGGCTGAAGCGGGGCGTCCTCGATCCCGAGGCCGAGACGACCCAGCGGGCGCTCGAACGCCTCGGGTTCGAGCTGTCGGACCTGCGGTCGGCCGACCGGTTCGAGGTGGACCTGGAGGCCGCCGACGCCGACGAAGCCGCTGACCGCGCCGACGAGATGGCCGAGCGGCTCCTCGCGAATCCGACCATCCACGACTACGACGTCGCGGTCGCCGAGCGATGACGGTCTCGGTGGTTCAGTTCGGCGGTTCGAACTGCGACCGCGACGCGGTCCGCGCGCTCGACCACCTCGGGGTCGACGCGGAGCGGGTCTGGCACGAGGACGGGCTCCCGGACGACACGGAGGGGATCGTCCTCCCCGGCGGCTTCTCGTACGGCGACTACCTGCGCGCCGGGGCGATGGCCGCCCGCGCCCCGATCATGGCCGAGGTCCGGGCCGCGGCCGAGGCGGGCGTCCCCGTGATCGGCGTCTGCAACGGCGCGCAGATCGGCGCCGAGTCCGGGCTGACGCCCGGCGCGTTCACCACCAACGCCTCCGCGCGGTTCCAGTGCGAGCCGGTCCGCCTGCGCGTCGAGCGCGCGGACACGCCCTGGACCGCCGCCTACGACGAGGGCGACGTGATCGAGGTCCCCATCGCGCACGGCGAGGGGCGCTTCGAGATCGGCGAGGACGCGCACGCCGACCTCGTCGCCGACGACCGCGTGCTGTTCCGCTACTGCGACGCCGACGGGAACGTCACCGACGCGGCCAACCCGAACGGCTCCACCGACAACGTCGCCGGCGTCCTCGGGGAGCGCGAGACGGTCGCCGTCCTCATGCCCCACCCCGAGCGCGCCACGCTCCCGGACCTCGGTCGGAGCACGGACGGCGCGGGGATCCTCCGCGCGTTCGCCTGACCGGGCCCGCGCCGACCGCTCGCCGCTACCGTTCCCGCACCGGAGCAGAGCGTTCGGCGCCCGCGGGGTCGCCCCCCTCGTCGACCGTCTCGTCGGCGAGTTCGCGGTCCAGCGCCCGTTCGAGCTCGGCCTCGGTGAGTTCGCCCTCCGCGTACCGTCGCTGGAGCCGGGCGATCGGATCGAGTTCCGCCTCCTCGTCGACGCCGTCGTCTCCGCCCGCGCCCGCGATCGCTCGGACTCCGACGTAGCCGAGCGCGAGGACGGCCGCGAACGCGAGGAACGCGAGCGAGAAGAGGACGAACGGGAAGAGCCCCGACCCGCCCATCATCCCGCCACCGCCCATCATCCCGCCGCCCGTCATCCCACCGCTGCCCGTCATCCCGCCGGCACCGGTCGTGCTCGCGGCCGGAAACCCGACGACGAGCGCGAGGAGTCCGACGCCGCCGAGCGCGACGAGGCCGATACCGGCGGCGACGAGCGCGGATCGATCGAGGTCGGTCATGTGTGACGGGTTCAGTTCCATCCGTATACGTCACACGACCGATCTCGCGTCCGGGGATTCCCGTCGACTTTTGAGCTCCGGCGCCGAACCGAGTCACATGCAGGCACGCCACATCGACCACGTGAACCTCAGGATCCCCGAGGACGGCGCCGACGACGCGCGGGGGTTCTACGGCGAGCGGCTCGGCTTCGGGATCGAGGACGCGCTGTACGCGGCCGGCGAGAAGCCGTTCTTCGACGTGCGGCTGTCGGCGACCGGGGTGATCCACTGCTGGCCGACCGACGAGTTCGAGCCGCCGACGGCGACGAACTACGACCACGTCGCCGTCGTCGTCGAGGAGCCGATCGAGGAGGTCGAGGCCGAGCTGGCCGAGGCCGGCGTCGAGGTCGAGAAGACGCTCGACTCGCCGCTCGGCGCGACCGGAGAGGCCGGGGCGGTGTACGTCAGGGACCCGTTCGGGTATCGGGTGGAGCTGAAGGCGCGAGTGTGAGTCCCTTCCGGTCCGGCAGTCAAGAATAGCTCTCGAATTACGAGGCAAATGTACCAAACAGCTATTAGCCAACAGTGCCAACATGCCTCTATGTCGAGCGGTACGATCGATATCGACGAGTTCGAGGACGCCGACGGCGACGGGTTCGAGACGCCGACCGACACCGAACGGATCGTCTCGTTCCTCAGCGAGAACGACGACCGCGCGTGGAAGGCGGCGACGGTCGCCGAACGGCTCGGATTGGACACGGACGCGGTCAGTGCGATCCTCTCGCGACTGAAAGACCGCGGCCTCGTCCGTCACAAGAGTCCGTACTGGGCGATCACCGACGACGAGGATCGACTCCGATCCGCGTATCGACTTCACCAACTCCACGAGGCCGCAGATGAGGAGTACGGTGAAGAACACCTCGAAGAACTGCGGACCGAAGAGATGGAGGAAATACAGTGACGGCCTTCGAGGAGCTGAAACACGGTGACATCGTCTGGGGAGACGATCCGCTTTCGGACAAGGGCCGACCGATGCTCGTTCTCGGAACGCCTCGGTTCCCCGAGCACGGCGTGCAGCTCATTACCGTTCTGATCTCCACGAAGAGTCGATCAAGCTTCGAGACGGCGACTACGAGAGCGACGCTCTCGGGAAGCGGAGTCACGTCCTCCCGTGGTCGCTCGTAACTCTCAACGACGCCGCCGCGGTGGAGTTTCACATGACTTCCCTCGTCGATAGACGGATCGAAGACGTCGCGACGCGGTCGATCGGCTACATCGCTTCCTGACCGAACCGGTTCGCCCGACCGAGCAACCCTCGCCCCGTTGCGGTCGTTTAAGACCCCCGAGCGACAGGGTCAGGTATGAGCGAACAGCAGCCGAGACCCGACGAGGGGGAGTCCCCCCGTCGACGCGGAGGCGACGCGGACCGGTTCGCGGGCGAGAAGGACGAGGACCTGCGGAGCAGGGACGTGACCGAGGGCGCCGAGCGCGCCCCGCACCGCTCGATGTTCCGGGCGATGGGGTTCGACGACGAGGACCTCTCGTCGCCGATCGTCGGCGTGCCGAACCCCGCCGCCGACATCACGCCGTGTAACGTCCACCTCGACGACGTCGCCGACGCGGCGATAGACGGGATCGACGCGGCGGGCGGGATGCCGATCGAGTTCGGGACGATCACCATCTCCGACGCCATCTCGATGGGGACCGAGGGGATGAAGGCGAGCCTGATCTCCCGCGAGGTCATCGCCGACTCGGTCGAGCTCGTCTCGTTCGGCGAGCGCATGGACGCGCTGGTGACCGTCGCGGGCTGCGACAAGAACCTCCCCGGGATGCTGATGGCGTCGATCCGCACCGACCTGCCGAGCGTGTTCCTCTACGGCGGCTCGATCATGCCCGGCGAACACGAGGGGCGCGACGTCACCATCGTCCAGGTGTTCGAGGGCGTCGGCGCCTACGCCGAGGGCGACATGAGCGGCGAGGAGCTCGACGAGCTGGAGCGCCACGCCTGTCCCGGCGCGGGCTCGTGCGGCGGGATGTTCACCGCCAACACGATGGCGTCCATCTCCGAGGCGCTCGGGATGGCGCCGCTCGGCTCGGCCTCCGCGCCCGCCGAGGATAAAGAGCGCTACGAGGTCGCGGAACGGGCGGGCGAGCTCGTGCTGGACTGCATCGAGAACGACCGCCGTCCCTCCGACATCCTCTCGCGGGAGTCGTTCGAGAACGCGATCGCCCTCCAGACCGCCATCGGGGGCTCGACGAACGGCGTGCTCCACCTGCTCGCCTTGGCCGCCGAGGCCGACGTCGACCTGGCGATCGAGGACTTCGACGAGATCTCGCGGCGCACGCCGAAGATCGCCGACCTCCAGCCCGGCGGGACCCGCGTGATGAACGACCTCCACGAGGTCGGCGGCGTCCCGGTCGTCCTCCGCCGCCTGCTGGAGGCCGACCTGCTCCACGGCGACGCGATGACCGTCACGGGTCGCACCCTCGCCGAGGAGCTCAACGAGCTGGAGGCGCGCGGCGCGCTCCCGGACGACTCGGAGATCGAGGCCGACTTCCTCTACACGGTCGACGACCCGAAGGAGGAGGAGGGCGCCATCAAGATCCTCGACGGCAACCTCGCGCCCGACGGCTCGGTGCTGAAGGTGACCGGCGACGACGAGTTCTACCACGAGGGGCCGGCCCGCGTGTTCGAGAACGAGGAGGACGCGATGGAGTACGTCCAGTCGGGCGCGGTCGACTCGGGCGACGTGATCGTGATCCGGAACGAGGGGCCGACCGGCGGGCCGGGGATGCGCGAGATGCTCGGCGTCACCGCCGCCGTCGTCGGCGCGGGCCACGAGGACGACGTGGCGCTGCTCACCGACGGCCGCTTCTCCGGCGGCACCCGCGGCCCGATGATCGGCCACGTCGCCCCGGAAGCGGCCGACGGCGGCCCGATCGGCCTCATCGAGGACGGCGACCACGTCACCGTCGACATCCCCGAGCGCGACCTCTCGGTCGACCTCTCCGACGAGGAGTTCGCGGAGCGCCGCGAGGCGTGGGAGGCGCCCGCGCCGCAGTACGAGGGCGGGATCCTCGCGAAGTACGCGCGCGACTTCGCCTCCGCGGCCGACGGCGCCGTGACGAACCCGCGGCTGACGGGCGACAGATAGGCGAAGCCGCGACCGCGCCGCCCCCGTTCAGGACCGCGGCTTACGGCCCTCGATCGTCGCGGCGACGACGTACTCGCTCGGGTCGCGGTCGTCGTCCCAGTCGCGGATGAACGACTCGCTCCCCGCCTTCGGCTCGACCGCGACGTCGACGAACCCCGCGTCGCCGAGGAACGATTCGATCTCTTCGATCGACGACGCGCCGGCGACGCAGCCGGTCACGGAGTCCGGGTCGAGCCGCACGTCGTCCGGGAACGGCGCGGTGCGGACCACGTCGGAGACCGCGAGCCGACCGCCCGGTCGGAGGACGCGGAACGCCTCCCGGAACACCTGCGGCTTCTCCGGCGAGAGGTTGATCACGCAGTTCGAGAGGATCACGTCGACCGACGCGTCCCCGACCGGCAGGTGCTCGATCTCTCCCAGTCGGAACTCGACGGCCTCGGCGTCGTTTCGCTCGACGTTTTCGCGGGCCCGCTCGACCATCTCCGGAGTCATGTCGACGCCGATGACGCGTCCTTCCGGCCCGACTTCCCGAGCCGCGAGGAAGCAGTCGAACCCGCCGCCAGAGCCGAGATCGAGGACCGTCTCCCCGGGTTCGAGGGCCGCGATCGCGGTCGGATTCCCGCAACCGAGCCCGAGGTCGGCCCCGTCCTCCACGGCTTCGATCTGCTCCGTCGCGTAGCCGATCCGATCGGAACCGACGTCCGAGGCATCGCCGTCGTCACAGCACGTCGACGCCCGCGTCGCGATGCCGGCGTATCGCTCTCGGACGACGGAGCGTCGCTCGGCGGCGTCGACGTCGGTCACGTCCGCATCCGCGTCTGCGTCGGCGGTCGCCCCGTCACCCGCCGAATCGGCTCGGTCGCTCACGGCCGCTCACCCCCTTCGCCCCGGTCGGTCGGGCGCGTCTCGTCGAGCACGTCGAGCAGCCGAGCGGCGCGTTCAGTCGCGTCGTAGTACCGCCAGCGTCCCTCTTTTCGGCGCGTCACGAGCCCGGCGTCGCGGAGCCGCGAGAGGGCCTGACTGACCGCTCCCTGACTCACGTCGAGCGCGGGCTCGATCTCGCAGCCGCAGGTGCCGCCCTCGGTCGCCGCGACGAGCCGGAGCGCCTCGTACCGCGTCTCGTTGCCGAGCGCCGCGAGCGCGTCGACGTCGAGTTCGACCTCACGGCCCGAGAGCGGGTGTTCGACCCCCGAACAGCACCCGTCGTCCGCGGCGGCGGTCCCGTCAGATCGGACTTCCGACGACTGTTGGCGAGCCATATCTGTGTATGCTAATATAAGAAGCCGCTAATATATTTGCTTCGGCGAGAGGGGCCCGACCGATCGGGGAGCGGAGCGGCGACCCCGGCGGAACGACGGCGGTGAGAACGGAGGATGGAGGCGAGAACGGAAGATGGAGGCGAGAACGGAGGATAGAGGCGAAAGCGGGAAACGAAGGAGGGAAACCAGAGACGGGCACGGGGGCGCGATTGGAGGTGGATCACGGCGGCCGGTCCGGGACGACCGACGCGAGGGCGACGGGAGGACCGGTCCCGCTTACTCGCGCTTCCCGCCGTCGGTGTGGGCGGTCCGGACCGACTCGGCGCGCCAGACGTTGCTGCGGCGACCGGCGCGCGACAGCTCCATCTTTACTACCGACCCGACGGGCAGGTCGGCGACCGCGTCGCGCGCGTCGTCGTCGGCGTAGTCGACGACGTGGTACGTCTCGTTGCGGGGATGTGCACGAAGCGTGGTGCATTCGTGATCGTTCTGCTCGGAAATCACGGTGAAGGTGTCGTGGTTCGACATCTTAACTCGTTATTCTTGGACATCCTACTTCAATACTCCGTATAGCCTCTACGGTCGTCGATCAGGTCGTAAAACGGATATAAGGTGTATAACGTGGGCGTCCGGTGCGGTCGATGGAACTGATCGAGGGCGGTCGGCCGCGTCGGTTCGACCGACCGCGGACCAGCACGCATATTTCCGCCCGCCGCCGACACCGGGGCATGGAATCCAGCCGGGAGGACGCGGAGCCGGTCGGCGTGGCGCTGTTCGTCGACGGCCCAAACGTGTTGCGCGAGGAGTTCGACGTCGACCTCGACGACGTGCGCCGGGCCGCCGAGGCCGAGGGGCCGCTGGTGACGACGCGGCTCTACCTCGACGAGCACGCGACGCCGGGGCTCATCCAGGCTGCGGAGGCGCGCGGGTTCGAGGTCGTGATCACGAGCGGCGACGTCGACGTGCGGCTCGCGGTCGACGCCGCCCGGTTCGCCGCCGAGGACCGGATGTCGGTCCTCGCGATCGCCTCCCGGGACACCGACTTCAAGCCCGTCGTCGAGGCGGCGAACGGCTACGGGATCCGGACCCTCGCGATCGCGCCCGGCGAGTTCGGGCGGTCCGACGCCCTCCGAAACGCGGCGAACGGGTCGGTCACCCTCGACGAGGGCGACGCGGCCGAAGGCGGGGCGGGCGGCGAGCCCGACGCCGAGAGCGCGGAAGTCGACGCGGCGGAGGATGCGGTCGACGCGGAGGCCGAACCGGACGCCGTCGTCGACTCCGACCCGGAGTGAGCGCCGCGTCGGCGCGACGCCGCGTCATCGGTTCCGCCCGCGGCGTCACTCCCGCGGTCCGTCGCGCCCGCGACCGATCCGCCCGATCAGCCCGATCAGCACCGCGCCGAAGCCGCCCGCGAGCGCCGCGGCGCCGCCGACGCCGACGGCGGTCGGCAGGAGGCCGAGCCGGGCGATCCCGGCGTCGACGCCGACGCGGAACCAGCCGAGGTCCGGCGCCGAGACGAGCGCCTTGGCCGAGATCCACTCCTCGCGAACGACCGGGGCGATCCCGGCGCTCTGGTCGTACTCGCCGTTGGCGTCGCCGTAGGTGACGTACCCGTCGCGGGGCGCGGGACAGGCCGCGATGTCGTCGCAGTCGCCGTCGAGCAGCGCGGGGTCGGCGCGGTCGGTCCAGTCCTCGCCCGCGCTGACCGGGAACGCGATCCGGTGGAGGATCGGCCTGGTCCCCGCGTCCGGGGGTTCGAACACCACCACGTCGCCCCTGTCGCCGAGCCGCGTCGGCGCGCCCGGCTCGGCGTGCCCGACGAGCCCGCCCCAGGGGAACCGATCCGTCGCGGTGACGACGACGAGGTCGCCGCGCTCGACGGCCGGCTCCATGCTCCCGCTCTCGACGGCGACGAACGGGGGCCACGCCCCGGCGACCGCCGCGACGACGAGCGCGACGAGCAGGACCGCGGCGGCGGGCGCGAGGAGTCCGGCGGCCTTCCGGTTCACGTGAGGGGAGGAGAGGGGGAGCGGCTTGAGGCTGTCGGCGGCCCGCCTCCCGCGCCGGAACCGTCCCGATGGCAAGACCTTAGGCGCGTCCCGGCGACCGTACCGCCATGACCGATCGGCTTTCGCCCCTCCACGAGACCCACGAGGCGCGCGGCGCGACGTTCACTGACTTCGGCGGCTGGCAGATGCCGGTCGAGTTCGACTCGATCCGCGAGGAGCACGCCGCGGTCAGGGAGTCGGTCGGCGTCTTCGACGTCTCGCACATGGGCGAGGTCGAGGTCTCCGGGCCGGACGCGACGGCGCTGATGAACCGCCTGACGACCAACGACGTGACGGCGCTCGACCCGGGCGACTCGCAGTACGCGGCGATCACGGACGACGGGGGGATCATGCTCGACGACACCGTCGTCTACCGGCTCCCGGACGGGATCAAGGCGGGCGAGGGCGCCGACGCGCTCGCCGAGATGGACCGCGACCTCGACGCGGGCGAGGGCGACCCCGCGTACCTCTTCGTCCCGAACGCGGGTCACGACGAGCAGATGATCGACCGGTGGACCGACCACCGCGACGAGAACGGGCTCGACGCGACCGTCGCGAACGCCACGGACGACTGGGCCATGCTCGCCGTGCAGGGGCCGGACGCGGCCGACGCGGTCGGCGACGCGACCCCCGGCGACCGCGCCGTCGGCCTCTCGAAGTTCGAGGCGACCGTCGCCGCGGTCGCGGACGCCGATAGCTGGGTCGCGCGCACCGGCTACACCGGCGAGGACGGGTTCGAGGTCATGTGTCCGACCGACGCGGCCGAGGACGTCTGGGAGGCCTTTGCCGGAGCGGAGGGCGACGGGGACGCGAGCGCCCCGGCCGCCCGGCCCTGCGGGCTCGGCGCGCGCGACACGCTCCGCACGGAGATGGGGTACCTCCTCTCCGGGCAGGACTTCGACCCCGACGACGAGCCCCGTACCCCCTACGAGGCGCGGATCGGCTTCGTCGTGAAGCTCGACGCGGAGTTCGTCGGCCGAGACGCCCTCGAGGCGCAGAAGGAGGAGGGCATCGACGAGCGGTTCGTCGGCGTCCGCCTGCTGGAGCGGGGCGTGCCGCGACACGGCTACGCCGTGACCGACGGCGACCTCACGCGGGTCGGTCACCTCACCTCCGGGACGATGAGCCCGACGCTCGACGAGCCGATCGGTCTCGGCTACCTCCGCGAGAGCTACGCCGACCCCGGCGCCGAGGTGAGCGTGGTCGTGCGCGGCGACGAGAAGCGCGCCGAGGTCGTGATCCCGCCCTTCCTCGACCGCTGAAGGGGCCGGGCCGGTATCAGCCGTCCCCGGCGTCGAGCGCCCGCTTCTCCTTCGCGACGACCTCCACGCCCGAGATCCGGGTGTCGGGGTAGCCGCCGTCGGCGTCCTTCTCGGCGGCCTTCACCATGTCCCAGACGACGTTGAGCCCGGTGGTGACGCCCTCCAGCGCCTCCATCTCGCAACCCGTCTTCCCGGTCGTCTCCACCCCGACCGTCAGCTCGATTCGGTCGTCGCCGACGGAAAAGTCGGTGTCGACGTTCGTGATCGGGATCTGGTGGCACATCGGGATCGTCTCCCACGTGTGTTTGACGGCCTGTACGGCGCCGACCCGGGCGGTCGCGAGCACGTCGCCCTTCCCGACCTCGTCGGCCTCGACGGCCGCGACCGTCGAGGGCGTCAGCCGGATCTCGCCGCGCGCGACCGCGCGCCGGCTCGTGTCCGGCTTCGCGCCGACGTCGACCATCCGGACCTCGCCGGACGCGTCGGTGTGGGTCAGCTCGTCCGCCGGCTCCGCCGCCTCCCGTTCGTCACTCATCACGCATCGCCTCGGGAAGCCGGTCGGGTAAGTCCGTCGCCGCGAGGCCGTTCCCGAACGCCTCGGCCGCGGCGTCGCCGGCCAGCCCGTTGACGTGGGCGCCGACCGCGGCCGCCCGGAACGGGTCGGTCACGGCCGCGAGCGCGCCGACCGCGCCCGCGAGCACGTCGCCGGTCCCGCCGACGGTCATCCCCGGGTTGCCCGTGCGGTTCAGCCGGACCGCGTCGCCGTCGCTGACCACGTCGACCGCGCCCTTCACGAGCAGCGTGTGGCCGAGGTCGGCGGCGAACGAGCGCACGAGCGCCGCGCGCTCGTCCGGGTCGCTCGCGGTCTCGCCGCCCATCCCGACGAGCTCCCCCTGGTGGGGCGTGCAGACCAGCTCGGCGTCCGTGTCGGCCTCGGGGACCGCCCGGAGCGCGTCGGCGTCGACGACGGCCCGACCGTCGTACGCGGCGAGGAGCTCGCGGGCGAACGCCCGGGCCCCGTCGTCGTCGCCCAGCCCAGGTCCGAGCACGACCACGTCGTTGGCGGCGGCGAGCTCCCGAACGCGGTCGACGTGGGCCGGGCCGAGCCGGTCGCCGGGGAGCCCGCGGACGATCAGGTCGGCGGAGTACCCCTGTACCTCCCGCGCGACCGTCTCCGGGCAGGCGACGCGCACGAGGTCGGCGCCGGCCCGGAGCGCGGCCCGCGCGGCCAGCGACGGCGCGCCCGTGTAGGGGCCGCCGCCGACGACGAGCACCTCGCCGTTCTCGCCCTTGTGGGAGTCCGGGTCCCGCCCGAGCGCGAGCAGGTCGCCGGGGCCGACGAACCGCTCCGCGGCCGCCGGGATCCCGATGTCGGCGACCGTCACGGCGGCGTCGAGCGCGCCGAGCCCCGGCTTCTCGTCGTGGAAGGTGACGACGCGGTCGGCGTCGACGAACGGGTCCGACTCGGCTCCCGTCGGCTCGCCGGTGTCGGCGTCGATCCCCGAGGGGACGTCGACGGCGACGACCGTCGCGTCGCTCCCGTTCGCCAGCCGCGCCGCCGTGCGCTCGGGCTCGCGGAGCGCGCCCGTCGCGCCCGTGCCGAGCATCGCGTCGACGACCACGTCGGGGTCGCCGAGCGACAGGTCGGCCGAGTCGGTGACGGTCTCGGCCGGGATCTCGGCCGCGCCGAGGGCCGCCCAGTTCTCCCGGGCGATGTCGGTCCGGATCGACTCGGGGCGGCCGAGCAGGTGAACCGTCGCGTCGTACGCGGCGAGGAACCGGGCGGCGACGAACGCGTCGCCGCCGTTGTTCCCGCGCCCGCACAGCAGCGCGACCTCGGCGCCGGGGTCGGCGACCGCGCGCACCTCGCGGGCGACCGCGTTGCCCGACGACTCCATCAGCTGTTTCCGCGGCACGCCGAGGGCCGCGGCGTTGGCGTCGACCGCGGCCATGCGCTCCGTCGATATCATGCGTCGGGATCCGCGCCGCGTCGGATTAAGCGTGGGGTCGCCGTCGCGGCGGCCCGCGCCGCTGGCGGGGGCGGGGCGCAGCCGGAGCGCGGCCGGGACGGACCGCGCTCTCCGCGTTCGGAATGAAAATGTTGAAGCTATCCGATGGAGAATTCGAGAGACAGAACCCGTGCGACCCGCTGGACACCCCGACGCGTCGCCGCGGTCCGGCCGGCGCTCGCCCTCCCCGAACGCCGCGCCCGGCGAGCCGACGCGCCAGAACGCCGCCGCCGCGCCTCCGGAGAGGGGTCTCCGGCGGACGCGCGACCGACGGACCCTCGCATGAACATCGGATTCTTCACCGACAGCTACTTCCCCGGCGTCGACGGCGTCACCTACACGATCCGCGCGTGGCGCGACCGCCTGGAGGACCGGGGCCACGAGGTGTACGTCGTCTACCCCGCGAGCAGCCACGACCCGGACGAGCGGGAGCTCCCCGTGCCGTCGCTGCCGAACCCCTTCTACCGCCAGTACCGCGTCCCGCTCTACCGCCGGCTCTCCACGCTCCCCGACCTCGACGTGGTCCACTGTCACGGGCCGGCGTCGACCGGGCTGATGGGGCGCCGGTACGCGAGAAAGCGCGGCGTGAAGTCCGTCTACACCCACCACACGCCGGTCGAGGACTACTTCGTCCAGGGGCTCAAGCTGGAGTCGCTCTCCGAGGTCGCCGGGCGCCTGTACGTCGCCTACGAGAACCGGTTCCTCCGCTCGTTCGACTGCGTCACCGCGTCGACGTCGCGGATCCGGCGCGACGTGGCCCCGCGCAAGCTCCCGGTCGGCATCGAGACGGACACCTTCCGCCCCGTCGATGGCTCGCGGTTCGAGCGCGACGGGCCGACGGTCGGCTACAGCGGCCGGATGACCCGCAACAAGAACGTCGACGAGATCCTCCGGCTGGCCGAGCGGACGCCCGACCTGTCGTTCGAACTCGTCGGCGAGGGACCGGTGCGGGACGCGCTCGAACGCGACGCCCCGGACAACGTCCGGTTCCGCGACTTCCTCCCGCGCGAGGACCTCCCCGCGTTCTACTCCGCGCTCGACGTCTTCGTCACCGCCTCGACCTGCGACACCCTCGGGCTCTCGACGCTGGAGGCGAACGCCTGCGGGACGCCGGTCGCCGCGGCCGACGTCTCCCCGTTCGACGAGACCATCGGCGAGGCCAACGGCGCCCGGTTCGCGTACGGCGACCTCGACGACATGGAGCGGGCGGTGCGGGACTGCCTCGACGGCGACCGCCGGACCCGGGAGGCGGTCGAGGAGTTCTCCGTGACGCGCACGATAGACGAGCTGGAGTCGATCTACGGGGTGTCCTCGTAGATGGGGGCGGACAACGTCGACGTCTTCCAGCGGCTGGTGTTCAGCGTCCCGCCGCTGAAGCTGCAGGTCCCGGCGCTGATCGGGCTCAGCGTCGTCTACAGCCTCGTCTCGTACGCCGCCCTGTCGATGTCGATCTTCGTCGTGCCGGCCCCCGAGAGCGTCCTGCCGGTCGCCGCCCTCCTCTTCCTCCTCCCGTTCCTGTTCGCCGGCGAGCTGTTCCACCGCCTGCTCCCCAGCTACCCGCGGTCGTGGAGCTTCTTCCTCGCGCTGGCCAACCAGTTCGTGTTCTTCGTCTACGCGCTGGTGCTCTCCGGCGCCAACGACGTCGGGAACGCGTGGAGCATCGTCTGGCTCCTCTTCATCACCATCTACCTGATCAACATCCTCGCGCTCGTCGTGTCGACGGGGATCGACCGCTACAAGCGGATCCTCCTCGTGTCGCTCGCGGAGCCGGCGGCGCTGATCGCGGCGTTCTACGCGTTCGGGGGCGCGGACCTCGGCTTCTCGACGTACCGACACGTGTTCGCGTTCGCGTCGCTGCTGATCGCGGCCGGGTTCCTCGTGTCGGTGCTCGCCCTGGTCGACTACCTCATCCGGAGCAACACGGACGTCTCGGCGTTCGCGCTCACGTCCGGCATCCTCCGGAACGACCGGGAGTCGCTCGACCTCGGCGTCGAGGCCGAGCCCGCCGTCGAGACGCTGGCGATCGACAACGGGGACCGGCTGACCCTCGCCGCGCCGTGGGTCCACCCCGGCCCGCTCGGGGGGTTCGGCGGCGGCCAGCTCAGCGGGAACGTCATCGACGCGCTGAACGGCGGCGACGGGCACGGCTTCTTCCTGCACGTCCCGTGCACGCACAAGGAGGACCTCTCGAACCCGAGCGACGCCGAGAAGATACTCGACGCGGTCGGCGACCCCGAGGGGGCCGACCGGGCCTCGCGGCTCGTCCACGAGGACTACGGCGAGATCGAGTTCTACGGTCGGCGGATCGGCGACAAGGAGGTCGTCTTCCTCCACAGCGAGGGGATCGACGACTACGACACCGGCGTCTTCACCCGGGACGTCGACGGCTCCGAGCTGCTCCTGGTCGACCTCCACAAGCACGACATCCAGGACGGGCCGACGAAGGAGGTCCAGTACGGGTCGAGCGAGGCCGACCGCCTGAAGCGTCGCTTCGACGACTTCCGCGAGCGGCTCGCCGAGGAGCCGCTCCACGAGTACGCCGCCGGGTTCGAGGTGGTGCGCGACGACCGGGACATGATCGCGATCGCCGAGTCCGTCGACGGCCAGGACGTGCTCACGATGGGGATCGACACCAACGGCGTCACCCCCGACATCCGCGAGCTCGCGGCCGGCTACCGCGGGGAGTTCGACGAGGTGCTCGTGTTCTCGACCGACACGCACGCCTCGGTCCACGAGCTCGCGAACAAGACCCGGTCGAACGTCGAGGCGCTCGACGCCGCGGTCCAACGCGCGATCGACGACGTCTCCCCCGCGACGATCGGGCTCGAAAGCGAGAAGACCGAGCCGCTCAAGCTCCTGAAGAACGACTACAACGGGCTCGTGTTCAGCGTCAACATCCTCATCCGGCTGACGGTGATCGCGCTGCTGGCGCTGTACGTGCTGCTCGTGCTGTGGCTGTTCTTCTGAGGCGAGTCGACCGGCCGGCGATCGTCCGGGGGGCGGTCGTCCGCCGTTCGATCGAGTGCCCGGCCGTCGACGGCGCGGACGGAACCGGGATCGGGGACGGAGCCGGGATCGCGGACGCCGACGGACCCGACGACGGCCGCGATGGGTTTAGGGCGCTACCGACACACGTCGACGTATGAGCCGGCCGACGGCCGAGGCGCTCGACGACGCGGCGATCGAGTCGTTCCTCGAAACGCAGTCCGTGGGGACGCTCTCGCTGGCGAAGGGAGACGAGTCCTACGCGGTCCCGGTGGCGTTCACGTACGACCCGGCGGACCGCGACGTGTACTTCCGGCTCGGATACGCCCCGGAAAGCCGCAAGCGGGAGTTCATCGACGCGACGGAGCGCGCGACGTTCGTCGTCGCCGACGAGACCGAGGCGGGCTGGACGAGCGTCCTCGCGCGCGGCAGGCCGGAACACCGCAGCACCGTCGACGACCTCGACACGCACCGCCCGAGCGACCGCTCGGTCAGTCAGGCCGAGCGCGACGCCGAGATCCCGTTTTACCACGTGTTCGACGCGCCCGAAGAGGCGGTGTTCGCGCTCGTTCGGCTCGCGGTCGACGAACTGACCGGCGTCGTGGAGGCCGACGGACGCTGACGGCGGACCGTCGAGAGGGAGTCCGACACCGTCGCGGCCGTTCGTCCGCCCGGGACTGCGCCCCCTCACCGCACCGCGTCGATCCCGAGCGCCGAGACCGAGAGCCCCCCGATCAGCATCGGGAGCCAGTAGACGGCGCCGCGGAACACGAGCACGGCGGCGGTGACGGTCGACGCGGCGACGCCCGTGGTGGGAACGAGCAGCGCGACGAACGCCGCCTCGATCCCCCCCAGTCCGCCCGGCAGCGGGGTGGCGCCAGCGACGTACGCGAGCGGGACCGCGAACAGCGCGACCTCCGGCGCGATCGGGCTCCCGACGGCGGCGAACGCGACCGCGAGCGCCGTCGCCTGGAGCGTCCAGCCCGCCAGCGAGAGGGCGACCGCGGCCGCGAGGCGGCGGGGGCTCGTGCCGACGCGCTCGATGTCCGAGAAGAAGTTCTCTAGGCGCGTCGCGAGCGCCGCCTCGACCGCGGCCGCGTCGAACCGCTTCAGCCGACCGAGGAGGCCGCCGACGGCCGCGGGGAGCCGATCGACGATGGCCCGGTGGTAGCGCCAGCCGAGGGCGATCGCGGCCGCGATCGCCGCGATCAGCGCGACGGCGACGCCGACGGCGACCCCGAGGCGCTCGCCGACGGCCGCGGTGGCGGCGTAGGCGCCGACCCCGAGGAACACCAGCGAGATCGAGGGGACGACGTTGAGCACGTCGACGCTGGCGATGCCGACGAGCCCCGTCTCGTAGCGCGAGCCCGACACCTTCGCGATGAGCGCCGCGGCGACCGGCTCGCCGCCGGCCTGGCCGAAGGGAGTGACGTTGTTCGCGAAGACGGCGCCGGCGTACACGAGGAACGACGTCGCGACCGGGAGGTCGACCTCGACGGCGCCGAGGACCGTCCTGAGCATCAGGCTCCACGCGAGCAGCCAGCAGAGCGCGATCCCGAACGTCGCCGCCACCAGCCCGCGGTCGGCCGCGAGCAGCGTGTCGACCACTCGGTCCGCGCCGACGACGACGAACAGCACCGCGAGGATCGCGACCGCCGCGACTCCGCCGATCACCAGCCCGCGGCGACGCGTCCCGTCCATACCGCCACTGCGTCGCTGGCGAACTTGAAACGTCTGATCGCGGCCGTCGGCGCCCGGTCCCGGTCGTCCCGGCCGCGTCCGGCGGTCCGCTCCGCCGGCCGCCGACCGCGCACCAACAGGAATACAACGGTCGGTCGGGTACGGTAGCGCAACCTATGGAAGACCAGCGGTTCCTCGAGTCCGAGTGGGATTACTGTCTGGTCCTCGACGCGTGTCGCTACGACGTGTTCGAGGACGTGTACGACGAGTACCTCGACGGCGACGTGGAGAAGCGCCGGAGCGTCGGCTCGTCGACCCCGGAGTGGGCCTACCGGACGTTCACCGGCGACCACGACATCGCCTACTTCTCCGGCAACCCCTTCATCAACGACCTCGGGATCCCGCTGAACGAGCTGAAGTGGGGCGCGAGCTGCGACTACGAGTGGACCGCCTCCGACCACATCAGCGACATCCACGACGTCTGGAAGACCGGGTGGGACGACGACCTCGGCACGGTCCCGCCCGAGGGGCTCGCGGAAGCGTACCGGAACAACCTCGACGCCGTCGAGCGCGCCGACCGAACGGTGCTCCACTACATGCAGCCGCACGCCCCGTACCTCTCGCGCGGGAAGGGGCAGAAGCTCAAGCAGATCCAGAAGGGGATCAAGCGGCAGGAGGAGGAGGAAGGCGGAGCGGGCGACGCGGCCGAGACCGACGGGGACGGCGGCCTCCTCTCCTCGCTCAGCGACACGGTCCGGCCGAAGATCGAGAGCCGGCTCGACGACAGCGAGTTCGCGCAGAAGGCGGGGCTCTGGCTGGAGCTCGACCCCGCGGACCTCGTGAAAGACGGCACCCGCGTCACGGCGCTCCGCCTCTACGAGGAGAACCTGCGGATCGCGCTCGAATCGGTCGCGGAGCTCGTCGAGGAGCTGGACGGCACCGTCGTCGTCACCGCCGACCACGGGGAGGCGTTCGGCGAGGAGGGCGTCTGGGAACACCACATCGAGACGCACATCCCGCCGCTGATGGAGGTCCCGTGGCTGGAAGTCGAGTGAGCGCCGACGCGGCCCGCGACGCCGCCGTCGCCGCCGACGCCGCGACGCGATGAAGGTCAGCCACTACTTCGAGTTCGAGGACCGCGTCACGGGCGGCATCAAGGAGTCGGTCGTCCACCAGCGCAAGATGCTCGACCGCGAGGGGATCGCGTACACGACCGAGCCGACCCTCGACGCTGACGCGTTCCACTGCAACCTGATGGGACCGCGCTCGGTGTGGTACGCGAAGCGCGCCCGCGACCGCGGCGTGCCGGTCGTCGCGCACACCCACGTCACGGCCGAGGACTTCGGCGACAGCTTCCGGTTCACGAACGCGCTCGCGAGGCCGCTCAGGCCCTACCTCAGCCGCGCGTACGGGCTCGCCGACGCCCTGGTCTGCCCCTCCGAGTACAACCGCGGCGTGATCGAGGGGTACACCGACCGGCCGACGACCGTCATCTCGAACGGCGTCGACCGCGAGAAGCTGGCGGGCTTCGAGTCGCTGGAGGACGAGTACCGCGAGCGCTACGACCTCGACCCGCCCACCGTCTTCCTCGTCGGCCACGTGATCAAGCGGAAGGGGTTAGAGACGTTCGTCGAGGTCGCTCGCGCGCTCCCCGACGTCGACTTCGCGTGGTTCGGCCCGCTCGACCTCTCCCTGAAGGGCCGCGAGACGACCCGGCTCATCGAGGGGTCGCCCGACAACTGCACGTTCACCGGGTTCGTCGACGACGTTCGAGGGGCGTTCGCCGCCGGCGACGTGTTCCTGTTCCCGACCCACGAGGAGAACGAGGGGATCGCGCTGCTGGAGGCGATGACGGCCGGGAAGGCGGTCGTCGTCCGCGACATCGAGACGTTCTCGTGGCTCGACGACGGCGAGGACTGCCTCAAGGTCGACCCCGCCGACGGCGACTCGGGGGGCGACGCCGGGTCGGAGGTCGCGGCCTTCGCCGACGCGGTCCGGCGGCTGGAGGACCCCGCGCTCCGCGAGCGGCTCGGGTCGAACGCGGCCGCGCGCAGCGAGGCGTTCTCGCTCGACGCGATCGCGGCGGAGTACCGGTCGCTGTACGAGCGGCTGATCTGACCCCCGTTCGGGGGGCCGAGCCCCTCTCGACGCCACCGGTCGGGGTCTCGCCGAAACCGCAGTTGGTATGACCCTGAGCGTACTCCCTGCAGGTAACATGACACGCGTGAGCGTCATCGGCTGCGGAAACATGGGGGGTGCCCTGCTGCGCGGCCTCGCGAGAACCGGCTCGTATCACCTGACGGCGATCGACCTCGATCCCGACGCGCTCGCCGCCGTGGAGGACGTCGTCGACGAGACGACCGACGACGTCGACGCGGCGAAGTCGGCCGACGTCGTCGTGCTCGCGGTGAAGCCGGACGTGGCCGAGCACGTCCTCGACGACCTCGACCTCGGCGCCGACCAGCGGCTCGTGACGCTGGCCGCGGGGCTCCCCCGGGAGTTCGTCGCGGAGCGGACCGCGGCGGGCGTGGTCCGGATCATGCCGAACCTCGCGGCCGAGACGGGCGACATGGCCGCGGCGGCGACGGAAGAGGGCCTCACCGACGAGGTCCGCGCGATGCTCGACGACGCCGGCGAGTTCGTCGAGGTCGACGAGTCGCTGATGGACGTCTCGACCGCGGTCAACGGCAGCGGCCCCGCCTTCGCGTTCTACCTCATCGACGCGGTGAAGCGGGCCGGGATCGACGGCGGGCTCGACCCCGAGCAGGCCGAGACGCTCGCCGCGCAGACGTTCAAGGGCGCGGCCGAGACGGTGCTCCGCGACGACCGGAGCGTCGACGAGCTCATCGACGCGGTCTGCTCGCCCAACGGGACGACGATCGAGGGGATGGAGGTCCTGTGGGACAGCGACGCCGACGAGGCGGTGATCGACGCCGTCGCGGCGGCCGAGGAGCGCTCGCGGGAGCTCGCCGAGGCGTTCGATGACGAGTGAGGGCGTCGCGGTCGGGGCGGTTGACGCCGAGGCCGTCGAGCGCACGCGGACCGCGGCCGCCGAGGCCGACCGCGTGGTGGTGAAGGCCGGCACCAACTCCCTGACCGACGAGGAGTCCCGGCTCGACCGCGTGAAGCTCGACAAGCTCGTCGCCGACGTGATGGACCTCCGGCGGCGCGGCAAGGAGGTCGTCCTCGTCTCCTCGGGGGCCGTCGGCGCCGGGATCGGCCGGCTCGGCAACGGCGGCGGGAGCGCCGCGGTCGACGTCGACGAGGGGCGCGACGAGATCGAGGAGAGCCAGGCGTTGTCGACGGTCGGGCAGAGCCTCCTGATGCGCCACTACACGCAGAGCTTCGACCGGTACGACCAGCCGGTCGCGCAGATCCTCGTGACCGGCGCCGACCTCGACACGCCCGAGCGGTTCGACAACTTCACGAACACCGTCGAGACCCTCTTAGAGTGGGGCGTCGTCCCCGTGATCAACGAGAACGACGCGGTCGCGACCGACGAGCTGCGGATCGGCGACAACGACATGCTGTCGGCCTCGGTCGCCATCGCGCTCGGCGTCGACCTGCTCGTCACGCTCACCGACGTCGACGGGGTCTACACCGGGAATCCGAAGCGCGACGCGGACGCGGCGCTCATCGAGGCCGTCGGCGCGAACTACGACGCCGTCCGGGAGCTCATCGGCGAGAGCACGACCTCCGAGTTCGGCGGGATCCAGACGAAGGTGGAGGGCGCCCGCGACGTGGCGGAGCACGGCGCGCCGGCGGTCATCGCCGGGTCGGCGACGCGGGACGTGCTGGAGCGGATCGCAGCCGGTAAACCGACGGGCACGCTATTCGTGCCGACAGCGGGTGAGACCAATGAGTGAGACGACCGAGGTCGAGCGGGACACGGACGAACTGATCGAGGCGTCGGGGCGGGCCGCCCTGCGGCTCGCCAACGCCGACGAGGCGACCCGGAACGACGCGCTCCGGTCGATCGCCGACGCGCTCCGCGCGAACGAGTCGGCGATCCTCGACGCGAACGCGCGGGACGTCGAGGCGGCCGAAGAGATGCTGGCGCGCGGCGAGTACACGCAGGCGCTCGTCGACCGCCTGAAGCTCGACGCCGCGAAGCTCGAGGACATCGCCGAGATGGTCGAGTCCGTCGCCGAGCAGGCGGACCCCCTCGGCCGGACGCTCGCGGCCCGCGAGCTCGACGAGGACCTGGAGCTGTACCGCGTGTCGGTGCCCATCGGCGTGGTCGCGACCGTCTTCGAGTCGCGGCCGGACGCGCTCGTCCAGATCGCGGCGCTCGCGCTGAAGTCGGGCAACGCCGTCATCCTCAAGGGCGGCAGCGAGGCGAGCGAGTCGAACCGCGTCCTCCACCGCGTGATCCGCGAGGCGACCGCGGACCTGCCGGACGGCTGGGCGGGACTCGTCGAGGCCCACGAGGAGGTCGACCGCCTCCTCGAACGCGACGACGCGGTCGACCTGGTGATGCCGCGGGGCTCCTCGGAGTTCGTCTCGTACATCCAGGAGAACACGCAGATCCCCGTGCTCGGCCACACGGAGGGCGTCTGTCACGTCTACGTCGACGACGACGCCGACCTGGAGATGGCCGCCGACGTCGCCTTCGACGCGAAGGTCCAATACCCGGCCGTCTGCAACGCGGTCGAGACGCTGCTCGTGCACGAGTCCGTCGCGGCCGACCTCCTCCCCGACCTCGTCGAGCGCTACGAGGAGGCGGGCGTCGAGCTCCGCGGCGACGCCGCGACCCGCGAGATCGTCGACGTCGGCGCCGCGACCGACGACGACTGGGACGCGGAGTACGGCGACCTCGAACTGTCCATCAAGCTCGTCGGCGACGCCTACGAGGCGGTCGACCACGTCAACGCGCACGGCTCGAAACACACCGAGTCGATCGTCACGGAGGACCGGTCGACCGCCGACGCGTTCATGACCGGGATCGACGCCGCGAGCGTCTTCCACAACGCCTCGACCCGCTTCGCCGACGGCTACCGCTACGGGCTCGGCGCCGAGGTCGGCATCTCGACCGGGAAGGTCCACGCGCGCGGCCCGGTCGGCCTGGAGGGGCTCACCACGTACAAGTACTACCTGGAGGGCGACGGCCACCTCGTCGCGAGCTACAGCGGCGAGGACGCGCTCCCGTTCGCCCACCGCGAGCTCGACGCGGAGTGGGAGCTCGGCGGGGAGTGAGGGCGTCGCAGTCCGTCTCTTTCGGTACGCGACCCGACCCGCCGGGCCGGTTCCGCCCCCGAGACGCTACCCCTGCATCAGGTTCATGACCTCGTCGGCGACCTCGGACTCGACGGCGACGACGTAGCGCTTCCCCGGCGTCAGCGTCGTGTCCGGACGGGCGACCCGGTGACCGTCGGCGTCGGAGACGACGAGTGTCCCCTCTGGAAAGCGGACCTCGGTGAGCGACTTCCCCGCCGCCGGCGCCCCCTCGGCGACGCGTATCTGCATGATGTCGAGGTCGCCCGTCACGTCCGCGAGCGTCTGGACGTCGTCGCCCACCACCTCGTTCGCCGCCACGCGGGCGCCGGCGCGCTCGGGGAACAGCACCGCGTCGACGAACCGCGTGTACGACTCCCCGGCGGCGCGGTCGATCCGGGCCACCGTTCGGATCGACGAGGACAGCTCCTTGGCGGCCAGACAGACGGCGAGGTTCAGTCCCGTCTCGCCGGTGAGCGCCGCGATCACGTCGGCGCGCTCGACGCCGGCCTGCTCGACGATGTCCGGGTTCGTCGCGTCGCCGCGGACGACGGTCGCGACCCACTCGTCGGCGATCTCGGAGACGATCCGCTCGTCCCGCTCGATTATCGTCACCTCGTGGCCGCGGTCCGCGAGGATCTCAGCCGTCTGAAAGCCGACGCGTCCGCCGCCCGCGATCACGACGTCGAGTGAGCTCGTCATGGGTCAGTCTTCGGCCTCCGGGGTGATTTCGGTGTCGGCCGCCGCGGAGCCGGCGTCCGGCTCCGCGCGGAACCGGTTGAGCGCGAGGTACGCGGCGCCGCCGAGCAGGATCCACGCCGCGCTGAGCGCGAGCGCAAGCGGGTCCGTCCGGAGCAGGTACTCGACGAGCACCCCGGTCAGGACCAGGTTGAGCGCGATCCCGATCAGCGGCGGCGCCGGGTAAAACGGCATCTCGTAGGGGCGGTGCATGTTCGGGCGCTCGCGGCGGAGCCTGATCGCCGCGACGTTGACGATGACGAACGACAGCAGGAAGAAGAGGCTCGACATGTTGCCGGCGCTCTGGGTCGGCAGCGCGACCGAGCCGAGCATGACCACCGCGCTGGCGAGGATCGCCACGAACGGCGTCCCGTAGCGGTGGTGGATCTGCCCGAACGAGGGGAGCAGCTGGCCCTCGCGGCCCATCGAGAAGGCGACGCGCGAGGAGGCGATCACGACCGCGTTCAGCGCGGTCAGCGTCGAGAACACCGCGCCGAAGACGACGAGCGCGCCCCCGTTCCGGATGATCGGCAGTCCCGTGGGCATAAAGGAGGTCGCGGCCGCGGCGATTCCCGCCTCTCCCGCCTCGGCCAGCCCGCTCGCGCCGAGCGTCCCGATCGCGACGGCGACGACGGCCAGGTAGACCACGACGGTCACCGCGAGGCTCACGAAGATCGCCTTCGGGATGTTCTCGCGGGGGTTCTCCACCTCCTCCGTGACGGTCGTGATGAGGTCGTACCCCTCGAAGGCGATGAACGTGAGGCCCATCGCCGGCAGGACCGCGCCCGCGCCGCTCCCCTCCGGGAACAGGGGCTGGAACTCCGCGCCCGAGAACATGGGCGACGCCAGCCCGAAGGCGACGAACACCAGCAGGATGGACACCTTGATGATCGTGAACACCGTCTCGGCGCTCCCGCTGGCGGCGGTCGAGACCGCGTTGAGCGCCACCAGCCCGAGCACCGCGACGAACGCGAGCAGGAAGCCGACCGGGAGCGCCGCGTCGACGACGGGCAGGGCGACCGCGCCGACCTCCCCCGGCGGCGGGACGATCTCGTAGACGTGGAGGAGTTCGAGGAAGTTCGGGGCGAACCCGAGCGCGTACAGTGCCCCCGCGATCATGTACGCGAACCAGAGCATCCAGCCCATGATGAACGACGAGAGGTCGTCGAAGATCTCCCGGACGAAGGCGTACCCGCCGCCGCTCTTGGGGATCGAGCTCGCGAGCTCGGCGTACGACAGCCCCGTGAACGCGGTGACGACCCCGTTCAGCGCGAAGACGACGATGGCGGCCGGGCCGGCGATCTCGGCCGCCAGCCCGGTCAGCACGAAGATGCCGGCGCCGATCATCGCCCCCATGCCGATCATCGTCGCGTCGAGCAGCCCGAGCTCGGCCTCGGGGGACCGAGTCTGACTCCCGCTCATCGGTCGGACCGATCGTTTCCTGTGTCGTCCATCGTGCAGTTGAAGCGGCGATTATGCAAACACTTCATTTGTCGGGTGGATTCTGCTGTGTCAGTAAATGTGATCCACTCTCATAACGTTTTATCCGGATGGCGGACGAGGCCCGAAACCGATGGTGCGGACGCATCGGAGCCCGAGACCGATCGATACCGACGCCGACCGCGAGTCGCCGCGATGACCCGGCCGAAGCGGTTCGTCATCGCGGGCGGCGGGCGCGTCGGGCTGCAGGCGGCCGAGAACCTCACGGACCGGGGCCACGACGTGGTGTTGATCGAGGTCGACGGGGAGCGCGTCGAGGCGCTGTCGGACGCGTACCTGGGGCCGGTCATCCACGGCGACGCCACGCGCGCGTCGATCCTGAGGCAGGCGGACCTCGCCGGCGCCGACGCGATCGCCGCGCTCACCGACGAGACGGAGACGAACATGGAGATCTGCATGACGGCGCATCACCTCTCGCCGTCGATCCGGACGCTCGCCCGGTCGGAGGCCCGGAGCGAGGAGGGGCGCGACGAGGTCGTCGACGCCACGCTCATCCCGACATCGCTCGGCGGCGACCACGCGGCCGACATGCTCACCGGCGAGGGGATCCGGACGCTCGTGTTCCCCACCGCGGAGCTCGACATCATCGAGGTCACCGTCACCGAGTCGGCCCCGGTGGCGGGGCGCCGGCTCGAAGAGGTCGCCCTGCCGACCGGGAGCCTCCTCATTTCGACCGCCGACCGCGAGGCGCTCGCCGGTCCGGGGACGATGTTAGAGCCCTCGGAGCGGTACATCCTCGCCGTCGAGTCGGACGTCGTCGACGAGGTCGTGAAGCTCTTCCGCGGGTGAGCGGGGCCGGCGGACGCCTACGCGCCCGCGGCGAGGACCCGGGATCGCGCCCTCGCGACCGTCCGTCCGCGCGCCGTCGAATTCATATAGCGATATGTGATTTACGCGTTCGACGTCGGACGGACTTCCGTCGTTTGCAGACCCACGCGATTCGGCGACGGTGTCAGTATCCCCCCGAAATCCGAGCGCACTCCGGAATCGTTACCCCGGACGCCCCCGCAGCGACTGCCATGGCCGACTCCGACTGGGGCGACTGGCTGCCGCGCGCGGTGGCCGACGCCGACCCCGACACGGTGGCGCTGTGGTACCTGGGCTGTAACGGCTTCGCGATCAAGGGGAGCGAGGGCACCGTCCTCTGGATCGACCCGTACGTGGGGACGGGCGACCCGCCCCGCACGGTCCGGATGATCCCCGTCCCGTTCGATCCCGCCGACGTCGACGAGGCGGACGCGGTGCTCGCGACCCACGAACACACGGACCACGTCCACGGGCCCTCGCAGGCGCCGATCCTCGCGAACACCGACGCCGACTTCGTCGCGCCCGACGACTCGCTCGCGGTCGCGCGCGAGGAGGAGCGCTGGACCGACGAGTGGGACGTCGACGAGGCGGCCTTCCTGGAGGTGACCGAGGGCGACGAGCTGCGGATCGGCGAGTTCACGGTCCACGTCGTCGAAACGCATGACCCGGACGCCACGCACCCGGTCGGGTACGTGATCGAACACGACGCCGGCACCGTGTTCCACGCCGGCGACAGCAAGCCCGCGGCGTCGTTCCCGGGGCTCGCAGACGAGTTCGACGTCGACCTCGGAATCCTCGCGTTCGGCTCCGTCGGCAATGTCCCCGACAAGGAGACGGGCGAGCCGGTCCGCACGAAGTGGTACAGCGACGAGAACGAGGCCGCGGAGGCCGCGAACGACCTCGAACTGGACCGGCTCGTCCCGACGCACTGGGACATGTGGAAGGGGCTGACGGCGGACCCGACCGCGCTCCACGAGCACGTGCGGAGCTTCGAGCACCCGAACCGGCTGGAGATCGTCGAGATCGGCGACCGGATCGACCTGTAGGCGGTCCAGTCTCGCCGGGTGAGGCCGCGAGTCCCGGGCCGCGGCGGTTATCAGCGCCGAAACGCGGCCCGTGGAATTTAAGCCCCTGCTCCGGGAGGGTCTCCGTATGAGCGAACGGACGGCAGAAGCGACGACGACCGTCGACGAGGACGGTATTCGCGTCGAGAAATCCTTCACCGACGACGCGTTCCCCGTGCCCGCGGTCACCTACGAGCTCTCCTCGACCCGCGACGACCCGGTGCGGGTGCGGATCGTCGACCGCATCCCGGAGTCGTTCCCGATGGACCGCATCGGGTTCCACCCGGAGTACGAGAGCGAGAACTGGACGGCGTACAAGGACCACCGCGTCGAGTTCGAGCGCGTGCTCGACCCGGGCGACGCCGTCGAGACGGTGTTCGGGATCCGCGACGACGACCCGGACCTCGACGGGTTCCTCGGCACGCCCGTCATCGAGCACGTCCCGGTCGGCGAGGAGATCGAAGACGTCCTCGGCGCCGGCGACACGGACGCCGTCAGGGAGGTGCTCTCCGGCGATCGCGCTACCCTTCCGGGGATGGAAGACCAGGTCGCCGACGCGGGAACCGACGAGGCGCCGCCCGCAGAGACGGCGGAAGCGGACGCCGGAGATACGCCGACCGCCGAGGGCGACGACGTGGCCGTCGGAGGCGACGAGACCGACGCCCCCGAGCCGCGCACCGTCTCCGCGGTCGGCACCCCGGCGGTCACGGTCCGCGATAGCGAGTCGTCGGCGTCGACCGAGGCCCCGGACGACGCCGACGACCCGGCGGTGACGGGCGATTCGGAACCGGCGTCCGAACCCGACGAGGGTGTCGACGCCGACGTCGAGGACGAGGCCGACGGGGAGACCGAAGGCGACGAGGAGTTCGGGGTCGACGAGGGAACCGCGGCCGACGAGCCCGGAGACAGCCGGAGCGACGCGCCCGCGGCCGGCTCCGGGCCGGGAGCGGCCCCCGAGGACGGCGTCGCGGCCGCGCTGGCCGCCGAGATCCGCGCCGGCGAGGTCGCGGAGGAGGACCTCGACACCCTGAGCGAGGAGCTCGACGTCGGGGTCCCGCGGAGCGTCGACGTCCGGATCGCTCGCCTCCAGTCGAGCGTCGCCGACATCGAGGCGTACGCCGACGCGCTCGCGGAGTTCATCGACGGAGAGGGGACGGCGCGCGAGATCCTCGACGAGCTCGACCGGAAGGTGGAGCGCGTCGAGTCCGAGATGGACGCCCTCGACGAGCGGGTCGACGCGGCCGACGCCGACCGCGAGGACCTGCGCGAGGCGGTCTCGGAGGTCGACGACTCCGTCGACGCGGTCTCGACGGAGGTCGACGCCGTCACGGAGCGCGTCGACGGCGTCAGCGACCGGGTTGACGGGGTCGAAACGACCGTTTCGAGCGTCGAGGACGCCGTCGACGACGTGGAGGCGACGGTCGGGGACGTGACCGACGACGTCTCGCGGATAGACGAGCGGACCGCCGCGCTCGACGAGGCGCTCGACGACGTCGACGACGACGTCGAGACGCTGTACGAGGAGGTCGACGACGCCGCCGCCGCGGCCGAGGCGACGGCGGACCGCGTCGAGGACGTGGAGTCGCGACTGGGCCGGTTCGACGAGGAGTTCGACGACCTCTGGGACGACCTCGCGGAGGTCGACACCCGGTTGACGGAGGTCGAGGACCGGCTCGGGGAGGACCTCGACGACGTGGAGGCCGAGCTCGACGAGATCAACGACCACCTGGAGGAGCTGGAGGCGTTCCGGGAGCGGCTCAACGAGGCGTTCGGGCCGTAGAAGGCGTCTCGACGGGACCTCTCTTCGTTGCGAGCGCGTCGGACGGGAGCCTCGGTCTCCCGACGGAAAGCGCAACCCGTTTCACCCGCGGCGACCCACCTCGGACAATGAGCGAACCGGTACCGGTCGCCGTCCCGCGGAAGGGCCGGCCCCTCGAAGCGGTCCTCGAACGGATCGCGACCGTCGGCCGCGACGACCGGCTGGAGCGGCTCGCGGACGGCGTGAGCAACACGCTCCGCTACGAGAAGGCGATCACGAAGGACCGCGTCGAGGCCGAGGCGGGCCCCTACGAGCGGCTCGCCGAGTACTCCGACCCGAACGCGCCGACGGAGCCGGAGTTCACGCTGCTGCGCGACGACCGGGACGGGAAGCCGCGCCGGATCGTCTTCGACGCCGCCACGGTCGACCTCGGCGACGTCAGCCTGAAGCTCGTCGGCCGCGAGGAGCCGTTCCGCGCCCTCCGCACCCACGAGTTCGCGCTCGGCTTCGACTCGGCGGACCTCGTCTTGGAGGAGGTCGTCGGGATCAGACCGGAGGGACTCGGCGAGATCGCCGACGTCAACGACCGGATCGACCCCGTCGACACCGACGTTCGGGTCGTCAACGGGCTCGGAGACACCGTCTATCACACGCTGATGGCTCGCCCCGATCGGCTCCGACCCGGAACCGACCTCGACCGCGCGTTCCTCGCCGACTACGAGGGGTCGTTGTGTATCTCGCCTCGGTACGAGCGGCTGGTCACGGCGGTGCTGGGCACGGACGCGCTCGACGGGATCGACTTCGTCTATCCGAAGCCGGACGAGGAGGAGGAGGCGGGCATCGCGCGAACCGGCGTCGGCGTCTACCTCACCGTCACCGGGTCGACGGCCCGCGACCACGGGCTCGTCGTCGGGGAGCACCTCTTCCCGAGCGAGACCGTCCTGATGCGGAACGCGGCCGAGGGCGACCCGCGGGTCGAGCGCGCGATAGCCGCCCTCGACGCCGAAGACGCGACCTCCGAGATCCGGATCTGATCCCGGCAGTTTCTATAGCGGTATTCGATACATCTGTTGCGGGCGATCCACGACACCGCGAGCGGTCGGTTCCGTCGTGGGAAACCATCCGTTCCGAGTGAGGCGCCGAGGAAGTCGGGAGCGACGAACGACCAGCATACCGGGCTGGCGATGCCCTGCCCCACCTCGCGACGTCGCGTTGGATCGAGGCTGGGAGACGGATAACGAGGCGAGACGGATGATGAGGCGAGATGGATAACGAGGGAGAAAGATGACGACTCGACTGATCGGAGAACCCGAGTGGGATCGCACGGGGTTTTTCTGACCGCCGAAATACGACCGATTTCGAAAATTAATATCCCTATATCTAATACTACAAGCCAAATTCTTGGAACCAGAATTTCATATACATGGTCTAGAACGGCGAATTTGGGGGACTAGAACCCAGTATAAATGACCTTATCCGGATATCTGGGATAGATTGAAGTCGGCGGCCCGAGAAGCGGAACGCGAACGATGAGCGACGACCGCCGCTCGGTGAAGACGTACGTTCCCGCCGAGCAGAAGGATCGGTGGCGAGAGCACGCGGACGAGCTCGACATGTCACAGAGCGAGTTCGTCAGGACGATGGTACAGGCCGGTCGTCGGGGATTCTCGACGGTCGACTCGAAGACGGCCGCCGAACCCGGTCCGTCCGGGTCTAACCCCCAGGGTGAGAGCCTCGAAACCAGGGTGGAAGCCGCGCTCGCCGACGGGCCGCTCTCGTGGGACGAGCTCGTCGAGCGAGTGGTCGGGGACTTCGAGGATCAGTTGGAGGAGGCGCTCGACGCGCTGCAGGACCGGAACCGCGTCAAGTACAACGGGCGAAAGGGCGGGTACACCCTCAGCGATGAGTAGCGCCCGCGCGCCGGAGGAGGTCTCGGACCCGGTGGGATACTTCGTCGACGACCTCACGTACCACGGCAAGACGGAGCGCACCCGAGAGTCCTACGAGCGCGTCCTCCGCCGGTTCGAGGCGTTCCTCGGCCCGGAGACGACGCCCGCGTCGGCGACGCACCGCGACTGCATGTCGTTCGTCCACTCGCTGCGCGGCGACGTGGCGGACAGCACGGTGGCGACGTACGCCGCCTACCTCCACCGGTTCTACGGCTACATGACGGAGGTCGGCGTCTTCGAGGGGAACCCCATGACGCTCGTGATGGAGGAGATGGACGAGACGGTCGACAAGGACCCCGCTCGGCGCGACATCTCCGTGCCGGCGATGCGCGAGTTCGTCGCCGGTGTCCGCCACCCGCTCCATCGGGCCCTCGTGGTGACGCTGCTCAAGACCGGGATGCGGGTCGGCGAGTGTTGCAACCTCGACCTCCGTGACCTCGCCGTCGACGACCCCGAGCTCCGGGACGCGTACGATCTCGGGACGCGAGCGGTGCTCTCGGATCGCCCGAACTCGCTGTACGTGACCCCCGACGCGTCCGTCGGCGAGGAGCTGAACGGCGAGGTGCGGACGGCGTCGAACAAGCGCAAGCGCGGGACAGTGATCCCCGTCGACGACGAGCTCGCCCGGACGCTGAAGCGGTGGCTGGCGATCCGGCCGGACAGCCCCTCGTCGGCGGATCCGCTGTTCGCCGGTACGGCCGAGGGGTGGGGGGAGCGACTCGACCCGCAGGCGGTACGACACGTCGTCGAGCGGTACGCCCGCGAGGCGGGCTGGTATCGGACCGGCGGCGGCGCCGCGGAGAACGTCACGCCCCACTACTTCCGGCACTTCTTCACGACGCACCTGCGCGACCGGACCGGCGACCGCGGCGTGGTCAAGTACCTTCGCGGCGACGTCGCCGATGACGTGATCGACACCTACACGCACAACTGGGGCGACCAGGTCCGGGAGACGTACGAGGCGAACGTCTACCGACTGTTGGAGTGAGTTGCGGGCCGCAGTGGTATTCCGTCGGTCTATCATCGACAGATTTCCGTCGTGATTTTCATAGATAAACCATATTATGTTATATCGAATTTGAGGTCGAGACCCGCCGAAGGATATCGGCGAAATCGCGCCGCGCAACGGCCGAGATCGGCCGGAAGAACGGGAAACGACTGGAAGCCCGTCTCGGCCGGATTCGAGCCGAACGCCGGTACTCGATTCGACGGGACGCCTTCCGGCCGTCGGTACGGTTTTTTGACTCGCCCGCGTACCGGGCCTCGCATGTCCGATACGGCCCTCCGGGACGAGCCGAACGGCGGTTCGTCCGACACCGTGGATATCGACTTAGACTGGCTCACGCTCGAAGACGGCGAATCGATCCTGTGGGCGAGCACGCCGCACAGGTACAGCGTCGTCCCCGCGTTCATCGTCGGGATTCCGCTCTCGCTCGTGCTCATCGGTCTCCCGGTCCTCGCGGCGGCGTACCTCCAGTACCGGAACACGAACTACGTCGTGACGAACCGGGGCCTCTACAGCAAGCGGGGCATCCTCTCTCGTGACGTCCAACAGATCGGGTTCGACAAGGTGCAGAACACCTCCTACTCCCAGTCCGCGCTCGGGTCGTCGTTCGGGTACGGCTCGGTCGACGTCAGCACGGCCGGCGGCTCGGGCGTCGAACTGCAGTTCAGGAGCATCCCGGACCCGGCGTCCGTCCAGGAACTGATCGCGAGGGAGGTCGACCGCCGACAGGGAAGCGAGCGGGACTCGACCGCCGAGGACGACGTGCTGAACGAGATCCTCCGGGAGCTCACCGCGATTCGACGAGCGGTGACCGACGGCTCCGAGAGGTCGAGAGGCGAGAGCGCGCGGGACGGAGACGGAGGGGCCGAACGCGCCCCGCCGACCGGCGACGGCGCGTCGGTCGAGCGACCGTCGACGGACACGCGACCGTCGACGGACGAGCCATGAGCGACGACTGGTGGTACCGACGCGACGACGAACGCGTCGTCTGGCGAGGCCGACCGCGGCTCTCGGCGGCGCTCCCCGAGACCGTCGTCGGGGGCGCGGTGGTCGCGCTCGCGGTCGCGGGCGCGGCGACCGTCGATCCGCGGCTCGTCGCGGGGGCCGTTCTCGGGGTCGGGATCGCCGCGTGGGCGGCGCTCAGAGTGCGACGGACCCGATATCTGCTCACGGACCGGGCCCTGTGGGCCAGACGCGGCGTGCTCGGGCTGACCGTCAGGCGGGTCGGCCTCGAAAAGGTGCAGAACACCGCGTACACCCAGTCGATCACCGGGTCGGCGTTCGGGTACGGGACGGTCGCGATCGAGGTCGCCGGCGGTCCCGACCTGGCGTTCCGGCGGGTCAGCGACCCCCGAGAGGTCCAGACCGCCGTCGCCGAGCGCGGCGGCGAGACGGACGACGCGGTCCCCGGATCGATCGAGCAGTGGCGGTCGGTGCTGCGGCTCGTCCGCGAGATTCGGAGCGCAGTCGAATAGGAGTCCGGCGAACGAGGCCGTCTGGCGGGCGACCGTCCCCCGAGACGGCGGACCGGCGGCGGGTTCGATTCGCGTCCGGCGGGAGTGACCTTCCCTGAACACGTTCGGGGTGTCGGCCAAGGCGGTACGAGTCGTACCCCGATGAGAGCCCATGTTCGACGACCTCGACACGGACCGGCGCCCGCTCGTCCTGATCTGGGAGGTGACGCAGGCGTGCGGCCTCGCCTGCCGTCACTGTCGGGCCGACGCGAGGCCGGAGCGCCACCCCGACGAGCTGACGACGGCGGAGGGGAAGCGGCTCCTCGACGACGCCGCGGCGTTCGGCGACGGCCAGTTGGTCGTCCTCTCCGGCGGCGACCCGCTCGCCCGGGACGACCTCGTCGAGCTGGTGGTGTACGGGGACGAGCTCGGACACCGGATGACGATCACGCCGAGCGGGACGGGGTCGCTGACCCCGGACCGCGTCGAGGCCCTCGCCGACGCGGGGATCCGGCGAATGGCGCTCAGCCTCGACGGGGCGACCCGCGAGAGCCACGACCGGTTCCGCGGCGAGGAGAGCTTCGCGGACACGCTGACCGCGGCGCGGGCGGCCCGCGAGGCGGGGCTCCCGCTACAGGTCAACACTACCGTCTGCGCGGAGACCGTCGACGAGCTGCCGGCGATCCGCGACCGGGTGCGCGAGCTCGGGGCGGTGCTCTGGAGCGTCTTCTTCCTCGTCCCCGTCGGTCGTGGGCAGATCCTCGACCCGGTCTCGCCGCGACGCGCTGAGAGCGTAATGGAGTGGCTCCACGACGTCGCCGAGGCGGAGCAGTTCGGCGTCAAGACCACCGAAGCGCCGTTCTACCGGCGAGTCGGGCTCCAGCGCGACGGCGACGAGACCGGCAGTCGCCGACGGGGCGGCATCGCGGCCGGGCGGGGCTTCGCCTTCGTCAGCCACACCGGCGAGACGTACCCGTCCGGGTTCCTCCCGGAGTCCGCGGGCAACGTTCGGGACCGATCCGTCGTCGATATCTACCGGAACGCGGAGCTGTTCGAGTCGCTCCGGGACCCGGACGGGTTCGCCGGGAAGTGCGGCGCCTGCGAGTTCCGGCACGTCTGCGGCGGCAGTCGCTCGCGCGCGTTCGCGGCGACGGGAGACCCCCTCGAAAGCGATCCCCTCTGTCCGTACGTGCCGGAGGGGTACGAGGGGGAGCTCCCGGAGACGCTGGCGGACGGTGAGTCGGGCGTTCGAGACGCCGCCGACTGAGGGTGCGGCCCGGTCGGACGCGTTCGGAACTCCGTTACAGCGGAAGCACTCCGTCGTCGCCGTCGTCGGTCCCGTCTGTGGTGTTATCGTCCGTGGAGCCCTCGTCGATGACGCCGTCGAGGCCGACGCCGACCGGGTTCGGGTTCGCGACGGTCAGGTCCGTCTCGACCTCGGTCGTCTCGTTCGTGACGTCGCCGAAGCTGTTGTCCACGGCCGCGACGCTCGGCACACCGAGTATCCCGAGCGCGAACGCGCCGCCGACGGCGGCTCCCGCGATCAGGAGCGCGACGAGCGCGGCTCTGCGCTTCGAGCCCGTGAGCGCCGCGAGCGCGTCTCCGGAGTCCATACCCCGGCGAATCCGGTCGGCGCGTAAAATCGTACCGCTTCGGGGAGTCGGCCTATAGCACGTCGCCGATCCGCACGGGCTCGCCGTCCAGCTCGGGCTCCTCGGCGACGATCCGGAGGACCTCGTGGTCGGTGACGTCGCGGAACCCCTTTCCGGTCGCCTCCTCGATCAGGTCCTTCTCCAGCTCGAACTCGGTCCCCTCGTAGACGACGTCGACGCCGTCGTCGGTGAACGTCAGGTCGGTGCTCATGGAGCCTCGTAGGCGGCGATCGGATAAAAGGGGCGTGACACGGTCGGGACGGCGATCCGGGCGGAACGGCCTACTCGTCGTCGTCGCCGTCGCCTTTCATCTCCGAGAGCCGACCGACCAGGTCGTCGGTCGAGGCGCCGCCCTCGATGGAGACGTCGCCGTCGTGGTCGTGCTCGTGGACGTTCACGGCGCCGTCGTCGTCGGTGTCCACGTCCTGGTCCTTCTGCTCGCTCTCGTCGTACGATCCGAATCCCATACCCGAGCCTCCGGCCCCGAACTGAAAAGGGTAGTGACCTGGTCCCGGGAGCGCGGCGACCCGACCCCGGGCCGCGTCGGCGTCCGACGGGCGTCTGACGCCCCACACGGTTTATAATCGCGGAGGGAGTGCTCCCGGTGTGTCGCTGCGAGGAGACGGTCCGATAGAGGAGCTCGCGGTCCCGGACGGGACGACCGTCGAGGAGCACGACCTCGTCGTCGACGGCGACGTGCTCGTCGGCGGCCAGTCGACGGTGGAGTTCGGGCTCCGCGGGCGCAACGTCGCCATCGGGGAACGCGTGCGCGTCGGGAACGACATCGAGGCCGAGGGCGACTGCCGGCTCGACACGTGGTGTACCGTCGACGGCAACGTGCTCGTCGGCGAGGACGCCTACCTCGGCGAGCGCGTGACCGTCACCGGCCGGCTGATGGTCTCCGGCGACCTCGACATCGGCGACGACGTGTCGATCGAGGAGGGGTTCGAGGCGAACGGCTGGATCGTCATCCGGAACCCCGTCCCCACCATCGTCTTCTACTTCATCGTCCTCTCGCAGCTCCTGCGCGTCGGCGAGACCGACGCGGCCGACGAGCTCGCGGAGGCGCTCGCCGACGGCGACGACGTGCGCGACCCCCTGTTGGTCCCGCGCGGCGCCGAGATCTCCGACGACGCGTGGCGCGTCTCGACGCCCGCGACGGTCGGCGACGACTGCCGGCTCCACGGGAACCTCCGCGCCGAGTCGGTCCGCGTCGGCGAGCGCAACGAGGTGTTCGGCTCGCTCCGCGCCCGCGGGGAGATCGCGGTCGGCGCGGAGACGGTCATCCACGGCGACGTCACCACCCGCGGCGGGACGGTCACGATCGAGGCGGGCGCGCGGGTGCTCGGCGACGTCTCCGCCGGCGACCTCGTCGTCCACGACGGCGCCGAGATCGACGGCTCGCTCCGCGCTCGCGGCGAGATGAAGCTGGTGCAGGAGGCGCGAGACGAGCCGGACGAGGGCGGCGAGGCGGCCGACGAGGAGACGGCCGATGACGGTGAAACTGACGACGGCGAGACGGACGACCAGGAGGCCGGAAGCGCCCAGGGCGACGACGAGAGCGTTGAAGCCAGCGAGAGCGCCGAAGCCGAAGAGGGCGCCGAAGACGACGCAGAATCGACGGAAGGCGAATCGGAGACCGGCGAAGTACCGTCAGAGGGCCAGCCGATCGCAGACGCGGAAGCCGTCGCCGGCGGGGAGACCGAGAGCGACGACGAGCCGGAGGGTGACGACGGATCGGCGACCGACGACGACTCGGCGACCGACGAGTCGACTTCCGACGGGAGCGCTCCGGAGTCCGAGGCGGTCGAGACCTCGGCCGACCCCGACCCGGGAGCGACGTAGCCGACGCGGTGTCGTCGGTCGCGGTCCTACTCCGACTCGGCGGTCGGGCCGACGAACACGTCCTCGTGGAGCCGCTCGCAGACGGCGTCGGCGAGCGTCCGGAGGTTCTCGGTGTCCTCGCGGTTATACGAGACGAGGGTGTCGAGCGCGTCGTCGTCGCCGCGCTCGTACTCGCGCCAGAGCCGGACGGCGTCGCGGCCCGACAGGTCCGGGCGGTCGCGGTCGATCCCGATCTCCTCCTCGATGGGTTTCAGCCCCCCGGAGAGCCCGATCCGCTTGCAGGGGTACATCAGGTCGAGGTGGGGCGTGTCGACGTCGATCCCGAAGGAGGTCTCCAGGAAGGGGACGTCGAACCGCGCGCCGTTGAACGTCGCGAGCAGGCTCGCGTCCGCGAACCGCTCGCGCAGGCGGTCGGCGGTGAGGTCGTCGCCGGCGACGAGCGTCGTCGTCTCGCCGTCTCGGTGGAAGCTCACCGTCGTCACCCGATTGCGGTGCTCGTCCAGGCCGGTCGTCTCGATGTCGAAGAAGCAGGTCTCCTCGCGGAAGTTCTCGTAGAGCCGCCAGCGCTCCCCGCTCGGGAACGCGCGGTCGAAGTAGGCCGCGTCGCCGTCGTCGAGGCGCGTCAGCGCCTCGGCGATGAACGACTCGATCCGGTCGGCGGTGGTCGAGCCGACGCCGGCGACGTCGACGGCGGGGTCGAACTCCTCCCACGTGGTGACGCCCTCGCGCCACAGCCGGCGCTCGGTCGTCTCGCCGACCCCCTCGACCGGGATGAAGCTGTTCTCGATGCGCATACCCGACCGCGGCGGCGCGCGGGCAAAAACCCGACGGGAGGCGGCGACGCGATTTATGCCGCCGCGGACCGAACCCGGGGACACGCATGTGCGGCCGCTACACCCTCTTCACCCCCGCCGCCGACCTCGAGACCCGGTTCGGCGCCGACTTCGGCGAGTTCGAGCCCAGCTACAACTGCGCGCCCGGACAGGAGCTCCCGGTGATCGCCGACGAGTCGCCCGACCGCGCGACCCGGATGGAGTGGGGGCTCACCCCCTCGTGGGCGGACGAACCGTTCGACCTCATCAACGCCCGCGCCGAGACGGTCCGCGAGAAGCGGAGCTTCGCCGACGCCTTCGAGCGCCGGCGGTGTCTCGTTCCCGCCGACGGCTTCTACGAGTGGGTCGAGGGCGGCGGGCCGAGCGGAGCCGACGGGCGGAGCGGGGCCGGCGGACGGGGCGATGGCGGGGGATCCGGGAAGACCCCCTATCGCGTCGCCTTCGAGGACGACCGCCCGTTCGCGATGGCGGGGCTCTACGAGCGGTGGGAGCCGCCGGAGCCCGAGACGACGCAGACGGGGCTCGGCGCGTTCGGCGGGGGATCGGCCGAGGGGGGCGAGGACGAGGCCGATGGGCCCGTGGAGACGTTCGCGGTACTGACGACCGAGCCGAACGAGCTCGTCGCCGACCTCCATCACCGAATGGCGGTGATCCTGGACCCGGACGAGGAGGGGACGTGGCTCCGCGGCGACCCCGACGAGGCCGCAGCGCTGCTGGACCCCTACCCGGCCGACGAGCTGACCGCGCATCCGGTGTCGACGCGGGTGAACTCCCCCGGCGTCGACGCGCCGGAGCTGATCGAGCCGGTCGGCGCGGAGTGAGGGCGCGCGGTCGCCGCGGGGCTCCGGCTCGACTCAGGGCGCGACGAGGTCGACGACCGTCTCGTCGTCGACGACGACGTTGTACGCGCCCTCGTCGTCGTTCCAGAGCACCAGGCCGTTCTCGACGAAGACGACCGCGCCGTAGTCGGCCCGCCGGAGGTCCTCGTTGAGCGCGGTCTCTCGCGTGCAGACGAGGTAGTGGTCGACCGTCTGCGAGCCGTCGCCGACGCGGTAGAGGGCGTTGTCGCCCGCGCTGAGGTCGTGGCTGAGCTTCACCGCGAGCAGGTTCACGCGGTCGGTGACGTGCGCCTCCGAGTCCGCCATCCGCGCGCAGCGGTCGTCGCTCGCCCGGACGTCGACGCGCCGTTTCCCGTCCGGGCGGAGGATCGCGTACGCGAACTGCACGTCGACGTTGACGAACTCGCCCGGCTCGTCGGTCGCGCCGCGCTCGGCCGCCTCGTCGAGGCGCCGCTGGAAGGGGGGGACGTCGAGGTCGTCTGCGACGTCGAACGACCAGCCGCCGTCCCAGGGCGTCGCGTCCGGCCAGAGCCGGAGCGTGGGCGCGTACGTCTCGACGTCGCTCGTCGGGGTCACGACCGCGCGCTCGACCTCGCGGAGCCCCATCGCGGTGTCGCGGTCGGCGGGCGCGAAGGCGACGACGCTCCCGTCGTCGGCGAGGCGGTCGAGCGCGGCCTCGACGACCGCGACCGGGTCCGCGAGCTCCGAGAGGACGTTCCCGAAGACGACGAGGTCGAAGGGGTCGTCGGACGCGGACTCGGCTTCGTTGCCGCCGGTCCCGAGGAACGACTCCGCGGTCGCCCCGTGGACCGTCGTCCGGAAGTTGCGGCCGGTCTCGTCGAGCAGCCGGTCGAGCACGTCGGCCGCGGCGCTCGGCTCGACGGCGTGGTAGTCGACGACCGCGTCGTCGGGGAGGTAGTCGTGGAGGCCGAGCGCGGGGCCGCCGACGCCGGCGCCCACGTCGAGGACGCGGAGCGTCCGGTCGAGCAGCCCGTTCTCGACGAGGTCGTCGAGGACGTACCCGACCGTCGCGTAGTAGGCGGGGAGGTGGTAGACGCCGTAGCCGAGCGCCGCGGTTCGGTCGTACTCGACGTCGTTCCCGCGGAGGTAGTCGCTCTTCAGCCGCCGGACCGCCTCGCGCAGCTCCGCGCCCGACTCGCCGCGGTGCCAGTTCGCGCCGAACTCCTCGACGAGGAGGTCTTCGAGCGCGAACGCGTACTCCTCGGGGAACGCCGTCGGCGCCCAGCCGGGATCGGGGATCGGCCCCTCGGGGACCGGTTCGAAGCTCCCGTCGTCGCGCTCGCGCAGCCGGAGGTCGAACGCCTCCTCGCGGAGCGTCTCGCGGACGACCGCCGGGTGCGGCGTCCCCTCGACGTACTCCGCGATCTCTTCGGGGTCGATCGGCCTGACGTTGCGCAGGTAGTTGGCGTTGTTCCGGACCGCCTCTCTGTCTATCATGGGATCACTGTGGGCGTCGGTCGGTCGCTCGTGGTCGTCGTCGGGCTCACTCGTGTCGCTCCCGGCCCTCGCGGTCGCCGCGGGCCGCCTCGTACAGGTCGGCGAACTCGTCCGGATCGGCGTCGGCGATCGCGCGGGCCGCGTCGGCGACGTCGTCCGCGCCGTCGAAGGCGCGCTGGATCTCGGCGTACACCTCGGGCGCGCCCTCGGTGACCGTGTCCGCGACCTCGTCCAGCGCGGCCGAGACCGGGGTGTGGAACTCCTCGCGCACGTCGTCGCCCGCGAGCCGCCACGCGAGGACGGCCGCGTGCGCGCCGGCCTGGACCGTTTCCATGGCCCGGTCGTGCTCGGCCGGCGTCGTCTCGAACACCTCGTTGCCGCCGGCCTCGATCGCCCCCGTGACGCCCGCGACGACCGGTCCGCCCTCGTCGACGACGCAGGCGACGTTGCCGGGGACGCGCGGCGGCGCGAACAGGGGGTGGTAGCTCGCGCGCTGGAGCCCCGGCGCGTGCTCGCGCATCGCCGCGACCGCGTCGGTCATCTCGCCGGAGACGTCGAGGATCGCCCGCTCCGCGCGGGACGCGTACGCCTCGACCGCCGCGGGGACCGCCGACATCGGCACCGCGAGACACACCGCGTCGTGGGTCGTGTCGCCGTCGGCCGGGACCGTCGTCGCCCCGCGCGACGCGGCGGCGTCGTCGGCCACGTCCGGGTCGCGGTCGGCGAACGCGACCGCGGCGTCCACCGGCGATTCGTCGGCCGACACGGTGTCGGCGACCCACCGGCCGATCTCGCCCGCGCCCACGACGAGGAGGTCCATCGGTTGCCGGAACGGAGGGGGCGCATGGCTTAAAAAGGCTCGAATCGGGCGGCCGTCCACCTCGATCGGCGGCGACCGCTACTCCGACGTCGACCGCTCGGCGCCGCCGCGGAGCCCGAGGAGGCCGTCGCCCGGCGCGATCGCCCGGACGGCCGGGAACAGCGCCAGCGCGATCGCGAGCTCTAACCCGCCGACCGCGAGGAACGCCGGCGCGTAGCCGAACGCCTCGGTGGCGCTCCCGCCGACGAGGAAGCCGGCGAGGAAGCCGAGCGAGCCGAACACGTTGAACAGTCCCATCGCCGCGCCGCGGGCCTCGGGCTCGACGAGGTCGGTGACGAGCGCCATCGTCGCCGGCGCCATCAGCGCGCCGCAGACTCCGACGAGGACCATCAGCCCGGCCGCGAGCGGGTATATCGGCGCGACGCCGACGCCGACCGTGACGACCCCGTACGCGACCGAGCCGACCACGACGGGGAGGAAGCGCCCGACCCGGTCCGACAGCGACCCGAACGGCGACTGGAGCAGCGCGAACGGGACGAAGAAGAGCGCGAGCGTCGCCCCCGCGCCGGCGGCCGAGAGCCCGAACGTCGCCGAGTCCTGGAAGTAGTACACCCCGACTAAGGCGAAGAAGCCGGCCGTGAGCCGGTCGACGAAGCCGAACGCCAGCGGGACGAGGAGTCCGCGCGTCGTCCGCGCCCGCGAGAGCACGTCCCGGAAGCCGGCGTCGCCTCCCGTCCCCGCAGGGCCGGCTCCGTTCGGGAGCCCGCGCCCCGCGGCCCGGTCGTCGACGGTCGCCGCGAGCAGGCCCGCGCCCGCGAGCACCGCGGCGCCGGCGTACACCGGGTAGAACGGGTCGAGGTCGGCGAGCGCGCCGCCGACCACGGAGCCGACCGCCGCGCCCAGCCCGATGGCCGTGCCGGCGGCGCCCATGTTGCGCCCGTTCCCGCCGCCGAGGTCCATCAGAGACGTGATCGCGAGCGAGAACGCCCCGATCGTGAGCGCGCCGCCGACCGCCCGGACGGCGAGCGCCGCCCGGAAGCCGAGGCCGAGCTCCGGCACCGCCGCGAGCGCGACGTAGGAGGCGGCGCCGCCGAGCGCGCCGGCGACGATGAGCGGGACCCGTCGACCGAGCGCGTCGCTGGCGGCGCCCCAGGCGACCGCGAAGGAGACGAACGCGCCGAACTCCGCGACGAGGAACCACATGCCGGCGTCGATGCCGGCCGGCGCGCCGAGCGCGACCACGAGGTCCGGGACGCCGGGGTAGAGGAGGACCTGCGAGATCAGCACCGCGAGCACGACGGCGCCGAGCAGCCGCCGCTCCCCGCGGTCGTCGTCGCTCATCGGCTTATAAAACGGGTCGGACGGGCAAAAGGTCGGCGCTCGGGGAGACCAGCGAGGAGGCGAGGGGCGGCTACAGCGCCTCGTCGATCGCCGCCGCGATCGTCTCCGCCCGGTAGTCGGCCACCGCCTCGCCGTCCACGAAGATGGTCGGCGTCCCGGAGACGCCCATCGACGTTCCCTCCGACCGGTCCTCCGCCGACGCCTCTCCGTACGCCGCGAACCGCGCGTCCGACATCGCCGCGCAGGAGTCGGCGCCCGCGGCCTCCGCGGCGGCGCCGATCGCCTCGCCGCTGTAGCTCCCCTGCGACTCGTAGGCCGCGGTGGCGAACTCGAAGAACGCCTCTGAGCCGTTTCGATCGCCGACGCCGCGGGCCGCGCTGGCGACGGGGACCGCCCACGTCTCGTTGACGGGGATCGGGAAGTCCCAGTGCTCGTAGCGCACCTCGCCGGGTTCGATGTACTCCTCGCGGATCGCCGGGAAGTGATCGAGTTTGTAGCTCGCGCAGTGACCGCAGGTGAAGTCCTCGAACGCCCGAACGACCACGTCCGACTCGGGGTCGCCGAGGGTCGGTCGGTAGTCGAGGTTCGGGTCCGACGGCTCCGCTAGGTCGCAGTCGAACTCCCCGGTGTCCAGTTCGACGCCGCCGAGGTCGAGGGTCGTGCCGCCGCTGCCGCCGAGACACCCCGCCGCGCCGACGACGCCGACCGACGCCGCGCCCGCGAGCAGGGACCGCCGCGTGCGTTCCATGGCCGTCGCTCGGGCCGGCGAGCACTTAACCGCTCCGTGAAGGGGCCGTGGCGGGTCACCCCGGCGGCGTTCCGTCCGCCAACGCGGTCCGCGGCGTCCGAACGTTTTTGCCGGCGCCTCGCGACCCTGTGGTATGAGCGACTGGGACCTCGACTTACGCGACGCCGAAGAGCAGATGGACGAGGCGATCGCGGCCGCCGGCGACGTCGTCCTCGGCGTCCTCGACGGGACGACCGACCCGAAGGAGTGGGTCCGCAGCGTCGACTACGGCAACACGCTCGTCCTCTCGATCGAGGGCGACCTCAACGAGCTGGCCGCGGGCTTCGCCCGCGAGGTGAAGGACATGGGCGGCGAGCTGATGCATTTCCGCGGGTTCCTCGTCGTCACCCCGCCCGGCGTGAGCATCGACACCGACCGGCTGAGCGAGTGAGTCGCGCCCGCCGCCGTCCCTCCGCGACCGCTCCCCGCCGCGTTGTCGGCGGTTGACAGGAGCAAAAGAGGTATGCCACCGGGGTGAGACGGGTGCGGTATGAAAGCCGTCGTACTCGCGGGGGGTTACGCGACCAGACTCTGGCCGATCACCGAGCACCGTCCGAAGATGTTCCTGCCGGTGGGCGACAACACCGTCATCGACGAGATCTTCGAGGACCTAGAGGCCGACGAGCGCGTCGACGAGGTGTTCGTCTCCACCAACGAGCGCTTCGCCGACACGTTCGACGAGTACCTCACCGACAGCCCGTTCGAGAAGCCGACGCTCTCGGTCGAGGAGACCGTCGAGGAGGACGAGAAGTTCGGCGTCGTGGGGGCGCTCGAACAGCTCGTCGACCGCGAGGACGTCGACGACGACCTCATCGTCGTCGCCGGCGACAACATGATCAGCTTCGACCTGGCCGACTTCACCGACTTCTTCGAGTCGAAGGGGACGCCGACGCTGGCCGCCTACGACGTCGGCGACCGCGAGCGCGCGAAGTCGTACGGGCTCGTCCAGCTCGACGGCGACGAGGTGATCGACTTCCAGGAGAAGCCCGAGGACCCGCAGTCGACGCTCGTCTCCATCGCCTGCTACGCGTTCCCCGCCGAGACGCTCCCGAAGCTCACGACCTACCTGGACGACGACAACAACCCGGACGAGCCGGGCTGGTTCCTCCAGTGGCTCCAGCGGCGCGGGGCGGTCCACGCGTACACCTTCGACGGCGCGTGGTTCGACATCGGCACCGCCGACAGCTACCTCGACGCGGTCGAGTACGCCTTAGAGGGCGGCACGCTCGTCGCCGACGACGCGACCGTCGAGGGCTCCGACCTCGGCGACGTGGTCCACGTCATGTCGGGCGCGACCGTCACCGACTCGACGCTCGACCGCGCGGTCGTCTTCCCGGACGCGACGATCACTGATTCCGAAATCCGGAACTCCGTGATCGACGAGGGCGTCACGCTGGAGGGGGTCGACCTCTCCGGCGCGCTGATCGGCTCGTACACCTCGATCACCGAGGGCGACGGCTTCTAGGTCGACTTCGCGGTTCGACCGCGACCCCGTCAGTCGGTGCCGGCCTGCTCGTGCGTGTGGTGATAGCAGTCGAAGGCGGGGTCGCCGTCGTCGGTCGCGGGGTGGAAACAGACCCGCCGGTAGCGCTCGTTGTCCAGCAGGTTCGCCACGAAGCCGCCCGCGTGTCGCGAGACCGAGTCGTACGGGTCGCCGCAGGCGGGGCAGGCGTCGGGCGGGTCGTCGGGGACGTGCATGCTGGTCGCGGCGCGCTCGCTCGGGGATACGGAACCGACGAGTAAAACGGATCCGGCGGTCGGGCCGGCGGTGCTCGCGTCGACGCGTCCCGCTACGACCCGTTCCCGCCGTCGCCGCCCTCGACGCCGAGGGCGTCGAACAGCTTCCGGCGGACGGCCTCCTCGGTGAGGTGGAGGAGGGTGTCGCGGTTCTCGCCGCTCGCCTCGATGCCGGTGAAGATGCCGAGGGGGATCTCCAGCGACCCCTGCGTCGAGTGACCGGCGGCGTCGCCCATCTCCGAGAACGCCTCGTCGAGGACGTTGCCGATGTTCAGCCGGATGTCCTTCGAGCGCGCGGCGAGGTAGATGGTGTCGTCGGCGATCCCGAGGACGGCGGTCGTCGTGATCCCCTCCAGGTTGAGGAGGTGTTGGGCCGCCTGCGCGAGCGCCTCGCGGTCCCGGATGAAGCCGGCGGTCGAGAAGAGGTGGCTCCCCTGCACCTCGCGGTTCTGGATCGCCTCCGCGAGCACGTCCAGCGTCTCGGGGCTCATCGACGGCGACTCCACCTGTTCGAGGGTGTCGTGGTTCGCGAACGGGTGGAGGTACGCGGCCGCCGTCAGGTCCGCGGGCGTCGTGTCGCGCTTGAAGTCGAGCGTCTCGGCGCGGATCCCGTAGAGGAGCGCGGTCGCGACCGCCTCGGTCGGCGACTGGTCGAACTCCTGGAGGTACTTCGTGAGGATCGTCGACGTCGAGGAGACGTTGGTCCGCACATCGACGAACCGGGCGTCGAACGGCACGTCGGCTTCCAGGTGGTCGACGTAGACGTCGATGTCGACGTCGAAGTCGAAGCCGTCGTCGGCCGACTTCGCGAGGTCGACCGCGGCGACCGTCTCGTACTCCGAGAGGTCGGGCGCGTCGGACCGCGCGACGAGGTCGATCCCGAGGAGGTTGACGAACGCGCGGTTCTCCTGGTGCCCCACGTCGCCGGAGTAGAGGATGTCGGCCTCGACGCCGAACGCGCCCGCGATCGCCTGGAGCGCGGTCGCCGACGCGATCGAGTCGGGCTCCGGGTTGTCGTGGGTCAGGATCGCCATCCGGCCGCCGCCCTTCTCGATGATCTCCGCGAGCTGGCGCGCCATGTACTCCAGCTCCCCCGTTTCGAGCGACTGGAGGGCGCTGTCGGCGATCACGGTCGAGGGGTTGATCACCACGTCGGCGCCGCGCTCGCGGAGCTCGTCCTCGCTGACCGGGTCGGAGGCGCGGGCGACGAGGTAGTGGTCGCCGCCGACGTCGCGGATGGCCGAGACGGCCGCCTTGTTGGCCTCGACGTCGCTGGCGAGGATCAGCACGATGTCGCGGCCGTCGATCGCGTCGACGACGTCCGGCTCGGCGATGTCCTGCACCTGGGCGTTGAGGTCCTGATCGCGGAGCGCCTCGACGCGGCTCTCGTCGCGGTCGAGGATGAGCACGTCCTTGCCGCGACCGGTCAGCTCCTCCGCGACGGCGTGTCCGACGCTGCCACAGCCGAGGATGGCGTATCGCGTCCGCGCCGATCCGGATGCCCCACTCATTGCACGTGATTTCCCCGGGACGACACTTAACGAGTGCGCTCTCCGCGCGGGGCGGGCGGAAGCGGTGAGTCCATCGGGGACGACGGCGCCCCGGAGACCGCGTCGTCGAATGAAAAGGTCTTTTACCTCGACAGCGGTAGAATTCGGTGAGGGCCGGTAGCTCAGTTAGGGAGAGCGACGGACTCTTAATCCGTCGGTCGCGTGTTCAAATCGCGCCCGGCCCGTGCACCGAACCGCAGAGCGACAGCGATGCGGTGAGGGAACCGGACGGAAGCGGTTTGAAGTAGAGAAGTCGCAGCGCGAGCGAAGCGAGCGACCGTCTTCTCGTAGTTCACAATCGCGCCTGGCCCGCTCATTCACTAAACAATTTGAGCCGCGTATATCACAGGACTGCAGACTTACCACCTCAAAGTCAACACAAATCGCAGAGTGAGTTCGTCTGGTAACTGAACATTTCCCGGGTACCTGAGCCCACATTTAATGAGTGCGCGGATGAGTGTCATCTCCGTGGTGTTGCGGTGTCTGTCTCAGCGTGAGAATTGACTGTGACAAAGTCGAGATACCACTACATAACCTGAACAGTGAGCGAGAACGACAAGCCTCCTCAATGCAGCTCTTCCTGAATGTCATCAAAAATGCGTACTCTGCAGTCCTCAAAATATAGTATGAGGAGACTCAAGCCGGAATCACGATTAGGCCAAACAATGATCCGAGCGATACACACATTATACAAATAATTCCAAATATCCAGGTTCCAATAGAGCCTATTTCTCGTCTATTTTTGTCAATTGCATTCTGATATATCCCAACAATCTCCTCAGTAGCGATACTTCTCGATTCTGAATTTATTTCTGCTACAAATTCACGATTAAGCCCGTATCCCCAAGCTTCAGTCAAATTTCTGTATTTGATTATGGCGAGTAGAATAGCTAATATCTGTAATGCAATTGGTATGGAGAACTCAAGCAGCCCAATAGGTAGGCTTGTTTGTATAGCTACACCGGCAAATGCGAGTAACATACTAAGTAAAACTATATTAAAACTCGCAATTCTCAGTAAGGAAAGGCGTCCTTGTCGCAATGTCTGAAGTTGCTGCTCATGTGTGCTCAATATCGCTTCGAGAATTAGATCACTGTTACCACCGTCACTCATAAGATCGTATTTGACAAACTGATCAAAAAACCACCGTAATGGAGTAGGTTTACTCGTCGGTATAATTACGCTCGAACTCAAGCTCGTATTCACCATAGAGCGTGTTAATATGCTGTGTCAATTTCCTATTGTTGGGGCTGATCTGTCCGTGTCGACCGCAGAACGAGCCACCGCTTCCCCGACGCGATCCTTTATCACCGCGCTCTGCGATCCGCCGGACATGACGACGCTCGACGGCGAGACGGCACTGGTGACGGGCGCGAGCTCCGGGATCGGCGAGGCGACCGCGCACGCGCTGGCGTCCCGCGGCGCGAACGTCGCGCTGCTGGCCCGGCGGCGCGAGGCGCTGGAGTCGGTGGCGGCGGACCTGGAGGCCGAGCACGACGCGAGCGCGCTGGTCGTCGACGGCGACGTCCGCGACCGGGCGACGGGCGAGGCCGCGGTCGAGGCGGTCGTCGACCGCTTCGACGGGCTCGACGTCGTCGTCTCCAACGCGGGGCTCGGCCGCGGCAGCGACGTGGAGACGATGACCGACGAGGAGTACTTCGCCATGCAGGAGACGAACGTCGACGGGACGTTCTTCCTCGCGCGCGAAGCGCTCCCGCGGCTGAAGGAGAGCGAGGGGACGCTCGTCGTGGTCGGGAGCTTCGCGGGCCAGTACCCGCGCTCGTTCAATCCGGTGTACGCCGCGACGAAGTGGTGGGTGCGCGGCTTCGCGCACAGCGTCGCGGCGCAGGTCGGCGACGAGGGCGTCGCCGTCTCGGTAGTGAACCCCTCCGAGGTGCGCACGGAGTTCGGCAGCGAGGACGGCGAGCCGTTCGAGGAGCGGTTCGAGCCGGGCACGGTGACCGAGCCCGAGGAGGTCGCCGAGGCGATCGCGTTCGCGGCCACGCGCCGTGGGTCGTCGGCTCAGGAGATCGACCTCTTCCGCCGAGACAAGTTCGGCGACACGCTCTGACCGCGCCCTCGGTCACTCGGGGAGCGACGCGCCGCACTCGGGGCAGGCGTCGTCGGCCCGCGCGACGGCGAGGTCGCACTCGGGACAGAACCGGCGGTCGCAGGCTGGGTCGCCCATGGCGGGGAGACGCGCGCGCCGAGGTAAAACTCCGGCGGCGGTCGCGAGGCGGCCGCGGGCCGCGGTCGCTGTCCGTCGACGGTCGAGAGAGTCGCTGAGGCCGCTACGGCCGGCGCCGACGGCGGCGTCGACGCTATCGACCCGCCGCGCGGCCGGTGCGACCGCCACGACTGCCCCGGAGCTCACGCGTCGCCACGCTTCCGCAGCGCGGCGCGGTAGTGGTACTCGTTCCCCTCGCCGCCGCGGGCGACCTCGCCGAGCTCCCAGCCCGTCCCGATCGCGGCCTCGCGGAGCCGAGCGGGGCTGAACAGCCGGAGCTGGAGGACCGGGTTCGTCTCGCCCTCGTACTCGAAGAACATGACGCGGTGCGCGAGCCCCGGAGTCGGGTCGTCCCGGTAGCCGACGAGCTCGGCGGTCGCCGGATGGGTCGGATCGTAGGAGTCGACGACGGCGGTCGCGTCCGGCGCGGTCACGTGCGCGAGGTCGCCGAGGAACTCGCTCAGTCCCCGCATCGAGCCGGCGAGCCCGACCTGAGTCCCGTTCGCGAGCGCCGAGCCGAACCGGTCGCGCTCGAACTGCTCGCGCAGCGCGAACATGTCGCCCTCGCGGGCGTCGTCGACGCCGCGGTCCCGCATCGTCTCGACCAGCGCCGGGCTCGGCTCGATCGCGACCGTCTCGAACCGCTCCTGGAAGTACAGCGCGTGTCGACCGGTGCCGGCGCCGAGGTCGACGAGCGGCCCCCGAAGCCGGGACGCCAGCCACTCGTGGGCCGGGTCCGCGCTCGGGTCGAAGTCGGCGAAGTAGAACGCCTCGATCGGGTGTTCGACGGTCTCGCCGCCGTCGCGGTGCAGGAGGGGCTCGTCCCGCTCGCCGCGGAAGTGGTCGCGGATCGCTCGGCCGAACGCGTCGGACATACCGAGACCGCCGTCGGCGACGGACAAAAAGGCGAGTGAGAGGCGGTACCGCGCTCCGGTGCGGGGCGCCGCGGGCTCAGGCCTCGTACCCCTGCTCGGCCAGCGCGTCCGCCAGCGCGGCCAGCAGGTACTCGACGTTCTCCCGGCGTGCGGAGCGCCCCATGCAGCCGATCCGCCAGATCTCCCCTTCGAGATCGCCCAGTCCGGAGGCGATCTCCAGGTCGTACTCGTCGAGGAGCCGGTCGATGACCGCGGCGTCGTCGACGCCGTCGGGGACGCGCACGGCGTTCAGGCTCGGCAGCCAGCACTCCTCGGCGGCGTTCATCTCCAGCCCCAGGTCCCGCAGCCCGGCCTTCAGCTCGCCGGCGACGGCGCGGTGGCGGTCCCACCGGTCCTCGATCCCCTCCTCGGCGACGAGCCGGAGCGCCTCGCGGAGCGCGTAGACGTTCGTGATCGGCGCGGTGTGGTGGTACGCGCGCTCGTCGCCCCAGTACCCCTCCAACAGCGAGAGGTCGAGGTACCACGACCGGGCCCGCTCCTCGCGCGAGAGCACCTTCTCCATCGCGCGGTCGTTGAGCGTGAGCGGGCTCGCGCCCGGCGGACAGGAGAGGCACTTCTGCGGCGCCGAGTAGGCGACGTCGACGCCCCACTCGTCGACGCGCATCTCGACGCCCCCGAGCGAGGTGACGCAGTCGGCGATCACGTACGCGTCGTGGGCGTGGGCGATGTCGGTCAGCTCCGACACGTCGGGCTGGCGGACGCCCGTGCTCGTCTCGGCGTGGACGAAGCCGAACACGTCCGGCTGATGCTCGTCGAACGCGCGCTCGACGTCGACCGGGTCGAGGGGCTCGCCCCACGGGGCGTCGACCTCGACGACGTCGCCGCCCGCCCGCTCGGCCATGGACCGCATCCGCCCGCCGAAGTAGCCGTTCGTCGGGACGAGCATCGTGTCGCCCGGCTCGACGAGGTTCCCGATCGCGGCCTCCATCGACGCGGAGCCGGTGCCCGAGACCGGGATCGTCCACCGGTTGTCCGTCCGGAACGCGTACCGCAGCAGCTCCTGGACCTCGTCCATGATCTCGACGAACGACGGGTCGAGGTGGCCGACCAGCGGCGTGCTCATCGCCCGAAGCACGCGCGGGTGGACGTCGCTCGGCCCGGGCCCCATCAGCGTGCGGTCGGGCGGTGTCAGCTCGCCGACGTCGGGCGGCCGTTCGTCGAGCGTCGGAACCTGCTTCGACATACGCGACAAACGGAGCGGAGACGGTAAAAACGCGACGGAACGCGCAACCGAACGCGGGCCACGGCCGCGTCGCCGCCGCGACGACGCGGGCCGGGATCCGGGTTACCTAAATGGGTGGTGGCCGAACCCGGCGGTATGACTGACCTGTCGCCCGGACCGGGGTCCGAGGAGGACTTCCGGACCGTCCTCGACCGGATGGCCGACGGGTTCTTCGCGGTCGACACCGACTGGCGGGTCACGTACGCCAACGAACGGGCGGCGGAGATCCTCCAATCGGCGATGACCGACGACGCGCTCGGCGACGCGGAGTCGATCGAGGGAACCCACCTGTGGGAGGCGATCCCCGACGCCGTCGACACGGAGTTCTACGACGAGTACCACGAGGCGATGGAGACCCAGGAGCCGGTCTCGTTCGACTCGCACTACCGGCCGCTGGGGACGTGGTTCGATGTGCGAGCGTTCCCGTCCGAGAGCGGGCTCTCGGTGTACCTCCGCGACATCACCGAGCGGCGGGAGCTGGAACAGCGGCGACAGGAGAGCCTCCACGCGACCCAGCGGCTGTACGCGGTGTCGTCCGACCAGGACCGCTCGTTCGAGGAGAAGGTCGAGTCGATGCTGGAGCTGGGCTGTGAGTACCTCGGGATGCCGAACGGCTTCCTCACCCGGATCGAGGGCGACACCCAGTACGTCGAGTTCTCGAACGCCGAACACCCGGAGCTGCGGGCCGGCGAGAGCTGTCCGCTCGAAGAGGCGTACTGCAAGCGGACCGTCGAGCTCGACAGCCTGTTGACGATCGTGAACGCGGCCGACGAGGGGTGGGACGAGGACCCCGCGTACGACCGGTTCGAGCTGAACTCGTACATCGGGGGCCGGATCGAGATCGGGAGCGATCGGTACGGCACCCTCTGTTTCGCGAGCACGGCCGCCAGGGGCGAGGCGTTCACCGACACGCAGCGGACGTTCGTGGAGCTGTTGACCCGCTGGATGAGCTACGAGCTGGAGCGCCAGCGGGCGCGGTCGGAGCTCCGGCGCGAGCGGGACCGGCTCGACCGGTTCGCCAGCGTGGTGAGCCACGACCTGCGGAACCCGCTGAACACCGCGATGGGTCGCCTCGACCTCCTCGCGGCCGAGTGCGACAGCGAGCACGTCCCGCCGATCGACCGCGCGCTCGAACGGATGGAGACGCTCACCGAGGACCTCCTCACGATGGCCCGGGAGGGGCTGCCGGTCGACGACGTGGACGACGTCGACCTCGGCGAGGTCGCGGCCGACGCGTGGGAGACGACCGAGACGGCGGGGGCCGCGCTGCGCTCGGAGGCTGACGGGCACCGGATCACGGCCGACCGGACTCGGCTCCGACAGCTGCTGGAGAACCTCTTCCGGAACAGCGCCGAGCACGCGCCCGCGGACGGGGACGGAGGGGCGGACGGCGCGGACGGGATCACGGTCGCCGTCGGCCCCCTGTCCGACCGCACCGGGTTCTACGTGTCAGACGACGGTCGGGGCGTCCCGACCGCCGAGCGCGACCGGGTGTTCGAGACGGGGTACACGACGACGGACGAGGGCACCGGGTTCGGACTGAGCATCGTCGAGGAGATCGCCGGCGCGCACGGGTGGGAGGTCGCGCTCGTCGAGGGGGACCGCGGCGGCGCGCGGTTCGAGGTCACCGGCGTCGAGCCGGCGTGAGCCGGCGGGGCGAGCGCCCGGGAGCGGCCGGGGTCACGCCGCGTCGACGAAGTCGGGCTCGGTCCGCTTCTCGTCGCGCTCGTCGGTCAGGTGGTCGACGAAGGCGTCGAGCTCGACGTCGCCGCGCTGGTTCTCGAAGCGGTCGCGCACCGAGACGGTGCCGGCCGCCTCCTCGTCGTCGCCGACGATGACCATGTACGGGAGCCGGTCGTCGTGGCCGGCGCGGATCTTGCGGCCGACCGTCCAGTCGCGGTCCTCGACCTCGACGCGGAAGCCGGCCTCGGCCAGCTCGTTTTTCACCTGGTGGGCGTAGCCGAGCGTCTCGTCGGAGACGGGGAGGATCCGGACCTGTTCCGGCGCGAGCCACAGCGGGAAGTCGCCGTCGAAGTGCTCGATGAGCACCATGAAGAAGCGCTCGTAGCTCCCGTACAGCGCGCGGTGGATCATCACCGGCCGGTGGTCCTCGTTGTCCTCGCCGGTGTACGTCAGGTCGAACCGCTCGGGCATGTTGAAGTCGAGCTGGACGGTGGGGCCGTCCCAGACGCGGCCCAGCGCGTCCTCGAAGCCGAAGTCGATCTTCGGGCCGTAGAAGGCGCCGTCGCCGGGCTCGACGTCGTAGTCGTAGCCGCCGGAGTCGAGCACCTCGCGCAGCTGCTCCTCCGCGGACTCCCAGATCTCGTCGCCGCCGACGGACTTCTCCGGGCGGGTCGCCAGCGCGACCTCGACGGAGAGGTCGAGCGTCTCGACGACCTCGAAGATCATCTCGATGACGGACTCGATCTCCCGGCGGATCTGGTCGGGGCGGACGAACAGGTGGCCGTCGTCGATGGTGAACGACCAGACGCGCGAGAGGCCGGAGAGCTCGCCGCGCTGCTCCTTCCGGTACACCTTCCCGTTCTCGAAGTAGCGCTGCGGGAGGTCGCGGTACGACCACGACTGCTGGTCGAAGATCGTCGCGTGGCCCGGGCAGTTCATCGGCTTGAGCCCGTACTCCTCGTCGTTGACGTCGAGGAGGAACATGTCGTCCTTGTAGTTCTCGTAGTGGCCGGACTTCTTCCAGAGCTCGGTGCGGAACACGTGCGGGGTCTCGACCTCCTCGTACCCGTTCTCGCGGTTGAGCTCGTTCGCGAACTCCGAGAGCTCGCGGAGCACGGTCTTGCCCGGCGGGTGGTACAGCGGGAGCCCGGGCCCGGTCACCGTTGGGATGGAGAAGAGGTTCATCTCCTGGCCGATCTTCCGGTGGTCGCGCTCCAACGCCTCCTCGCGCAGTTCGAGGTGCTCTTCGAGGTCGGACTCGGAGGCGAAGGCGGTGCCGTACACGCGCGTGAGCGTGTCGTTGTCCTCGTCGCCGCGCCAGTACGCCGCGGAGACCTCTAGGAGGGCCGCCGCGCCGATCTCGCCGGTCGACTCGACGTGGGGGCCCTGACAGAGGTCGCGCCAGCCGTCCTGGACGTAGAAGGTCACTTCCTCGTCGTCGGCCTCCTCCTCCAAGATCTGCAGCTTGTACTCGTTGTCGGCGTAGATCTCCCTGGCCTCCTCGCCGGAGCGAACCTCGCGTTCGATGTCGTAGTCGGCCTCGATGATCGCCTCCATCTCGTCTTCGATCTCGGCCAGGTCGTCCTCGTCGAGGTCGACGTCGGTCACGTCGTAGTAGAACCCGTCGTCGGTCGGGGGACCGATGGTGAGCGTCGCCTCGGGGCGGAGCCGCTGGAGGGCCTGCGCGAACACGTGGGCGGCGGAGTGGCGCAGCACGGTGAGGTACTCGTCGGACTGGTCGGTGACGATCTCGACCCGCGCGCCGTCGTGGACCTCGGCGTGCTTCTCGACGAGCTCGCCGTCGATCTTCCCCGCCACGGTGTCGCGACCGAGCCCGGGGCCGATCTCGAAGGCGACGTCCTCTACTGTCGCCCCCGCCGGAACGTCCAGCTCTGATCCGTCCGGAAGGACGACCGTCACGTCGGCCTGCGCATCGGTCTCGCTCATACCTCTTCGGAACCGGACGAGGGGCATAAGTTTGTTCGATCCCCGGCACCCGTTGACGAGACCGTCGATCCGGTCGCGTCACGGGCGGCGGCAACGCCCGCCGACGGCGACGACAGGTGGCGGTCGACGCGGCCATGGAAACACGCAAAAGGGGCGGCAACGATTGCGGGAACATGACGACCCATCGGGAGCCCCTGTCGTCCGTGCTGGAGACGATCGGGGAGACGCCGCTCGTCCGGGTACACGACTCGCCGGACGCGGTACCGGTGTACGCGAAGCTGGAGACGTTCAACCCCGGCGCGAGCGTCAAAGACCGGATCGGGAAGCACATGCTCGAACGGATGCTCGAGCGCGGCGACGTGGGCGAGGGCGGCACCGTCGTCGAGCCGACCGCGGGGAACACCGGGATCGGCATCGCCGTCGCGGCGAAGCAGCTCGGGCTGGACGCCGTCTTCGTCGTCCCCGAGCGGTTCTCGGTGGAGAAACAGCAGCTCATGCGGGCGCTCGGCGCGGAGGTTGTCAACACCCCGAGCGAGGACGGGATGGGGTTCGCCATCGACCGCGCGCACGAGATCGCCGACGAGCTCGACGACGCCGTCGTCCCCCAACAGTTCTCGAACCCGCTCAACGCCGAGGCCCACTACGAGACCACCGCCCCCGAGATCGACGAGGCGCTCGACGGCGAGGTGGGCGCCGTCGTCGCGGGCGTCGGCACCGGCGGGACGCTGATGGGGACGGCCCGCTACTTCCGCGAGCGCGACCCCGACACCTGCGTCGTCGCGGTCGAGCCGGAGGGGTCGGCCTACCGCGAGTTCCTCGGCGAGGAGGTCGACCACGGGGCGTACAAGACCGAGGGGATCGGCACCCACGACATCTCGCGGAACGAGCTGTTCGACCCCGACCTCGTCGACGACATCCTGACCGTTCCCGACCGCGCGGTCCACGAGGAGATGGGCCGGCTCGCGGCCGAGGAGGGACAGCTCGTCGCCTCGTCCGCCGCCGCGAACGCCATCGCGGCGAAGCGGGTCGCCCGCGAGGTCCGCGACGGCGACATCGACGCCCCGCACGACGCCGTCGTCACGATATTCTGCGACTCCTCCGAGCGCTACCTCTCGAAGGGCGTCTACCGGAGCTTCGAGGAGTGGGAGGGGTGAGCCCTCTGCCGCCGGTCCCCGCCGTCACCCCCGGAGGCGACCGTGTTCGACCTTCATACAGCGGTCCTGTACGACCTCGATCCCGTCGGCCTCGGCGGCCGCGGCCGCCTCGTCGTGGCCGATCCCGAGCTGGAGCCACGCCGCGCCCGCGTCGCCGCGCGCCGCGTGTCGCTCCCGCACCGCTTCGAGGATCTCCGGCACCTCCTCGCTCGGGCGGAACACGTTCACGAGGTCGACCTCGGCCTCGACGTCCGCGAGCTCGTCGAACGCGGGCTCGCCGAGGACCTCGTCGGCGAAGGGGTTCACGGGCACGATCCGGTAGCCGTGCCGCTGGAGGTACGCCGGCACGTCGTGGGCCGCCTTCCCCGGCGTCGTCGAGCAGCCGATCACGGCGACCGTCTCGGCGTCGAGCAGTCGGTCGAGTCCCTCGTCGTCGGTGGTGGGCATGGCCGGGCGTACGCGGTCGCGGGAATTAAACCGCCCGGCGGTCGCCCCCGCTCGGCGCTCAGGCCAACCGGATACTCGGCTCGTCGTCCTCGGAGAGCGTGACGACGCCGTCGAAGAGCTGCTTGATCGTGTTCATCGCCTGGTCGTCGTGGGAGGTCGAGTCGATGCTGAACAGGCCCAGCCCGTTCACGCTCTGGATGCGTCCGGTGAACACGTGGAGGAACCGGAACACGGTCTGGAGGTCCGAGTACATCAGCAGCGTCGAGAGCGAGTGGACCATCACGCGGTTCCGGTCGATCCCGCGGTCGCCGAACGCCTGCAGGAACTCGGAGAGCTTGATCCCGATGCCCGTCATGTCGACCGGGGAGGAGGCGTACTTGATACGGTCCGACTCGCGGGCGTCGCCGACGCCCTGCTGGCGCGTGACGCAGTCGACGACGGCGACCGGCTTCCCCTCGTACGCGGTTCGCTTCTCGTAGTCTTTCAGCACCCGGTCGGCGCCGTCCTTCGTGGTGACGACGATCGCGCCGTCGCCGCGGTCGGTGCCGGCGGCCAACACGTCCATCATCATGGACCGCTTGCCGGTCAGCGGCGGGCCGGTGAGGAGGAGGTTCGTCCCGGGGTCGACCTCCTCGTCGAAGTGCGGCCTCAGGTCATACATGGGCGCACCTCGGCGACGGCGAAAGCGACCCGGGCCTCTCGTTCGGCCGCGAGGCCGTACGACCAGAACACATCTACTACGGAAACCATGCTCGGTCCCGATAATATTCTTTTTGATCGGTCACGGCCGCGACCCGACGGCCGCCCGCGATGACCGCCGATCGGGTCCGAACCGCGGGAGTTAAAACGTCCAGCGGAATACCACACGGCACGGGCGCTTAGCTCAGTCTGGATAGAGTGCTTGGCTTCGGACCAAGTTGTCGCGGGTTCAAATCCTGCAGCGCCCATCCTGCCGCATAACACCTAGGAGTCAACAGACGGCGACGAGGTGTATTTAAACCTTTCTCCGATATTGGAGTAGAGTTCATTATGCCACGTCATCCCCATCTCCTCCGTCGTGCGATTTGCTAGAGTCAAGATTACCGTAGTTCATAATAAAGCTACTGACGCTTGACCTTCTGGAGAACGATTCAGCCTCTCTCGTGGTCAGCTCGCCACCTCTGATGACATCGTTCTTGTTCAATAGTTTGTGTCCCCAATAGAATTATTGTAGTTCAGCGCTAACCGCTACGCATGACAGATGAATCTGGGGCCGAGCTCTGGAAAGAGCACCAGAGTGCCTTTGACCGCGTGCGCGCGGTCGCCGTTACAGTTTCCGAGCCTAAGCCGGCTGACTGGATTGCAGAGCAGGCCCACGTCGCGGGAAATACTGCGCGCGACCACCTCCAACGCCTCGTGGAAATGAATGTTCTCCGAACCGCTACCGGAGGGACTGCAACCCGGTACGAACCCGACCCGCTCTACACGCGAATGCAAGCTCTCCGCGACCTCCTCGACAACCGGACCCGCGACGACCTTCTCGAACTGCGTGGCGACCTACAGGAGCAGGTCGAGGAGTGGAAAACCGAGTACGACGCGGATTCACCGAGCGACCTTCGCGAGCAGGCGGCACATGCCGATACTGCCGAGGCAACGCGAGAGATGCGCCGGACTGCGAACGACTGGGACATCATCTCGTATCGTCTCCAACTTGTAGAGGACGCTATCGAGCATTACTCTGACTACGCTGGAAGTACCCCAGCACCTGCCTGACCGGATGTTCGCGTTCGACGGCGGCTACGACCCCGGACAGGCATCGCACACGATTCTACTCGAACTCAGACGCACGATTGAGCGACACCCTACCGTCCAACATGCGAGTGGGGAGCCGCCCGGCCAATTCATCCGTGTCGTTGCGACACTTGACCCTGCTATCCTCGGCAGCGAAGCGGACGAGGGAACACTCACCCTTCGGTGGTACGCGGGCGAGGCTGCCGACGCAGACCCCGAATTCGCCTTTCATTACAGCGAAAGCTCGGGCTTCGACTGTGGGTGGCACCACGAACCGAATCCGCACGTGGATGGATGGGCGCACTATCAAGAACGCCCGGCGGCTAATGACGAGTACGTGTATGAGGCTATCTCCTTCCGCAGTCTCCAGCCAGTTCCGTTGCTTTGGGAAATCCTTGACCGCCTTGAAGCCCGCCTTATTGACTAAGTCGCCGAGTGTATGTAGTTTAGACTATTCTCACTGTGTGTCTGTGGATGTTGAAAGCCATTCGAGTATGAATCACAACGAGGCGCACAAGTTAGTGAACGTAGACGGTAGCAGTTTCTGCTACTAACGGTGGACGATGTCGTCACGTTGATTGGCCGAAATGCTCCTCAGCTTTCTCACGGAACCACGTCTTGAATTGCTCATACTTCTCGTGTTCGTAGATATCCGTGGCAGACGACCGCCACAGTGTCCCGTGCCGAGCATAGTAGATGCCGACTTCAGAGAAACGAGGCATTTCATCTAACTCGTCTCCCGCGAGGTCAGCTAACACGACATACCCGACAAGCTGACGCCAATAATCCGGTTTCAATTTGAGATTCTTGACGGTCTTGATGTCGACGAGCATCTCGTCAAGGACGATGTCTGCATCTGCTCCACTCACCAAGCGTGATGCGGACCCGAACGTGGGATTTAGCAGTACGTGATTCGCTCCCCGGAATTCATCTCGCGGAATAATGTCGTACAGACAGCGGCTGCTGGAGGCCTTAGGTGCGATGAGAACTCCACAATCTTCGCAGAAGTTCATGTAACGTACAGAATCGAAGACAAGATAGTCATATGCTATGTGGTGCCCTCAACGAGCTTGTCGTCATCAGTCGAATTTCTTGGGTAAGAGGTCGGTCTTTTGTAAAGGGAGTCTCGACCGAAATGCTCGCGATACCATATTGGACAAACGTCTAATATTATCCAGAATATAGGGCTGCCCCTAGCGAAGATAGCCGATGTGAAAATGCCGATTATTCTCGAACAACACAGACAATTGAAATCTGGGTATAGGGCACAGTAACCCTGAATTTGGCTATTTAACTTCTTCTACTTTCTCAGTCTTTCCTCCATCTAGTATATGAATCCTTCTACTTTAGAAATTCCAAAACTAGTCACACTTATACTACATTCAGACGTTTGTAGGAGTAATGGAAACGAATGAATCGGCTGTGATTGACCCGTGCATGAATCTCAGTAAAATGCCGTCTTTCTTCCGCGAGGTGAGCCACAAATGAGCGCTGCTGACGACACATCTCCGAAGGTCTCTGACCTGTCTGCGGAAGAGATGATGCAGATGTTCACGGACAAGATGTCGGAGGAACTGAGTCCATCACTCTCGTCAAAGACACCGAAAGAGGCCGTGGACAAATACTTCCAGACCCGAAATATGAGAGCTGGTACTGAGTACACGCACCGTTCTGCCTTGTACAACCACTTCGTTGTCTGGTGTGATGAGGTGAGGGGAATCACTGACCTGAGCGAATTAACGGGTAACGACCTCGCGGATTACCGTGTCTGGAGGCGAGAAGAAGCACCGACGAAGGTCAAGAAACTACGACCCAAGTCAGAAGAGACGCAGCAAAAGATTCTTCGAGTGTTCATCAAGCGATGTGAGCAGTGGGAATTCGTCACGCCCGGTCTACACGAGTACGTCCTCATACCGAAGGTCAGCCGAAGTGACGAGGTTCGAGATGAAATTCTCGATTCACACACTGCGAAGCAAATACTCGATTGGCTTGCTCGGTACGAGTATGCGAGCCTTCACCACGTCATCTGGCTCCTGTATGCAGAGAGTGGAGCACAATTGGGTGGAATTCATTCGCTTGACGTGTCGGACTACGTGTCCCAGAGGGAAGGTGGGTATCTGAAATTGAGACACCGACCGAAGACGGGAACGACACTGAAGAATGGTGAGGAGGGTGAACGCGATGTTAGTATTACTCTGGACGTTTGTGACGTTCTGGATGACTACCTTGATGATAAGCGGGTGGACCAGTCAGACGAGTACGGCCGAGCACCGTTGCTGACTACCTCGCATGGGCGAGTTTCGAAGTCGACCATTCGCACGTACTTCTACGCGTGGACGCGTCCCTGCGCTATCGGTATGGAGTGTCCCTACGGTAGAGACCCGCGTGAGTGCGATGCCGCCAAGAGAAATAACTGGGCATTCAAGTGCCCAGACAGTCTGAGCACCCATCCGGTTCGGAAAGGGTATATCACAGCCAGTCTCAAGGATGCGATTCCAAAGATGGTACTCTCAGAGAGGTGCGACGTATCCGAGAAGATTCTCGACCGGCACTACGACTTCCGGACCAAGCAAGAAAAGATGGAGGCCCGGATGAGGTTGATGAAGATGGCACACCAACAAAACCAGAAATATGGCGCATAGAGGCCTTTCCATCAAATAATTCCTTAGAGGGCACGAAACAGCAGATAGCGGAAGCTCTGAGTTTTCCCACAGTAGCTCATACTTTGACTGAAATCACAATGACCTTCATAGATGGTTTCCAGACTTCCACTTTCGGAGCTGATGGCTAGGGAGTAGATTTATAGCGATGAATCACTTAACTGCTCGTATGTCGACTGAATTCGCTCGGGAACCCGCTCAGTCAGAGGGAGACGATGAGCCCTCTGTACCGGTAGAGGTTCTCGAAGCGATTGATAACCTTGCAGAGGGCAACACCGCTAGCAAGGACGAAATCGAAGCCGTTCTCAAATTTTAAACTTTTAAGTCGCATTACCGTCTCTTGAAGCTGTGTGGCGCATATTCCTCTAGGCGGGTCTGAAGAGACGCACATTATATTTGATGGGAGGTTCCCTAACCATCTCGCTGGTCTGAGTGCTTCCGAACAAAAGAACCTACTAACGAAACTCAGGAATATCGCGAAGGAAACTGCGCCGCCTGACGGGTATGTTTACGAACAAATTGGAAACTTAGATATAATCAAATTCAGCGAAGCGGGCCGTGTATACGCAAAAGTAGTCACGTTCATACCCGAGGGCAATACTAACTATCATATAATTTACGTTCTCTACGTTGACGAAGACCACGAATATGACCAAGGCGAACTGGGAAAATTCAGCCAGCAAGCCCAACAGAAACTTGATATGATTACAGATTTGGACACGGTTGAAGATGTTGATGCATATCTTGAGGAGCATAATTCGCTGACTGCCGGCGACTTAGATGACCTTCTGGACGGGTAGATAACTTCTTACAAGTTTCCAGTAGAACGGTCCAGAAAGACTGGTAGCCAGACATCCTACGAGCACTGCCGGACACCGTAGGAGTAATAAAAAGTTGTGAATACCGACTCACGGTTGTTGTGTAGTTTGGATTATATATTGTTGAGGTATTTTCTCCGCTGTTCCATCTTCGTTTTCTCATCCCGCCGGTCGTAGTGTTTGTCGAGGGTATCTGGGTTCACGTTCGCACGGGCTGAGACGACCTCAACCGGAACATCCGAGCTGAGATGATGCGTTATCGCACCTCGGCGAACAGCGTGCGATGACACGCTCTCGGGACACTTCGATGCGTGGACGTACTCCGCAGCTTCGCATTCTTCCGGGTCCCGATTGAGAGGACATTGAAGTCCAATTCTACACGGCCGCGACCAGTTGTACACAATCGTCGTCGGCGTGGTAGCGTGCATTCGTCCGTGTGGTGTTGCGATGAGTGGCTCCCTCCCGAATTCATCAACAACATCCGGTCGTTGGTTGTCTATCCAGTCATCAAGCAGAGCACAGACCTCCGAAGAGAGCGCGACGAACCGTTCTCCCACCATTTTATTCTTGATTGGCGTGTCCGTCTCTGGTCGATGGCGAATTTCCAGCGACTGGTCGTCTGGATGGTAGTCCGACAAATCGAGTGTTCGGACTGCTCCACGACGGAGCATCGTATGCCACTGGAGCGTGAGAACCACGTGTGCTCGCGAGGCATACTCGTATTTCCCCAAGTGGGTCAGGATGGCTTCGGCCTGCTCGGGAGTGAGCCGGTCGTCCCGTACGTTTTCGTCGGCATCAAGGTCGGGTGAGAGAACTTTCTCGCTGAGGTCGGGTTTGACTGCGTCGACAGTCTCTAGGAACCGGATGAACACGCGAAGCGTATCCATCTGCGTTTTTTCGGTGACCGGTTTGATTTCCCCGTCGTGGCTTCGCCGCCATAGTCGGAACTCGTGGAGAAGACGGCCGGTGAGCTCGTTGAGATTCGTGATTTCCTTTTCGTGTTCACACCAGCGGACGAAGTGTCCGAGGCGGGATTTGTGGGAGCGAAGGGTCGATTTGGCCACTTCGCGTCGTCGATGGTCGATGTACAGTGCGAGTGCTTCGTCGGGCGCGATTGGTTCGAGGTCGTCCATAGTTGGTCCAGCAAATCCCAGTCGGGAGGCGGCGGATTCTGGACCAGCCTGCTGATTGATACTAGGTTGTTACGGGGTGGACAGGGTTCCTGCAGCGCCCATGATTTTGCGACGACCGCACAGGAAGAGCTAAATCCGGGTCGAAGGTTTGAATCGGGGTATGAAGCGAGGCGGGACGACCGTGGTTCACGATCCCGCAGCGCTCATTTTTGCGGGTCGTTTCGAAACGAGCTCCGAATCGCTCGGAATCGCTGTCGCTCGGACGGACACCGAGCGGGAGTTCAGTCCGCCGGACAGCGGTCGATTCCGAGCACGCGGTAGAGGAGACACCGACGCGTCGCGCCCTCGACGATCAGGACCGCCCCCGCGACGCCGAGTCCGACCGCGGAGACGACCGGAACGGTCAGGCGCCCGGTTGCCGCGAGGACCGCGAGCACGGCGATCGCGACGCCGGCCGCGATCCGGACGAGCGCGTCGATCCGCCCGATGTTTCGTTTCACGCGGTATGCTAAGGGCTGCCCGAACAAAATTCCGTGGTGTCCGCGTAACGGCTTACGGCCCGACAGCGACTCGCTACGCCGGGGCGACGCGCCACGTCGTCGCGCCCGTGTACGACCACTTCTCGATCTCGACGTCCTCCATCGAGTCCCGAAGTCGGACGATCAGCGCGCCGATCTCCTTCGGCGAGAGGCCGACGTCGTCGGCGATGAACTTCGCTTTGAAGTACGTCTCGCCGTCCGCCGCCTCGGTCCGGAGGAACTCGGCGAGCCGATCGGCCTTCGACGCCGACGGTTCGGGCTCGGCGGCCGAGTGAACGGTCTCTTCGGTCGCGCTCATGCGTGACCCCCGGAACCGTGGTGGTCGTGACCGACGACGACGCAGGCGACGTGGAGGACGATGAGCGCGAGCGGACGCCACCCTTGCTCGAAGCCCGCGACGCCGTACGCCGCGGGCACGTACGCGATCGGCAACAGGATCGCCGCCCAGAAGGCGACGGCCCGAACGCTCGCGACCGCTCGGTTCCAACACGCGCTCGACAGGGTGGCGCCGATCCGTATCGGCGCCCGAATCGATCGGGAGGACGTTTTGCTTGACATGGGGAACACCGGACGTACTCGTCGCATGGACGGCCGGCATCATATAAGGGGCAGAGCGTTGTCGCGGCTTCGCCTGGATTAACGATCGCTCCGGTCATTTCGAGACTGTTTACCGATGTGGCGCGATCGTTCAAAACGCTGTCAGAGGCAGTTAGAAAATTTATAACTGTCTGAGGGGCGCTCGTTTTCGGAAGCTTCTGGTCAGTGGTCGGACGCCGGATCGCCGTCGCTCCCCGGTCGAAACCCTTCACTCGTCACATCGCCGCCGCTCGCGACGTCGTGCGCGGCGGCAGAAAAATGGGGCCGGAGGGATTTGAACCCCCGATCGACTGATATCTCCGGTGCGCCTCGGAACTCCAGAGGGTCGTCAACGCGAGCGATGATCAGTCGCCCGCTCGGTATATCAGTCTGGAGCGTCGTCCCAGGCGCGGACCTCTGGAGTCAGTCGCCATGCCTGGCTTGGCCACAGCCCCACGCGGTGTCGCATCGAGACGTTGCCGAAAGACGGGTAAAGGGGTTTCGATCGCGAGCGATTGAGGGACGGAAGGGCGACGCGATCGGCGTCGAACACCGGATCGCCCTCGACCGTCACGACCGACGCCTCGCCTCCGTCAGCGGTCGTCGTCGCTCCAGTCGCATTCCTGGCATTTGAACCCGGTGACGAACTCGGTGACGCTCGGCATGTAGCCGACGGTGATGACGTCGCCGCCGCACTCCGGACAGTCGCGGTCGGCGTCGGCGATCGACTCGGCTTCGAGCACCGGCTCGCCCTCGACCAGCTCGGCGAGCTTCTCGGGCGTCACCATCCGCCCCTGAACGACGCGATTGGACATACACGGCGTAGCGGACGGAGCACCTAAACCCCGGCGACACGCCGGAGCGGGGGCCGATCGGTTCCGGGCCGACGCCTACAGCCAGGGAGCGCGGGAGTCGTCGTCGGTGAACGGGTCGGCGTCGTCGTCCGGGTCGCGGTCGCCGCCGTTGGCCAACGCCGTCACGTCGTCGCTGACGATCGGACCGGGAGCGTCCGGCGGGGTGTCGAGCGGCGGGTCGGTCGGCGCGATCCCCTCGTCGCCGGGGGTCTCGTCGTCCGCCGGGCCGTCCGCGTCGCCGCCCTCCGCGTCACCGTCGCCATCGCCCTCCGCGTCACCGCCGACGGGCCCGTCGTCCGGCGAGTCGCCGTCGGCGTCCGCGACGGGACCCGCGTTCGGGTCGTAGGCGAACAGCGTGGTGACGGCGAGGACGGCCAGCGCGATCGGCGCTTCGGTCTGCATCAGGTCGAACGGCCCGAGCAGGATGGGGAGCGCGAGCACGCCGAGCGCGACCGCCGAGCCGAACCGGAAGCGGTCGATGTCGACGCGGCCGCGGAGGTGCGGCGACAGCAGCGCGATCGACAGCGCGAACGCGACGCCGACGCCCGCCGCGGCGGCCCCGTTGACCACGTACTCCGGCGACGTCTCGATCGCGAAGCCGCTGGGGTCGAAGCTCGCGACGAGCCCGAGCGCGATGATGACGCCGGGGCTCGGCAGGAACTCGCCGATCTCCGAGCTCGCGGTCTTGGCGGCGATCGTGAGGATCACCAGCCCGGCGAACCGCTCGAAGACGGGGAGGTTGAGGAAGCCCCTGAACGTGGGGGCGAACGCGGCTTCGAGCGCCGCCAGCGGGACGACCACCGCGCCGATCAGCAGCACCGAGGTCACCATCTCGCGGCGGCTGCCGTCCATCTCGGCGAGGATCACGGCTGCGGTCGCCGATCCGCCGAAGATGAGGATGCCGGTCTCGACGACTCCGGTCGCGGTGCTCAACACGCCGGCGACGACGAGGGCGGGGAAGATGCCGTCGATCAGCGGCAGCACCATGACCGTCGCGAGCAGCTTCGTCGCGCTGCCCACCTGCCGCTCTAAGCGGAGCGCTATCGGGTGGCGTGAGACGCTCATTCAGGGGCGATGTCCCTGACCGACGGGGAGACGGTGGGAAGCGGACGACCCGCGATAGCCGAGGGCCCGGCGTGCGGAGTCGAAGCCGAAGGCGGCCCGACGAGCCCATGTGAAGAGTTTGCGCGGATTGCCGGCTGTAAAGGAGGCGCCGAGGACGCGGATCGGCTGGCCGGCGGTGCGCGCGTTCATGGAACTGTCGGAGTCCATACTTCGTATACGCGTTTCGGTCGCGTTAAAGGTTGTGTGAGACCCGTCCGCACGACACGGACGATCGCCGGCGTCCGCTTATGAGTGCGGGCGGGAACCGACGGCCGATCGCCCGCTCCGCCGACGATCCGTCGCCGAACCCGGCGCCCGGGCGTCGAATCGCGGATCGGTTCGGGCATGCGAAATCGAACGAGGCGGCGGCGGCCGCCGGGACGGAACGCCAACGATGTCGGCGACGTGAGACCACGGTGATAGCCCCGGTCGACACCGGCCTCGTCGTGCTCTGTTCGATCCACGAATTCGCATATCTGCCGGCCAGGAATGAGAACGACGTGCACGTCCGTGCTGACTCGCAACGTTTTTTATTCGGCACTCACGACGGTTTATATGGAGACAAACTCCGGTCGATTCTCTGCGAAGCTCGACGTGCCGGAAGCGCTGACGTTCGACGACGTGCTCCTCCGCCCCAAGGAGAGCCGGGTCGAGCCCGACGACGCCGACCTCTCCGCGCGCGTCTCGAAGAACGTCGAACTCACCGTGCCGGTGCTGTCGGCGGCGATGGACACCGTCACCGAGAGCGACCTCGCGATCGCGATGGCCCGCGAGGGCGGGCTCGGTGTCCTCCACCGCAACATGACCGTCGAGGAGACGGCGGCCGAGGTCGAGCGCGTCAAGCGCGCCCACGAGCTCGTCATCCGCCGCGAGAACGTCGTGACGGTCTCGCCCGACGACACCGTGCGCGAGGCCGACGCCGTGATGGAGCGACAGGGCGTCTCCGGCGCCCCCGTCGTCGCCGGCGACGACACCGTTCTCGGGATCATCTCCGGCACCGACATCCGCCCGTACCTCGAGGTCGGCGAGGACGACGCCGTCAGCGAGGCGATGACCGACGAGGTCATCACCGCGCCGGAGGACGTCGAGGCGCGCGAGGCGCTCGAACTGATGTACGACCACAAGATCGAGCGCGTCCCGGTCGTCGACGGCGACGACCGGCTCGTCGGGCTCGTCACGATGCAGGGGATCCTCCAGCGCCGCGAGCACGAGGACGCCGCCCGCGACGGGGAGGGCCGCCTGCTGGCGGGCGTCGCCGTCGGCCCCTTCGAGGAGGAGCGCGCGATCGCGGCCGACGAGGCCGACGTCGACGTGATCTTCATCGACTGCGCGCACGCTCACAACCTCAACGTGCTCGACTCGGCGCGGGCGATCAAAGGGACCGTCGACGCCGACGTCGTCGTCGGCAACGTCGGCACGCGCGAGGCCGCGGAGGCCGCCGTCGACTTCGCCGACGGGCTGAAGGTGGGGATCGGGCCGGGCTCGATCTGCACCACGCGCGTCGTGAGCGGCGCCGGGATGCCGCAGATGACCGCGGTCTCGGAGGTCGCCGACGTGGCGACCGAACACGGCGTGCCGGTGATCGCCGACGGCGGCATCCGCTACTCCGGCGACGCGATCAAGGCGCTCGCCGCGGGCGCGAACGCGGTCATGCTCGGATCGTACTTCGCCGGCACCGACGAGGCGCCGGGCCGCGTCATCACGATGCAGGGGAAGAAGTACAAGCAGTACCGCGGGATGGGCTCGGTCGGCGCGATGAAGTCGGGCGGCGGCGACCGCTACCTCAAGGAGGAGGAGGAGGACGAGGAGTTCGTCCCCGAGGGCGTCGAGGCCGCGACCCCGTACAAGGGGAGCCTCGCCTCGGAGCTCCACCAGCTCACCGGCGGGATCTGCTCCGGGATGGGGTACGTCGGCGCCGAGACGGTCCCCGAGCTGCACGAGCGCGCGGAGTTCGTCCGCGTCTCCAGCGCCGGGCAGACCGAGGGGCACCCACACGACGTGATGATCACGGACGAGGCGCCGAACTACAGCCCGAACGAGTGACCCGGCCGGCGGTCGGGCGACCGGCGGGCCGATCCGGCGGGGTCCGGTAGCGGCGGTGTGGGCCCGAAGAGGTATTTTAATATAGCCCGCGGAACGACGAAAGGTGTGAGCGAATACCTCGTCGCTCCGAGAACCCATGAGTGAGCAACCGCCGCTCGTCCTCGTGGTCGAGGACGAACCGGATTTGGCCGACCTGTACGCCGCGTGGCTCGGCGACGAGTACCGCGTCCGGACCGCGTACGGCGGCCAGGAGGCGCTGGAGCAGCTCGACGAGGCCGACGACGACGTCGACGCGATCCTCCTCGACAGGCGGATGCCGGGGCTCTCTGGCGACGAGGTGCTGTCGGCGGTGCGCGAGCGCGGGATCGACTGCCGGGTCGCGATGGTCACCGCCGTGGAGCCCGACTTCGACATCCTGAAGATGGGGTTCGACGACTACCTCGTGAAGCCGGTCACCAGCGACACCCTCAAGGAGACCGTCTCGGGGCTGTTGCGGCGCGGCGAGTACGACACGGAGATGCAGGAGCTGTTCTCGCTGACCTCGAAGAAGGCGATGTTGGAGACGGAGAAGAGCGCGACGGAACTCGCCGACAACGACGAGTACCAGCGGCTCACGGACCGGATCGAGGAGCTGCGGTCGCGGGCCGACGAGTCGCTGGAGGCGGTGACCGAGGACGACGATGACTTCAAGAAGCTGTTCCAGGAGTTCGACGACGGGGAGTGACGGGCCGGCCGCGGACCGCCGCCGGGCCGCCCCCGGCGGGCGTCGGTCGTGTTCCCGCGGTCCGTAACCTGACGCGCTGTCCGTAAGCCGACGGTGCCGCCGGTCCCGTCCCCGCCGACTATTTAAATACGGTCCGGCCGAACCGACGATCGAATGCGCGTCAGCGACCTCCCGCTCGCGGAGCCGCACGTCGACCACTTCGCCGAGCGGGGGATCCGGGAGCTGTACCCCCCGCAGGCGGCCGCCGTCGACGCCGGCGTCTGCGAGGGCGAGAACGTCGTCGCGGCGATCCCCACCGCCTCGGGCAAGACGTTCGTCGCCGAGCTGGGGCTGTTGACCGCGGACGGGCCGGGGCTGTACGTCTGCCCCCTCCGGGCGCTCGCCCGGGAGAAGTACGAGGCGTTCGCGGCGCTGCCCGGCGTCGACGTGGGGATCTCCACCGGCGACTTCGACGCCGCGGGCGAGGCGCTCGCGGGCAACGACGTCGTCGTCGCCACCAGCGAGAAGGTCGACTCGGCGATCCGCAACGGCGCCGCCTGGGTCGACGAGCTCGCCTGCGTCGTCGTCGACGAGGTCCACCTCCTCGGCGCGGAGCGCCGCGGCCCGACCCTCGAAGTGACGCTCGCGACCCTCCGCCGCCGGAACCCCGACGTGCAGGTCGTCGCGCTCTCGGCCACCGTCGACAACCCGGAGGCGATCGCCGGGTGGCTGGACGCGACGCTCGTCGAGTCCGACTGGCGTCCGGTCGACCTCCGGACCGGCGTCGCCGTCGGCGGGCGCGTCGAGTTCGACGACGGGACGGCGATCGACGTCGCGGTCGAGGGGGGAGCGGGCCCCGGAGAAGACGGCGACGATGACGCCGACGGCGACGACGCCCCCGACGACACCGAGGTCACCGCCGCGCTCGTCGCCGACACGGTCGCCGACGGCGGGCAGTGCCTCGCGTTCGTGCGGTCCCGGACGGAGGCGGTCGCGCTGGCGGAGCGGCTCGCCGAGGACGGGCTCGGAGCGGAGATGGGGGTCGAGTCGGCCGCGGCGGCCGCCGCCGACGAGGTCGAGGCGGTCGACGGCACGGTCACCGGGCGACGGCTCGCCGACTGCCTCCGGTCGGGCGTGGCGTTCCACCACGCCGGGCTCCGCTCGGGGCACCGCTCGGTCGTCGAGTCGGCGTTCCGCGACCGCGACGTCGCATGCATCTGCGCGACGCCGACGCTCGCCGCCGGCGTCAACGTCCCCGCGCGCCGCGTCGTGGTCCGCGACCAGAAGCGCTACGCCGGGTCGGCGATGGAGTGGCTCCCGACGCTGGAGGTCCACCAGATGTGCGGCCGCGCGGGCCGCCCCGGGCTCGACCCCCACGGCGAGGCGGTGCTCGTCGGCGACGCCGACAGCGAGGCCGAGCTCGTCGAGCGCTACGTGGAGGGCGAGCCGGAGGCCGTCGAGTCGACGCTCGCGGACCCCGCGTCGCTCCGGACCCACGTCCTCTCGGCGGTCGCGACCGGCTTCGCCGAGACGGAGGAGGAGATCCTCGGCGTCTTCGAGGGCACCTTCTACGCCCGGGAGGCCGGCGCCGGCGGCCTCGCCGACGCCGTCGCCGTCGCGGTCGACGACCTCGTCGCGGCCGAGATGGTCCGCCGGGAGACCGGGGGCGTCGACGACTACCGGCTGGTCGCCACGCCGGTCGGCGAGACCACCTCGAAGCAGTACGTCAGGCCGGAGACCGGCGAGCGGATCGTCGCGGGGCTCCGGACCGCCGCCGAGATGGCCGACGCGACGACGCTCACCGCCTTCGAGGTGATCTGCGACACCCCCGACATGCAGGACACCTACCTCGGCAACGAGGAGCGCGCCGAGATCTACCGGTTCGCCCGGGCGAACGCGGGGCGGCTGACCACGGCCATGGGCGAGACCGACGAGTTCGAGGAGTGGTTGGAGTCGGTGAAGACCGCCCGGATCCTCGACGAGTGGATCGGGGGCGCGACGGTCGAGGAGCTCGTGGAGGCGTACCGGATCGGCCCGGGCGACCTCGACTCGCGGATCGAGCGCGCCGAGTGGCTGCTGAGCGCGGCCGAGGCGCTCGCGGAGACGGTCGGCGTGAGCGTGCCGGCGGTGTCGCGGGCGCGGGCTCGGTTGTAGCCGGAGTGAAGAAGCGGCGGCCGGACCCGTCAGTCGGCCGGCTCGACCGCGCGGTGGAACGGCGTCCGGGCGATCGTCCGGCGGAGGTCCGCCAGCGAGTCGCGGCCGGCGTCGCCGGCGACGGACATCACCGCGAACACCTCCTGCCTGGAGACCTTCACGCCGGTCTCGGTGAGCGCGTCCTCGGGGCGGGAGCTGAGCTCGCGGAGGGTGCCCACCGCGAGCAGGTACGGGACGGTCCACGCCTCCATCGTGTTCCCGTTCGAGAGCGGCATCGTCTCCAGGTACGCCTGCGCGTCGTCGAGGAACGACCGGGCGTACTCGGCGGTGCGGCCGACGACGCGGGCCGACGACTCCCGGTTGTCGGGATGGACGACGCGCTCCTGCTCGACCCCCTCGTCGGCCAGCCACTCGGCGGGGAGGTAGACGTTGTTCTCCTCGGTGTAGTCGTCGTACACGTCCTTCGAGACGTTGACGAGCTGGAGGAGCAGCCCGAACTCCTCGGCGGTGTCGCGGAGCCGCTGCGCCCGGTCCTCGCCGACGTCGCCCCGGGTGAGGAGGTTCGTGATGAGGTTGCCGACGGTGCCGGCGGCGTAGTAGCAGTACTGCTCTAACTCGTCGCGGTCGTCGATCCGGAGGCCGCCCTCGGTGGCGTGCCGGTCGACGAACATCGCCATCCCGTCGACCATCTCCAGCACGGGCGGGACGATGGCCTCGCGGGCCTCGGGCTCTAAGTCCTCGAACGTCGCCACGATCGTCGGGGCCTCGGCGACGACCTCCCAGTCCTCGTCGCGCTCGGCGGGCGCGGGGAGCCACTCGTCGACGGCCTCGCGGAACGCCGCGATGTCGACGTCGGAGTCGGGGTCGACGGCGTTGCGGTACGTGCGAAGCGCGTCGCTCTGGGCCTCGGGGGGGATGTGCCCAGCGTCCTCGACGGTGTCGGCGACCCGGCAGAGGAGGTACCCCACGCAGATCTGCGAGGCCATCGGCTCCTCCAACACGTCGACCGTCAGCGCGAAGGTCCGAGAAACGCCCTGCACCGCCTCGTGACACCACGAGAGGTCGGGCTCGACGGGATCGTGTGCTCGTCCGCTCATTCAGTTACCGACACTTACGGCACAACGCATAAAAAGCCTCGTGGAACGCCGCAAGCCTCCGCGAGCCGGGACGGCGACGGCGTCCCGGCGTTCGCGGGGACGGACCGACCGACGGCGGCGCGATCGGCGGTGAGGAATCCCACCGGCGTGTAAGATCGTGTAGAAACCGATAAGTCGCCGTGTCCGGAGTGTGTGGCATGGACTTCGCGCTCTCCGAGGAGCAGCGTCAGATCCGCGACACGGTCGCGGCGTTCGTCGACGCGGAGGTCGTCCCGCGGGCCGCCGAAATCGACGAGACCGACGAGTTCCCGGCGGACCTGATCGACGAGATGGCCGACCTCGGCCTCATGGGGATGCCGTTCCCGGTTGAGTACGAGGGCGCCGGCCTCGACTACCACAGCTACGCGATCGGCCTCGCGGAGATCTCTCGCGGCTCCGGCGGGCTCGGCACCGTCGTCGCCGCACACACCTCGCTCGCGGGCAACATGCTCTACGAGTTCGGCGACGGGGCGCAGAAGGAGCGGTACCTCACCGCCCTGAACACCGGCGAGGACGTCGGGGCGTTCGCGCTCTCGGAGGCCGAGGCCGGCTCGGACGTGCCGGCGATGACCACGACCGCGGAGCGCGAGGCGCGGAGCGCCTCCGAACGGAGCGGCGTCGCCGCGGAGCGCGACGGCGACGGCTACCTCGTCAACGGCGGGAAGCTCTGGATCTCGAACGGCTCCGTCGCGGACACGGTCGTCCTCTTCGCCAAAACCGACCCCGACGCGGGCCGGAAGGGGATCTCCTCGTTCGTCGTCCGTCCCGAGGAGGACGACGGCTTCGTCGTGGAGGGGACCGAGGACAAGCTCGGCGACAAGGGGTGCCCGACCGCGGAGCTCCGCTTCGACGACATGTGGATCCCCGAGGACCGACGGCTCGGCGGGGAGGGCGAGGGGTTCGTGCAGGCGCTGAAGACGCTGAACGGCGGCCGGATCACGATCGCGGCGCGGTCGGTCGGCATCGCCCGGGCCGCCCTCGACGAGGCGAAGTCGTACGCGGGGGAGCGCGAGCAGTTCGACCGGCCAATCTCCGACTTCCAAGCGATCCAGCACAAGCTCGCCGACATGGACACGAAGGCCCGCGCCGCGGAGCTGCTGATGCACGAGGCCGCGGACCTGAAGATGCGCGGCGAGGAGTACGTCAAGGAGGCCGCGCAGGCGAAGCTGTACGCCTCGGAGATCGCCCGCGAGGTCGCCAACGAGGGGATCCAGATCCACGGCGGCTACGGCTACACGAAGGACTTCCCGGCCGAGCGCTTCTACCGCGACGCGAAGCTCTCCGAGATCTACGAGGGGACCAGCGAGGTCCTGCGGAACACGATCGCTCAACGCCTGCTCGACGAGTGAGTCGGGCGCGGAGGCCGACTACGTCTCGTCGTCCGCCGAATCGCTCCCGCTCTCGACCGAGTCCGCGGCGGTCCCGTCGTCGCTCTCGGCCGAGCCGTCCTCGGACTCGTCGCCGCTCTCTCCGTCCGGCTCGTCCCCGCGATGCGCCACGTCCGCGTCCGAGGGGAACCGATCGACCGCGTACTCGCCGGTGTCGATCCGCTCCGCGGGCTCGGAGTAGTCCCGCTCGCTCGTGGAGAAGTCCGGTCGGATGACGCCGTCGTCGGGGACCTCCGGGCTCGCGTCGTCGTCGCCGGTGTCGGCGTCGACGTCGGATTCGGCGTCCGCGATATCGACCGCGTCGGTGTCAGGGGTCGACTCGACCGTCTCGTCGGCGTCGCCGTCCGCCGTCTCGTCGACATCGCCGTCGGAATCTGGCTCTACCGCCTCGTCGGCATCGGCGTCGAGATCCGACCCGACCGCCCCGTCGGCGTCGCCCTCGAACCACTCGAAGCGGTCCCGGCGGTCGCGCTGTTCCCGGAGCGACGACTGGAGCCGCTCCTGTAGCGTCTCGCGGAGCTCGATCGCCTCGTCGAGCTCGAAGTCGACCGCGGCGGCCGACGTGCCGGAGAGCGAGCTGCCCCCGGCGGTGTCGGCGACGACCGTCGCCACGTTCCACCGGCGCTGGAATATCGTCCGGCTGTCGATGACGGTCTGGATCCGGTAGTACGGGACGACCGTCACCGTCCGGTTCCAGAAGCCGTTGCGCGTGAGGAGGTGGTCGTCGCCCAGCCAGTAGCCGCGGTGCTTCCACTTCAGGTGCGCGGCCGGCGGCACGGCGAGCAGCAGGACGGCCGGACCGTACCACGGGAGGTCGGGGCCCGCGAACCAGTCGACGGCGAAGGCGACGCCGACGAGGACCGCGACGGCGATCGCGTACCGCACGACGTAGCGCCACCGGATCCGCTTCGGCGGCCGGGAGAACGTCGGCGTGCCGAACGGCTCGACCTCGTGGGCGAGCCGGTAGACGCGGTCCGTCGCCGCGATGGGGACGGCCGCCTGGCTCCCCCCGTCGCCGGACTGCCCGGGGGCGTAGCCGGCGGTCTCGATCGAGAGGCTCGCGTAGCCGAGCGCGCGCTTCGCCGGGTTGTCGGAGACCGTCAGCGTCTGCACCTTCTCGGTCGGGATCGAGCCGCTGTACCGGCGGAACAGCCCGCGCTCGTACCGGAGCTCGTCGCCGGCGCGCGAGAGGCGGAAGCCGTAGTAGTTCGAGAACGCGACCCCCGCGCCGAGGACCCACGACACGAGGAACAGCGCGCCGACGGCGACGACCGCGGTCGCGGTGAGCGCGGCGGCGGACGCCTCGGGGATGTACCCGGAGAGCACCGGGACCGACCCCGAGCTCAGGAACGCCAGCAGCCCGATGAGCCGCCCGTCGAACGAGAGCGCGCCGACCAAGGCGAGCTCGCCCGGCGAGATGGCGAACAGCTCCTCCTCCTCCGGACCGACCGCGTCGCCGTCGGCGGCCTCGTCGGTCCCCGCCGCCCCGGTCGACTCGCCGTCCGACGAGCCCGACTTGCGCCGTTGGACCTCGCGGCGGATCCGGGTCGCCTCGTCGGGCGTGACGAACCGGATCGACCCCTCGGTGGAGGAGCCGCCCGCGGTCTCCAGGTCGACCGCGGCGATGCCGATCGCCCGCTGGATCACGCTCTGGCTCACGTCGACGTTCTGGATCCGTCGGTAGGGGATCTCCCGCTCGCGGCGCGAGATCACGCCGGAGGAGATGTCGAGCGTGTCCTCCGTGAGCTCGTACTCGAACCGCCGGTAGTAGGCGACCTGGTACGCGAGCGCGGCGAGGAGGATCGCCCCGCCCGCACCGACCGCGATCGGGAGTCCGAAGTCGTTGCTGTTGACGACGAAGAAGGCGACCACGACGAACCCCGACACCTTCTGGAGCGCGCGGTACGGGACCGACCGGGGCGCGAGCTTCACACCGCGTCCTCCCCGTCCGCGCGGATCGCCAGTCGCTTCAGCTCCTCGCGGAGGTCGCTCGCGCCGTCCGGCGTCAGCCCCGGGATCCGGACGTCGGCGCCGCGGGAGCCGGCCGTGTAGACGACGCAGGAGGCGAGCCCGACGCCGCGCTCGACCGGCCCGCGCCGGGAGTCGACGTGCTGGATCCGCACCAGCGGCACCGTCGTCCGGACCTGCGTCACCACGCCGCGGTCGAGGTACAGCGCGTCCTCGCGGATCTCGTAGCTCCAGCGCCGGTACTTGAGCACGGCGTGCGTCACGCCGAGGGCGAGGAAGGCGCCGGCGGCGGCGACCGGCGCCCACCGCGGGAGCCGGTCGAGGTAGAACGCGCCGGCGAACGGGAGGGAGAGCACCGCGGCGACGAGCACCGCGCGGAGGACCCACACGACCTGGATTCGGGGATGCAGCGACTGTGCCGTCATCGGCGCTCCCCCGACGCGTGTCCGCGTGTCATACGCCGCCGTTGTCGACGCCGACGTATAAGTCCGGGCGGATCAGACCCGCCGGATCCGGTCCGCGCTCACGTCGATCGGGTCGGCACAGTGGACGATCGGCTCGCCGTCCGGGCGCTCGAAGCCGTTCGCCTCGAACAGCGTGTTCGCCCGGAGCTCGGCCGTCCCCTCGCGCAGCGTCCACGGCTCGTGCGCGATCTCCCCGCGGTAGAGGCGGTCTCCGTGAGCGTAGAACCGGTAGTTCTCGACGAGGAACGCGTCGAGCGACCCCGGCTCGGCCGCGAACGCCTCGCCGGTCGGCTCGTAGGTCGCGTCGAACCGCGCGCTCGGGACGCCGCGGTGCGTCCGGCGGCTCCGGAACCGGACGCCCTCGCCGGCCCGGGACCGCGTCGCGCTCATCTCGGCCCGGTAGTACGGCAGGGCGAACAGGCGCCGGGCGACCGCGACGCCGAGGCGGTCGTCGGCGTCGAGGTTGTAGAAGTAGACCCCGGGGCCCGCGGGACCTTCGACGTAGGTCCGGAGGTTGAGCTCCGGGAACGAGAGGCCGACGGGCGACCCGCGCGGCCGGATCCCGTCCATCACGAACGCGACGACGCCGAGGTACGCGTCGCCGTCGTGCGTGGCGACCGAGAGCCGCTCGGGAAGCGTCTCGTCGACGACCGCGGAGTCGACCGGCCAGTGGCAGAACAGCCCGTCGCGCCACGTCATCTCCAGCCAGCGGCGTCCGAACATACCCGAGGTAGGGGCGCGACGGGCAAAACCCACACGACGAGCGAGGGCTCTGGAGGCTCGGCCTCCCGTTCCGGACCGGGTCAGGCGTTCCGGCCCATCCCGATCCGGGTCAGGCGTCGCGGGTCCCCGGTTCGGGGGCCGGACCGGACCCCTCGCCCGCGTCGTCGGCGTCCTTCCACTCGCCGAGGCCGGACGGGTCGAGGTGGACGTGGACGTCGCCGACGTCGCGCAGGTCGCGGAGGCCGGTGACGAGCTGGGTCTCGACGTCGTGGGCCTCCCGGAGCGTCATCTCGCCGTCGACCTCGACGTGGACCTCGACCTCCAGGTCGGTCCCGTCGTAGAACACCGTCAGGTCGTGGACGCCCTCAACGGCCGGGTGTTCGCGGAGCGCCTCGATCACGCGGTCGCGGTCCCCGGCCGGCGGCGCCGCGCCGACGAGGTAGGTGACGTTCTCGCGGGCGATCTCGATCCCCTGGTAGACGACGAGGACGCTGACCAGCGCGCCGGCGACGGGGTCGAGGACGGGGAACCCGAACAGCGCGCCGACCACCCCGACAAGCGCCGCGACGGTGGTGTAGATGTCGTTGAGGCAGTCGGCCGCCAGCGCGGTCAGCGCCGTCGACCCGAGGGTCGCGTTGACCCGCTCGGTGTACCGGTAGAGGAGGTACATGTCGACCAGCGCGAACGCCAGCGCCGCGACGAGGACGGGGCTCGCCGTGATCTCCGGCGACCCGAGGAACTCCGAGACGGACTCCCGCAGCAGCAACGCGCCGAGCAGGAAGATGGTCGCGCCGACGAACAGCGCCGCCAGCGGTTCGATCCGCTGGTGGCCGTGGGGGTGCGTCTCGTCGGCGTCGTCGTAGCGGGCGCCCCCCCAGACGAAGACGACCGCGCTGGCGACGAGGTCGGCGACCGAGTGGGCGGCGTCGGCGAGCAGCGCGACGCTCCCGAACGCTAGCCCGGTGGCCCCGACGACCGCGATCTTCACCGCGTTGCCGAGGATGTTCGCCCCCGCGGCCAGCCGGAATCGGGCCTTCTCGCCGTCACCCCAGGGGCGCCACATACGTCCGGGTCGTCGCCGGGCGTGCTTAAGAACCTCGCCGTTTCGATCGGCGGCCGAGAGCCCCCGCGCGGCTCGGAGAACCGCCGCGCGGTCCCGGGAGCCGCCGCGCCGCCGAGGCGGCCGACGCCCGACGATCGCGGCCCCAGCGCCGCGGATCGCCGCCCGTCGTAACGACTAAGAACGAAACGCTCCTCGGTTACGGTAATGAATCACGAGTTTTTCGCCCGAGGTGGTCCCCGTGGGCGTCGAGATTAAGGAAACGGAGGTGAGCGACGAGGACTTCGAGGAGATGATGGGGTTCGTGCGGGACTACCTCGCGGCCAGCGTCGAGAGCGAGGAGGACGGCGGTCGGATGCGCTGGTACCCGTGGCACTCCGCGGACTACCGGTTCAACCACATCGTCAACGTCGTCGACCTCGCGACCGAGATCGCCGAGGCCGAGGGCGCCGACGTCGACGTGGTCCGGGTCGCCGCGGTGTTCCACGACGTCGCGAAGCTGGAGGCGGAACAGGACGTCCACGCCGAGGCCGGCGCCCGCGTCGCCCGCGAGTACCTGCAGAGCCGCGGCGACTACCCCGAGTCGTTCGTCGAGGAGGTGTGCGGGGCGGTCGTCGACCACTCGTACACGGGCGACCTCGCGGACGTGTCGCTCGAGAGCCGGTGCCTGATGGAGGCCGACCTGCTCGACAAGGTCGGCGCCAACGGCGCCGTGCTGATGCTGCTGCGGATGGGGTACGAGTCCCGGACGCACATGGACGCCGCGAAGATGGTCGACCGCGTGCTCCAGCGCGCGCACGACCACACCGAGCGCGTCGTCTCCGACACCGCCGAGAGCATCGCACACCAGCGCATCAAGCGCGTGAAGTGGATCCGCGAGTGGCTCGAAGAGGAGGTCAGCCGGATGGACGCCGAGGGCGTCACCGAGCGCTGACCGCGGCGCCCCGCTCGCGCTCGGCGGCCTCTCCGCGACCGGCGCGGTGGGACGGCCGGCTACTCCGCCGGCTCCGGGCGATCGACGTCGTCCCCCGCCCGTCGCGACCGGGCCTTCCCGGCGAGCACCGCGGCGACGTAGACGCCGACGGCGACGAGGACGATGGTGCCGCCGGCGGTCGTGTTGTAGCTGAACGACAGCGTGATCCCGACGATCACCGCGATCTGCGCCAGCACGACCGACGCGAGCAGGGCCTCGCGGAAGCCGCGGGCGAGCTGGGCGGCGGCCGCGACGGGCACGACGAGCATCGCGGCGACGAGGATGACGCCCATGATCTGCATCGCGCCGACGACGACGAGCGCGGTCAGCGTCGTCATCAGGCGGTTGTACCACGGGACGTCGATCCCGGCGACCCGCGCGGCAGTCTCGTCGAACGTGACGTACAGCAGCTGTTTGTACGTGACCGTGACGACGAGCGAGACGATCGCGAAGAGCGCGACCAGCAGGACGGCGTTCTCCCGGGAGACCGTCGAGAGGTTCCCGAACAGGTACTGGTTGATCCCGACCGCGAGCCCGCCGGTATTTAAACTGATGAGGACCGCGCCGAGCGCGAAGCCGGTCGAGAGCACGATCGCCATCGACACGTCGTTGTACGCGTCGGTGGTCTCCGAGATCAGCTCGATCGCCAGCGCGGCGATCACGGCGACGACCACGGCCGTGACGTACGGCGAGATCCCCGTCCCGAGCACGGAGTTGACGAACAGCCCGACGGCGACGCCCGCGAACGCGGTGTGCGCGAGCGCGTCGCCGATGAGCGCGAGCTGGCGGTGGACGAGGAAGGTGCCGATAAGCGGCGCCATCACCGCGATGAGCGCGCCGACGAGGAAGGCGTGGTGCATGAAGACGTACTCCAGCATCGCGATCCCGAGCCTCTCGCCGACCCAGCCGAGCCCGTCGCTCCACAGCCCGACGAGCCGCGAGAGGAGGTCGAAGGGGGCGCTCGACGGGAGGACCGACGCGACCGCGGCGGGCGCCGCCGGGGTCACGTCCGGAGCCCTCCCGCCTCGCGGCGCACGTTCGTCCCATAGGCGCGGTCCAAGGCGTCGCTCTCGGCGAACGCGACCGGGTCGCCGTCGAAGTACACCTCGCGGTTGAGACAGACGACCCGGGAGGCGTGCTCGATGACGGCGCCGATGTCGTGCTCGACGAGGAGGACGGTGATCCCGTCGGCGACGAGGTCGTCGAGGAGGGCGAAGAAGGCGTCGACCGACTCGGCGTCGACGCCGACGGTCGGCTCGTCCAGGACGAGCAGCTCCGCCTCGCCGGCGAGCGCCCGCGCGATGTACGTCCGCTGGCGCTGCCCGCCCGAGAGCGCGGCGATCTTCCGGTCGGCGAGCCCCTCGATTCCGACCGTCGCCAGCGCCTCGCGGACGCGGTCGCGGTCGGCGGCGGTCACCCGCCCGAAGCCGGCGTGCGGGAACCGGCCCATGAGGACGACCTCGCTCACCGTGATCGGCATGCGCTTCTCGTCCTCGGTCACGTCCTGCGCGACGTAGCCGACGCGCTCGCGCTCCGCGAACGCCCGGGCGGGGTGGCCGAGCAGCTCGGCCGTCCCCGCGTCGGGCTCGTGGAGCCCGAGGAGGAGGCGGAGCAGCGTGCTCTTCCCGGAGCCGTTCGGCCCGACGATCCCGACGTACTCGCCGCGCTCGACCCGCAGGTCCACGTCCTCGACGACGGGCGACGCCGCGTAGCCGAACGTCAGCCCGCGGGCGTCGACGAGGGGTCCGATCTCGCTCGCGCGGGAGCGCTCGGCGGCGGCGGCGTCCCCGCTCGTGGTCTCCTCGCGCGCGGCGTGTTCCCCGCTCATGGCTCGAAGTTCCGACCGTAGTCGGCGAACGTCACGTCGTCGGGGTCGTCGACGCCGAGGAGGATCCGGAACGTCGAGAGGTTCACCTCGCGGGCGATCTCGAAGTACCCCCAGCCGCGCTCGACCCACGATTCGGCCGTCCCGGCGTACGGCGTCACCGGGAAGTACGCCTCGACGTCGGTCTGCGCGAGGAGCTGTCTCGCCGGCCGTATCGGCTCGAAGACGGCCGCACCGATGTGGCGGATATCGTTGGCGGCGATCGTGTCCTGCGCCCGCCGCATGTCGGCCGGCCGCACGTCGTCGCTGGCCGCGAGGTTCACCACCAGCGGCTCGATCGTCGCGCCGTAGCGCTCCGAGACGTACGCGAAGGCGTTGTGCGCCGCGAGGAACGCCACGTCGCGCTCGGCCGCGTCGAAGACGGCCCGCCACTCCGCGTCGAGGGCGTCGAGCTCGGCGTCGATCGCGTCGGCGTTCTCGCGGATCGTCGCCTCGTCGTCGGGAGCGAGCGCCGCGAGCCCGTCGGCGATGTTCTCGACCGCGACCGTCGCGCGCCGCGGGTCGAGCCAGAAGTGCGGGTCCTTCGCGTCCTCGACCGCCTCGTCCTCGGTCAGCGAGTCGGCGAGGTCGAGCAGGTCGACCCCGGCGCGGGCGTTTATCAGCGCCGTCTCCGTCGTCTCCGCCTCCAGCGTCTCGATCGCGCGGTCGACCCACGGCTGGAAGTCGGGCCCGACGTGGACGAGGGCGTCGGCGTCGGTGATCCGGCGCTGGATCGACGGGTCGGGCTCCCAGCCGTGGCCGTGGAGCCCGGTCGGGACCAGGTTCTCGACCGCGACGTCCGTCCCTTCGGCGAGCGCGTCGGCGAAGTCGTAGAAGGTGAAGAAGGAGGCCACGACCGTGTACTCGCCGTCGGCGGCGGCTTCGTCGGTCCCGTCGCCCGCCGGATCTCCTCCGCCGGACTCCCCCGGATCGGCCGCGTTCCCCGCGCAGCCGGCGAGACCGCCCGCGAGGATGCCGGCGCCGACACCGGCGAACCGCCGACGCGAGAGACCGGTCGCCTCGTTCGTGTCAGTGTTCATTGCCGCTCTTTTGCGGCGGTGTATATAATACTCTTTGGACCAAAGAAAAAGATTAGAGTAGTCTAATTTTTTGCGGCGGGAGGGGAACGGTCGCTAGCACCGCCGAGACCGCCGAACGCGGCGATACCGTTTAGTTGCGCGACCGGCACGGGTGCGACAATGGCGGACTCCGGCGTGCGCGGGCGGTTCGAGCGGAACGCGAGCGAGATCGCGGTGACGGTCGTGACGGGGACGTGGCTCGCGGCGCTCTTCCTCGACGTCGGGTGGTGGCTCCCGCTGCTGCTGTTCGGCTACGTGGTCGTCGTCCCGGCGGTCGCGATCCTGTTCGACGAGGGCGAGGCGGCGAGGTGGCCCGGCGACGTGCGCGGCGACCGCACCGCAGAGTCCGACGCCGACGCGGGGCCCGAACGCGCGAGCGACGCGCTCGATCGGCTTCGCACGCGGTACGCCGAGGGAGACCTCACCGATGAGCAGTTCGAGCGGAAGCTCGACCGACTGCTGGAGACCGAGACGCCGGAGGACGCGGCCGAGTACGCGCGTCGCGATCGGGCGCCCGACCGCGCCGCGGACCGCGAGCGAGACGAGGGCCCCAACGCGGACCGCGACGCCGAGCGCGAGCGGTGACGACGGGCGTCCCGAGGGGCGCCGTCCGCGAACCTCAAGCTTCAACTGCCGCGACCGAGTGAACGGGGTATGAGCGACCAACAGCTTCGCAAGGAAGCGCACGACCTCGACGTCACCGTCTGGGTCGGGAAGAAGGGCGTCGACGCCGTCGTCGACGAGACGGCCGACCAGCTCGACGACGCCAAGCTCGTGAAGGTGAAGTTCCTCCGGGCGGCGCGGGGCGGGACCACGACCGACGCGCTCGCCGCGGAGCTGGCCGACGCGGCCGACGCCGAGCTCGTGGAGACGCGCGGGAACACGGCGGTGCTCCACTGATGAGCGCCGCGGGCGGTACGGGCGGGGTCGTCGGGGTCGCGGGGACGCTGGAGCCGTACCTCGGCCCGGCGACCGGCCTCGCCGTCGACGCCGCGATCTTCCTCGCCGTCGTCGCCGCGACGTACCTCCTCTACAAGGCGGCCATCGCGCCGCTCGTCCGGCGGGTCTTCGACAGGCAGGGGCTCGATGAGCACGCGCGGCGACCGCTCCAGAAGATCGTCGCGTTCCTCGTGCTGTTCGCCGGCGTCACGGTCGCGTTCGGGGCGGCGGGGTACCAGGGGTTCCTGCGCTCGCTGGCGACGATCGCCGCGGCGGCGACGCTCGCGATCGGCTTCGCGCTCCAGGACGTGATCAAGAACTTCGTCGCGGGCGTCTTCATCTACACGGACAAGCCGTTCCGCATCGGCGACTGGATCGAGTGGCAGGGGAACTCGGGGGTCGTGGAGGACATCTCGTTCCGAGTCACCCGCGTCCGCACGTTCGACAACGAGCTGCTCACGGTGCCGAACCACGCGCTGACGAGCGACGTGGTGAAGAACCCGGTCGCGAAGGGGACGCTCCGGCTGAAGTTCGTCTTCGGGATCGACTACGAGGACGACGTGGAGCGGGCGACCGAGATCATCGTGGAGGAGGCCGAGGCGAGCGACGCGATCCTCGACGACCCCGCGCCGTCGGTGCGGCTGACCGAGCTGGCCGACTCCTACGTCGGGCTGCAGTCGCGGATCTGGATCGACGACCCGTCGCGGGCCGACTTCGTGAAGGCGCGCGCGGACTACGTGAAGGCCGTCAAGCGGCGGTTCGACGAGGAGGGGATCTCGATCCCGTTCCCGCAGCGGACCGTCTCCGGGCGGAACGAGTGGACGGACCCCTCGTCGTTCGGCGGGGAGGCGTAGGCGTCCGTCGGGCGGACCGCCGTTCCGCGGCGCTCCCCCGGCTCCCGATAGTAACGAACTTGAGGGCTCGGTGACTCGTTGGGCCCATGCACGTGGTCGTCATCGGGGCCGGCGAGGTCGGGACGAGCATCGCTTCGAGCCTCGCGTCGGACCACGAGGTCGTCGTCGTCGACGTCGACCCCGAGCGCGCGGAGCAGCTGAAGTACGAGCTCGACGTGCTCACGATCGCCGGCGACGGGACGACCTCCGACATCCAGACGGCGGCGGAGGTCGGCCGCGCGGACATGGTCATCGCCTGCACCGACAACGACCAGACGAACCTCGTCGCCTGCGGCACCGCGAAGACGCTCGGCGACGGGTTCACGATCGCCCGCGTGAAGAGCACCGACTTCCTCCGGACGTGGGAGGGCAGCGAGGGCGCGTTCGGCGTCGACTTCATGGTGTGTACGGACCTGTTGACCGCGCAGAACATCGTCCGCGTCATCGGGCTCCCGGCCGCGATCGACGTCGACCCGTTCGCGAGCGGGCTGGTCCAGATGGCCGAGTTCGAGATCGCCGAGGGGAGCCCCGTGGCGGGACAGACCGTCTCGGAGGCCGACCGCTTCGAGTCGCTCACGTTCGCGGGGCTGTTCCGCGACGGCGAGATGATCGTCCCGCGGGGCGACACGGACATCAGGGTCGCGGACCGCGCGGTGGTGATCGGGAGCCCCGAGAGCGTCCAGTCGTTCGCGACCGACGTGGCGCCCGAGACGACCCCCGACCGCGCCGACGAGATCGTCGTCGTCGGCGGCAGCGAGATCGGCTATCAGACCGCGCGGCTGCTGGAGGAGCGCGAGTTCACGCCGCGGCTGATCGAGCGGGACGCCGACCGCGCGCGCTGGCTCGCGGAGAACCTCCCGAACACCGTCGTGATGGAGCACGACGCGACGGACACGGAGTTCCTCACGCGCGAGCACGTCGACGAGGCCGACATCGTCGTCACCGCGCTCCGGTCCGACGAGAAGAACCTCCTCATCTCCGTGCTCGCCAAGCGGCTCGGCGTCGACCGCGTGATCGCCGTCGTCGACAGCCCGGACTACGTCACCGTCTTCGAGGAGATCGGGATCGACATCGCGATCAACCCGCGCACCGTGACCGCCGAGGAGATCACCCGGTTCACCTACGAGAGCGTCGCGGAGAACATCGCCGTGCTGGAGAACGACCAGGCCGAGGTCCTCGAACTCGAACTCACCGAGGGGTGCGGGCTCGTCGGGCGACCGATATCGGAGATCGTCGCTGACACCGACGCGCGGTTCGTCGTCGGCGCGATCACCCGCGGCCGCGACCTCGTCACGCCGCGGGGCGACACCGTGCTCCGGCCCGGCGACCACGTCATCCTGTTCGTGGAGTCCGACTCCGTGAGCGCGATCACCGCGATGGCGTGAGTCCGCCGTGAGCACCAGGATCCGGGTCGGCTGGCGGGCGAGCGTGGGACTCACCGGCGACGTCCTCGCCGCCCTCCCGGTCCCGCTCGCGTTCCCGCTGCTCGTCGCGCTCTACTACGGCGAGTCGCCCCTCCCCTTCGTCGCGGCGATCGCCGCCTCGCTCGCGGTCGGCGCGGCGTTCCGGTCGGTGCAGGACCCGGAGGAGGACCTCGGCCCCCGAGAGGCGTTCCTCGCGGTGGCGCTGATCTGGTTCCTCGTCGCCGCGGTCGGCGCGATCCCCTTCGTCGTCGCCGGCGTCGGAACGGTCGCGCACCCTGTGAACGCGCTGTTCGAGTCGATGAGCGGGCTGACGACGACCGGGGCGACCGTCCTCCGGGACTTCTCGATCCACTCGCGCTCCGTCATGATGTGGCGGCAGGTGATCCAGTGGCTCGGCGGGCTCGGGATCCTGATCTTAGCGACCGCGGTGCTCTCCGAGGTCGGCGTCGGCGGGGCCCAGCTGATGGAGTCGGAGTCGCAGACGCAGGACGTCAACAAGCTCACGCCGAAGATCTCGGAGACCGCGCAGCTCATCTGGGGGATCTACTTCGGGCTCACCGGGCTCGCCGTCGTCGTCTACTTCCTGCTGGGGCTGGCGTTCGACCCGCGGATGGACCTGTACAACGCCGTCGCCCACGCGTTCACGTCGGTCGCGACCGCCGGCTTCTCGCCGGAGCCGCTCTCGATGGGGGCGTTCCACCCGGTCGTCCAGTGGGCGGTCGTCCCGTTCATGGTGATCGGCTCGACGAGCTTCGTCCTCATCTACTTCGCCATCAACGGGGAGCCGATGCGCCTGCTGCGGAACGAGGAGTTCCACTTCTACCTCGGCGCGATGGGGACGTTCGCGACGGTCGTCGCCGTCGCGCTGTTCCTCGATCCGGGCGTCGCCTTCGGCGCCGAGGCGACGGTGCGCCACGCGGTGTTCAACGTCGCGTCGATCGTGACGACGACGGGGTACGCCAGCACCGACTACGTCCGGTGGGCGCCCGCGGCGAAGCACGTGCTGTTCATGGGCATGTTCGTCGGCGGGATGGTGGGGTCGACGACCTGCTCGATCAAGTCGCTCCGGTGGCTGGTGGCGCTGAAGTCGTTCAAGCGGAACCTCTTCACCGCCATCCACCCGGAGGCCGTGCGGCCGGTGCGGATCTCGGGGAAGCCGATCGACGAGGGCGCAATCCGCGACATCTACGCGTACCTCCTCCTCAGCATCGTGATCTTCTTCCTGCTCGCCGTGGTCGTCGTCGTCGACGCCGAGCGGGCGGACGTCCGGGTCACCGAGTTCGAGGCGCTCGGCGCCGCGGCGACGACGTTCCTCAACATCGGGCCGGCGTTCGGCGCGGCGGGCCCGTACGGGACGTTCGCGACGTTCCCGACGACGACGCGGGCCGTGATGATCGTCCTGATGTGGATCGGCCGGATCGAGATCATCCCCGTTCTCGTGCTGTTCACGAGGGCGTTCTGGACGTCGTGACGACCGGAACCGGGGATCCGAGTCGGGGCGTTAGTCCCCGGACGCGACCGCGACGGCGACGCGCCGAGGTCGCCGGCGCCGTCCCCCCTTCGACAGTTTAATACAGCGAACGGGCGACTCCCGGATCGATCGAACAACCATGTCGTGGGGCGTCAACTGGAAGGCGAGCGTGGGGCTTCTCGGGGTCGGGATCAAGTACCTCGCCGTCACGATGTTGGTACCGCTCGTCGTGGCGCTCGCGTACGGAGAGGACGCCGGGGTGTTCCTCGCCTCGATGGCGCTCGTCGCCGCGATCGGGTTCGCCGTCGAGCGCGTCGACCCGGACCCGGACCTCGGGCCGCGCGAGGCGCTGCTTTTCGTCTCGCTCGCGTGGCTCGCGGCCGCGGCCATCGGCACGGTGCCGTACCTGATCGCCGGGTACAACACGGCGTCGACCGTCGGGCTCCAGACGGGATCTGTCGGCGCGTTCACGGGGTCGATCGTCAACGCGCTGTTCGAGTCGATGAGCGGGTTCACCACCACGGGCGCGACCGTCCTCGGCGAGATCGGGACGGACCGACACTCCCACGCCCTGCTGATGTGGCGCCAGCTCACGCAGTGGCTCGGCGGGATGGGGATCATCGTCCTGATGATCGCCATCCTCCCCGAGGTCGCGGTCAACGGCGCACAGCTGATGGAGTCGGAGGCGCCGGGCCCGGAGCTCCAGAAGCTCACGCCGAAGATCGCCGAGACGGCGCGCGCGCTGTGGCTGATCTACTTCGGGTTCACCGTCCTGCTCGCGGCGCTGCTGTACGCGCTCCACCTCCTCGGGATGGCGCCGAACATGGACCTGTTCAACGCGGTGGCCCACGGCTTCTCGACGCTGCCGACCGGGGGGTTCTCGCCGCAGGCCGACAGCATCGGCGCGTTCTCGGCGGCCGTCCAGTGGGTCGTCATCCCGTTCATGGTCGTCGCCGGCGTCAACTTCGCGCTGTTCTGGCACGTGCTCCGCGGCGAGGCGGAGGTAATGTTAGAGAACGCCGAGTTCCGCGCGTACGCCGGCGCCCTCGCCGTCATCACCGCCCTGCTCGCCGTGCTCCTGTTCCGGGGGGCCGCCCCGCTGATCGAGCTCGGCGGGACCACCCAGGGCGTCGCCGGGAACTCCATCCGGCAGGCCGCCTTCCAGATCGGGTCGCTGCTGAACTCGACCGGATTCGCGACCGCGGACTTCGCGCAGTGGGACGCGCACGCGCAGGTCCTGCTCCTGTTCACGATGTTCATCGGCGGCTCCGCCGGGTCGACCGGCGGGGGCGTGAAGATCGTCCGCTGGCTCGTCGTCGGGAAGGCGATCCGCCGGGAGCTGTTCACCTCGGCGCACCCCGAAGTCGTTCAGCCGGTCCGGTTGGGCGGCAACGTCGTCGACGAAAGCGCCATCCGCGGTATCATGGCGTTCACCATGCTGTACGTGGTGTTGTTCGCGCTCTCCGCGGTGTTCATCGCGCTCGACACCGCGCGGATCGGGGTCCAGCTGAGCGCGCTGGAGTCGATCAGCGCGTCGCTCGCGACCATCGGGAACATCGGACCGGGGTTCGGTCGGCTCGGGCCGTTCGGGAGCTACCTGTTCTTTCCGAACACGTCGAAGCTCCTGATGATCTTCCTGATGTGGATCGGCCGGCTGGAGATCGTCCCGGTGCTCGCGGTGTTCATCTCCGGGATCGACGCGCGGTAGCCGCTCGGACCGGCCGACCTCCGCCGGCCGACGCGCGGAGCGTATCTTCTTAACGGACGGGGGAGTTGATGCCCGTATGACCAGCCACGACGAGACGGGCGGACGGGACCTGCTCGCGCACGCGCTCCTCCCCGTCGCTAACGAGGACGACGCGCTCGCCACCGCGAGAGCGCTCGAACCGTACGACGTCGGCCGAGTGACGGCGCTCCACGTCGTCGAGAAGGGCGGCGGCGTCCCCGACAAGACGCCCGTCGAGCAGTCGGAGGAGCTCGCCGCCGAGTCGTACGCGGCGGTGCGGACGGTGTTCCCGGACGCCGGGGAGCACACCGCCTACTCCCGGGACGTGGTCGACGCGATCTTCGACGCCGCCGGCGAGGTGGACGCGAGCGCGATCGCCTACCGGCCCCGGGGCGGGAACCGGCTCGCGCAGTTCCTCTCGGGCGACCTGTCGGCGAAGCTCGTGACCGACGCGCCGGTCCCGGTCGTGGCGCTCCCGCGCGCGGAGTCGGCCGAGCGCTGACCCGGCTCCGAACGGATGACCGAGACCGGCGACGGGCCGACGGTGCTGGTCGCGCTCGCGAACCCGCGGACCGAGGGCGCGCTCGTCGCGCTCGCCGGCGCGCTCGCCGAGCGCGAGGGCGGGCGCGTGCTGGCGATCCACGTCGTCACCGTCCCCGATCAGACGTCGCTGGAGAAGGCCGCCGAGAACAGGGAGCGGCTCGACGACTCCTCCGCGGAGCTGCTCGACGCCGCCGTCGCCGACGCGGCCGCCTTCGACGTGCCGGTCAGGACGAAGACAGTCCTCTCGCACCGCGGGATCGAGGAGGTGTTCGACGCCGCCCGGACGAGCGACGCCGACGCCGTCGTGATGGGGTACGGCGGGACCCGGTTCGCCGGCGGACGCGTGGAGGGGTCGCTGGACGAACTCGCCCGGGACCTCCCGTGCGACTTCCTCGTCCTCGACGGCGAGCGGCCGGACCCCTCGGACGTGCTCGTCCCGACCGCCGGTGGCCCCTCCTCCGACCTCTCCGCGGAGGTCGCGGCGGCGCTCCGGGACGTCGCCGGCGCGGAGGTCTCGCTCCTGCACGTCGTCGAGCCGGGCGACGAGGAGACCGGCCGGGCGTTCCTCGCGGACTGGGCCGACGGTCACGGCCTCGCCGACGCGACGCTGCGGGTCGAGACGGGCGACGTCGAGGAGGCGATCGAGCGCGTCGGCGAGGGGTACGGCCTCGTGATCGTGGGGGCGACGGAACGGGGGCTGCTCTCGCGGATCGTCCGCGGGTCGCTGGCGTCCGAGGCGGTCGAGCGCCTCGACGCGCCGGTGTTGCTCGCGGAGCGCCCGTCGTCGCGATCGCTCCGCGAGCGGCTTTTCGGGGGGCGATGACGTCGTCCGGTTCGAGCGTTTCGCCGTCCGAGTCGCGCATCTCTTAAAATATAATGAATATTTATACGAGTCCGGCGGGTAGCGGGCGCCATGTACGACGACGAGGAGCTCTCCGAGATCCGCGAGGCCAAGGCGTCGTGGGAGGCGGAGACGCTCGGCCCGACCCTCGACCGGCGGGGCGAGCGGAGGGAGCGGTTCGCGACGGTGTCGAACCGCGAGGTCGACCGCCTCTACACCCCCGCGGACGTTGCCGACCTCGACTACGGCGAGGACCTCGGCTTCCCCGGCGAGGAGCCGTACACCCGCGGCGTCTACCCGACGATGTACCGCGGCCGGACGTGGACGATGCGGCAGTTCGCGGGGTTCGGCACCGCCGAGGAGACGAACGAGCGCTTCCGCTACCTCATCGACGAGGGACAGACCGGCCTCTCGACGGCCTTCGACATGCCGTCGCTGATGGGGCTCGACTCCGACGACCCGATGTCGCTCGGCGAGGTGGGCAAGGAGGGCGTCGCGGTCGACACGCTCCGGGACATGGAGGTCCTCTTCGACGGCATCGACCTCGCCGAGGTGTCGACCTCGTTCACGATCAACCCGAGCGCGCCGGTGATCTACGCGATGTACGTCGCGCTCGCTGACCGGCGCGGAATCCCGCGCGAGGAGCTCCGCGGGACCCTCCAGAACGACATGCTCAAGGAGTTCATCGCGCAGAAGGAGTGGGTGATCCCCCCGGAGCCCTCCCTCGATCTGGTGACCGACACGATCGAGTTCGCGGTCGACGAGACCCCCAAGTTCAAGCCGATCTCGGTGTCGGGGTACCACATCCGCGAGGCGGGGTTGACCGCGGTCCAGGAGCTCGCCTTCACCCTCGCCGACGGGTTCGCGTACGTCGAGGCGTGTCTCGACCGCGGGCTCGACGTCGACGCGTTCGCGCCGCAGCTCTCCTTCTTCTTCAACGCGCACAACTCGGTCTTCGAGGAGGTGGCGAAGTTCCGCGCCGCCCGCCGGATCTACGCGCGGATCATGGGCGAGTGGTACGGCGCCGAGGCCGACGCCTCGAAACGGCTCAAGTTCCACACCCAGACGGCGGGGCAGTCGCTGACGGCCCAACAGCCCCTGAACAACGTCGTCCGCGTCACGCTCCAGGCGCTGGCGGGCGTGCTCGGCGGCACCCAGAGCCTCCACACCAACTCCTTCGACGAGGCGCTCGCGCTTCCCTCCGAGCGGGCCGTCCGGGTCGCGCTCCGCACCCAGCAGATCATCGCCGAGGAGTCGGGCGCGGCCGACATCGTCGATCCGCTGGGCGGCTCCTTCGCGGTGGAGGCGCTCACCGACGAGGTGGAGGCGGAGGCGACGGCGTATATCGAAGAGATACGGGACATGGGCGACGGCTCCGTCCGCGACGGGGTGCTCCGCGGCATCGAGCGGGGGTACTTCCACCGCGAGATCCAGGAGGCGTCCTACGAGTACCAGGAGCGGGTCGACGAGGGCGAGGAGACCGTCGTCGGCGTCAACGCCTACCGGGTCGAGGCGGACACGGAACCCGACCTGCTCCGCGTCGACGAGACGACCCGGGAGCGCCAGCTCGACCGGCTGGAGTCGGTGAAGGCGGAGCGCGACGACGACGCGGTCGAGGCCGCCCTCGACGACCTCCGCGACGCGGTCGACGCGGGGGAGAACGTCGTGCCCGCGATCGTCGCGGCCGTCAAGGCGTACGCGACGATGGGGGAGGTCATGGACGTGTTCGAGGCGGAGTACGGGAGCTACCGCGAGCGCGTCGGGGTGGCCTGAGCGGCGCGAAAAACTGAGACGGCGGGACGGGCGGACCGGCGGCGCGTCACGCCGGGTCGACCGGCCGAGCGGACTCCGCGCACCACGCGTTGCCGCGGCGGCCCGCCCGCCAGAGGTCGAGCTCGACGACCGAGCCGGCGTCGAGCGCCGACAGCTCGGCTTCCACGTCGGGATCGTCGTATTCGACGACGTACAGCGTCCCGTTGCGCGGGTATTCACGGAGCGTGATCGCCCCGTGGTCGTTACACGCGTCGACGATCGTGTACTTGCCAGTGCGGTCCATCCCGCGTCGAGCTACGAAGTGTCCCATGTTAACGCTTGTGCGAACGGGCGCCGAGCCCGCACGCGGCGGCCGCGAACGGTCCACTTTACTCGGCGCGCCGCCTCGCTCGGGTATGACGGAGACGGAGGTCCCGGAGGACCACCCGCGGTACGCCTCGCTCGTGACGCGTCACCGGATCGAGGCGGGCGTCGAGAAGGGGATCACCTCGAAGCAGGGGCTGATCGCACAGGGGCGCGGCGAGGCGTTCGACTACCTCCTCGGCGAGCGGACGCTCCCGAGCGCGGACCGCGCCGCGCGCGCCGCCGCGGCGACGCTGCTCGCGGCCGATCGCCCGGTGATCTCGGTGAACGGCAACGTCGCCGCGCTCGCGCCCGCGGAGACGGTCGAACTCTCCGAGGCGGTCGACGCCGACCTGGAGGTGAACCTCTTCAACCACACCGACGAGCGCGCCCGGCGCATCGCCGACCACCTCCGCGAGCACGGCGCCGACGAGGTGAAGGGGCTCGCCGGCGACGGCGAGATCCCCGGCCTCGACCACGCGCGCGGCGTCGTCGACGCCGACGGGATCGAGGCGGCCGACGTCGTCGTCGTCCCGCTGGAGGACGGCGACCGCGCCGCGGCGCTCGACGCGATGGGGAAGACGGAGATCGTGATCGACCTCAATCCCGGGAGCCGGTCGCCGCGGACGGCGGACGTCCCGATCATCGACAACCTGATCCGCGCGGTGCCGAACGTCGCAGATCACGCGCGCGACCTCGCCGACGCCTCGCCCGAGGAACTGCGGGGGATCGGCGACGCGTTCGACGCGGACGAGGCGCTCTCGGCGGCGGAGACCGCGATCCGAGAGGGGTCGCTCGAGACGCCCGACGAGCCGTAGCCGCGGGGCGGCCGCGAAGACGAGGCGGGCGGCGGGGGTGGGCCCCTCGTCGACGAGATATTAGGAAAACGAGGAGTAGCGTTCGCGGGACGTCGGAACTGCAAAGTCCGTCCCCGACCTAACGAGGGCATGGAACTCGACGAGACCGACCGCGAAATACTCAGGATCCTCCAGGAGGACGCCCGTACTCCCTTCTCGGAGGTCGCGCGTCGGATCGACATGTCGAGCGCGACCGTCCACGACCGGGTCGGGCGGATGGAGGAGGCCGGCGTCATCGAGGGGTACCACGCCGAGGTCGACCCCAAGGCGGTCGGCTTCGGGGTCAGCGCGTTCGTCGGACTCCGCGTCGAACAGGGGCGCGAGGAGGACGCGCTGGAGCGGCTCCGCGAGATCGACGGCGTCAGCGAGATCCACCTGACGACCGGCGAGTGGGACGTCATGCTCCGGGTCGTCGCCGCCGACACCGACAGCCTCCGCGAGCTGATGTTCGAGGAGATCGCGGAGATGGACGGGTTCTCGCGCTCGCAGACGATGATCATCCTCGGAACCGACTTCGACGACGACGGGCCGCCGATCTGAGCGGACCCCGCGGACGAGGCCCTCGCTGACGGGGTTCGCGGCGGCGCTCGGCCCCGACGACGCCGGGCCGCGCGACGAGCGGGGACCGGAACGCTAAACTCGGAAACACCCCGAACGGGAACCATGAGCACACCGGTCGCCGGACGGGTCGAGCGGTCACCGGAACGGGCGTGGGCGGCGATCGTCGGCGGGTTCGCGCTGCTGCTCGCGGTCGGGTCGGCCGTCTTCCCGCGGGCCGTGTACGACCGGTTCGTCTGGCGGTACTTCTGGGGGCCGGTCGTCGCCGACGGTCGGGGCGCGCAGTGCGCCGTTCGGGACGCGAGCGGGACCGAACTGCTCGGGAGCTCGTCGGCGTGTCAGGCCGCGGTCGACGCCGGCGAGGTCGTCGCGTTCCCGGGGTACACCACCGTCTCGACCGTGAGCTACGTGGTCGTCCTGCTCGCGATGCTGATCGGCGTGGTGTTCCTGCTCCGCCGGCTGGAGATCGGCGAGGAGCTCCGGTTCTTCTTCGCGCTGTTCCCGTTCATGCTGCTCGGGGGCGCGCTCCGCACCGTCGAGGACTCGGGCGTCGCCGCGCTCCGCGCCGGCACGGAGCCGCTGATACCGTTCCCCGCGAGCGCGCTGCTGATCAGCCCGTTCATCTACTTCACCGCGTTCGGGTTCACGCTCGCCTGCGTCCTCGCGGCGTACGGGCTGGCGAACCGCGGGGTCGTCGACGACTACGCCCGGCCGCTGTTCGCGATGGGGGCAGTCGCGCTCGCGGCCTCGGTCGGCTACCTCTCGTACCTCGCCGCCGCGACCGACTACGTCGAGTTCTACCCGCAGGTGCTCGCGCTGACGTTGGTCGTCGCGACCGTCGCGACCGCGGTCACCTGGAAGCTCGCGACCCGCTACGAGCCGACGATCCGCCAAGGGACCGGCGTCGCCGGGATCGTCATCGTCTGGGGCCACGCGATCGACGGCGCCGCCAACGTGATCGGGCTCGACTGGATGCCGGCGCTGACCGGGACCGCGAACCTCGTCCCGAAGCACGTCGTCAACGCGCTGATCGTGAACTGGACCGGGCGGCTCCTCCCGGACCCGATCGTCGCCGTCACCGGCGACGCGTGGCCGTTCCTGCTGGTGAAGCTCGTCGCCGCGTCGTTCGTCGTCTGGGTGTTCAACGGCGAGATGTTCGAGGAGTCGCCGCGGTACACGCTGATGCTGCTGATCACCGTGCTGGCCGTGGGGCTCGGCCCCGGCACGCGGGACATGCTGCGTGCGACGTTCGGTATTTAAATAGGCGAATCGGTTTAGTCCGGTATCCGTCAATTTTCGCTTTTGGTGGCGCTGAGAGCGCTTTAGAGAATTCAGTCGCTTGTATATAAATGGCTGATCACAGATCGGCGGTGAACACCTCCAAAGCCCCAGCCGCAAGGAGGGCGCACGCTCGCTGTCGTTCGAAAGGCGCTCCGCGCCTTTCGTGATGACGAGAGAGCTTCGCTCTCTCGAACCACGCGCTTCGGTCGCTCGCGTTGCTCGCTCCCTGCAGTGCTTACGTCGCCTGCGCCCTCCTTGCGGCTGCCCCTTTGAGTCCCACCCGCCAGCACCGCACCTCACGCCTCCCCAGCCTCGTCGGTGGTCCTCCGCGGTGCTCCGGACCACCGACTCCCTCGTGCGGTCTGCTCGCGCCCGATGGGCGCTCGCAGGCGCACGCCACAACGGTCATTCGTTTTTAGTAGCGCCGACCGGGTGCAGCGAGCGGTCGATGTCAACCCCGTTCCGCAACGGTATCTTATAAGCCGCCAGGGGCAGAACGGTCTCGGTAATGCTACAGGGGGTCAACGTCGCGCTCGGCGTCTCGGGGAGCATCGCGGCGGTGAAGGTCGTCGAACTCGCCCACGAGCTCCGCCGACAGGGCGCGAGCGTGCGCGCCGTCATGTCTCCGGCGGCGACCGACATAATCCACCCGTGGGCGGTCGACTTCGCGACCGACGAGCCCGTCGTCACCGAGATCACCGGGGACGTGGAGCACGTCGAGCTCTGCGGCCGCGAGGGGTGGGCCGACGTGCTCCTCTTGGCGCCGGCGACCGCGAACACCGCCGGGAAGGTCGCCGGGGCGATCGACGACACGCCCGTGACGACCTGCGCGACGACCGCGCTCGGCGCCGGGATGCCCGTGGTGATGGCGCCCGCGATGCACGAGCCGATGTACGACCACCCGGGCGTGTTGGAGGCGCTCGACCGGCTGGAGGCGTGGGGCGTGACGTTCGCGGACCCCCGGATCGAGGAGGGGAAGGCGAAGGTCGCCGCGGAGTCGGAGATCGTCACCGAGGTCGCCCGCGCGACGACCCCGCAGTCGCTCTCGGGCGCGCACGTCGTCGTCACGGCGGGCGCGACGAAGGAGCGCATCGACCCGATCCGGATCTTAACGAACCGGGCGTCGGGGAAGACGGGTCGGGCGGTCGCCCGAGCGCTCTACGTCCGCGGCGCGAAGGTGACGCTCGTCCAGGACGGCCCGGACGTGCCCTACGCCGACGTCGTCGCCGTCGAGACCGCGGACGAGATGATGGCGGCCTGCCGGCGGACCGCGGCCACCGCCGACGCGCTGGTGTCGGCGGCGGCCATCTCCGACTTCACCGCCGACGCCGTCAACCAGAAGATCCGGTCGGGCTCGCCGCTCTCGGTGGACCTCCGCCCCACGCCGAAGCTCATCGACTCGGTCCGGGAGGCGTACCCCGACCTGCCGATCGTCGGGTTCAAGGCCGAGACGTCGGGCGACGACGCCGCGATGGTCGCGGAGGCCGAGCGGATCCGCGACCGCGTCGACCTCGCGTTCGTCGTGGCCAACGACGCGAGCGTGATGGGCGACGACGAGACGCGCGTCCTCCTCGTCGGCGACGAGGGCACGGAGCCGGAGGAGGCGGCGGGCTCGAAGGACCGGGTCGCGGGGCGGATCGCCGACCGGCTCGCGGCCGCGCTCGGGCGGGACGCGGCGGGGTAACGACCCCCTCCGGCCGCGAGAGGGACGACGGCGACGCGGTCGATTCGTTCGACATCGGCTGGGATACAAACTGTTTTGAGGCGGTAGGGAAAGGATCCCGATAGAGATACCTATGTGCACAGAGACGGTGGCCCTCGGACCCGCCGGAGGTGTGGTGGGTGACTGACGCCGCCGACGCCGACGGGCCCGTCGCGGACGACGCCGACGCGGAGCCGGCGTCGACGGTCGTCGTCCCCGTCGAGCCGTCGCCGACCCTCCGCGCGACGGTCTCCCACGTCGTCGAGGCGGCCGTCGACGGCGAGTTCTCCGCGATCCACTTCGTGGAGATCGCCTCGTGGCGCGACGGCGACCCGGGGTCGGACGACCACAGCGCCGAGGCCCGGCGCGTCCTCGAGCGGGTGGTCGCGTGGGCGGAGGCGGACCTCGACGACGCCGACGGCGACGCGGGCGACGGCGTGACGGTCGCCTCGGCGCTGATCGGCGCGGAGGGGTACCTGTTCGGCCCGGACGACTACGTCGAGGTGCTCGCGGGGTACGCCGAGGAGCACGGCGCCGACGCGGTGGTGCTCGACCCCGAGTACACGCCGGTCGGCAACACGACGCTGCTCCAGCCGCTTGAGTTCGCGCTGTCGAACACCTCGCTGGACGTCCGGACGGCCCCCGTAGGGCGCCCGACCCGACCGGAGCGGCTCCGGAGCGAGGCGACCGGCGTGCGGTTCGCGGCGATGTTCGGCCTCTCGCTCGCCTTCTACTTCGTGCTCGGCGACCCCCTCTACTGGTTCGACTGGGTGACGGGCGTCGCGACCGCCGCGATCGTCTCGATCACCCTCTCGCGGGTCAGCTTCGACGCCGACCCGGCGGTCCCGCGGACGCCGCTGCGGCTGGTCCGCGGCGCGGTCTACGTCCCCGTCCTGCTGTACGAGATCGTCGTGGCGAACCTGGTGGTCGCCCGCGTGATACTCGACCCCAGGCTCCCGATCGACCCGACGCTGAACCGCGTCCGGGTGATCGTCGGGAGCGGGCTCCCGCTGATGACGCTCGCGAACTCGATCACGCTGACGCCGGGGACCCTGACGGTCCGCGCCCGCGACAGCGACCTCTACGTCCACTCGCTGCTCCCGTGGGCCCGCGAGGGGCTGTTCGACGGCTCACTGGAGCGGTGGACGCGCTTCGTCTACTACGGGCGCTCGGCGGCCCGCCTTCCCACGCCCCGCGAGCGCGACGACCACGCGATCCTGCAGGGCCCCGACGCGACCGAGGAGCTCCCGATCGCCGCCGCTGACGGCGGCGCGACCGACGCGGACGGGATCGAGGCGGGCGACGGCGACGACGGACCGCCGGTCGAGGACGACGGCCCCGCCGCCGAGGACGAGGGGGTGACCGACGCGTGACGCTCGTCGACGTCGCGGTCGCCGCCGGCTACACTGTCGGCGACTTCCTCCTCTTCGCGGCCGCCGGGTTCGCGGTGCTCGCGATCGGAATGTTATACCGGGCGGTGAAGGGGCCGACGATGCAGGATCGGGTGCTCGCGGTGAACGTCCTCGGGACGAACACCGTCGTCATCCTCGCGATCCTGGCCGCGGCGCTGTCGGAGCCGACGTTCCTCGACATCGCCTTAGTGTACGCGCTGCTGAACTTCCTGATGGCGATCGCCATCTCGAAGTTCACGGTCGAGCGGGGTGGTGTGCTGTGACCGAGACGCTCGGGGCGCTCGGGACGGTCCGCGTCGCGCTGGTCGTCGCGTTCACCCTGCTCGGGCTGTTCTTCACGTTCGTCTCCATGACGGGCGTGCTCCGGCTCCCGGACGTCTACTCCCGGGCCCACACCGCCTCGCAGGCCGACACGCTCGGGGCGGGCTTCGGGCTCGCCGCCGTCGCGCTCGCCGTCGGCTGGGAGGGCGCCGGCTTCAAGTCGATGCTGCTGCTGTTCTTCATCTTCGTGACGAACCCGACTGCGGCCCACGCGATCGCCCGGGCCGCCTTCGAGGAGGGGATCGTCCCGTGGACCGAGGGGGACGACCGGCGATGACGGGAGCGATCGCCCTCGCACCGTCGACGCCCGCCCAGGCCCCCGTCGTCGCTCAGGTCACGGCCATCGAGGCGAGCCTGCTCGCGTTCGTCGTGTTGACCGCGCTGGCGACGGCGCTGGCGCGCGACGTGCTCGCGGCCGTCATCGTCTTCGGCGCGTACAGCCTCGGCATGGCCGCGCTGTACACGTTCTACCGCGCGCCGGACGTCGCGCTGACGGAGGCGGCGATCTCCGCCGGGGTGACCACCGTCCTCCTCCTGTTGACCCTCGCGAAGACGACGCGGATCGACCACGACGTGGCCTTCGAGTCGGTGAACCTCCCGGCCGTCGGCGCCGTGGGAATCCTATTCGGGGGGCTCCTGCTCACGATGGGCGACATCCCGGCGGTCGGCTCGCCCGACGCGCCGGTGTGGTCGAACCCGGAGGTGAGCCAGTGGTACCTCAGCGAGTCGTACGCACAGACCGGCGTCGAGAACACGGTGATGGCGGTGCTGGCGGCGTTCCGCGGATTCGACACCTTCGGCGAGGCGGTCGTCGTCTTCGCCGGCGGGATCGCGGCCCTCATCGTCCTCCATCGAGAGGTGTTCGCATGAGCGACGTTCGCCCCGAGGACGAGACCGCCGGCGGCGACGCGGTCGGCGGCGCGGCCGACGCGACCGACGCGGAGTCGTCCGGAGGGGGAAGCGACGAGGGCGAGTCGGACGTCCCGCCGCACCGGGCGGTCCCCCGGTCCGGGCGCCTCGACTCCGAAGAGCGGCAGGGGACCCCGTACACGGAGAGCCAGGTGATCATGCCGACGGTGAAGATCGTGGCGCCGTTCGCGTTCACCTACGGCCTGTTCATCACCTTCCACGGCGCCGGGTCGCCCGGCGGCGGGTTCCAGGGCGGCGCGATCGTGGCCGCCGTCGTCTTCATGATCGCGTTCGCGTTCGGGATCGAGGCGACCCGCGACTGGCTCGCGAACACCGTCGTCGTCGCGCTCGCGGTCGGCGGCGCGCTGGCGTTCGCCGGTATCGGGCTGATCCCGGTGGCGCGCGGCGGCGCGTTCCTCCAGTACGACCTGCTGCCGATCCCGGTGAAGTACGGGTTAGAGAGCGTCGAGGTCTTCGGCATCGCGGCCATCGTGAGCGGCGTGCTCATGGGGCTGTTCTTCCTGCTCGCGAACGGGTTCGACTCGGACGGGAGCGGGTTCGGCGATACCGGTTCCGCCGAGGACGACGCCGACGAGCCCGCTGGCGAACCCGGCGGTCGGGAGTCGGACCGCACCGCGGCCGCCGACGGGGGTGAGCGATGACGGGCGCCGCGTCCGCCGTCCCGGTCGCGGATCCCGCCGTCGCGCTCGCGTCCGCGGGGGCGTTCGAGGTCCTCGCGACGAGACACGCCTACGTCGCGTTCGCGGCGCTCCTCTGCGTCGGCCTCTACATGATGATAGCGAACCCCAACCTCGTGAAGAAGATCATCGGGCTCAACCTGTTCCAGACGGCGATCTTCCTGCTGTTCATCGCCTCCGCGTACGTCGATGGGGGCGCGATACCGATCGTACCCTCCGGGGGGCCCGAGGGCGGAACGTTCGTCAGCCCGCTCCCGCACGTGATCGTGCTCACCGCCATCGTCGTCGGCGTGAGCCTCACGGCCGTGGGGCTCGCGCTCTGTATCCGCATCTACGACGAGTACGGGACGCTGCGGACGGACGTCCTCCGCGAGCTGATGCGCGACGAGGGGTCGCTCCCGTCCGGCCCGACCGCCGAGGGCGACGGGGACGCGTCCGGCGTCGACCCGGCGGACGTCGAGGCGACCGTCGGCGGCGACGAGACCGCGACCGACGGGGGTGTGAGCGATGACTGACGTCCTCCTCCCGCTGGCGATCGCCGTCCCGATCGTGGCGGCCACGCTGCCGATCGCGCTCGGACTGCGGTACGACGACGTCGGCTGGCCGATCGCGGCGGTCGCGACGACCGCGGTGGTCGGGATCGCGGCCGCGATCGCCGCCGAGGTCGCGGTCGGGGGCCGGCTCAGTCACGCGCTCGGCACCTACCGACCCCCGATCGGGATCGAGCTCGTGGCCGACCCGCTGTCGGCCGCGGTGCTCGCGCTGATCGCGGTCGTCTCGCTCGCGACGCTCGCCTTCTCGCGGGTGGCGGGCCCGCGCGGGAATCCCTTCTACAGCGCCTACCTCCTCCTCGTCGGCGGGCTCTCGGGGATGGCGCTCACGGGCGACCTGTTCAACATGTTCGTCTTCCTGGAGATCGTCGGGATCACGACGTACGCGCTCATCGCCGCCGACCGCTCCGGGGCGAGCGCGTACGCCTCGCTGAAGTACCTCGTCGTCGGGACGGTGGGCGCCTCGTTGTACCTCGTCGGCGTCGGCTACGCGTTCCTCGCGACCGGGACGCTGAACATGGTCGACATGCGCGAGCAGATCGTCGCGCAGGCCGGCTACGGCGACCCGCTGATCCAGGCGAGCTACGCGCTGATCGTCGCCGGGCTCGCGCTGAAGATCGCCCTGTTCCCGGTCCACACGTGGCAGCCGGACGCCTACCAGCGCGCGCCGGACGCCGTCACGGCGGTCGTGGCGGCGCTCGTCTCGACGACGAGCGCGTACGCGCTGATCCGGGTGACGTACACCGTCTTCACCGTCGACTTCCTCGCCGCGAACGACGCGATCACGACGGCGATGCTCGTCGTCTCCGGGGCGTCGATCCTCGCGGGCTCGGTGCTCGCCGCGATGCAGTCGGACCTCAAGCGCATGTTCGCCTACTCCTCGGTCGCGCAGTTCGGGATGATCGGGGCCGCGATCGCGTTGGCGAACGAGACCGCGCTGCTCGGCGGGATCGTCCACCTGATCGGCCACGGGCTGCTGAAGTTCGGGCTGTTCCTCGGGATCGGCACCCTCGCGCTCGGCTACGGCGTCCGGCGGATCGAGGACGCCGCGAGCGCCGCGCGCGAGGCGCCGTTCACGGCCGGGGCGATCGCCCTGCTCGGCCTCGGCCTCGTCGGGATCCCGCCGTCGGTCGGCTTCCTCGGGAAGTGGTACATCGGCGTCGGCGCGGTCGAGTCGAGCATGGCCGGCGCCGGGCCGGCCGGGATTGGGATCGCCGCCGTGATCTTCGTCAGCACCCTGTTCACGCTCTCCTACGTCGCGCGGCTGATCGAGCGGTTCTACTTCGCCGGCGTCGGGCTCCCCGGCGGCCGCGCCGACGAGGCGGCGGCCGACCACGGCGGCGACCCCGCGAGCGGCCCGAGCGAGGACCCGACCGGCGCGGTCGCCGACGGCGGGGACGAATCGGGTGACGGCGAGACGCCGGCCGGCGGGACCCCCGTCGCGCCCGTCGCTGGCGCGCCCCGGCCCTCGCTGGTCCCCGACCGCGTGCCGCCGGCGTCGCTGGCGGTGCTCCTCGTCACGACGCTCGTCACGGTCTCGCTCGGCTTCGCCGGCTTCGCGCTCGCCGAGTGGTTCGGTCCGTTCCTCACGGAGGTGTTCGCATGACTGACGCTCTCGTCTCTGACCCACGACCCCTACTGGCCGTCCTCGTCTCGTTCGTCGCGGCGTTCTTCATCGTCGCGTCGCACCGCTCGCCGAACGTCCGCGAGGGGTGGACGATCGCCGCCTCGGTCGCGAAGTTCGGGATCGTCGCCTCGATGCTCCCCGCCGTCCTCGACGGCGCCGTCTTCGAGTGGTCGCTCGGGGCGTTCCTCCCCGGGATCGAGTTCGCGCTGCGCGCCGACGCGCTCGGCATGCTGTTCGCGTTCCTCGCCAGCGGGCTCTGGATCGTCACCTCCTTCTACAGCATCGGCTATATGCGCGGGAACGACGAGACGAACCAGACTCGGTACTTCGCCGCGTTCGCGGTGTCGCTGTCGGCGACGATGGGGATCGCGTTCGCGGGCAACCTCGTGACGATCTTCGTCTTCTACGAGATCCTCTCGATCGCGACGTATCCGCTCGTCGCCCACGACGAGACGCCCGAGGCGCGCTCGGCCGGCCGGAAGTACCTCGCGTACACGATGTTCGGCGGCGGCGTGCTCGTGCTCGCCGGCACCGCGCTCGTCTACCTGATCGCCGGCAACGTCTCGTTCACGGCCGGCGGGATTCAGGAGCTGGCGAACGCCGACCCCGGCCTCGCGATGCTCGCCTTCTTCCTGCTCGCGATCGGGTTCGGCGTGAAGGCCGGGATCATGCCGCTCCACCAGTGGCTCCCCGAGGCGATGGTCGCGCCGACGCCCGTCTCCGGGCTGCTCCACGCGGTCGCGGTCGTCAAGTCCGGCGCGTTCGGCGTCTCGCGCGTCGTCCTCGACGTGTTCGGCCCGGAGCTCGTCTTCGAGCTCTCGCTCCCGTTCGGCTTCTCGGCCGGGCTCGTCCTCTCGACGATCGGCGCGATCACGCTGACGGCGGCCTCGATCATCGCCATGCGGAAGGACCACCTGAAACAGCGGCTCGCCTACTCGACGGTGAGCCAGCTGAGCTACATCGTCCTCGGGCTCGGGCTGTTCGGCTGGTACGGGCTCGTCGGCGCGCTGCTGCACATCCCGGCGCACGCGTTCATGAAGCTCACCCTGTTCTTCTGTGCCGGCAACCTCCACGTCTCGACGCACACCGACTACATCTCCGAGATGGCGGGGATCGGCAAGCGGATGCCCCTGACGATGGGGGCCTTTACCGTCGCCTCGCTCGGGATGGCCGGGATCCCCCTCCTGGCCGGCTTCGTCAGTAAGTACTACATGCTGATCGGCGGGATCCGGATGGGCGCCCGGCTGACCCCGGTCGCCTACTACCTCGCCGGCGCGCTGCTGCTCTCCGGCGTCCTCAACATCGCGTACTTCTGGCCGGTGATCTACACCGCCTTCTTCGAGGCGGAGGACGACCACGACGCGAAGCCGCTCGTCGACTTCCGGCTGGGCGGGGAGTCGCGGTCGACGCTGGCGGCGACCGATGGCGGCCGGCCTGAGGACGAGAGCGACGACTCCGAAAACGACGACTCCGAGGTCGACGAGGTCGTCGAGAGCGCCGAGGACGGCGCGGCGGTCGAGGACGCGTCCGCCGGCGACGACATCGAACTCCCCGACGATTCCGACATCCCCGACGCTGAGCTCGACGACCTGCCGACCGACGAGGAGGGTGTCGTCCGGCCGGACTTCGACACGAGCGAGCGCGACTTCTCCGAGCCGGCCGAGCGCGTCGACACCGGGGATTACGCGGTCGACGCGCGCCCCTCCGACGCCGACGTGCCGTTCGGCGTCGGACGGAGCGACGACTCGACCTTAGGCGACGGCGAGCCGGACGACGGCGACACCGACGACACGGCCGGTGACGGCCACGACGACGATCACACCGACCACGGCGCACACGACGACCACGGCCACGCCGGCGGCCCGCCCGCGGGCGGCTGGCGACATATCGACGGCCTCGACGCTCTCCGCGGGCGCGAGTCGTCGTGGTTCACGCTCGGACCGATCCTCACCGCGATGAGCCTCGCGGTGCTGCTCGGCGTGATCCCCTACGAGATGGGCTTCCTGGAGCTGATCGAGCTCATCGTCGACACGCGGCTCCCAGAGGAGGCGATGCGCCCGTGAACGCGATTCTCACCTCGCTGCCGCCGTACGTCGTGCTCGCGGCGGCGGCGTTCCTCGTGCTCGGGCTCCCGCGCCGGGCCGGCCACGCGGCGGCCGCGCTGGCGACGGGGTTCGCGTTCGTGCAGGCGGTGCTGCTCGGTGACGGCGGCATGGGAACCCACCTCGCCACCCAGCTGTTCGGCTTCGACGTGGTGTTGTTCAACGTCGACCAGTTCTCGCTGTTGATGGGGGTCGTCGTCGGCTTCCTCGCGACGGCGGCGGTGCTGTACGCGTACGGCACCGAGGCGCCCAAATGGGTGACCGCGTTCGCGCTGGTGTACGTCTCCTCGACGCTCGGGACGATCTACGCCGGCGACTGGCTCACCCTGATCTTCTTCTGGGAGCTGATGGCCGTCACCAGCACCCTGCTGGTGTGGCAGTACGGCGGCGCGGCGGTGCGGGCCGGCTACCGCTACGCGCTGTTCCACGGGATCGGGGGGACGTTCTTCCTCGGCGCCGTCGTCGTCCACGGCGCGTCGATGCTCGGCAGCGTGCCGGCCGCCGAGATCTTCCTGTTCTCGTCGACGACCGGGATCCACGCCAGCGCGACCGTGCTCGCGGCGATCGGCGTCGGCGTCAACTGCGGGTTCATATTCCTGCACACGTGGCTGCCGGACACCTACCCGCGCCCGCACGTCGCGGCGTCGGTGTTCCTCTCCGTGTTCACGACGAAGACGGCGGCGTACGTGATGTACCGGACGTTCCCCGAGGGCGGCATGTGGCTGGCGTACCTCGGCGGGTTCATGGCCGTCTACGGCGCGTTCTTCGCGCTGCTGCAGTACGACCCGCGCCGGCTCCTCTCGTATCACATCCAGGCGCAGCTCGGCTACATGCTGGCCGGGTTCGGGCTCGCGACGTACGTGGGCGAGTTCGCCGTCACCGGCGGGTTCGCCCACCTGTTCAACAACGTGCTGTACAAGAGCCTCCTGTTCATGGCCGTCGGCGTCGTGATCTACCGCACCGGCGTCGAGGACATCCGCGACATGGGCGGGCTCTGGCGGGAGATGCCGGTCGCCTTCCTGCTGTACGTCGTCGGCGCGGCCTCGATTACGGCGGTCCCGGGGTTCAACGGATTCATCTCGAAGGGGATGGTGATCGACTCGGCGCACGAGGTCCACAACTACGTGCTCCTGCTGGACAGCGGGCTCCTCTGGTGGCTGCTGATCCTCGGCGGCGTGGGGACGTTCATGTCGTTCATCAAGCTCGGCTACTACGTGTTCTTCCACGGCTCGGCGACGCTGTCGCCGGACGACGCCACGCCGTTCCAGACCGCCGGCATGGCGCTCGCGGGCGGCGCCTGTATCTTCTTCGGGGTGTTCTACACCCAGCTGATCGAGCTGATGCCGTTCACGGAGCTCATCCTCAGCGAGGACGTCTATTTCAAACCGTACAGCACGAGCCACCTGACGGAGAGCGCGGCGCTGCTCGTCGCCGGCTTCGTCGGCTTCTTCGCGCTGAAGCGGCCGCTCGGCTGGCTCGCCCACCGGATGCACGACGTCGACGCGGTCACGTACCCGGCCGCGTTCTACCTCGGCCGGGCGTCGGTGTGGGGCGTCACGGAGCTGTGGGCCGCCGTCGACCGCGCCGTGATGCGGCTCGTCGCCGCGGTCAAGCGGACCGCGATGCACCCGCGGGCGGCCGTCGCGGGGCTCGGCGTCGACGTCGAGATCCGGACCGGAATCGGCCGGAGCGTCCTCTTCCTGACGCTCGCGGCCGGCGTCGCGCTGTTCGCCTTCCTGCTGGCCTAGCCGGGTCATCCCGTCGGTCCGGTCGGTCGCGGGGGCGGTCCGGTCGGTTCCGAGAGCGGTCCGGTCTCAGTCGGCCTCGTCGCCGACTCGCCGGGCTCGCTCGCTGAGCGTGAGGAAGGCGACCGCTCCGAAGAAGACGACCACGAATCCGACGACCGCGGCGTCGTCGCTCCCGGCGTACTGAGCGAACAGCAGCGGGCCGACGCTCAGCCCGAAGAGCCCGACGCCGTAGCCGATCCGGTCGGTGCGGTCGTCGAACCCGGGGGCTTCCGCGAACAGCGAGACGTCGAACGCGAGGGAGAAGTACGCCGCTCCGGCGTAGACGGCTGCCGTGGCCAGCGCGATCGGGACGCGGGGAACGAGCCGATGGAGGCCGGCGCCGACGGCGAGGCCGACGCCGACCGAGAGCGGGAGGGCACGGTTCACGACCGGATGTTCGGCGGGGTCCCTGATAAAACTGCGAGTGGCGGCCGCTCAGTACTCCTCGTACGCGAGGTTCATCATCCACTGCGAGAAGGCGTCCGCCTGCGGGTCCACCTCCTCCTCGCCGATGAACGGCGACAGCATGTCGCCGGCCATCAGCAGCGAGAAGTCGAGGTCGCGGGGCGCGGGCTCCAAGTAGTACGTGTTGTGCCCGTCGTAGACGGTGTCGGACCGCTGGATGAGTCCCGACTCCTCTAGCGCCTCCGCGATGCGGCTCCCCTTGCGCGAGGAGACGTCGAGTTCCTTCCAGAAGTCGCTCTGGTGGATGCCACCCGTCTCGCGGATGAGTTCGAGGCCGGCCCGCTCGTCCTCCGACAGCTCGGCCTCGAGTTCGGACACGCTCATGGTCGAACACCCGCCCGCGACTCGCTTAAAACTGGCTTTCCGTCCCGTCGCGGCCGGAGGAGCGGCGACGGGGGACACCCGTCACGGGGGCCGCGGACCGCGTCACGTCCCGCCGTCGGCCGCGCCGAAGTCGCTCGGGACCGACACGGGCGCCGTCGGCGTCTCGCAGGGCGGCCCGTCGGCATAGGCGAACTCGGGAGTCCCCGTCGGGTCGGCGCTCGTCCGGATCCGAGTGAACGACCGCGTCCCGAACCCGTCGCCGTGGAGGCAGGCGCCGTACTCGTGGTCCGCGAGGACGTCGCTCGCGCGGTCGACCCACGACGCGCCGGATTCGCCCGGTTCGGGGACCAACGCGGCCGCGACCCGACGCGCGCTGTCGGCGCGCTCCGCACCGAACTCCCGGCGGCGCTCCGGGACCGCGAACCGCTCGACGCCGTTCACCACGCCGCCGACGTTGCCGACGACGTGGACCCCGGGGTCGAGCCGGGTGACCGCGAGGCCGCCGTCGTACGAGAGCACGAAGGCGGCGGTGTCGTCCGCGAGCACGAGGTTGAACCCGTCGTACGCCCGGGTTTCGAGATCGCGCTCAACGGCGCGCGCGGCGGCCTCGGCGGAACCCGCTTCGAGGCAGTCCCGGACGAGGAGCCCCCTGGAGCGGTCCCCCTCGCGGTCCGCGTCGAGCCAGCGGTTGGTGACCGCGACGGCGACCCCGGCGGCCGAGAGGCCGATCCACGTCCCGCCGGCCTCGGCGTCGCGCGGAGCGACGTATCGGACGCCGTCGCCGTCGGCGGGGTCGCGCAGCGCCGGCGGCTCCGCGGGCCGGTCGAGCGCCTCGTCGCGGTTGGCGGCGAGCGCGACGGGGGCGTCGCCGAACGCGCGCCACGCGAGGGCGAGGGTACACACGAGTAACCCTCCGAGCGAGGGGGAGGAAAAACCCGCGGTCGAAAGGGGCGTATTCTTTACTCACAATAAAAGAAATCTTTTGGTGGCTGACCACGTCGGTTCGCGTATGAACGCGATAGCCGTGTACGAAGGGGCCGAGAAACCGGTCGTGACGGAGAAGCCGCGACCGGAGCCCGCGCCCGGGGAGGCGCTCGTCCGGACCCTCCGGGTCGGCGTGGACGGGACGGACCACGAGGTCATCGCCGGCACTCACGGGGGCGCGCCCGAGGGCGAGGACCACCTCGTGTTGGGTCACGAGGCCGTGGGCGTCGTCGAGGACCCGAACGACACGCCGTTCGAGGTCGGCGACGTGGTCGTCCCGACGGTGCGACGTCCGCCGAACGGCGCGAACGAGTACTTCGCGCGCGGCGAGCCCGACATGGCGCCGGACGGCGAGTACCACGAGCGCGGCATCGTCGGCGCGCACGGCTTCATGGCCGAGTACTTCACCAGCCCGGCGGAGTTCCTCGTCGAGATCCCGCCCGCGCTCGCCGAGTGGGGGTTCCTCGTCGAACCGATCTCCATCGCGGAGAAGGCGATCGAGCACGCGTACGCCAGCCGGTCGGCGTTCCACTGGGAGCCGGAGTCGGCGCTGGTGCTCGGTAACGGCTCGCTCGGGCTGCTCACGGTCGCGACGCTCGACGCCGACTTCGATCGGATCTACTGCCTCGGTCGCCGCGAGCGACCGGACCCGACGATCGACGTCATCGAGTCGCTCGGCGCGACGTACGTCAACTCCAACGAGACGCCCGTGCCGTCCGTCCCGGAGGCGCACGAATCGATGGACTTCGTCTTCGAGGCGACCGGCCACGCGCCGCACGCCTTCGAGACCATCGAGGCGCTCGCCCCGAACGGGGTGGGCGCGCTGCTCGGCGTCCCGGGCGACTGGGAGTTCGAGGTCGACGGCGGACGGCTCCACCGCGAGTTCGTCCTGCACAACAAGGCGCTCGTCGGCAGCGTCAACTCCGGCTACGAGCACTTCGAGGCCGCCGCCGACTCGCTGTCCCGGTTCGACGAGGGGTTCCTCGGCGATCTCGTCACCGGCGTCTACGGGCTCGACGAGGTCGAGGCCGCGTTCGCGGATGACGACACGACTATTAAAACGGCGGTCGAATTCGGCGCATATGAAGAACGTTGACGACCTGATAGACAGCGCGGCCGAGCTCGCGGAGCACGGTCTCTCGAAGGGCGAGATCGCCGACGAACTGAACGTCTCCCGGGAGACCGCGAGCTGGCTCGTCGAGCGCGGCGGAGGGAGCAACGCCGCGGCCGAGACCGCGGCCCCCGGGTCGACCGCCGACATCCACGTCGACTGGTCGGCGCTGGGGCGCGACTCGACGCGGCTCGGCTACGCCGCGAGCGCGATGGCCGACCTCCTGGCGAAGCAGGGCGAGGCGGTCGACCTGACCGTCGGGATCGAGAAGGCCGGCGCGCCGCTCGCGACCGCGGTCGCGGACCGGCTCGACACCGACCTCGGGACGTACGCCCCGGCCAAACACCAGTGGGAGGAGGGCGACATCGACGAGCAGGGCGGCGGCTTCTCCCGGAACTTCGCGGCGATCCGCGACCGCGACTGCTACGTCGTCGACGACATCATCACCTCGGGGACGACGATGCGGGAGTCGATCAACGCGATCCGCGAGCAGGGCGGCGAGCCCGTCGCCTGCGTCGTGCTCGTCGACAAGAAGGGGTACGACGAGATCGACGGCGTCCCCGTGTACTCGCTCGTGGACGTCGTCCGCGTCGACCGCGACGAGTAGTCGGCCGCCACCCAAACACCGACTGCGGTCGGTGCGCGCCTCCGAGCGGCCGCCCTCGGCGGCCGCGAGTCAGCGCGTGCGAGGGAGTCGCGAGGGAGCGGGCGACCGCCGGGAGCCCCGACCGAGCGACGAGGCTGGGGAGGCGTGAGGTGCTGTGTGGAGCGGTGCGGGGCGGGACTCAAAGGGGCAGTCGGGAGGACGGCGCAGGCGACGCAAGCACTGGAGGGAGCGAACGGAGTGAGCGACCGAAGCGCGCAGCGAGCGTGCGCCGTCCTCCCGGCTGGGGCTTTGGCTGTATTCACCGATTATCAAGCCTCAACCGCGTATAGACGAGCGCATAGAAATTCGAAAATAACGATTGTACTGATAGCTGTTTACGGGCGATCGATCGCGCATACGCTCCCTCGTTCGCGGTCGTCCCGTGCGGAACCCATTTGCCGCGGGGGCGCGTACCGACGGCCATGACGTTCCAGCCCGAATCCGAGGCCGACCCCGACGAAATCGAAGCGCGCGTCCAAGAGACCATCGCCGAGAACGACGTGGTCCTGTTCATGAAGGGGAACCGCCTGATGCCCCAGTGCGGCTACTCGCAGCGCGCCGTCGAGCTGATCGGTCAGCACGTCGAGGAGTTCGAGACCGTCGACGTGCTGCCCGCGCTGGACCACTACCGCGAGGCGCTGGAGGCCGAGAGCGGCTGGGAAACCATCCCGCAGACGTTCGTCGACGGGGAGTTCGTCGGCGGGAGCGACGTGCTCGCGGAGCTGGAGGAGCGCGGCGAGCTGGCGGCCGAGCTCGGCGCCGAGTAGACCGCGGCATCGAGTGGAGCCCGGCGCCGAGTCGATCCGGGCGCCCGCACCGGGCGTATCGACGCCCGATCTTGGGGGTCGAAGGGCAGGCCATATAAACCTACGGTGCCTAACTGAACCAGGTGCAGCCGTTGCCGCTGCCGCCGTGCCGACCGTCTCGATCCATCTCACCCAACCAACAATGACAGGCCGCGTGTTCAGACTTCATTCGACGCTCGAACTGCCCCTCGAAGACGTGGAGACGTACTTCGAAGAAGACCCCGACCTCCCGCCGGAGATCGACGACATCGACATCACGCGTCGAAACAACACTCTCATCATCAAGGCCCTGTCCGACGACGACTCGATCAGCAAGTACACGCCGACCGCCCAGCTGAAGGCGTCCGTCACGGAGACGCGCGTCTGGGAGGAGGAGCCGCCCCGCGCCGGCGGCCCGCAGTGGATGGACGACGAGGAGGAGGAGATCCCCTCCGAGCTCGTCGAGTTCGCCTGCTTCAAGGGCGACCGCGAGACCGTCCTCCAGAACTCCGCGCTCCAGTACCCGATGTTCCTCGTGCTCCGCGAGCTGGCGCAGCTCTCGGAGAAGGGGACGCTGACCGCGATCACCGAGGAGAACGACGAGCTCGAAGCGACGCGGATCGTCGAGGGTGAGCCGCGTCCCGCGAGCATCGAGGTCGTCGAGAGCCCGCAGGGCGCCGGCGACGGCGACGGCGGCGTCAACTGGCGCGACAACGAGTTCATCTCGGACTGAGCGTCGGTCCGGAGCGCGCCGGTCGTTCTCGCGCACCCCGACACCCCGACACGCTGAGCGACGGCGCCCCGGACCGCCAACGACTGAGACGCCCCGGACCGCCGACGCTTTAGGCGCGCCGAGCGTTCCGCCGCCAATGACCGACGACTGGGTGAGCCTCTTCTCGGGCGGGAAGGACTCCTCGTGGGCGCTGTACCGCGCCCTGGAGACGGGACTCGACGTCTCGCGGCTCCTGACCGTCCACCCCGCGGGCGATTCGTACATGTACCACACCCCGGCGACGGAGCTCGCCGGGCTCGCGGCCGAGAGCGTCGGGATCGACCTCGTCGAGGTGTCGCCCGACGACTTCGGCGCGGACGACGTCGACGACGCGGGCGCGCAGGGCGACGCCGAGCTGGAGCCGATGGAAGCGGCGCTCCGGGAGATCGCCGCGGCCGACGGGGTCGACCTCGCGGGCGTCACCGCGGGCGCGGTCGAGAGCGAGTACCAGACCAGCCGGATCCGGGGGATGTGCGACCGGCTCGGAATCGATCTGTTCGCCCCGCTGTGGGGCGAGGACCCGGTCGCGCTCGCGGAGGCGATGTTCGACGCCGGCTTCGAGATCCGGATCGTCCAGGTCGCCGCCTACGGCCTCGACGAGTCGTGGCTCGGGCGGCGCTACGACGCCGACGCGCTCGCGGAGCTGCTCGATCTGCGCGAGGAGTACGGGGTCCACCCGCTGGGCGAGGGCGGCGAGTTCGAGACGTACGTCGTCGACGGCCCCCACATGGACCGCCGGATCGCGTTCGAGTACGACGCCGTGTGGGAGGGCGACCGCGGTCACGTCGAGGTCCGGGACGCGCGGCTGGAGTAGGGGCGTCGCTCCGGACGAGCCGAACTACGGCCAGCTGCCGGCCTGGTCGTAGGCGTCCACGATCCGACCGATGGCGACGACGTAAGCGGCGGTGCGGAGGTCGCGGACGTCGCGTCCCTCGTAGGCCTCGACGATCCCGTCGAACGCCTCCGTGATCACGCGTTCGAGCTCGTCGTTGACGCGCTCCTCCGTCCAGCCGAACCGCTGGCGGTTCTGGACCCACTCGAAGTACGAGACGGTGACGCCGCCGGCGTTGGCGAAGATGTCGGGGACGACGTAGACGTCCTTCTCGACGAGGACGTCGTCGGCGTCGGGGGTGAGGGGACCGTTGGCCGCCTCGACGATCACGTCGGCCCGGACGTCGGCGGCGAGGTCGCCGTCGATCGCGTTCTCCAGCGCCGCGGGCACGAGCAGGTCGACGTCGAGCGTCAACAGCTCCTCGTTCGTGATCGACGCGGCGTCACCGTAGCCCGAGACGGCGCCCGTCTCGGCCTTGTGCTCCTTCACCGCCCGTGGGTCGAACCCGTCGGAGTCGTAGATCCCGCCGGAGGAGTCGGAGACGGCCACCACGTCCCCGCCGAGGTCGTCGACGAGCGCGGCCGCGACCGACCCGGCATTGCCGTACCCCTGCACGGCCACCGTCGCGCCCGCGAGGTCCCGGTCGAGCCAGTCGAACGTCTCGCGCGCGGCGAGCGCGACGGAGCGGCCGGTCGCCTCGACGCGTCCCTCGCTCCCGCCCGAGTCGAGCGCCTTCCCGGTGATGACGCCGGGCGCGGTCGTGTTCTCCAGCGTCTCGTAGGTGTCCTTGATCCAGTTCATCTCCCGCTGGCCGGTGTTGACGTCCGGCGCCGGGATGTCGCGGTCCACGCCGATGAGCGGTCGGAGCTCCGTCGCGAACGCGCGCGTCAGTCGCTCCAGCTCGCTCTCGGAGTAGTCGCTCGGGTCGATCGCGATCCCCCCCTTCCCCCCGCCGTAGGGCACGTCGACGACGGCGCACTTGTACGCCATCCATCCGGAGAGCGCCTTCACCTCGTCGCGCGTGACGCCGGGGTGATACCGGATCCCGCCCTTGTACGGCCCGCGGTCGCCGTTGAACTGCGACCGGTAGGCGCGGACCGTCTCCAGCGATCCGTCGTCGAGCTCGAACGTCAGGTTCGTCTCCAGCAGTCGCTCCGGGTTCTTCAGTCGGGTGAGCACGCCCGGCGGGGCGTCGAGGTGCGCCGCGGCGTCGTCGACCTGTTCCCGCAGACTCTCGAACGGGTTCGCCTGATCGGCCATGTGGGAACGTCCCCGGGGACCGGGGTTAATTGTGACGGACGATCAGCGGGAAGGGACGGTCGCTACCGCGCGTCGATCCCCGCGGCCGCCGCCCGCTCGACGATCCGCTCCGCTCGCGCGACCAGCGGCGCGTCGATCATCTCGCCGTCGACGCTGAACACGCCGCGGTCCTCGCGGTCGGCCTCGTCGCGGGCGTCGAGCACGCGCGACGCCCACTCGATCTCGTCCGGGTCGGGCGTGAACGCCTCGTTGATCGGGTCGACCTGCGACGGGTGGATCGCGAGCTTCCCGTCGTAGCCGAGCGTGCGCGCGAACGCCGCCTCCTCGCGGAGCCCCTCGGTATCGGAAAACGCCGTGTACACCGTGTCGAGCGCGTCGACGTCGGCCGCACCGGCCGCGAGAACGACGTGCTCGCGGGCGTACAACACCTCGGTCCCCTCGTCGGTCCGCGTCGCCCCGAGGTCGGCCGCGAGGTCCTCGGCGCCGAAGAGGAGGGCCTCCGTCGCGGCCGCGTCGGCGATCGCCTCCGCGGCGAGCACGCCGCCCGCCGTCTCGACGAGGGCGAACACGGCGGGATCGAGCCCGCGGTCGGCGCACAGCGCGGCCGCGTCGGCCACGCGGTCGGCGCCCTCGACCTTCGGAAGCATGACCGCGTCGAGCCGGATCGCGGGCTCGGCGTCGCCGTCGCTTCCGGCTTCGTCCGCTATCTCGGCACCGACGAGGGCGTCGAGGTCGGCGCCGGGGTCCGACGCCGTGAGCCGGACGCACACCTCGGCGTCGGGGTCGAAGTCGGGGGCCGCGAGCACGCGGCGGACGGCGGCGCGGGCCTCGTCCTTCCGGCCGGGAGCGACGGCGTCTTCGAGGTCGAAGCAGACGACGTCCGCGCCCGTCCCCGGCGCCTTCCGCATGAGCTCCGGGCGGTCGCCGGGGGAGAACAGGAGGCTTCGTCGGGCCATGTCGAGGACTCCTCGCGACCGGACATAAAGAGCCGGGCCGTCCGGATCGTGACCCGAGCCGGCCGTCCGGACCGCCGACGCCTCCGGCACCCGGAGCGGTACCGATTTGTCGCCCGAGGTCGAGGGTCGCCCCATGACGGGACGCTACTACGAGGAGTTCGAGGTCGGAGAGACGATCGAGCACGCGCGCCGGCGGACCGTGAGCGAGAGCGACAACCAGCGGTTCTGCGACATGACGATGAACCAGCAGCCGCTCCACCTCGACGCCGACTTCGCCGGGGAGACGCAGTTCGGCGAGCGGCTCGTCAACGGGCTGTACACGCTGTCGCTCGCGGTCGGCGTGTCGATCCCGGAGACGACGGACGGCACCATCGTCGCGAACCTCTCGTACGACGACGTCGAGCACCCGAATCCGGTGTTCCACGGCGACACGATCCGCGCGCGGTCGACCGTCACCGACAAGCGGGAGACGAGCGACGGCGAGCGCGGCGTCGTCACGATGCACGTGGAGGCGTTCAAGCTCGTCGAGGACGGCGACGACGTCCTCGTCTGCGAGTTCGACCGGACCGCGCTCTCGAAGAAGCGGCCCGACGGCGACGGAGACTGAGTCCGGTCGCGAGCGGCGCCCGGCTACTCGTCGTCGCTCGCGTCGGCGTCCGCCAGCAACAGCCCGAGGTAGGAGGTGCGGACCTGTTCCGCGCCGTCCAGCCCGAGCCGGTCGAGGGCGGCGAGCGCGTCGTCCCTGACCGATTCGATCGCGGTCTCGTCGTCGACCGAGCGCTCGATCTCGACGAACTCACCGAGCCCGTCGACCGCGTCGAGCGTCACGGTGAACCCGTCGTACGCCCAGAACTCGCGCCGCTTCTCGACGGTCGCCGCCGGCTCGAATCCGAGTCCGGCGAGGATGCCGGCCGCGGCCTCCGGGTCGGCCACCTCGGTCTCGCGTTCCGCGCGGGTCTTCGACCCCTCGTCGAGCAGCGGTCCCTTGTACGTGAGCTTGGTCGTCTCGGGAGTCGGATCGCGGTCGGCCGTCTCGGCGGCTCCCGAACCGATCCCGTCCGGGAGCGGCGCCTCGCGTCGCACCCGGAGCGCCTCGTCCGTCTCGGCGAAGTCGCGGTGCGGCGCGTCGTAGTAGGCGTCGCGCTGGCGGCGCGCGTCGACGCGCTCGGCGCCGGCCTTCCGGAGGCGGTCGCGGACCGCGTCGACGTCGGCCGGCACCTTGATCTCGACCTCGAACATACCCGGAATCAGCCGGGCGCGTTCTTAAGCGCCGCGGGACGCTGATTCCGGTGCGTCGCGGCGCTCGCCGCGTCGAACCGTGCGCCTTAAGGGTGTAACAGGTGACCTTCAGGGTATGAGCGATCAGGAGCAAGCGGACGCGGCCGAGGACGCCGACGAGGCCGAGACCGAAGCCGAGACCGAGAGCGCCGGGCTGGCGGACGGCGACTTCGTGCGGGTCGCGTACACGATCCGAACGGCCGACGACGGCCGGGTCATCGACACCACCGACGAGGAGATCGCCGAGGAGGCCGAGATCGACACCGAGGACCACAAGTTCGAGCCCCGCGTCATCGCGCTCGGCGCCGGCCACGTCTTCCCGGCCGTCGACGAGGCGTTCGTCGGCGCGGAGGTCGGCGACGAGGGCGTCGTCGACGTGCCCGCCGAGGACGCCTTCGGCGAGTACGACCCCGACGAGGTCGAGACGGTCAAGGCCGACAAGATCCCCGAGGACAGCCGCTACCCCGGCGCGCAGGTCCAGATCGACAACCAGCAGGGGTACCTCGAGACGATCATCGGCGGCCGCGCCCGCGTCGACTTCAACCACCCGCTGGCCGGCGAGGACCTCGAGTACGAGTACGAGATCCTCGAGGAGATCGACGACCGCGAGCAGCAGGCCGCCGGCATGCTCGGGATGTACCTCCAGGAGGCCCCCGAGGTCCGCATCGAGACGGTCGCCGAGGAGGAGGAGACGGTCTCCGAGGACGACGAGGGCGAGGAGACCGTCGAGACCGAGGAGGTCGAGAAGGACGTCCTCTACGTGACGGCCACGCAGGCGATGCAGATGAACCAGCAGTGGATGTTCCAGAAACAGCAGATCGCGCAGGACCTCATGAGCCGGCTCGACCTCGACCGCGTCGTGATCGAGGAGGTCATCGAGGGCGGCGGCATGGGCGGACTCGGCGGCATGATGGGCGGGATGGGCGGCGGCGGCGCGGGCGACATCGAGGACGCGCTCGAAGACGTCGACGTCGACGCCGACGAGATCGTCGACGAGCTCGACGAGGAGTAGCGCCCGACCCGCGGCGTCCCGGTCCGAGGAAGATCGATCCCTTTTGAACGACGCTCGACCCAGTCGGAGACATGGAACGCGACCGGGCGACGGAGCGGGACGCGGAGGGCGACTGAGATGACGGAGGGCGACTGAGATGGAGATCGAACGTGCGCGCGACGACCTCGTCGTCGCCGCGAGCGCCGGCGCGACGACGATAGCGGTCGCGCTGCTGTCCGGCGTCGCCGGCGTCGTCGAGGTGGGGACGCTGCCGACGCTCGCACCGCTCGCGGTGTACGCGGTCTACCTCCTCTCGCGGAAGGGCGGCCCGTACGGACCGCTCGACGAGCCGCGGAACTGGGCGGCCGCGGCGGCGCTCGTCGGCGTGGTCGTAGTCGTCGCAGTCGCCGTACTGTAGACGCGAAATTCGAGAGGACGACCGGCTCAGGCGATGTCCCGGCTCGTGTCGACCGACACCGAGTCGGTGAGCTTCAGCTTGAGCGGCTCCTCTAACGCCGCGCCGCCCCGGAACTTGGGCACGACGAGCCGGTTCGCGATCTCGGTTCCGGTCACGGTGGTGCGGAGGTCGAAGACGACGTCCGCGACCTGTTCGGTGACGACCCGGTTCCGGTCCGCCGCCGCGCCCTTGAGCGCGTGGAGCACCGCGAGCCCGCCGGCGTCGTCGACGCGCCGACGGAGCTCACCGAGGAACGCGCCGTACTCCTCGCGGTCGCCGGCCTCCAGCGGCCCGACGGAGTCGACGACGACCGTCTCCCCCTCGGCCAGCTCGGCGGTCGCGTCCAGCACCGCGGCGAACGGATCGTCGCCCGTGGCGTCTCGGACGACCGTCTCGCCCTCCTCGTCGTCGGCCGTGAGGCCGGCCTCCACCGCGTCGGCCGAGCGCACCGTCGTCAGGTATCGACACGCCCGGACCCGCGAGAACCGGTCCAGAATGAGCTCGGACTGGCTCGCCGCGTCGGCCTTCAGCGCGACGACGCTGCCGCTCGGGATCCCCCCGCCGAACTCCCTGTCCAGCACCGATATCCCCGTCGGGAGCGGCTCCATACGAACGCTGCCGTCTCCGGAGGTTTGGCTCTGTCGGTGGCCGTCAAACGGCGCGCCCGCGGCGGGATCGACGGTCACGCAACGCGCCATCGCTCCGCTCCGTACTCACCCGCGAGCCGCCTCGCGAGGTCGTCGTACGCCGATTCGACCGACGAGTCCGAGAGCGGTGCCGGCGCCGCGGACGGGACCCGGCCCATCACCGGACAGCCGAGCAGGTCGGCGACGGCGTCCGGGACGGACGGCGCGCGGACGGCGACGGCGCCCACCGGCGGACAGTCGAGCCGCCGCGCGACCGCGGCCGTCTTGGCGGCGTCGCGCAGGGCCGACCGCCGGAGCGGCGTCACGAGGAGCGACCGGTCGGCCGCGCGGAGCGGCGCCGCCGCGTCCGGCGACGCGCCCGCCGGGCAGTCGAGGAGCGTCGCGGCGTCGTCGGGGACCGCGTTCCGGAGCGCCTCGAACGCCGGAGCGGGGTCGACGGTCTCGGTGCCGTCGGGCGCGGCGATCACCGCGGGGGCCGAGCGGTCCGGCGAGACCCCGTCGCGGACCGCGTCGACGACGGTTCGGCGGTCGCGCTCACCGGCGGCGCCGTCGTCCGTCTCCGACGCCAGCCGGGCGAGGTTCGGGAGGTCCCAGTCGGCGTCGACCGCGACCGCGGGCGCGCCCCGCCTCGACAGCGCCCGCGCGAGCCCGAGGGTCGTGGTCGTCTTTCCGCTCCCGCCCTTGCCGCCGGCGACTGCGATCACGCGACGGACTGCGTCGCTATGGGTGAAAAGGAGAGGGGAGTCGACGGTCTGTCGGCGCGACCGTCAGTCCTGACAGCAGCCGCCGGCCTCGCCGCCGAAGTCGACCGCGAGCGGTTCCGAGATGGCCTCGTTGACCGATTCGAGGGTGTCGTTCAGCTCGTCCTGCGCGTCGAGGAACTCCCGCATGACGGGCATCGAGTGGAGCTCGTCCTGTGCCGCCTGCACCTTCTGGAGCCCCGAGTTCGTCGCCTGTCCCGTCTCTCGGGCCTGCATGAACTCGGCGCGCAGCTGCTCGAACTCGTCGATCTTCGCCTGAACCTCCTCGTCGCGCTGGACCGCTTCGCGCGCCTCCTCGAAGCGCTCGTACTCGGGGGTTCGGGCGATCCGCTCGCCGAGCTCGCGACCGAGGTCCTCGATGGAGGCCTGTTCGTCGGGGGTGGCCCGTTCGACGCTCATACCCGATCGTTGGCGCGGAGCGGTTTCAACCTGCCGAAGGGAGGCCTCTCGTGCCGCAAGCGCACGCCGCGGGCGGTCTGTGACCCCGCAGTCACGCCGCCTGCGCCTCGACGAAGGCGACGAGGTCGGCCAGTTCCTCCTGCCCGATGCCGTGGCCGCCCGGATAGCTGCCGCGGGCGACGTCGGCGCCCAGCTCCTCGAACCGGTCGGCGGCGGCGGCCGAGCGCGACTCCGGGATCACGCGGTCGCCGGCCCCGGCGCCGACGAAGACGGGCTTCCCCTCGATCCCGTCCGGGTCGGCGTCGGCGTGGGCGTCCGCGAGGTAGCCGTGGAGCGCGGCGACCCACGCGTACCGGTCCGGGTCCTCCAGGACGAGCGAGAGGCTCGTGATCGCGCCCTGGCTGAAGCCGAGCAGCCCGATCCGGTCGGGGTCGAGGGCGTACGCCTCCGTCGCGGCGTCGACGCTCTCGGCGACCAGATCGAGGCTGCGGCGGAAGTCGGCAGCGTCCGGCTGGCTCGATTCGAGGCCGCCCGCCGAGAGGTCGAGCTCGTACCACGTGTACCCGCCCTGAAGCGGGTCGGGCGCCCGGAGGCTGATCGCGTGGAGCTCGTCGGGGAGGTGTCGCGCGACGGGCAGCAGGTCCTCTTCGTCGGCGCCGCGGCCGTGAAGCACGAAGACGGCGGGCGCGTTCTCAGGGGCGTCGTCCGGCGCGACGTGGACGTGTTCCAGCGGAATGTCGCTCATTGTATCCCGGTTCGTCGGCTCGGGGGTTGTATCCGTCGGCCGCGGCAGGGTTCGACCGCACTCGATCCCGAACGATCACGAGGATGACCGCCGAGCGCGCCGTTTAACCGTCCCCCCGCGTAATTCGAGTCCATGAGCGGCTCCACGGAGGGCGACCTCACCAAGACGGGGATGGCCCTGAAACACGACCGCGAGTGGGACTACGAACTCGACCGGATCCTGGAGGCGATCGAGGAGCGCGACGCCTCCAAGGTCGGCCTCCAGTTCCCCGAGGGGCTCAAGCGCCGCGGTCCGAAGGTCGCCGACGACCTCCGCGAGGTCGCCCCCGACGACGTCACGTTCATGCTCTCCGGGCAGCCCTGCTACGGCGCCTGCGACCTCGACACCTACCTGATGCGCCGGACGGACGTGTTCGTCCACTTCGGCCACACGCCGATGAAGGAGTCCGACAGCATCGTCTACGTCCCGCTCTTCTCGAACGTCGACCCCTTCCCGATCATGGAGGACGCGCTGGACGAAGAGCTGGACGACCCCGAGGAGAACGCCGACGTGGGGCTCGTGACGACCGCCCAGCACATGAACCGGTTCGAGGAGATGACCGACTGGCTGGAGGAGCGCGGCTACGAGGTCCACACCCGCCGGGGCGACGACCGGCTCACGAAGGAGGGGCAGGTGCTCGGCTGCAACTACGCCTCCGCCGACATCCCCGCCGACCAGGTGCTGTACGTCGGCGGCGGAAAGTTCCACCCCGTCGGGCTCGCGATGGAGCACCCGGAGAAGCGCGTCGTCATCGCCGACCCCGTCAACAACGCGGTGTCCGTCGCCGAGCACGACCAGTTCCTCAAGCAGCGCTACGCCTCGGTCCACAAGGCGATGGGCGCCGAGAAGTGGGGCGTCATCTTCTGTACGAAGATCGGGCAGGGCCGCTGGGAGACGGCCCAGGAGATCGTCGACGACAACGAGGACGCCTACCTGATCACCATGGACGAGGTGACGCCGGACCGCCTCCGCAACTTCGACATGGACGCGTTCGTCAACACCGGCTGTCCCCGGATCACGACCGACGACGGGCCGCGGTTCCACAAGCCGATGCTGACCCCGGGCGAGTACGAGGCCGCCATCGGCGAGAAGCCCCTCGACTCGATCGAGTTCGACACGTTCCACGACACCTGGTAGCGCGGCCGAAGCCGACCGGTCCCGTTTCTACCGCACCGCGTCCTCGACGTAGTCGACCGCCTCGGCGGGCGATCCCACCGGTTCCACGCCGGCCACGTCGTGCGTGTCGAGTCCGGCGACCGCCCGACCGTGGGCGAGCGCCGTCCCAATCTCCGAGAGCGTGCCGTGCGAGCCGTCGACCGCGACCGCGGCGTCGCCGTTCATCGCGACGAGCGCGTTGCGGGCGTGGCCCATCCCGGTCGCGATCGGCACCGTGACGTGCGGGTTCGCGTCCGATCGTCGGTCGGTCGGCAGGATCCCGACGGTCTCTCCGCCGGCCTCGCGAGCGCCGCGACAGACCGCTTCCATCACGCCGCCGAGCCCGCCGCAGACGACCGCGTGGCCGCGGTTCGCGAGCCGTTCTCCCAGTTCCTCCGCGACCGCCGCCGTCTCGGGCGGGACCGAACTGCCGCCGATGACGCTGACGCGCATACCGCGGGACGGGCGGCGGACGTATATAAATGAACGGGGCGTCGCGACGGATCGGTGGTGAAACCCTTTTAAGTGCTGAGCAACTCCGGAACGTATGACGTACGATACCGTCGTGTTCGACAACGACGGTGTCCTCGTGGGCCGCACGCGCTTCGACGTGCTTCGGGACGCAACCCGGAGCGCGTTCGAGGAGTGCGGCGTCGAGGAGCCCGATCCGGACGACGTAGAGCGCATGACCATCGGTGCGACCCCCGGCAGCGTGGGGACCGTCTGTCAGACGTACGACCTCGATCCGGGGTCGTTCTGGCGGACCCGCGACGACGTGGTGTCGAAGGCCCAACAGCAGGAGGCGCGCGAGGGGCGCAAGACCCCGTACGACGACCTCGACGAGCTGGCCGACCTCGACGTGGAGATGGGGATCGTCTCCTCGAACCAGCAGGCGACGGTCGACTTCCTCGTGGAGCACTTCGACGGCTTCGAGCGGTTCGGCGCCGCCTACGGCCGCGAACCGACGATCCACTCGCTCCAGCTCCGCAAGCCGAACCCCCACTACATCGAGCAGGCGCTCGGCGACCTCGACGCGGGGAACGCCCTGTTCGTCGGCGACAACGAGTCCGACGTGCGCGCGGCCGAGAACGCCGGTATCGACTCCGCGTTCATCCGGCGACCTCACCGCCGCGACTGGGAGCTGAACGTGTGGCCGACGTGGGAGATCGACCGGCTCTCCGACCTGCACGACATCGTCGGGTAGGACGGTCGCGGCGAGGGGACGTCGGCCGTCGGCGGAGACCCGCCGCGGCCGCCCGCCGGTGACCCCCGCGGCCGTCCCGCTCTCTCAAGGTTTAACTCCGATGGGGAGCTACGCCGCCACAGTGACGAACCCCCCGCCGTGGGCCGACATCTTCGGCCACGCAGAGCCGTACCCGGAGCAGGCCGACGGGATCGACGCCGCCGTCGACGCCGCCGAGGACGGCGGCTTCCTCGCCCTGGAGGGCGCGTGCGGGACCGGCAAGACGATGCTCGCGCTCACCGCCGGGCTCGACCGCGTCCGCGACCCCGACTCCAACTTCGAGCGCGTCTTCGTCCTCACGAGCGTCAAACAGCAGCTGCGCCAGTTCGAGACGGACCTCGGGACGATCAACTCAGACCTCCCCGACGAGTACGACCCGGTCTCCGGGCTCACCCTCGTCGGCAAGGCGGACGTCTGCCCGTACGCGCGCGAGAACCGCGGCGGGATCGACCGCGAGAACGTCTACGAGCGCTGCGAGGGGCTCCGCGAGCGCACTCGGAACCTCGTCGGCGACGGCGGCGCGACGACGACTTCGAACCTCGTGAGCGAGGCGCGGAGCCAGCAGGTGGGACTGATGGACTCGGGAAGCGACACAGGCTCGCCCGGCGATGACGCCCCCGCCGCCGACTACCTCAGCGTCGACGGCGAGCCGACCCCCTACCGCCCCGACACGGAGGAGTACGAGGGGACCGAGTTCTGCCCGTTCTACGCCGGCTTCCTCGACGACCTCCCGGAGGACGGCGACCCGGCGGAGGCGGTCCCGTTCGACGTGACCGACCTCGGCCACGTCGACAGCGACGAGCTGGTCCGGCTCGCCGCCGGCCACGGCTCCTGTCCGCACTCGGTCATGGGCGCGCTCGTCCCCGAGGTCGAGGTCGTCATCGGCAACTACTACCACGCGTTCGATCCGGTGACGACCGGGACGTTCACCGGCGCGCTGCTCGACGACTCGACGTTCGTCGTCTGCGACGAGGCGCACATGCTCGAACCGCGCGTCCGCGACCTCGTGAGCGACGCGGTCGCCGACGCCAGCCTCCGCGACGCCGAGAACGAGCTCACCCGCGTCGTCCAGCCGCTCTCCTTCGAGACGGCCGGCGCGGAGTCGGACGACGCGGCGCTCGTCCGGGGCGAGCTCGAAGACGCCGACGTGACCGTCGACGAGATCGAGTCGGTCCGCGAGTTCTACGCCGACCTCCGCGGCGAGCTCGACCGCCGGGTGACGGAGCGGCTCGACCGCGAGCGGCCCGACTGGCGGGCGTCGATGCGCGAGCTCGACGACGACGAGGTCCCCCTCCGCGACCCCGAGGAGCCGGACGAGGACGAGGTCACGGCGTGGGCGAAACGTGAGGGGTACGGCGACCGCGTCTGGGCGCGCGCGCAGCAGGTCGGCGCGGTCGTCAAGCGGGTGCTCGACTCGCTGGAGGAGGACGACAAGCGGCGTGCGGCGCCGGGCGTCGGGCGCACGCTCAACGCCTGGTACCGCGAGGACCACGAGGAGTTCTTCCGGGCCATCGACCTGGAGCGGACGTGGGACGAGACGGAACCGCCGGACTCGTGGCGCCGCGCGTACAACGCAAGCCTCGCGCTGTACAACTGCCTCCCGAGCGAGCCGATCGGCGACCGGCTCGCGGAGTTCGGCGGCGGCGTCCTCATGAGCGCGACGCTGGAGCCGATGGACGTGTTCCGCGAGGTGACCGGGCTCGACCACCTCGAAGCGCGGGGCCGGCCGGTCGTCGAGCGGACGTACGGCCTCTCGTTCCCCGAATCGAACCGCGCGAGCTTCGCGGTCGACGCGCCGAAGTTCACGCATCAGAACCGCGGTCCGCCCGGCGAGGAGAACGACACGCGCCTCGCGTACCTCGACGCGACGGCGACGGTGGCCGCCCGCGAGGGCAACGTCCTCGTCGGCACGCCGAGCTACGCGGAGGCGACGTGGATGGCCGAGTCGCTCGCGGAGCGCCTCGACAAGCCCGTGCTGCTCGACGAGTCCTCCGGCGACCGCGCCACGGAGTCGCTGAAGGACGACTTCTTCGCGGGCGAGGGGAAGGTGCTCGTGACGAGCCTCCGGGGCACGCTCACGGAGGGCGTCGACTACCGCGGGGACCGCCTGTCGGCCGCCGTGGTCTGTGGCGTCCCCATCATCAACACGGCGCGGCCGCGGACCCGGGCGGTCGTCACCGCCTACGACCGCCGGTTCGAGTCCGGGTTCGAGACCGCGCTCACGGTGCCGGCGGTGCGGAAGGCCCGTCAGGCCGTCGGTCGCGTCATCCGCGGCCCGGAGGAGCGCGGGGTGCGCGTCCTGCTCGACGCGCGGTACGCCCGGGAGTCGTGGAACAGCGTCCGGGAGTACCTCCCGGCACACGAGCGCGAGGAGTACCAGCCCGTGAGCCCGGACATGCTCGGGCTCGCGCTCGACCGGTTCGAACGCCGGGCCGGCGGCGACTGACCTCGGACGGCACCGGTCGCGCCCGGCGACGAGCGTCTCGATACCGCCGGATAACGTCCCGTTTAACCGCGGGTACGGTGCGTGTAACTACGTCGGAGGGGGGCGTGGCAACGTCCATGCGATCCACACCGAACGAAGCGAAGTACCACGTCGTCTGCCGGGAGTGTCCGGTCGAACGCCTGTTCGGAACCGGCAGCGACGCGACCGCGCTGGAGCGAACGCACGCCGAAGCGACCGGACACCGGGTCGCCGTCGGTCGCGTGGAGTAGCTCGCGCCGTGACCGCGCGCGGGCCGCGTCGACCCGGTCGCTCAGTCCTCTCGGCGGGCGAACGCGAGGCTCCCCGAGACGTTCTTGATGTACGCCGTGACGGTCTCGCCCTCCTGCGCGCCGGGGACGAAGACGGTGTACTCGCCGACCTCGGCGACGCCGTCGCCCTTGCGACCGGTGCCGACGATCTCGAGCTCGTAGGTCTTCCCGGACTCGATGGCCTCCTCCTGCCGCTGGGTGTTCGAGGTGTTCTGCTTCGCGACCGGGCGGAACGCCCCGCAGGCCTCACACCGGAGCATCGGGGTGCGGTTCTCGGTCTCCAACCGCGTGTCGGGGAGGCCGCACTCCGAGCAGGTGACGAACGACTCGATGTACGAGTCGACCGCGGCCTGGAAGTCGCGCTCGCGGAAGTTCCCGCTGTAGCGGGCGCGGCCCGACTCGTACTGGCCGGCGGTCCCGAGCTCCTGCTGGATCTTCGAGTGGACGTGCTCGGGCTCGCGGCTCAGGGCGTCCGCGATCGCCGAGAGGTTCGTCAGTCTGGTGAACGCGCCGTCCTTCTGCGTCTCCGGGTCGGGCACCGACAGCCGCTCGTCGGAGCCGCCGAGGTCCGGTACCTCCTCCATCGCGCGGTCGAGGCTCGATTCGTAATCCATACGCGAGGGAACGACAGCGCGACGGAAATCGCTTCCGGGTTCGAGAGCGACGGGTCGAAAGGGGAGTCGGCGCGAGACGAGACCGCCGCTACGAACGTGGCGGTCGGCCGGAAGTAGCGGGAGGTAGATTTGAACCGCGATCGCTCCGCACCGCTCCGTTCCCTGGTTCAAATCCCTTCCGGGGCTATCTCGTCGACGACGCCGCTCGCGCCTCGCAGCGCTCGGCGTTCGCGGTCGTCGACAGAAGATAGCGGGAGGTAGATTTGAACTACCGATCTCCGGGTTATGAGCCCGGCGGAATCTCCTGGCTATCCCATCCCGCTATCGTATCAAAACCCGTTGCGACTGTTAAGGGTTCTGATCCCGTCGCCCGTATGCGATTCGGCCGCGCGCGATTTATATACCGAGGGCGGCGGAATCACCCGAATTCGGCGGGGTCTCAGGTCCCGACGGCGACGGCGTTCGCGTCAGTCGGCGGCGTATCGCCCGCGGATCCGGATCGCGGCGAGCGCACCGAGGGCGAACGCGAGGGGGAGCGCGGCGTCGGCGGGGTTGCCCGACAGCGCGCGACCGGCGGTCAGTCCCGCCATCAGGGCGAACAGCAGCGCCATCAGTCCCGCGATGGGAACCACGTACCCCTCGGCGATCATCGGCCGGCCGGATCCGTCGGTCATACCTTTCCCGTGGGGCGGGCGCCGTGTAAACCCCCGTTCCCGAGGCGAGGTGCCGAGCCCCGCGCCTCGAACGCGGGTCCTCACGCTCCGACGCCGGTCCCCACGCTCCGACGCCGGTCCCCACGCTCCGAATACGGGCCTCTACACCCCGGATCACCGAGGTGGAGATCGCCGGAGCCGAACGAGGGAAGTCACGGCGCCGTCCCCTGGCTTGCTTGCGTCGGCCGCAAACGCTTTTATCAATCATAAATAGTGATAAACTGATGCGAAAACCGCTACTGACGACCGACTTCCTGGACCGGGCCCGCCGGCACTACGCGGACGAGGAGGCCGTCCTGGCGACTGACGGGACGCGGTACACGTACGCCGAACTCGGCGAGCGCGCGGACCGGTTCTCGGCCGCCCTGCAGGCGCGGGGGATCGAGAAGGGCGACCGTGTCGCGGTGTTGGACCCGAACACCCACTACCACCTCGAAGCGGCCTACGGCGCGATGCAGGTCGGTGCGGTCCACGCGCCGCTGAATTACCGGCTCACGCCAGACGACTTCGCGTACATGCTCTCCGACGCCGGCGTCGACGCGATCTACGCCGACGCCGAGTACGCCGACCGGATCGAGGCGGTCCGCGACGAGGTGCCGACGGAGACGTTCCTCACGAACGACGCGGACGCGGTCGCGGGCGACTGGGAGTCGTTCGACGCGGCGCTCGACGCCGCCGACCCCGACGCCTACGAGCGCCCGGAGATGGACGAGGACGATGTGATCACGATCAACTACACCTCCGGGACCACCGGCGACCCGAAGGGCGTCTGCCGCACCCACCGCGCCGAGACGCTCCACGCCTACCTCATCGCGATCCACCAGGAGATCACCGACGACGACGTCTACCTCTGGACGCTCCCGATGTTCCACGTCAACGGCTGGGGGCACATCTACGCGATCACGGGGCTGGGCGCCCGACACGTCTGCACCCGCGGCGTCGACGTCGCGGAGACGTTCGACCGGATCCGCGAGGAGGACGTCTCCTACTTCTGTGCGGCCCCGACCGTCCTCAACATGCTCGGCGACCACCACGCCGAGCACGGCGGCGCGACGACCGGCGACAGCGACGTGCGGGTCGCCACCGCGGGCGCGGCGCCGCCGGAGGCGACGATCCGGACCGTCGAGGAGGAGTTCGGCTGGGAGCTCAAACATGTGTACGGCGCGACCGAGACGGGTCCCCTGATCACCACCTCGGACGCGAAGCGGCACTTTGAGGCGGACTCGCCGGACCGCTTCGCGGTGAAGAAGACGCAGGGGATCGGCTACCTCGGCACCGACGTGCGCGTCGTCGACGAGGACGGCGAGGACGTGCCCGCCGACGGCGAGACGATCGGCGAGATTGTCGTCCGCGGGAACCAGGTGATGGACCGCTACTGGAACAAGCCCGAGGCCACCGAGGCGGCATTCTCGGAGCGGCTGGAGGGCTACTACCACATGGGCGACCTCGCCGTCGTCGACGAGGACGGCTTCGTCTCGATCCAGGACCGCAAGAAGGACATCATCATCTCCGGGGGCGAGAACATCTCCTCGATCGAACTGGAGGACACCCTCTTCGAGCACGACGCCGTCTCCGACACCGCCGTCATCCCGGCGCCCGACGAGCGCTGGGGGGAGACGCCGAAGGCGTTCGTCGTCCCGGCGAGCGGCGACCCGGACGATCCGGGCGCGACGGCCGAGGAGCTGAAGGCGTTCGTCCGCGAGCGCGTCGCCGACTACAAGACCCCCGGCGAGGTGGAGTTCGTCGCCGAGCTTCCCACGACGGCGACGGGGAAGATCCAGAAGTACGAGCTGCGCGAGCGCGAGTGGGACGAGGAGGAGCGGATGGTCGGCGAAGGGTAGCGCGAGGAAGCGGCGGAGCGAGGGCGGTGACCGCCCGCCTCACTCCTCGTCGAGCAGGCTCTCGACGAGCGCCTCGGGCTCGAACAGGGTGAGGTCGTCGTACCCCTGTCCGGTCCCGAGGAAGAGGATCGGCTTCCCGGTGACGTACGCCACCGAGATGGCGGCGCCGCCGGAGGAGTCGGCGTCGGCCTTCGTCAGGACCGCGCCGTCGATCTCGGCGGCGTCGTTGAACTCCTTCGCGCGGTTCACGGCGTCCTGGCCCGCGACCGCCTCGTCGACGAACAGCGTCATGTCCGGGTCGACGACGCGGTCGATCTTCTCCAGTTGCGCCATCAGGTCGTCGCTCGTGTGGAGCCGGCCGGCCGTGTCGCCGAGCACGACGTCGACGTCGTTGGCCGCGGCGTACTCGACGCCGTCGTAGATGACGGCCGCGGGGTCGCCGCCCTGGTCGTGGGAGATCAGCTCCCGGTCGAGCCGGTCGGCGTGCTCCGCGATCTGCTCGTTGGCGCCCGCCCGGTAGGTGTCGCCGTTCGCCAGCACCGACGAGTAGCCGCGGTCGGCGAGCCACTCGGAGAGCTTCGCGATGCTCGTCGTCTTCCCGACGCCGTTGACGCCGGTGAAGACGATGGTGACGGGCTTGTCGGCCTCGGCGATCCGCTCCTCGAAGTCGAACTGGCCGACGGCGATCACGTCGAGCAGGGCGTCGTGGAGCGCCGACTCGACCAGCTCGCCGGTCGTCTCGACCTGCTTGCGCGACTCGCCGAGCATCTTCTCGCGGACGGTGTCGAGGATCTGTTCCGCGACGCTCATCTCCACGTCGCTCTCCAAGAGGGCCATCTCCAGGTTCCACAGCGGCTCCTCTAAGTCCTCCTCCTCGATGATGATCCGGCCGGTGGCGAACGCCTTCGCGCGCTGGAAGGCGCTCGGCTCGTCGTCGGCGGCGTCGCTCGCGGGCTCCGCCTCGGCGTCCGCGGGCGCCTCGGCCGCGACCACCTCCGCGTCACCGCTCGCGGCGGCGTCGTCGCCGGCGGCCGGGTCGCCGCTCGTCGGGTCGCCGTTCGCGGGCTCGTCGCCCTCTGCGGGCTCCTCCTCGACGTCCGCGCTCTCCTCGACGTCCTCCCGGAACCCCGAGAGCTTGTCCTTCAGTCCGTCGAACACGGTCAGTCGTTACTCCCCGTCGTCCTGGCCCTGTCCCATCTGCTGCATCTGCTGCTGCTGCATCTGCTGTTGCATCTGCTGGGCCTGCTGTTCGAGCTCCTCGCTCTCGTCTTCGAGCTCGTCGACCTCCGCCTGCGTCTCCTCGATGCGGTCGTCGAGCGCCTCCTGCTTGCGCCGGAGCACGTCGATCGCGTCCTCCTCGCTCTGCTCGGCGGAGTAGTTGCCGCCGAGCGAGACGATGATCTCGTCGATATCCTGGACCTCGGCGCGGACGTAGGCGCCGCCGCCGAGCGGGACCTGCACCGTCGACCCCGAGTCGAGGGTCTCGATCGCCTCGACCGCGTCGTCGATGTCGGACTGCTCCTCGCGGAACTCCGCGATCTCCGCTTCGAGCGCCTCGATCTCCTCGTCGAGCGCCTGCAGCTCCTGCGAGAGCTGCTGGAGCTGCTGTTGCCCGCCGCCCATCATGCCGCGGACACCTCCTCGATCTCGATCTGGGTGCGCTTCCGGTTGTGCTGGCTCCCGACCGTGGTGTAGATGCGCTCGCGGGCGAGGTCCTCGTTCTCGGCCTCGACCTCCTTCGTGAACGGCTGGTAGTCGCCTCGGCTCTGGAACCGTCCACTCACCGTGTAGGTACTCATGTTCACCGATCCGGCAGGGACAGGGAAGTATCTTCCTAAAAAGCGAGGAACGGAGACGCGGGCCGGATCCGCCTCGCTCGGAGGTTACGGCGCGAATTCGGGGAGAATAGGCGAACGGCACCGGGGCACGCGGACGGCGAAACGGCGGTCCGAGCGGTCGCGCCGCGGTCGGCGGGGCGGAATCCGGAGTCAGTCGATGAACCCGAGCGTCTCCTCGATGCGGCCGAGCTCCGGCCCGGTCGTGTCCTCGCCGACGACGTACCCCTCGTCGGTGGCGACGAGGCCGGAGCCGACGAGCGGCGCGCCGTAGTTGATCGTGCCGAGGTCGGTGCGGACGTCGAGCGCCTCCTCGACGGCCTGCAGCTCCGACTCGTTCGATTTCGGGTGACAGAGGACGCCGGCGTCGTTGGCGGCCGCCGCCGTTCCGACGGTGCGGACGCCGCCGAGGTCGCCGCGCTCCACGGGGACGCCGAGGGTGTCCCTGATCGTCACGATCGACTCGCGCGGGAGGTCCGGGTGGACGTAGGCGCCGTAGTCGTTCGCGAGGACGACGTTCCCGGCCGCGTTGATCTCGCCGGGGAGCTCGCCGACCTCGCGGTCGGCGGCCTCGGCGATCCGCGACCGCTCCCGTTCGGTCGCCCGCGCGGAGACGAGAACCCCGTTCTCGTTGCCCGTCGCGAGGGAGCCGACGGTGTTGGCGCCGCCGACCGTCGTGAGGAGGGGCTCGGCGTCCAGCTCCTCGCCGAGCGACTCGGCGAGCTCCTCGTCGACGTCCGGCCGAACCAACAGGAGGTCGTCGATCGCGCGGGCGAACACGCCCACGTACGACGAGCCGGTGAAGGTCGCCCGTAACACGTTACTCGGCGTACTCGGCTTCGACGACGGGCTCGCCGTCCTCGACGAACCGGGCCGCGCGGACGCGGACCTTGCTCGGCGGGTTCTCGCGCCCGTTCGCCCAGACGGCCTCGTTGACCGAGGTGTCGATGACGACGTCGTCCTCGTCGACGGAGAAGTGCTGCGCGAGGTGCTCGCGGACGATCCGCATCGCGAAGTCGGCGCGCTCCTGGACCGGCTTGTCGTTGGCGTCGCGGAGCGGGACGGTGACGACGCGCTCCTCGAAGTCGCTGGTGCTCATCTATTCGTCCAGGTCGTTCCGGCGCCAGTTGCGCCGCTTGGGGTTTCGCGTCACGTTCATGTCCGTCTTCATCATGACCCACGCGGGGACGCGGGTGTTCTGGCGCTCCGCCTTCGCCAGACGCTTCTTCTGAGCCTTCGACTTGTCTCCCATAGTAGCCCACAGTTCCCGCGGGGCGCATAAAACCCCTTCCATACCGCGTCGCTCGCGGCGAGAGGACACCCCGAGACGCCTCCCCTCGCCGGCGCTCAGAGCGGTCGTTCGGAGATTCCCTTATAAATGCGATAACACCGGTCGAGGACCTCGATCCCGACGCTCTCCGTGTCGGTGTGCGCCTCGCCCGGCTCGGAGGCGCCGCAGACGAGGCAGTCGGTGCCGGCCTCGGCGAGCCAGCCCGCGTCGGTCGCGTGCGGCTTGACGACGCGTTCGGGCGCGTCGAGCCCCAGCTCGTCGTGGACCTCGCGGGCGACCGCCAGCGCGGCGTCGGCGAAGGCGTCGTCGCCGCAGGCCATCGGCGGGAGGTCCTGGTCGACCTCCCACTCGACGCCCGCGACCCCCTCGGCGCGGGCGAGGTCGGCGCGGTCGCCGGGGACGGTGCGCTCGTCGACCGTCACCTCGCAGCGCTCCGGGATCACGTTCCACGTCTCGCCGCCGTGGGCCATCGTCACGGCGAGCGAGCCGGTGACCGACTCGCCGAACACCGTCGCCTCCGGCGCGTCGAGCCCGCGGACCACGTCGATCGCGTCGCTCGCGCGGTAGATCGCGTTCTCTCCCGCCTCCGGCTCGGACGCGTGCGCCGCGGTCCCGTGCGCGACGAGCGTCGACGCGCGCCGGCCCTTGTGCGCGACGGCGACGTCGGTGACGCCGGGCTTCGAGTAGTCCGTCGACCCCTCCGCGACGAGCGCGCGGTCGGGGGCGAACCCCGCGTCGATCGCGTGGCGCGCCCCCTCGCCGCCGACCTCCTCGCCGACGAACGACGCGAACGCGAGCTCGCGGCCCGCCGGCGGCTCGGCCTCGCGGAAGGCGAGCATGCAGGCCGCCACCGCGCCCTTCATGTCGGCCGCGCCGCGGCCGTATATCCGGCCGTCGCGGCGCTCGACGACGTAGTCGCCGGCGCTCCCCCCGCCGGTCGTCTGGCGCTCGGCCGGCGGGACCACGTCGTGGTGGCCGACCAGCGCGAGCGCGTCGGCGTCGGGATCGTCGGTCGCTCCCTTCCGAGCGATCACGTTGCCGGCGTCGTCGCGCTCGACCCGCGCGTCGGTCTCCGCGCGGAGCCACTCCTCGATGGCGTCGCCGGCGGCGGCCTCGTCCTCGTGGGAGGGGATCGAGACGAGCGTCTCAGTCAGGTCCGCGAGTTCGTCCATACGGTCGGGTCGGCGCTCAGCCGCTTAAAAACTGAGTCTACGAGAGTGTTTGTAACTCAACCGCGGTGGCGCGCGCCTGTGAGCGCCCATCGGGCGCGAACAGCGCCGCGCGAGGGAGTCGCGAGCGCTGTGGGCGACCGTAGGGAGCCCCGAGCGAGCGACGAGGTTGGGGAGGCGTGAGGTGCGGTGCTGTGCGGGGCGGGGTGGGACTCAAAGGGGGAGCCGTCGAGGCGGGCGCAGGCGTTCACGAGAGCTCCGTTCTCGTGAGCCAATCAGAACGCTCCGCGTTCTGATGACGACGCAAGCACCGCAGAGAGCGAGCAACGCGAGCGATCGAGGAGCGCAGCGAGCGTGCGCCCGCCTCGACGGCTGGGGCTTTGGAGGTGTTCACCGATTCTGTCTCGACGATTTATACACGGGGCCCCGCTGAGTGAATCACGTCTCCCTCACAAGCGCGCGTGATTAATACGTCTCCGAGCCCTTGCAACGCCTATGTCCGATCAGCTCGAAACCGCGACGCTCGGCGGCGGGTGCTTCTGGTGCGTCGAGGCGGCGCTCGAACAGCTCGCCGGCGTCGAGTCGGTCACCTCCGGCTACGCGGGCGGCGACGTCGACGACCCCACGTACAAGCAGGTCTGCTCCGGCAACACCGGCCACGCCGAGGTCGTGCAGGTCGAGTTCGACCCAGACGTGGTCGCCTACGACGAGGTGTTGGAGGCGTTCTTCGAGATCCACGACCCGACCCAGCTCAACCGGCAGGGCCCGGACGTGGGGAGCCAGTACCGCTCGATCGTCCTCTATCACGACGAGGCCCAGCGCGAGGCCGCCGCGGCCTACGTCGAGGCGCTCGACGAGGAGTACGACGACGACGTGGTGACGGAGCTCGACCGGCTGGAGACATTCTATCGGGCAGAGGAGCACCACCAGGACTACTTCACGAAGAACCCGAACGACGCCTACTGCACCTTCCACGCGAAGCCGAAGATGGAGAAGGTGCGCGAGAAGTTCGAGGCGAAGGTCGCGAAGTAATCGGTGAATTCCGCAGTGAACGCCTTTTGAGTCCCGGCCGATCGCAGATGACCGACTGACTACTTTGCGAGGAACACCTCCAAAGCCCCAGCCGCGAGGACTCGCGTGGCTCGCTGCGCGCTTCAGTCGCTCGCGTTGCTCGCTCCCTGCAGTGCTTGCGTCGCCAAGCGTCGTCCTCGCGGCTGCCCCTTTGAGTCCCACCCGACTGCACCGCCCCGCAGCCTCACGCCTCCCCAACCTCGTCGCTCGCTCGGGGCTCCCTTCGGTCGCCCGCTACGCTCGCGACTCCCTCGCGCGTGCTGGCTCGCGGCCTGTCGGCCGCTCGCAGGCACGCGCCGACCGCCTCATTCATTTATAAGCAATACTCGCCCGCTCCGGCGTCGTTCCCGAATCGGTTCGCCCGGGAACCCGGCCCCGGAACGGTAGACCTTTGCCGTCGCCCGTGCGACCGTTCGTATGGTCTCGCTGGGACTGGTGGTGGCGCGGTTCAACGACTCCGTCACGGAGCCGATGGCCGAGGCCGCCCGCGAGGCGGCCGCCGACCGCGACGCGGTCGTCGTCGACGAGGTGAGCGTGCCGGGGGCGTACGACAGCCCCCTGGCCGCCGACCGGCTCGCGCGCCGGGACGACGTCGACGCCGTCGCGGTCGTCGGCGCCATCGTCACCGGCGACACCGACCACGACCACGTCATCGCGAGCGCGACCGCCGAACAGCTCACGCGCGTGAGCCTCGACCGCGACACCCCGGTGACGTTCGGCGTGAGCGGCCCGGGGATGTCCGGCGCGGAGGCCCGCGAGCGGATAGACAAGGGCGCGGAGGCGGCGAACGCCGCGATCGACCTCGCGGAGGAGCTCGAATGAGCGCCGGAGACGACAGACGGACCCAACGACAATGAGCGACGCATACGACTTCTCAGAGCGGATCGGACGCGTAGAGCCCAGCGCGACGCTGGCGATATCGAACCTCGCGGCGGAGAAGGAGGCCGAGGGCGCCGACATCGTCGACCTCTCGGTCGGCGAGCCCGACTTCGACACGCCCGAGAACGTCGTCGAGGCCGGCAAGGCGGCCCTCGACGCGGGCCACACGGGGTACACCTCCTCGAACGGGATCCCCGAGCTGAAGGCGGCGATCGCCGAGAAGCTCCGCGGTACCGGGATCGACGCCGACGCCGACGAGGTGATCGTCACCCCCGGCGGCAAGCAGGCCCTGTACGAGACGTTCCAGACGCTGATCGACGACGGCGACGAGGTCGTCCTCCTCGATCCGGCGTGGGTCTCATACGAGGCGATGGCGAAGCTCGCCGGCGGCGACCTCTCCCGCGTCGACCTGTCGCCGCACGGCTTCCAGCTGGAGCCCGCGCTCGACGATCTCGCGGAGACGGTGTCGGACGACACCGAACTGCTCGTCGTCAACTCCCCGTCGAACCCCACGGGCGCGGTCTTCTCGGAGGCCGCGCTGGAGGGCGTCCGCGACCTCGCCGTCGAGCACGACGTCGCCGTGATCGCCGACGAGATCTACGAGCGCATCATCTACGACGCCGAGCACGTCTCGCTCGCGAGCCTCGACGGGATGGCCGACCGCACGGTCACGGTCAACGGCTTCTCGAAGGCGTACTCGATGACCGGCTGGCGGCTCGGCTACCTGCACGCCACGGACGACTTCGTCGGCCAGGCTGGGAAGCTCCACTCGCACTCCGTCTCCTGCGCCACGAACTTCGTGCAGCGCGCGGGCGTCGAGGCGCTGGAGAACACCGACGAGTCGGTCGAGGAGATGCGGCGGGCGTTCGCCGACCGCCGCGACCTCCTCGTCGACCTGTTCGACGAGCACGGCGTCGACGTCGACGTCGGCGACGGCGCCTTCTACATGATGATTCCGGTCGCGGACGACGACCAGGCGTGGTGCGAGGCCGCGATCGAGGAGGCCGCGGTCGCCTGCGTCCCGGGCAGCGCGTTCAACGCGCCCGGCCACGCCAGGATCTCGTACGCCGCGAGCGAGGAGCGCCTGCGCGAGGCGGTCGACCGGCTCGTCTCGAACGACCTGCTGTAGTCGCGGCGCCCGACCGGCGGTCGAATCGGCCGAGTTCGGGAATCCGCGGTGCGTTTTTACCGCTACTCTACGAATTTACCGGGTGGTGGTACCATGTACCACGACATCCTGTACCCGACGGACGGGAGCACCGGGTCGGAGGCGGCGGCGGCGCACGTCGGGGAGCTCGCGTCCGCGTTCGACGCGACCGTCCACGTGCTCCACGTCGTCGACACCCGCGAGGGCGGCCTCGGACTGAGCGGGGCGTTCCTCGACGAGGAGAGCCAGGCGATGAGCGGACGGTCGCCCGAGGGGGGATACATCGGCCGACACGAGGACCGGCTCGACCGCGACGAGATCGCCGACGAGCTCGCGGAACACGCGCGCGACCTCCTCGGAACGGAGACCGGGTCCGAGACCGGGACCGAATCCGAGACGGGGACCGAGTCGTCCGAGGGGATCGACCTGGAGGTCGCCGTCGAGATGGGAACCCCCCACTCGGCGATCCTGGGATACGCGGACGAGCGCGACGTCGACCTCGTCGTGATGGGGACGCACGGCCGGACCGGCGTCGAGCGCTACCTCCTCGGCAGCGTCACGGAGAAGGTGGTGCGCATGGCGGACGCGCCGGTGGTGACGGTCCGGGCCGACGAGGGCGAGTGACCGCGCGCGCCGATTTTTCCGGGAGACACCCCCCGGTGCGACGTTCCGAAACCCTTACTCCCCGAGCGCGACACCTCGGCGTATGAGCGATACGTCCGAGTCGACTGGTGACGCGGCGGGGGGCGAGTCGGGCGACGCGGACTCGCCCGACGGGTCCGACGCCGCGGCCGTCGACGCCGAGGAGGTCCGTCACGTCGCGGAGCTGGCCCGCGTCCGGCTCGCCGACGACGAGGTCGACGAGTTCGCGGCGCAGTTCGGCGACATCCTCGACTACTTCGAGGCGCTCGACGAGGTCCCCGAGACCGAGCGCGAGGAGGACCTCGTCAACGTGATGCGTCCCGACGAGGTCGAGGCGGGACTCACGCAGGCGGAGGCGCTGTCGAACGCCGAGGAGACGGAGGACGGCTACTTCGTCGGCCCGAAGGTGTCGTGATGGCGGCCGATCTCAACCTGTTCATCACCGAGGAGACGGTCGAGGGCGACGCGGACGCCGAGGGCCCCCTGGCCGACAAGACCGTCGCGGTCAAGGACAACATCTCCACGGAGGGGATCCGGACGACCTGCGGCTCCGAGATGCTCGCCGACTACGTCCCGCCGTACTCCGCGACGGTCGTCGACCGCCTCGCGGCGGCCGGCGCGACGGTCGTCGGCAAGGCGAACATGGACGAGTTCGGGATGGGGACGACGACGGAGACCTCCGCGTTCGGTCCCACGCGGAACCCCGTCGACCCGGAGCGCGTCCCGGGCGGCTCCTCGGGCGGATCGGCCGCGGCGGTCGCCGCGGGCGAGGCCGACCTCGCGCTCGGCTCCGACACGGGCGGGTCGGTGCGCTGCCCGGCCGCGTTCTGCGGCGTCGTCGGGATCAAGCCGACGTACGGGCTCGTCTCGCGGTACGGGCTCGTCGCGTACGCGAACTCCCTCGAACAGATCGGCCCGATCGCGGGCACCGTCGAGGAGGCGGCCGCCGCGCTCGACGTCATCGCGGGGCCGGACCCGAACGACGGGACCACGCGCGATCTCGCCGACGTGGAGGGCGCCGACCCCGACCCGAACTACGCCGCGGCCGCCGACGGCGACGTCGACGGACTGACGGTCGGCGTCCCGACCGAGCTGTTCGAGGGCGCCGACGAGCGCGTCGTCGAGACGGTCGAGGCCGCGATCGCGGACTTAGAGGCGCGGGGCGCGGAGACCATCGAAATCTCGCTCCCGTCGGTCGAACACGCGGTCCAGGCGTACTACGTGATCGCGATGGCGGAGGCCTCCTCGAACCTCGCGCGCTTCGACGGCGTCCGGTACGGGAACCGCGCCGAGTCGGACGGGAACTGGAACGAGTCGTTCGCGGAGACGCGCGAGGAGGGGTTCGGCGCGGAGGTCAAGCGCCGGATCCTGCTCGGCACGTACGCGCTCTCGGCGGGCTACCACGACAAGTACTACGAGAAGGCGCAGGACGCCCGCGCGTGGGTCCGGCGGGACTTCGAGGAGGCGTTCGCGGACGTGGACGTGATAGCGTCGCCGACGATGCCGGTGCTCCCCTTCGAGCTCGGCGAGAGCCTCGACGACCCGCTGCGGATGTACCTCGCGGACGCGAACACGACCCCGGTGAACCTCGCGAACCTCCCGGCGATATCGGTGCCCGCGGGCGAGGCCGACGGGCTTCCCGTCGGGCTCCAGCTGGTCGGCCCGAAGTTCGACGAAGAGACCGTGATCCGCGCCGCGAGCGCGGTCGAAGACGCCGACTGAGAACGCCGCAGTCGGCGCTTAATCCGCGTTAAACCGCCTTGAGCGTCTCGGCCGGTTATGTGCCTCCCGCCCGTTCCCCCGGGCGCATCATGACCGAATCCGAGTCGCCGGCGACGGACGCGTTCGACCGCGAGACCGTTCGCTCCGCCAGTCGGGTCGCTATCGCGGCGCTCGCGCTGGTGGGGGTGTTATACCTGTTCACGCTGCTGCCGGGCGTCGACCGCCTGGTCCCGCTCACGCCGGTCACGTTCGCCGCGGTCGCGGGCGCCGTGGTGACGGCCGCGGTCGTCGCGCTCCTCCTGTACGCCGCGCCGAGGGTCGCCTCGCTGACGCGCGCCGCGCTCCACCGGACGGACGCCGCGGAACGCGTCGAGCGCGTCGCCGAGAACGGCGCCGCGCTGGCCTACTGGCTCGTCGTGCTCGCGGCCGTGCTGGTCGCGCACCGCGGGTTCGCCGGCGCCGTGGTCCCGCTGCTCGACGGGTTCGCGTGGGCGTACGACGCCGCGTTCCTGGTCGCGTCGTTCGTCCCGCTCGTCTTCGTCGTGGCGCGGCTGACCGTGACGGTCGACCCGCTCTCGACGCTCGTCGCCGACCGCGTGACGGACCCCGAATCACCGGCGGAAGCCGATGGCGACGCGGACGGCCCCGAGGCGGCGACGGCCGGCGACGAGTCCGGCGGCCCCGCGACCGGGGTCGACGCCGCCGACTCGCACGGCCACTCGATCGAGGAGCGGTGGGGAGTCGACGACGAGTTCGGAGAGGCGGCCGACGACGGGTCCGAAGGAGCGGCCGACGGCGAGTCGGCCGACGGATCGGCGGATCCCTGACGGGTGAGACGGGATCGGACCGTCCCGGATCGTCCCCGGATCGTCCGTACCCGCCCCGGATCGCCCCCGGATCGCGATCCGGAACGTCCATACCCGCCCCGGTGAACGGGGAGGTATGGCGCTGACCGACGAGGAGCGGAGCCGGCTCGCCGACGTCGTCCGGCTCCAGCCGACGAAGAACGGCGAGCTGCAGGACGCGTGGGGGCTCGACAGCGGCAGCGAGGTGCACCAGTACCTGCAGAACCACCTGAAGGAGTATTACTACCGCGACGACGACAGCCTGATCCGGTCGACGGCGGAGGCGAACGACCTCGTCGACGTCGAGCCCGGGATCGAGGCCGACGCGGTCGCGAAGGGCGGCGCGCCGGAGACGATCCGCGTCCCGGAGCTGGTCGCGCAGGTGTTCGAGGTCGTGGCCGGCCCCGACGAGCGCTCGCAGTCGGTCGTCAGCGTGCTCAACGCGGTCCGCGAGGCGTACGACGTCGACCCCGAGGTCGACGAGGTGCGGCGCGCGCTCCGGACCCTCGAACGCAAGAACGTCGTCGAGGTCGTCTACCGGACCGTCCCCACGTTCAAGCTCGCCGTCGAACGCGACGAGATCACGGTCGAAGTGAGCGAATAAGCGATCGACTGGGGTTTATATTTACAAATAGTCGACGCTGGACGATTCAGACGCGTCTCCGAAGGCCCAGCCAATCATTTATAAATTATCGACAGCTGATCGACGGTGAAGCCCTCCAAAGCCCCAGCCGCGAGGGCGGCGCACGCTCGTTGCGCTCCTCGCTCAGTCGCTAGCGCTCCTTCGCTGCGGTGCTTACGTCGCCTGCGCCGCCCTCGCGACTGCCCCTTTGAATCCCACCCCGCACGCACCGCACCTCACGCCTCCCCAGCCTCGTCGGTCGTCCTCCGCGTTGCTCCGGACGACCGACTCCCTCGTGCGGGCTGCTCGCGCCCTATCGGGCGCTCGCAGGCGCACGCCACCGCACTCTATCTATATGTAGTCGTAGCCAGCCGCGGTCACATCCCCATGTCGGCGGCGGCGTCGGGGACCGGGAGGTCGTTGACGGCGACGCCGAGCAGCTCCGCGGCGTGGTCGAGCGCCATGTCGAACCCGTAGTAGCGCTCCAGCTCGTCGCCGGCCGGCCCGGGTCGGACCTTCAGCATCGCGTACCCCTCGACGTTCTGTGCGACGGTGGCCTCGCCGCCCCCGGTCGAGAACGTGAGGCGCCGCTCGCCGTCGGCCACCTCGTATCGCGCCGCGATCCCGTTCGCCTCGGCCTCGGTGGACTCGGTCTCGCCCTCGGTCGACTCCGCCCCGGTCTCCCCGCCGGGCGTCGTATCGCTCATACTCCGGGTAGGGACCGGTGCCTGTCGTATCTGTCGGTCGTCGAGGGCGGTGACTGGGGCGGAGGCGGGGATCCGTCGTCTCGCCTTACCGCGGGTCCCAGCCGTGGAATTCGTCGCCGTCCTCCAGTTCGAGGTCGAACGCGTCGATCATGCCCCCGAGTCCGGCGTACCCCTGCGCGAGCGCCGCGATGCCGACGACCGTCTCGTCGTCGTAGCGGGCGGCGGTCTCCTCGTGAGCGACCGCGTCGACCTCGCGGCGGACGACCGCGACGGCGTACTCGACGAGCGTCGTCTCGTCGCCGTCGAGGGGTGACAGGTCACCGGTGCCGATCCCGGCGATGACCTCGTCGTCGATCCCGACGTCGCGGGCGATGTTGACGTGCTGGTGCCACTCGTAGCGGTTGCGCGTCTCGCTCGCGGCGGCGAGGATGACGAGCTCGCGGTCGCGCTCCGAGAGCCCGCTGTCCGTCCACAGCGAGCTCAGGAACGAGCGCAGCCCGGCGAGCACCTCGGGATTGTTGCCGAGCGACCGGTAGACGTTGAGCGGCTTCCCCTGAAGCGACGACTCCAGCAGCTCCTCGTACTCCGCGGGCACGTCCGACGCGTCGGCGTATGGAACGCGGGCCATGTGGGGGAGTCGTCGTCGGTCGGGATAGCTGTGGGTGTCGCGGACGGCTCCGCCGGATCGACTCGGAAGCGGATCGATTCGGAAGGGGGTCGATCCGGAACGCGGACCGGTCCGGGAAGGCAAGGTTAAGGGACGCGACGCGCCTATCGCCGCCAATGAGCACCGAGGTGTCGCGGCGGCGGGCGTGGGTGATCGCCGCGCGGCCGCAGACGCTGCCCGCGGCGGCCGCGCCGGTGATCGTCGGCGTCGGGCTCGCGCTCCGGACCGGCGCGTTCGCCCCGCTCCCGGCGCTCGCGGCGTTCGTCGGCGCGGCGCTGATCCAGGTCGGTACCAACTTCGCGAACGACTACTACGACGCGATCCAGGGCGCCGACACGGACGACCGCGAGGGGTTCACCCGCGTCGTCGCCAGCGGCCTCATCGAGCCGGCCGAGGTGAAGCGGGCGATGTGGCTGACGTTCGCGGCCGCGATCCTCGTCGGCACGTACCTCGTCTACGTGGGGGGCGTCCCGATCCTCGCGATCGGCCTGGCGTCCGTCGCCGCGGGGATCGCCTACACCGGGGGGCCGTACCCGCTCGGCTACCACGGGCTCGGCGACCTGTTCGTCTTCCTCTTCTTCGGCGTGATCGCCGTCACCGGCACCTACTACGTGCAGGCGGCCGCCCTCGTCGGCGAGTCGTTCCCGCTGTGGATCCCAGAGGGCACGGTCACCCTCGCGGCCGTCGTCGCCAGCCTCCCGATCGCCGCGCTCTCGACGAACATCCTCGTCGTCAACAACGTCCGCGACCGCGAGGAGGACGCGGCGACCGGGAAGCGCACCCTCGCGGTCCGGTTCGGCTACCGGTTCTCGCGCGCCCAGTACGTCGGGCTCCTCGCGCTCGCCTACCTCACGCCCTTCTGGTTCCTCGCCCGGGGCGACGGCCCCGCGGTGCTGCTCCCGCTCGTCACGCTCCCGCTGGCGGCCGCCGTCGCGCGCACCGTCCTGACGGAGACCGCCGGCGACGCGCTCAACCCCGCGCTGGAGTCGACCGGGAAGCTCCTCGCGGCGTACGCCGTCGCGTTCGCGGTCGGCCTCGCGGTCTGACCGTGCGACTCCGCCCATTCTCCGTCGGCCTGACGAGGCCGCTCGGTACGGCACGCGGGGAGATCACGGAGCGCGAGGGATTCGTGGTCGGTGTCGGGACAGAGGACGGCGTACCGGCTCCGGGCGTCGGCGAGGCCGCCCCGCTCCCCGGCTGGACCGAGTCGCCGTCGGCGTGCGAATCGGCCCTGCGGGGCGTCGGGACGGACGACGGCGGTCTCCGCCCCGACGCGCTCGATCGGATCGACCCGGGCGAGACGCCGGCGGCGCGACACGGGCTCGCGCTCGCGCTCGCGGACGCCGCGGCGCGTGGGGAGGGGCGGTCGCTGGCCGCGCACCTCTCGGCCGCGCGCGACCTGCCGACGCCGGCCGCGTCGGTCCCGGTCAACGCGACGGTCGGCGACGGCGACCCGGAAGCGACCGCGGCCGCGGTCGAGCGCGCCGTCGACGACGGGTTCGACTGCGTGAAGGTGAAGGTCGGCGCGCGCTCGCTCGACGCCGACGTCGAGCGCCTGCGCGCGGTCCGGGAGGCGGTCGGCGACGGGGTCGCGCTCCGGGCCGACGCGAACGGCGCGTGGGACCGGGCGACCGCCGGGGCGGCCGTCGACCGCCTCGCGCCGCTGGACCTCGCGTACGTCGAGCAGCCGCTCCCCGCCGACGACCTCGACGGCTCGGCGGCGCTCCGGGAGGGCCGCGGCGACCGAGACCGCGACGCCGACGACGAGGACGGCGGCTCCGCGGTCCCGATCGCGCTCGACGAGTCGCTGGCGCGGCGCGACCTCGACACCGTCCTCGCCGCCGACGCGGCCGACGTCGTCGTGCTGAAGCCGATGGCGCTCGGCGGGCCGGACCGCGTGCTGGCGGCGGCGAAGCGGGCGCGGGCGGCGGGCGTCGAGCCCGTGATCACCACCACGATCGACGCCGTCGTCGCGCGGACCGCCGCGGTCCACGTCGCGGCCGCGGTCCCCGACGTCGCCCCCTGCGGGCTCGCCACCGCCTCGCTCCTCGCCGACGACCTCGCGCCGGACCCGTGTCCGGTCGCTGACGGGGAGGCGTCGGTGCCGAACGGTCCCGGACTCGCCGGCGACGCGTTCGACGGGCTCTTTTAGCTGACCGGGCAGACTCGCCGTCGGATCGACTACCGCTCGACGACCTCGATCGTCCCCTCCATGTCCCGCGTCTGGTGGGGCGTGCAGACGTACTCGTAGGTCCCCGGCTCGGCGAACTCGCGTTCGAACGCGTGGCCCTCGGCGGCCGCGAGCCCGGAGTCGAAGGCGCCGCCCCGGTCGACGACGTTGTGGCTCCCGCCGACGCCGGTCCACTCCCAGACGACGGTCGTCCCGACGCCGACCCGGACCGCCGCCGGCGCGAACGAGAACCCGCCGTCCGCGCCGACCGCGACCGCGACGGTCTCCGCGCCGGTCCGGTCGACCGTCTCCGTCTCGCCCTCGTCGCCGCCGGGGAGGAGCGCGCCGGTACAGCCCGCGATCCCGGCGGCGGAGGCGGCGCCGACGGTCCCGAGCAGGTCGCGTCGCGTTCGCGCGTTCATACCGGTGATATGGCCCGGACGAGCTAAAGGGCCCCGAGAGCGATCCTCAAGAGCGTAGCGCCGCGAGGGCGACGAGGGAAAGGGGCTTGTACGGCCGCGACCGAACGGCACGGTATGAGCGAGTGGACAGACGCGATCGTCGGCGAGCGGATGACCGTCGACAACCAGTTCACGGACCGGGTGGCGGCCTCGCGGTTCTCCAGCCAGGAGTGGGGCCTGATCATGACCGCGACCGAGTTCGAGATCGAGAACGCGGCCGATCCCGACGACGCCCGGATCGTCGCCGACACCTCCAGTCTCCCGGCGATCATGCCGGAGCTGGAGAACGTCCGGTCGCAGGTCGCCGCGATGGGCGGGGCGCCGGGAGGGGACGGCGACTCCGGCGGCTCCGGCGGCGGCGGCCTCGTCGACTCGATCAAGGGCGCGCTCGGGCTCGGCGGCTCCGGCGGCGGGGGCGGCGGGTCGGACGAGGAGCTCGACGCCGCCGAACGCCTCGTCCAGGAGTACGCCGACGAGCTGCAGGCGCACCTGGAGGACACCGGGAAGTGGGAGCAGGTCAGGGTCGCGTATCAGGAATAGACGGACGACCGCGGCCGGCGGGCGCGGCGCCGGTCAGTCCATGTCGCCGCTGCGGAACAGCGTCAGCTCCTCGGCCTCGTAGATGTTGATCAGCTCGCTGACGATCTCGTCGTACTCCTCGTCGTCGACGCGGAGCGCGTCGAGGCGCTCGACCGTCTCCTCGTCGAGGTGAACCTGTGGCATGGGCGGCGCTTCGTCGGGTAGAGAGTAAAAATCCTCGGTGATCCTCGACGCGGACGCGGACCGACCCGGCTCACTCGCTCACTCGCCGCGCCGCTGCTCCGTCCGGTCGGTCCGGTCCGTCTCGTCGTCCGCGCGCTCCGCGAGGGACCGCTCGGCCAGTCGCTCGATGTCCGACTCGGTGAGACCGTCGCAAGGGAGCAGAAGTCGCCCGTCGAGTCTGACGACGGAGTCGTCCTCGCGGAGGAGCGCCAGGATCTGCGAGGAATCGAACTCTGAGGCAGCGGTGCGCTCCGTCCCGGCCAGTTCGGACAAGTCACTTGAGCCGTCGAATACCTGCGATACCTCGGTTCCGATTCGACCAGACTGCGTCAGGATCGACCTTCGGCGAAGGCGGTACGACATCGGCGACCGCGAGTTAAAGTAGTCAGCGTGCTTCGAGAGGATTTGGTCGGAAGCAACCGACGCGGCCGGGCAGCAGACACACCGAACATCCGTTTTGTCAGAGATACCGGAGAGGGAAACACTCGCATCTGTCGGGACCGAGGCGGCCAATAACGCCACCAGCGACCGAACCGAGCGACGGTCCAGACACTGCGCGGCGACGATCGATCCCATGCCGCCGTTTTCGACGACCCGTACGCCCTCCCGGACCCCGTCGGTCCCCTCGAAAATCGTCAGCGCCGGCGCGTCGTCGAGGTCGCCGAGCGCGACGGCGCCGTCGGACGCGACGACCGCCCCGTCGCCGACCGGGAGCCCGCACTACGCGATGTCCGTCTCGGGGTCGGCGAGGACGGCCGCGGCGGTCGCCGCGTCGGGTCGGTCGATCACCGTCCACTCGCCCACCCCCTCCGGGACCGCCGGATCGGAGAGCGCGCGACGGACCGTCGCCGCGCGGTCCGGCGAACCGACCAGCGCGACGACTCGGACCTCGCCGCGTGCGGTCGTCTCGCGCTGGAGCCGATTCTCGTAGCTCGCAGGGGTCGACACCGACGTACCGGCGGGGAGCGGGTCGTCGTCCGGGCTCGGGACCTCGTTCGCCGGGGAGAGCCACGGGGACGTGGCGAGCGCCGCCGGCGCCTCGGGGTCGTCGGGCTCCGCCGCACCGCGAACCCGGACCGGAGCCAGCACGTGCGCGAGGTGAGGCAGTAGCTCGGCGCCGGCGGGCCCCGGACGGAGCACGGCCTCCGTCGGCCAGTCGGGCATGTACGGCGCCACCGTCTCCGGGTCGACCTCGAGGTACTCCATGAGGCGCTCGCTCATCGACAGGTCGGCGAGGTTCGGGGGATAGAAGGGGAGCTCCGGGCCGACCTGCTCGTACTCGTACCGATCGGAGGGGACGTACCCGTCCGTCCGCGCGAGCGTGTCGAGGAAGAACCACGTCCGGAGCAGCTCCTCGGCGCGCGCTTCGAGCGCGACCCCGTCGGTCGGCAGGGGCTCGACGTACCCGGTGTCGAGCCGGACCGCGGGCGCGTCGCCGACGACCATCCGCGCGCCGAGATAGTACGAGAGCGTCGAGAGCCGGTAGACGTCCGCGTACTCGGGGCGGACGACCACCTCGACCCCCGTGTCGGGCCGGGTCAGCGGGCTCGGGATCCTAAGCTCGTCGCCGCGCTCGATCCGCGGCGGGTACCCGCGGAGCGTCGGCCACGAGCGCTCGGGCGAGAACTCCTTGATCGACGAACCGAGCACCGAGACCGCCTCCGCGAGCGCCGTCGGGTCGTCCGGCACGGTGATCGTCGCCTCCGGCCGCGTATGGCGCGAGCGCGCACCGACGGAGACGGTGACCGGCCGGTCGAATTCGACGTCGACGGGACCCGATTCGACCGTACCAGTCGTCGACGGGCCGACGTCGACGACGCGGACGAACGTCTTCGTCGCGCCGCTCACATCGAAGCAGTAGGACCCGCGAGGGAGTTCCATCGGATCGTCGAGGCGGGCGATGAACTCGCCGTCGTCCGACCGGACTCTCACCGACGAGTAGTCGGGCACGGAGAAGGAACTGGCTTCGAAGCTGACCGCGTCGTCGACCGGGAACGGGAACAGTTCCGTGAGCGCGGACTGCGGGTCGACCTCGCGGTCCAGCACCAGCCGGAGTTCCGCGCCCTCCAGTTCGTCGCGGACGCGGAGCGTCTCCCCGTCGACCTCGAATCCCACTCGCCCCCCGAACGCGTCGTCTCTCACGGCTAACTGATGTATCACCAACAGGTATGAGGCTGTCGGTAGATGTCCCCTATTTGCCGTTTCTCGGCCGTGAAAGACGCGTTCTCCGTCTCGTGCTAACAGCCGTGACAGCAGCCTTTACAGCCGTCGGACGCGACGAGCCCGCATGGACGAGACCGCGGCGGCGGCGCTCCGCGAGGCGTTCCCGGAGCGGTCGGTCGAGCGCCTGACCGACGTCGGCCCCTCGTGGAACGGCGGCAACGAGACGGTCGGCGTCGCCTTCGCGGACGGCGGTCGGGCGTTCTGCAAGGTCGCGGTCGACGGCGACGGCGCCCGGATCGCCCGCGAGCTGGCGGTGCTGCGGCACGTGGCCGCCGAGCGGCCACTCACGGTTCCCGAGGTGCTCGCCGCCGACCCCGACGCGGCCGCGCCCTACCTCGTCACGGCCCCCGCGCCGGGCCGCGAGCTCCGCGGCGCGTGGGAGGAGCTCGGCGGCCGGAGCGGAGGAGACGGGGAGGCGGACCGAGCGGCGCTCCTCCGCCGCGTCGGCGCGACGCTGGCGACGCTCCACGCCGAGCGGTTCGAGGCGCACGGGGAGATCGCCGGGGGCGACGGGCGCGGCGGGCTCAACCTCGACCGCGCGCCGTGGCCCGACGTGCTCTTGCGGACGGTCGAGCGAACCCGCCGGATCGGCACGTCGGAGCGGCTCGCACACCACTACGACGCCGCGATCGACTGTATCGAGGCGAACCGCGACCGCCTCCGCGACGCCCCCGCCGCGCTCCTCCACGGCGACGTCGCGATGCCGAACCTGTTCGTCGCCGACGGCGGGAACGGTCGCGGCGGGGCCGACGGGGCGGGCACGACCGACGGGATCGTCCCGATCGACTGGGAGCTCGCCCACGTCGGCGACCCCGCCCGCGACCTCGTCAGGGCGGAGGACCAGCTCCTCAGCGGGTTCGACGAGCGGGGACCCGAGCGCTACGCGGCGGCGCTACGCGCGGGCTACGCAGAGCGCGCCGGCGGGCTCCCGCCGGGGTTTGAGGAGCGACGCCCGATATACGAGGTCGTCAGGATGCTCGGACGCTCGGGGTTCATCGACCAGTGGACGACCTACCTCGGCGAGCCGACGGCCGACCTCGTCGACCGCGCGGAGGCTGAGCTGGCGGCGCGGCTGGCGGCGGTCTGAGGTCGGCGGTCTGCGCCCGGTGGTTGAGATCGACGGTCTGCGGTCGGTGAGAAACGGTCGAGCGCCTCTCAGCGGCTCCACGCCGCGTCGTCGGGATCGATGCGACGGTCGCCCGGGGCCAACGCGTCGACCTCGTCGAGAACGGCGGGCTCGACGTCGGCGTCGACCGCGCCGAGGTTCTCGCCGACGTGGTCGCCCGTCGCCTTCGGAATCGGCGCGACGCCGCGAGCGAGCGCCCACGCGAGCGCGAGGACGGCCGGCGAGCGGTCGGCCCGCTCGGCGACGCCTCTGAACTCCTCGTCGTCGAAGAGGTCGCCGCGGGCCAGCGGCGAGTAGCCGACGAGGCGGTGGTCGAACTCGGCGGCGAGGTCGCGGAGCTCTCGCTGTTGGAACCTGGGGTGACACTCCACCTGATGCGCGGCGATCGGCGCGTCGAGGATCCCGCGGGCCTCGCGGAGCAGCTCCGGCGTGAAGTTCGAGACGCCGACGTGGTCCGTGAGCCCCGCGTCGCGCAGCTCGTCGAAGACCGGCAGGGTCGTCTCCGCGTCGTACGCGCGAGTGGGCCAGTGGACGTACAGCAGGTCGACGCGGTCGAGCCCGAGCCGGTCGAGGCTCTCGCGGGCCGTCTCGCGGACGTCCTCGGGCGCGAGGTTCTCCGGGTGGACCTTCGTGGCGACGACGACGTCGTCGCGGTCGACGTCGGCGGCGGCGATCCCCTCGCCGACCGCGGCCTCGTTGTCGTACATCTGCGCGGTGTCGACGTGGCGGTAGCCGGCCTCCAGGGCGGCGGTCACGGTGGCGGTGCACTCGTCGGGGTCGTCGAGCCCGGACGTGCCGAGCCCGAGCGGCAGTTCCAGCGGCGGCATACCGTCCGGTTCCGGCCCGGACGTCAAAAGGGCGCGCTCACCGGAACGGATCGCGGGATTCCGGCGAACGGCCGCGGAGCGCGCGGTGACGGGCGCTCGACGGCCTTCCCACCGCCTTGGAAACCGCTCCGCGTTATATGAATCGCGGGGATGCTACGTTCGCCCATGACCGACGGGATCCACGTCGAGCTCTCCGTCTCCGCCTGCGACCGCTGTCCCGTGGCCGCGCTCTCGTCGAGCACCGCGGTGGAGGACCTGCGCGTCGACGCGGCGGACGACCGGGTCGAGTTCGTCGCCGACGACCCGCCGGACGACCCGCCGACCGGACTCGACCTCGTCGAGTTCGGCGGCCGGGCGCACGGGCGATACGAGATCGAGTGCGGACGCCCGGCGACCGATGGTGGCCGCGCAGCTGACGACGCGGGCACGGACGGTGGCCGCGCAGTCGACGACGCGGGCACGGACGGTGGCCGCGCAGCTGACGACGCGGCCACCGACGGCGGCGTCGTGATGGGCGCGGCCGAGGCCGGCGATCCGACGGACGCGCCGGGGACCGAACCGAGCGCCGACGCCGTCGACCCCTCGCCGCCGACCGAGAGCGACGCGGCCTGCGTGGGGTGTTCCTGCGGCGGGCTCCCGGCGGCGTTCGAGAACTTCCCCGTCTCGCCGCGTCGGACGGCGATGGAGGACGGAGAGCTCCGGCTCTCCTTCGTCCTGACCGGCCACGAGGAGCTGCGGGCGATCGTCGACGAGTGCGAGGCCGCCGGGCTCGGCGTGGAGCTCCGGCGGCTCTGCGTCGACCGCGGGGGCGAAGCGGGGGAGTTCGGCGGCGACGTGGTCCCCGTCGACCTCGCCGGCGTGACCGACAGGCAGGCCGAGGTCGCGACGGTCGCCGCAGAGAAGGGGTACTTCGAGGCTGGCGGCGCCTCCGCCGCCGACGTCGCGGCCGAGTTCGACCTCGCGAAGTCCACGGTGTCGGAACACCTCCGGACCGTGACGGCGGCGCTCTTCTCGCAGACGTTCGGGGACGGCGCCTGACGGAACGGGCCGCGTTCGCGGCGGGCGTCGCCGCGGTCGCGCTACGCGCGAGGCGGGTCGCGTTCCGCGCGACGGAACCTGGCTACCGGAGCCGGTCGACGGCGCGCTCGTACGCGTCGTCCTCCCGGACCCGATCGAGGTACCGCCTGTAGACGAGCGCGATCTCGCGCTTCTCCTCGTCGTGCCACTCCCGCGGCTCGCGCTCGACGCGCTCGCCCTCGTCCGTCTCGTACTTCCGTCCGCCGGGGTACTTCGCGTAGCGCATCGCTCGCGTCCAGCCCATCTGCAGGTACTTGCGCGCCATGTCCATCCCGACGAGGTCGCCGTCCTCGCGGTACTCGCGGTACCGGTCGTGGATCGCCGCCGCGCCCTCCTCGGCGTCGGACCGCGTCGCGATCCCCCACAGCGGGAGGAGCTCGCTCTTGTACGGCTCGATCTTGAACGCGCCGCGCTCGTCGTCCGTGTGTCGGTAGCGCTCGGGGTGTTCCCGGAAGTCGAGGTCGTACTCGGGGCCGTCCTCGACCTCGGGGACGTCGCCGCGCACGGGGTCGGCCATCGCCCCCGCTTCGGCCCGACTCCGAATGGGCGTTTCGGCGCGGCTCGGTGGCGGAGGAGGCGAGAGGGGAGGAGAAGAGAGGTGGAGAGAGGAGAAGAGAGGAAAAGAGAGGTGGAGAGAGGAAAAAAGAGGCGGAGACCGCTCCCGGTCGCGTTCAGCCGCCGGGGCCGTCGGGACCGTCGGAGGGGTCCGCGTTCGCCGTCGGCCCCGACTCGGCCGCGCCCCCGCCGAGCAGCTCGGGGCCGCCGTGTCGGACGACGGTGGCGACCGCGTTGGCGGCGAACAGCAGCGCGCCGGCGACGACGAGCGCGCCGCCGAGGGGCCGAACGACGCCGGCGGAGAGCCCGGTGCCCGGCCCGACCGAGGCGAGCGCGGGGGAGAGCGCGGCCGCGAGCAGGAGGGCGGCGCCGAGGACGGTCGCGGCGAGGTCGGCGGTCGCGACGCGGGCGTCGTAGAGGTCGTCGATCGCGGGCACGCGCTCCAGCCCGACCCGGTCGGCGTACCGGTCGAGCCAGACGATGAACGGGACGACGTGGTAGAGGCTCCCGACGACGACGAAGCCGACGAGCGCGCCGAGCAGGACGGGCCCGACCCCGGGGTGGCCGAACCGGACCGCCGGACCGAAGGGGTCGACGACCCACGTCGCGGCCGCCGTCGCGCTCCACGCGAGCGTCGCGACGGCGACGACCGCGTACCGCGGGAGCATCGGGGTCGCCGGCGCGGTCGCGTCGCGGAGCCGCCGGAGGAGGACTCCCCCGGCGGCCGCCGCGCCGCCCGCGGCGAGCAGCCCGCCGAGGGCGGCGAGGGGCGCGACCCGGAACAGCCGCCCGCCGGCGAGCAGGGTCACGCCGACCGGATACGCCGCGGTCTCGACGCGCGCGAGCCGCTCCTCGACCGGGAGCGAGTCGGTCTGGGTGAACATCGGACCGAGCTGGTACAGGGCGCCGAAGACGGTCGCGAGGACGGCGCCGAGGACCGCGAGCGTGACGTGCGCGTCGACGACCGCGATTCGCGAGAGCCCGAGCGGGGCGAGCACGCCCCAGCGGTAGTCGGCGGCGAGGCTCCCGCCGAGGACCGCCGCGAGCGCGAGGAAGCCGAGCGCGAACGCGAAGTGCCCCTCCGTGACGTCGAGGGGGCGGGCGCGCCACAGCGTCCGGGCGAGGTTGTAGACGAAGACGGCGAATCCGAGGACGATGAGGCCCGCGAACAGCGCCGCGTCCGCCGGCCGTCCGACCCGGAGCCCGCCGGCGAAGCCGCCGACGCCGACCGCGACGGCGACGAGCTGGAGCGTCGCCAGCCGCTCGGAGTGGAGCTCGACGCCGGACCAGACGGGAACGAACTGGGTCATCGCGCCGAGGATCGTGAGGCACACCCACCCGACGAGCAGCAGGTGCGCGACGGCGATCCCGCCGAGGGGCGCTCCCGCGCCCGGCACGCCCGCGACGCGCGAGAGCGCGAGCGCTCCGCCGGCGGCGAGGAACGCCAGCCCGACGAGGAAGTGGCGGAGCGGGATCGTGGTGGGCGGACGCGTCGAGGTCGTGAGATCGCCGGGGACGCCTCGCATGCGATCGCGTACGGCCCGCGGGCCCCTGTTCGCGTCCCCGAACCTGTTCGGGGGTAGTCGCCTCCCCCCCTCCCGGCCGAACCCCCGAACAGGTTCGGGGTAAACGACGGGCGCGTGGAGGACGAACTCCGACCCATGCCACGGGAGACATCGGTCCTCGAAGCCACGGACGCGCCGGCGGACCGGCCGACCGAGAGCCTCGACGTCGCCGACCTCGGCCCGCCGGAGCCGCTTCGGCGGACGCTCGAACTGCTCGCCGACCTGTCGGACGAGACCGTGCTGGTCCAGCGCAACGACCGGGTCCCGCGGTTCCTGTTCCCGAAGCTCGACGACCGCGGCTACGCGTACGAGACGGTCGAGACGGACGACGGCGTCGTCACGGCGATCTGGGCCGCGGACGGCGATGGAACGGCGGAGGGAGACCGATGAGCCTCCTCGGCGGCTCCGAGCCCGAGTTCGACGACCCGGACGAGTTCGTGCCGGAGCACGTCCCGGAGCCGGGCGCGTTCCTGACGGACCACGACGTCCTCGCCGGCGAGGACCACGTCGCCGTTCACCGACACGCGAGGGACGCCTTCGAGGAGTACGGCGTGTACGATGCCACGTTCGGCTACAACCTCGCCCGGCTCAACCTCGACCCGCGACACCCCGACGCCGGCTTCCGCTACGCCGAGGAGGCGGACGACCCGACGACGCTCCGCGCCGAGTTCACGCCGACGACGCGGTTCTGTCCGCAGGCGGAGCCGCTGGCGGTGGGCGCCTTCCGCGCGTTCGACGCCGTCGGCGACCACGGCTACGACCTGGTCCGGGTCCGCGTCGACCCCTCGCTCAACGGGAGCGAGGCGGTCAACGACCGGCTCGCACGGATGGCGTCCGGCGGCGAGCCGCCCGCCGGCGACGGAACGGACGGGTCGGACGCCGCCGGCGCGAGCGGTCCGACGAGTCCCTTCTGACCGCGCTCCCGTCCGCGACCGACCGGTCAGAGGGGGGGCGAGCGCGAGCGGCGTCGAACATGTTCCCGCGAACGCCCATGTCGGACCGCGGCGCACGTCCGGGCATGAGCGACGCCGAATCGGTCCTCGACGTGCGCGAGCGCGACGCTCCGCCGTTCCCGGTCATCAGCGACGCGCTCGACGAGCTCGGCCCGGACGAACGGCTGCGGCTCGTGAACGACTTCGAGCCGGTCCCGCTGTACGACGTGCTGGCGGACCGCGGCTTCGAACACGAGACCGAGCGGGTCGACGACGACGAGTGGCACGTCACGATCGAGCGCGTCTGAGCGGCGGCGACCGCGACCGCCGTCGCGGCCCTTTTTATACCCCGAGCCGAACAGTTCGGCTCGCGACCCCGGTGTCCGAGAATCCTCGCCGAAGGTATTCCCCCTACTCTCCTACGTCGAGACGCGTAACCCGACGCGCGCTCGACCAGCGAGCGGACCTCGCCGGACGGCGGAACCGACGACGACCGCACCCCGACCACCCACCGATGCCACAAGCACGACTCCTCGTCGACCTTCCCGACGGCCCGTGGATAGCCGACGTCTCGCGCGAGTTCCCTGACGCGGGGTTCCGCGTGCTCACCGCGGTCCCCGGCGAGGAGGCCGGCTTCGCCCTCGTCAGGGTCACCGCCCGCGACGTCGACGCGGTGCTGTCGGCGATGGGGTCGCACGACGCGCTGACCTCCGTGTCGGTGATGGCGCGGGAGGAGGGCGTCGCCACGGTCCGGATCGAGACGGACGCGCCGCTGCTGCTGCTGGCCGCGAAGCGCTCCGGCCTCCCGATCGAGATGCCGCTCGACATCGAGGACGGGGTGGCGGAGGTCGAGGTCACCGGCGAACACGAGCGCGTCGCCGAGATGGGCCGCCGGCTGAGCGAGCTCGGCCTCTCGTTCGAGGTCGAGCGCGTGCGCCAGCGCGTCGACCCCGCCCGCCTGCTGACGGACCGACAGCGCGAGCTCCTGCTCGCGGCCGTCGACCTCGGCTACTACGACGTCCCGCGGGAGGCCACTCTGACGGAGGTCGCGGAGCACGTCGGGATCGCGAAGTCGACGTGCAGCGAGACGCTTCAGCGCGTCGAGCGGACGGTGGTCCGGGAGTTCGTCGACGAGCTCCCCAGCCGACCCGTCGGCGCCGAGATCGCGGCCGCCGACCACTGATCGCGAGCGACCGTTCCAATGACATCCACTACCGACGACCACGACCACGACGAGACCGCCGAACCGATCACCGACCGGGTCCACGACAACTCCTGGTCGGCGAACTTGGAGGAGCCGAAGTACGCCGACGACCCGGAGCTGGCGGTCCGCGACGCGCTGGCGGCGGTCGACCACACGGCCTCCGGGAACCACGTCAACCTCGTCACCCACGGCGACCTCGGTCACCCAAAGGAGTTCCTCTACGACGCGCTCCGCGAGGAGCGCGACGGCCTCGACCCGGAGTACGTCGAGCGGTGCGGGTGCGGCGGTCACGTTACCCGCGTGGACGTGCCCTGAGAGGGTGGCACCCGGCGTCCGCCGCCACTCTTAATCCGCCCGCCGCGTAGGTGCGCGTGTGCCTCCCGAACCGACCCTGCCGTTCGCGGACGGTCGGGGGGCGATCGGGGACCTCGCCGACCCGGTGCTCGCGGACCCGTCGCCGCCGCTGTTGACGGCGGTGATCGAGGCGTACCGCGAGGCGGCGCCGGCGGTCGTCGAGCCGGACCTCTCGACGCTGCGCGGGCTGACGTCGACCGAGGGCGCTCCGGGACCGTCGCCGGACTCGCCCGTCTCGGAGCTCCCGACGCTCACCGTCCTCGCGACCGACCGCGCGATCGACGCCGTCGTCGACGAGTTCCGCCGCGCGAGCCGGCTCGCGGCGCTCGCGGAGGCGGGCGTTCTCGACCTCCGAACGCTGTCGGAGCCGCAGCCGAACCCGGCGCTCGTCGGCCGAGAGACGGGTCACGTGCTCGTCGCGGTCGGGGGCCGGGAAGACGGCGACGCGACCGCGACGTGGTGCCGCGTCGGCGACGACCCCGCGCTCCGAGAGCGCTACGTCCCGCTCGTCGAGGCGGCCGAGGGGCGCCGCCCGCGGGCGCCGAGCCGCCGCCGCGTGTACGAGTCGGTCCGGGAGCGCTGCGGCGTCGCCGTCGCGGACGACGTCGTGCGGGCCTTCGACGCCGGAGTCGTCGAGGGTCCCGGCGGCGACGCGGTCGGGGGCGACCCCCTCGACCTGGCCGGGGCGCGGCGTCGGGCGTACGTCGCCGGCGCCCGCCGCGGCGCGCTCGACCGCGACCTGCGCCGCGCCTTCGAGGACGCGGGGCTCGGGAGCTCGGCGACGTTCACGCGGGTGAAGCGGAAGCTCCGAGAGTCGGGGCTGCTCGGCACGGAGTCGGTCCCCCAGCCGGTCGGGCGGCCGCGGGAGCGGCTCGTCGCCCGCGGCGCGCTCGCCGAGGCGGACGGGCCGGGAGAAGCGGTCGCGGCGGCCGCGACCGCGGTCGAGCGATAGACGATCGAGCGATAGACGGTCGAACGGCGGGACGGTCGGAGCGCCCCGACGCCGACCGCCCTCAGTCGTCCCTCGTCTTGATGTCGGCCGAGAGCCCCTGCGCCATCTCGATCTCCGTCGAGTTGTTCAGGGTCCACGCGGTGCGGTCGGTGACGGCCTCGATGGCCTCCCGGGCCGAGGGGTAGCCGTTGCCGGACTTCTTCACGCCGCCGAAGGGGAGCTGGACCTCGGCGCCGATACAGGGGAGGTTCCCGTACGCCAGCCCGAGCTCCGCGCGGTCGCGGTAGTAGTTGATCTGCCGGTAGTCCTCGGAGATGACCGCGCCGGCGAGGCCGTACTCGGTGTCGTTCTGGATCTCGACCGCGCGCTCGATGCCGCCCTCGTACTCCAAGAGCGCGACGTGCGGCCCGAACACCTCCTCGTGGGTGCACCGCAGGTCCGCGTCGGGGTCGGCCTCGTAGACGAACGGGCCGATCCAGTGGCCGTCCGCGTGGCCGTCGGGGACCTCGTCGGCGTCGAGGTCGGTGCGGTCGACGAGGACGTTCACGCCCTCCTCGCGGGCGAGCGCGTTGTACTCGGCGACCTTCTCGTGGTGCTCCGCCTCGATGAGCGGGCCCATGAACGTCTCCTCGTCGAGCGGGTCGCCGACCGCGACGGACTCCGCGATCTCCACGAACCGCTCTTTGAACTCGTCGTACACGTCGGCGTGGACGATCAGGCGCTCGGACGAGACGCAGCGCTGGCCGGTCGTCTTGAACGAGGACATGACGGCCGAGTGGACCGCGACGTCGAGATCCGCCTCTTCCGTGATCACGATCGCGTTCTTGCCGCCCATCTCGCAGGCGGCGCGCTTGCCGGCGACGCCGCCGAGCTTGTCCTGAATGTGGTGGCCGACCTCGGCCGAGCCGGTGAACAGGACCGTCTCGACGTCGTCGTGCTCGACGATCGCGTTGCCGGCGTCGCCGAACCCCTGTACCATGTTGAAGACGCCGTCGGGGATCCCGGCGTCGTCGAACATCTCCGCGATGATCTGCGCGCACCACGGCGTCTGCTCGGCCGGCTTGAACACGACGGTGTTGCCCTCGACCAGCGCGATGGCCATGTGCCAGTACGGGATGGCGACCGGGAAGTTCCACGGGGTGATACAGCCGGTGACGCCGCGGGGCTTCCGGCGCATGTACGCGTCCTTCGACGGGATCTCCGAGGGGACGATGTCGCCCTTCGGGTGTCGGGCGTCGCCCGCGGCCCACTCGACCATGTGCGCGGCCTCGACCACGTCGGCCTTCCCCTCGCTGATCTCCTTCCCGCACTCCTTCGTGACGACCTCCCCGAGCTCGTCGGTGCGCTCGCGGAGCTCGTGGTACACGTCCCAGAGGTACTCCGCGCGCTGGATCCGGGAGAGCTCGCGCCACTCGTCGAACGCCTCGTCGGCGGCGTCGACCGCGCGCTCGACGTCCGCGGGGGTCCCCCGACGGAACTCGCCGAGCGACTCCCCGGTCGCCGGGTTCTCGCTCTCGAAGGTCTCGGAGCCCGCGCCCGAGACCCACTCGCCGTCGACGTAGTGTTGGTACGGCTGCGACATAGGCGGTGCTTGCCCTCGCTCCGTCCAAATATCCCACCCGACCATGGTCGGCAGAGTCTTTGTGATCCGCTGCCAAGGAGGCGACAACGATGGCAACGACCGACGCGGCCGGGGCGGGCGAGTGGTCCGGGACCCGGCTCACTCTCGACCTGTGGCACCCGAACTGCTGGGCGATCGAGGCGACGAGCAGGACCGACGGCGGCGTGCTCGCGCACGCCATCTACAACTCGCCGCGGACCGACGCCGACGCGCCGAACTCGGTGAACGGCCTGTTCACGGCGTTCGCCGACACCAACGAGGAGGTCGAGGCGCTGCTCGACGCGATCCGCGACTCCGACCGCGCGGGGAACCTGCTCGAACTGCAGGAGCGGTTCGGACGCGCGAGGGACGCCCCGGGCAACGTCGTCCGCGAGTTCTTCCTGGAGTACGACCCGGCCGACATGGTGTGTCCGACGCTGCTGGAGCACGGGTTCGTCCACAGCGCGCCGGTCCGGATCGAGGACGGGCGCGAGGAGTGGCAGGTGTGCTTCGTCGGCGAGCGCACCGACATCCGGGAGGCGCTCGACGCGGTGCAGGCGGACTCTGGCGCCGAGGTGACCGTGGAGTCGATGTCGTCGTCGGGCCACGCGGGCCGGACCCCGCGCGAGCAACGGCTCGACACGCTGACGCCCACGCAGCGGGACGTGTACGAGCACGCCCGCGAGGCGGGGTACTACGAGTGGCCGCGTCAGGCGTCGACGCGCGAGCTCGCCGACGACATGGGCGTCTCGAAGACGACGCTGCTCGAACACCTCCGGAAGGCGGAGTCGAAGCTGCTGGACCCGTAGTTCGAAGTCGACGATTCCCTACCCCGTCGCGACCTCTGATAGGCGATATCCTTCGAATCCCGTGCGGCCAGTAGAGACAGAGCGGCGATCGATACAGACAGAGCGGCGATCGATAGCGGGAGTAGGTGTCGTAGGTCGTGAGCGAGGCCGTTTATCAGTCGAATCGCGGTGTTGCTGTCGGTTGTTTATAACTGATCGGCGCTACCGCGGTGGGCACCTCCAAAGCCCCAGCCGCTCGGTTATAATCGATCGCGAGGAGATCTGCGGTGAACTCCTCCAAAGCCCCAGCCGTGAGGACAGCGCACGCTCGCTGTCGTTCGAAAGGCGCTCCGCGCCTTTCGTGATGACGAGAGAGCGAAGCTCTCTCGAACCACGCGCTTCGGTCGCTCACTTCGTTCGCTCCCTCCAGTGCTTGCGTCGCCTGCGCTGTCCTCGCGGCTGCCCCTTTGAGTCCCGCCTCGCCCCGCACAGCACCACGCCTCCCCAGCCTCGTCGCTCACGCCCTGCGGGCGTTCGCGACTCCCTCGCGCGGCGCACCTCGCGGCCGCCACCGGCGGCCGCTCGGAGGCGCGCGCCACCGCATCCGTCATTCATAAGCGATCGTCACCGTCGCTCACGGCTATTTAAATACGGTTACGCAGACACCGATCTGCAGTACTCACTCCCGCGTTCAATCGCAAGTACGGTTCGACGGAGTCCGACGATCGACGCCCGAGCGCGATTCTCGGTCGAACCCGCTCAGCTCCCGACGACCGCCCGCAGCGCGAACAGCGCGTTCGACTTGCGCTCCCGGATCCGCCGGTAGAAGTAGGAGAACCACTTGGAGCCGTACGGGATGTACTGGTACACCGCCACGTCGTCCTCGGCCGCGAGCTCGAACTGCGCCGACTCCCGGACGCCGGTCAGCATCTGCACCTCGTAGGGGGTGCCGTGCTCGGCGTGCAGCTCCTTCGCGTAATCGATCATCGCCGGGTCGTGACTCCCGACCGCGACCCCGTCGTCGAACGCCTCGAACATGTACGCGAGGCAGTCGCGGTAGGACTCGTCGACGCGGGCCTTCTTTTTATACGACAGCTCGGCGGGTTCGTCGTAGGCGCCCTTGACGAGCCGGACCTTCCCCGGGAGGTCGGCGAGCCGTTCGAGGTCGTCGCGGGTCCGCTTCAGGTTCGCCTGGACGCAGACGCCGACGTTGCCGTCGGTCGCGACCGCGTGGCGCTCGAACGCGTCGAGCGTCACGTCGGTGGTCTCGTGGTCCTCCATGTCGATCCAGACGAACGTGCCGCGGCCGTCGGATCCGGTCGCCGCGGGCGAGTTGGCCGCCTCGACGATCCGCGCGAGGTTCTCCTCGAAGACGGCGTCGCCGACGTCGAGCCCGATCTGGCTGGACTTCACGGAGACGCAGGCGTCGACGCCGCGCTCCGCGATCGCCTCGACGAGGTCGACGTACGCGTCGGCGTCGGCGTCGGCGGGCGGACGCTCCTCGTAGTGCTCGCCGAGCAGGTTCAGGATGCCGGCCACGCCGCGGTCGTTGAGCCCCTCGACGTGGGCGAGCGCCGCCTCCGGCGTCTCCCCGGCGACGAAGTTGCTCGCGATGGGCGGGATCATACGATCACCGCGGATCCCCATCGGTATATATGGGCACCCGACCAATTATTTCATTACAGTTTGAAGTGAATAAATACTCGTCACGACCGTCGCGCCGGACGAAAAGAACATATGGGATCGACCCGACCATGGACGGGCCGGGGTTGAGATACCCGGCTGTCCACGGAGATATCAGGTCACATATGTCACGAGATACCACGGATGTGGCGGACCGGCGAACCCTGCTGAAACTGACCGGCGGTGCGGGACTCGTCGCCCTGTCGGGCTGTCTGAGCACGACGGACGACGGCGACGGAAGCGACGGGGACGGCGGCGACGGCGGCGACGACGGAACGGACGGTGAGGACGGCGGCGACGGCTCCGACGGCGACGACGGGGGGTCGGCCGGCCCGTACGAGATCGGGATGGTCGACTCGCAGACCGGGTCGCTGTCGGCGTTCGGCGAGCGGAATCAGCGCGGCGTCAACCTCGCCTTACAGCGCGTCAACGAGGTCGGCATCGACGGCCGGGAGCTCGACCTGATCGTCGAGGACTCCGAGAGCGAGAACCAGGGCGGGATCGCGGCCGCCCAGAAGCTCGTCAACCAGGACGGCGTGCCGTTCCTCATCGGCGCTGTCGGCTCCGGCGTCTCGCTGGCCATCTACGAGAGCGTCGTCGAGGGGACCGACGTCGTCCAGCTGAGCCAGAACTCCACCGGGCTCAACCTCACCGACTTCCCGGGGCTGCTCCGGATGTCGCCGTCGGGCCGCAGCCAGTCGCTCGCGCTCTCGAACCTCATCGCCGACGACGGCTACGACGAGGTGGCGGTCACCTACGTCAACAACGACTACGGCCAGAGCCTCACCGACGCGTTCGTCGACGCGTACGACGGCGAGGTCGTCTACAACACGCCCCACGACCAGGAGCAGCAGTCCTACTCCAGCGTCGTCTCGGAGATGAACGGCTCCGGCGCGGACGCGTGGCTGTTCATCACCTACCAGGCGGAGTTCACGACGATGGTCAACGAGGTGTTCTCGTCGGGGTACGAGGCGCAGTTCTACGGCGCCGACTCCGTCTCGGGCGACAACGTGCTGGAGAACACCCCCGAGGGGAGCATCGACGGGATGAAGATCGTCGTCCCCTCCGCGCCGATCGAGGAGGAGAACTACCAGTCGTTCGCCGACGCCTTCGAGTCGGAGTACGACCGGCAGCCGACCTCGTGGGCGGCGTACGCGTACGACTGCGTGATCAACGCCGCGCTCGCGATCCAGGCCGCCGACGAGTTCACCGGCGCGGCGCTTCAGGAGACGGTGCGACGGGTCTCCGGCCCGGAAGGCGAGGAGGTGACGTCGTTCGAGGCCGCGAGCGAGATCCTCGCCGACGGCGGCGGCCCGGACGACGTCGACTACCAGGGGGTCAGCGGTCCCATCGACTTCGACGAGAACGGGGATCCGGTCGGCTTCCTCCAGGTCCTGGAGGTCCAGGACCACGCGTACGAGGGCATCGACTTCATCGAAGGCTGATAGCACCGATGACCGTCCTCGGATACCTGGCCAACGGGCTGGTCTTCAGCAGCATCATCGTCCTCGGGAGCATCGGGCTGTCGCTCGTGTACAGCATCGCGGACTTCGCGAACTTCGCGCACGGCGACACGATGACGATCGGCGCGTACGCGGCGCTCGTGACCTTCGGCGCCGTCGGCGGGCTCGGGGGGGCCGTGCTGGGGCTCCCGTACGGCTTCTTCGTCGCCCTGGTCGCCGGCATCGCCGTCGCGGCGGTCGTCGCGGTCGGCACCGAGAAGCTCATCTACGAGCCGCTCGACGTCGACTCGATCGGCCTGCTGATCACGTCGATCGGGATCGCGTTCATCTACCGGGCGCTGATCCAGATCCGGTTCGGCTCCGACTTCACCCGGTTCGACCTGCGGCCGCTGCGACCGATCGAGTCGCTGGTGCCGTACGGCGTCCGGATAACGCTCCACGACGTCGCGATCGTCGGCTCCGCGGTGGTGCTCGTCGTCGGGCTCCACGTCCTGTTACAGTACACCGACCTGGGCCGGAAGATGCGCGCGATGGCGGACAACCCGGACCTCGCCCGCGTCAGCGGTATCCGAACGAAGCGCGTGAAGCTGTGGACGTGGGTCATCGGCGCCGGGCTCGCGGGCGCGGGCGGCGTCTTCCTCGGCCTGTTCAACCAGCTCTCGCCGCGGATGGGGTTCAACCTCCTGCTGGTGATCTTCGCGGCGGTGATCCTCGGCGGGATCGGCTCCGTCTACGGCGCGATGGCGGGCGGCTTCCTCATCGGCATGATAAACCAGCTCACACCGTTCTTCTCCGACGTGATCGAGGCGTTACCGATCTGGCCGGGGTGGCTCGCGACCGCCCTGGAGAACCTGGTCACCATCGAGTACGCGAACGCGATCGCGTTCCTGATCATGGTCGCGGTGCTGCTCGTCCGGCCGAACGGGATCGCCGGGGAGGGGGCGACGTGAGCCTCCTCGACGGTCCGCGGGGGGCGGTCGACGACCTGACCCGCCCGGAGGGGTGGGTGCTCGGCGTCAGCGCCGCGTTCCTGCTGTTCCTGCTCGCCGCGCTGCTCACCGGCGCGCTCGGCCCGACGTACTTCCTGTTCCTCGTCGGACTGGCGGGGATGTACGCCCTGCTGTCGCTCGGGCTGAACGCCCAGTGGGGGTTCACCGGCCTGATCAACTTCAGCGTCGCCGCCTTCTTCGGGATCGGCGCGTACGGCTCCGCGCTGATGACCGCGAGCGGGTCGCCGGTCGCGGGCGGGTTCAACCCCCTCGTCGGGCTCGTCGTCGCGCTCGCCGCCGCGTTCGCGCTGGCGCTTTTGATCGGAGTCCCGACGCTCCGGCTCCGGGCGGACTACCTCGCCATCGCGTCGCTCGGGCTCGCGGAGGTCGTGCGGCTGGTCGTGCTCAACGAGCGCTGGCTCACGAACGGCAGCGCTGGGGTCCGCGGTATCCCCGGCTTCTTCGCCGGGTGGCCGGTGCTCTCGACGTTCCCGGAGGTGATGCCCGGGCTCCGGGTGGAGGTGATCCCCGGGTCGCCGGTGATCCTGGAGACCGCGTTCTGGCAGGCGTCGCTGAACGTCCTGCTGGTGCTCGCGTTCGCGGGGGGCGCGTACTTCGTCCTCCGGCGCGCGCACCGGTCGCCGTGGGGGCGGGTGCTGCGCACGATCCGCTCCGACGAGGACCTCGCCCGGGCGCTCGGCAAGGACACCTACTCGTTCAAGATGCAGTCGTTCGTCATCGGGAGCCTGATCATGGCGCTTGCCGGCGTCTTCTACACGCACCTGAACCTCTACGTCGGGCCGGGCGACCTCGACCCGATCACGACGTTCTACGCGTGGGTCGCCGTGATCTTGGGCGGCAGCGGCTCCAACCGCGGGGCGCTGTTCGGCGGCATCGTCATCGTCACCATCCGCGAGGGGACCCGATTCTTGAACGACGTGGCGCTGCCGATCGACCCCGCGCCGCTGCGGCTGCTGCTGATTGGGGTCGTGATCGTCGCCGTGATGCGCTACCGGCCGCAGGGAATCCTCCCGCCGCAGCGCGAGCTGATCTGGCCGAGCGCGGTCGACGGTCGGGGGGCGCCCGAGACGCCCGACACCGGCGTCCGCGACCGGAAGGGAGGTGAGGGCGGTGAGTGAGGGCGCCCTCCCGAAGGACGACGCCGTCCTGCGCGTCGACGACCTCCAGAAGTCGTTCGGCGGGCTCGCGGCGACCGACCACGCGACGTTCGCGGTCGAGCGCGGCACCATCACCGGGCTCATCGGCCCGAACGGCGCCGGGAAGTCGACGCTGTTCAACCTCATCTCCGGCTTCTACGAGCCCGACGGGGGGACCGTGGAGGTGAACGGGACCGACGTGACGGGGATGGAGCCGTACGAGGTCGCCGAGCACGGGCTCGTTCGGACGTTCCAGACCCCGCGCAAGCTGGAGGGGATGACGGTCCGGGAGGCGATGCTGGTCGGGCCGCGGAACCAGCCCGGCGAGTCGTTCCTCAGGCTGTTCGCGTCGCCCGGGTCGGTCGGCGAGAGCGAGTCGGCGAACCTCGCCGAGGCGGAGCGGATCCTGGCGGAGTTCGAGATCGACCACCTCGCGACGCAGCCGGCGACCGACATCTCCGGCGGCCAGATGAAGCTCGTCGAGCTCGCGCGGGCGATGCTCGCCGAGCCGGAGATCCTCCTGCTCGACGAGCCGGTGGCGGGGGTGAACCCGACGCTCGCGAAGAAGCTGAAAGAACAGATCCGGCGGCTCAACGAGCAGGGGACGACGTTCCTGCTCATCGAGCACGACATGGAGTTCGTGATGGACGTAGCGGACCCGATCGTCGTCCTCGATCAGGGGCACGTCCTGACCGAGGGGACGCCGGAGGGGGTCCGCAGCGACGACCGCGTCGTCGACGCGTACCTCGGAGGCGGCACATGAGCGACGAGGCGACCGGCCCCGCGAACGGGGGTCACGACGGGACCGATCCCGTGCTCTCGCTGTCGAACGTCGACGGCGGGTACGGCGAGGTACAGGTGCTCGACGACTGCTCGATCCGGCTCGATCCGGGCGAGATCGTCTGTCTCGTGGGCCCGAACGGCGCCGGGAAGTCGACGGTGCTCAAGACGGCGTTCGGGATGTTGACCCCGTGGACGGGGACCGTCGAGTACCACGGCCGCGAGATCGGCGGGATGCCGCCCGAGGAGATCGTCCGCGAGGGGATCGGCTACGTCCCCCAGACCGACAACGTGTTCGGCTCGCTGACGATCGACGAGAACCTGCGGATGGGGGGCGTGGCCCGCGAGGGCGGCCTCGACGAGGTGATCGAGACCCTCTACGACCGGTTCCCGATCATCGACGAGAAGCGCGGCTCGAAGGCGCGGACGCTCTCCGGCGGTCAGCGCCAGGTGCTGGCGTTCGCGCGGGCCCTGGTGATGGAGCCCGACGTGCTCCTCATCGACGAGCCGTCCGCGGGGCTCGCGCCCAACACCGCGGACGACGTGTTCGAGGACGTTCAGGAGGTCAACGACATGGACACGGCGATCCTCATGGTCGAGCAGAACGTGACGAAGGGGCTCGGCATCTCCGACCGCGGCTACGTCCTCGACCAGGGGACCGTCCGGTTCGAGGGCACCCCGGAGGAGCTGTTGAACGACGAGGAGGTCTCCCAGCTGTACCTGGGCGGCTGAGCCTCCGTCCGCGGCGATCGACTCCTCGCCGGCTCCGATCCGTATCGCCGTCTTCAACACCCGACGCCGACCTTCCGCGAACGGACCGCGACTCGGCCGCTCGCCCCACGCCATGACGACCACGCTCGGACGGTACGCGTTCGCGCTCGCCCCGCTCGCAGCCGCGGCGCTGTGGGGCGGGATGTACGTCGTCAGCAAGTGGGGGTTCGCGCTGATCCCGCCCGTGACGCTCGGGTTCCTCCGGGTCGCGCTGGGTGCCGCGGCGCTCTGGCTCGTCGTCGCCGGCCGGGGCGGGGTCGCGCCGCCGCGCGACGAGTGGGCGACGTTCGCGGCGCTCGGCGGGTGGGTGACCCTGACGGTCGCGACCCAGTTCGTCGGCACCGAGCTGACGAACGCCAGCCAGGGGTCGCTGCTGACGGTGTTGACGCCCGTGTTCACCGTCGCGCTCGGCGCGCTCGTGCTCGGCGAGCGCGTCACGGCGACGAAGGCGGCCGGGATGGCGCTCGCGGGCGTCGGCACCGCGGTCGTCCTCGCCGGGCGGTACGAGCTCGCGTCGGTCGCCGCCGGCAACCTCCTCGGGGTGGGGCTGCTGCTCGTCGCGAGCGCGGCGTGGGCCGGCTACACCGTCTGGGGGCTCCGGGCGGTCAGGCGCCACGGGGCGCTCCGCGCGGCGACGTACTCCTCGCTGGCGAGCGTCCCGATGCTGGGGGTTCTCGCCGGCGGCGAGCTGTGGTACCTCGGCCGTTCGCCCGCCGACCTCCCGCTGACCGTCGAGTCGGCCGGCGCCGTGCTGTACCTCGGCGTCGCGTCGACGGCGGCGGCGTGGTTCCTCTGGTACAAGGGCCTGGAGTACGTCTCCGCCGGGACCGTCGCCGCGTTCTTCTTCGCGCAGCCCGTCGTCGGGGCGGCGCTCGGCGCGGCGCTGCTGGGCGAGGCGCTCGGTCCGGGGTTCCTCGCCGGCGGCGCGCTGATGGCCGTCGGCATCTGGATCGTCAGCCGGGAGCGCGCCGAGCCGCCCGACGAGTCGCCGGACCCGACCGCGGGGTGAGCCGGGAGTCGCGGCCGCGGGACCCCCGACTGCGGACGCCGACGGGTCCCCGACCCCTACGCCGTCCGCTTCTCCAACTCCCCCTTCAGCTCCGCGGCCTCGAAGTCGTGGTCGGGGCGGATCGCGACGAAGTCGAGGAACCGCCGGGCCGCGAGCAGCTCGTCGGTCGAGTAGCCGCCGAGCGCGGCGCCGATCGCGTCGGGCGCGCCGATCAGGGGTTCCAGCGCCGCGAGCGCGCTCGCGAGGTCGTACGACCGCGCCGACTCGCGGCCCGCCTCGCTCACGCTCGTCGCGTCGATGACGTACAGCTCGCCGTCCCGCACGAGGACGTTCTCCGCCCGGAGGTCGCCGTGGGCGAGCCCGGCGTCGTGGATGGTCCGGAGCGTCGCGAACAGCGCGGGCGCCAGCTCGGCGACCGCCGCCCGGTCGAGCTCGTCGAGCGTCCGGAACTCGGGGAGGTACTCCAAGACGACGACGCCGAGGTCGCCGACCTCCAGCGCCTCGATCGGCTCCGGCGCGTTGACGCCGAGCCCCCTCACCCTGCGAGTCGCCTCCAGCTCGTGGCGGGCCATCTCGTAGGGCGTCTCGTAGCGCTCGAAGAAGCCCTCGGTGCCGGCGGAGACGGCCCCGAGGTTCCGCCCGGTGGTGAACAGCGTGTGGACGAGCGTGTTCTGTCTCGTGATCACCTTCACGAACAGGTCGTCGTCGACGACCATCGGCGTCGACAGCCAGTTGTCGGCGTCGAGGAACCGCACCCGCATCCCGTCGCGGTCGTACCGGTCCGCCAGCTCCCGGACGACCCGCTCGATGTCGGGCCAGTCCACGCGACCGCGCACGAGCCGGCGGAGCTCCATGTGGAGACCGAACGCGGCGACGGGACATAAGTGGCGTCCCCGGTCGGCGCCCGGAGGCGCGGTTGGGGGCCGAGACGGGCTCGCGACCGAGAGGTGAGGCGGGCGCGCGACCGGGAGGCGGGGGCGAGCGCGTAGAATCGATCACGGTCGTTCGCATCGTTTATGCCGGCGGGTCGCAATTCTTGCCCATGGACTTCGAGCTACCCGCGGAACACCGGATGATACGCGACACCGTCCGGGAGTTCTGCGAGGAGGAGATCCGGCCGATCGCTCAGGAGATCGAGGACGAGCACCGGTTCCCCGACGAGGTCTTCGCCGACCTGAACGACCTCGATATGATGGGCGTCCCCGTGAGCGAGGAGTACGGCGGGCTCGGCGGCGACCAGCTCATGTACGCCCTCGTCACCGAGGAGCTCGGCCGCGTCTCGGGCGGGATCGGCCTCTCGTACGCCGCCCACACCTCCCTCGGCGCGAAGCCGATCGAGCTGTTCGGGACCCACGAGCAGAAGGAGGAATGGCTCCGACCCCTCGCCGAGGGCGGCGAGATCGGCGCGTGGGCGCTCACCGAGCCCGGCAGCGGCTCCGACGCCTCCGACATGGACACGACCGCCGAGTTCGACGCCGACGCCGGCGAGTACGTGCTGAACGGGACGAAGCAGTTCATCACGAACGCGAACGTCGCCAACAGCGTGCTGGTGAAGGCCGTCACCGACCCGGACGCCGGCTACGACGGGATCTCGACGTTCATCGTCGACCCCGACGACGACGGGTTCGAGATCGCGACCGTCTGGGACAAGATGGGGCTCAACTCCTCGCCGACCTGCGAGATCAGGCTGGACGACGTGCGGATCCCGGCGGACCGGCTGCTCGGCGAGGAGGGCGAGGGGTGGACGCAGACGATGAAGACGCTGGACGGCGGCCGGATCTCCATCGCGGCGCTGTCGGTCGGGCTCGCGCAGGGGGCGTACGAAGCGGCCAAGGAGTACGCCGGCGAGCGCGAGCAGTTCGGGAAGCCGATCGCGAAGTTCGACACGATCCGCGACAAGGTCGTCCACATGCACCGGCAGACGGAGCGCGCGCGGCTGCTCACGCATAAGGCGGCGACGAGGTACGACGCCGGCGAGTCGGTGACGAGGGAGTCGTCGCTGGCGAAGCTCGACGCCAGCGAGGCGGCCCGCGAGGTGGCCGAGGAGGCGGTCCAGACGCTCGGCGGCTACGGCTACACCACGGACTTCGCGCCGCAGCGCTTCTACCGCGACGCGAAGCTGATGGAGATCGGCGAGGGGACGAGCGAGATCCAGCACGTGGTGCTCGGCCGGGAGCTCGGGCTGTAGCCTCCGAGCCGCTTCCGCGACCGCCGAGCGGTCGCGCCCTCACTTCCGCGCGACGATCCGGAGCACGTCCTCGTCGGCCAGCTCGTGGCCCTTCCCGACCTGCTGGTCGTCGTGTTTCGCGCTCGGGCCGGAGACGCGCGCGAACTTGAACCGCTCGTCGAACTCCCCGCCGATCTTCGCGCAGGCGTCGCCGACCGTGTCGCCCTCGAAGAGGATGAGCGGCTCCTCGTAGTCGACGCCGCGGCCGGGCTTGTCCATGTAGATCCGGATGACGCCGAGCTCCTCCCAGAGGCGCTCCTTGAGCCCGTCGAGCCCGAGCTCCTTCTCGGCGGAGATGAAGAGCACGTCGTCGGGGTCGAGGTCGCGCTCGCGGAGCTCCTCCTTGACGGTCGGGAGGTAGCTCCTGTCGATGAGGTCGGCCTTGTTCACCGTGACCATCGACGGGAGGTACTCCCGGTTGTCCATCACGGCGTCGACGAGCTCGTCGATCGTGAGGTCGTGGGGGATCGTCACCTTCGCGTTGACGTACCCGTACTCGCGGAGCACCTGCTTGACCGTCTCCTCGTCGAGGCTCACCTCGTCGCTCATCGTCACGCCGAGCCCGTCCTTGTGCGTCTTCCGGATGTTGATGTTCGGCGGCTCCGTGTCGAGGCGGATGTTGGTCGCGTACAGCTCCTCGCGGAGCCGGTCGTACTGCTCGATCTCGAAGACGGAGAGCATGAACACCACGAGGTCTGCGGTCCGGACGACCGAGAGCACCTCCTTCCCGCCGCCGCGGCCGCCCGCGGCGCCCTCGATCAGCCCCGGCACGTCGAGGATCTGGATGTTCGCGCCGCGGTACTTCAGCATGCCGGGGTTGACGTCGAGCGTCGTGAACTCGTAGGAGCCGACCTCGCTGTCGGCGTTGGTGAGGGCGTTGATGAGGGTGGACTTGCCCACGCTCGGGAACCCGACCAAGGCGACCGTGGCGTCGCCGTGCTTCTCGACCGCATAGCCGTGGCCGCCGCCGGCGGAGGACTGGTTCTCCAGCTTCTCCTTCTTCTCCGCGAGCTTCGCCTTCAGGCGCCCGATGTGGGCCTCCGTGGCCTTGTTGTAGGGCGTCTCGGCGATCTCCTCGCGGAGGTCCTCGATCTCCTCTTCCAGTCCCATTGGCGTACTGTCGGCCGTTCGCCTCGTTAAAGGTGTTCCTTCGGTCCGTCGGAGGGTTCGCAGACCGGTCGGGGACCGGCCGCCGCGGTCCGCGAGAGCCCTCCGGGATCCGCCCGCTGCGGCGGTCCGTGCGACTCTCGCGGCGGTCCGTTCGAGTCCGTCTCGACGGTCCGTGCGAGTCGGCCGCGATCGTGTCGATACTTCGATACGGTTATTATCCGCCACGCGCGACCCACACGCACGTCGAATGCCCGATCCGTCGAGCCTCCGTGACAGCACGCAGATCGTCCTCCCGTGTCGCGCCCTCGACGGCATCGGCGGGCGGTTCCGGGAGCGGTTCACCGTGACGGTCGTGGAGGCCGACGGCTACTGTCGGATCATCGGCAGCCCGGTCGAGATCAAGGCCGCGAGCGACTTCCTCGCGCGGAACGGCGTCGCGGTCGCGTAGGGAGGTCGGCGCGGTCCGGGAAGGGAGTCGCGGTCGCCGGGTCGCGGTTTCTTCGCCGACCGTTCGCCGAGGAGATCTGAGACGCTGACCGGGACGCGGTCGTCTCGCGGGGCGCGACGGGAACGGATCGACGGGACCGCACTCAGCCGATGACGCCGACGAGGAGCTGGACCGCGATGAGGACGAGGAAGACGAGCCCCGCGGCGAACGAGCCCGCCGCGACGCCGTGCGCGTTCCCGAGCCCGCGCCCCCGGGCGCTGAAGTAGGCGCCGAGGAAGACGAAGCCGGTCACGAGCAGCCCGACCGCGGCGTAGGTGACGCCGAGGAGGCTGCCGGAAAGCCCCTCCGGGAGCCCGAAGCTGCCGACCGCGAGCAGCGCGACAGCGCCGATGCCGACCGTGACGACGACGAAGGTGACGGCCCACACGACCGGCCGGCGGACGAAGTCGCGGAGCGCGCCGACGACGACGGCGTATCTGTCGTGCGACGCGTCCGTCCCGGGCGCCGTCCGCCGCGCGCCGACCTTCGCGACGGCGAGGAAGGTGGCCGCGGCGAGCAGCCCCATTAGTGCCGTGCTCAAGAGCGTGAGTGAGACCATGGTGGGGTTCGTTGTTAGGCGGTCCGTTCGCGTGTACAAATAGCCTTCGTATACGCGTTCGGATCGGCTCTTCGTCCCCGTCGGAGAGGCGTCGGATCGGGGGGCGGACACGGGGTTTCCGGTCGCGCTACACAAGAGCTAAGTGTGCCATCGCCAAGTGTGAGTCAAGAGCTGATAGAGGAACATGATAGATCCAATTATCCTGCAACCCGGGGGCGACTGGCGCGCGCAGGCGGAGGTGTTCGAGGAGATATTCTTCGTCTTCCTCGCGCTCGGGACGCTCGTCGGGACGATCGTCGTCGCATACACGCTGTGGAACGTGTACAAGTACCGCGACGACGGAGGCGAACCGAAAGAGAGCTTCGACGCGCCGACGGTCGGCGAACTCCCGACGGGACAGGGCGGTCCGAAGGCGAAGAAGCTGTTCCTGTCGTTCGGGCTGAGCGCGATCGTCGTCATCAGTCTCGTCGTGTACGCGTACGGCATCCTCCTCTACGTCGAGGAGGGCCCCGACACGGGTGACGAGGGCGATATCGAGATCCTCGTCGAGGGGTATCAGTTCGGCTGGGAGTACGAGTATCCGAACGGTCACACCACGACCGGCGAGATGGTCGTGCCGGCCGACCAGCGCATCGACATCGAGGTGACCTCACGCGACGTCTGGCACAACTTCGGCTCGTCGGAGTTGCGGATAAAATCCGACGCTATCCCCGGAGAGACCAACTCCAACTGGTTCTCCGTGAGTTCCGAGGAGGTCGAGGCGCAGGGCGGTGAGGCGACGTACAGGGTCGAGTGCTTCGAGCTGTGCGGACAGGGGCACTCGGCGATGAAAGGGCAGATCACGGTCCTCCCGCAGGACGAGTGGCGGGAGTGGTACGAGGAGACGGGCGGCGACGCCGCGGAGGGTAACTCCTCCAGCGCGAGCGTGAGCGCCGCCGTTGGGGGTGTTCCCGCGTGAGCGAGCTCCCGCCGACGACCTCCGTCAAGCGCTGGCTCGTGACGACGAACCACAAGGACGTCGGCATCCTCTACACGATCACCGCGCTGTTCTTCCTGCTGTTCGGCGGCGTGCTGGCGCTGCTGATCCGCGTTCAGCTCTGGGACCCCGCGAACCAGGTGCTCTCCGGACTCGCGTACAACGAAGCGGTGACGGCCCACGGGCTGATAATGGTGTTCTGGTTCCTCTCGCCGTTCGCCTTCGGCTTCGCGAACTACTTCGTCCCGCTCCAGATCGGTGCCGACGACTTGGCCTTCCCGCGGCTGAACGCGCTCTCGTACTGGATGTACCTGTTCTCCGGCGTACTGCTGGGAGTCAGCTTCTTCCAGGGCGGCACGCTGAGCGCCGGCTGGACGATGTACGCCCCGCTCAACATCCCGATGTACACGCCGAGCATCGGGTCGACGGGGGCAGTCCTCGCGCTCGCGGTGTTCATCATCGGAGTCACCGCCTCGTCGGTGAACTTCCTCGTGTCGATCCACCACTCGCGCGCCGAGGGGATGGGGATCATGGACATGCCGATGTTCACGTGGAGCATCCTCGCGACCGTGTGGATGATGCTGTTCGCGTTCGCCGCGATGCTCGCCGCGGGGCTTATCCTCGCCGCCGACCGCGTGCTCGGCTCGGTGTACTTCTCGGCGACTGAGGGCGGCTCCCTCCTGTGGGGGCACCTGTTCTGGTTCTTCGGTCACCCGGAGGTGTACATCGTCTTCTTCCCGGCGCTCGGCGTCATGTTGGAGCTGTTCCAGACGTTCTCCGGCCGCCGGCTCGTCGGCCGGAAGTGGGTCATCATCTCCATCTGTCTCATCTCCGTCCAGTCGTTCCTCGTGTGGATGCACCACATGTTCCTCACGACGATCAACCTGGAGATCAAGACGCTGATGATGGCGACAACCATCGGCATCTCGCTCCCCTTCGACCTCGTCGTCTTCTCGCTGATCTACACGCTGATCAAGGGGCGGATCCAGTTCACGACGCCGTTCCTCTTCGCGTTCGGCGCGCTCCTGCTGTTCATTCTCGGGGGCATCACCGGGGTGTTCCTCGGCGCCATCGTCCTCGACTACGAGTTCCGCGGCACCTACTGGGTGGTCGCGCACTTCCACTACGTGATGTTCGGGGGGGCGACGGCGCTGTTCGGCGGGGCCTACTACTGGTTCCCGAAGATCACGGGGAAGATGTACGACGAGCTGCTGGGGAAGCTCCACTTCGTGATCTTCTTCGTCAGCTTCAACATGGTGTACTTCTCCATGTTCCTCGCCTGGGAGACCCCGCGCCGCGTCTTCGAGTACAACCCCGAGTTCCAGTCGTTCCACCAGATCGGGACGATCGGGGCGTTCATCCTCGGGTTCTCCTTCTTTATCATGTTCTACAACTTCGCGAAGTCGTACGTCTCCGGCCCCGAGGCGGGCGACAACCCGTGGGACTACTCGCGGACCGCCGAGTGGGCGGTCTCCTCGCCGCCGCCGCTCGAAAACTGGCCGAACCGGCCGTCGTACGCGTCCGGGAAGCTCGAGTTCGTGAAGGACTTCGTCCCCGACGGCGGGCCCGCGGTGAAGACCGACGGCGACGGGAACGCCGCGACCGACGGCGGCGACACGCACTCGGACCACATCAAGGAGTACCCGTACTGGGACAAACACCCGAGCCACGCGAGCATCTGGCCGTTCGCCCTCTCGCTGATGACCGCGTTCTTCATGTTCGGGCTCTCCGGGTTCGCCGACTCGGTCACGTTCATCGTCGGCGAGTCGCTCGCGTCGACGAGCGTCGAGATTTCGAGCTTCCTCTACCCGACGTTCATCCTCGTCGGCTTCGTCGGGCTGGTCGCGTCCGGCGTGATGTGGGGGTTAGAGGACTTCTACGCGCCACCGAGCGAGTTCGCCGAGCGGTGGCCGTTCAACGGCGTCGAGAAGGTGAAGCTGGGGATGTGGTTCTTCCTAGCGTCCGACGTCATCGTCTTCGGGGCGTTCCTCTCGGCGGCCATCTTCGTCCGGTACAACGCCGGCTGGATGACGTGGGAGCCGCTGACGGAGTCACTCCCGGGGCTCATCAACACGTTCGTGCTGATCACCTCCTCGTTCACGGTGATCCTGGCGCTCGTCGCGGCCCACCGAGAGAGCCGGAAGGGGCTGTTGGCCTCGCTCGGCGCGACGATCCTGCTCGGGTTCACCTTCCTGGCGATCAAGATGTGGGAGTGGCACCACGAGATATACGACGTGGGCGTCCTCATCGCGCAGAACCCGTACGGCGACCCGGTGCAGGCGTCGATCTACTACGTCACCACGGGACTTCACGGCATCCACGTCGTCGGGGGACTCCTGATCGCCTGCTACCTGTTCGTCCGGGCCTACCAGGGCCACTACATGGACGACGAGCGGCCGGTGGAGTACTTCGGCCTCTACTGGCACTTCGTCGACATCGTCTGGGTGTTCATCTTCCCGCTGTTCTACCTCTTCTGAGGCGGCGGTCGCGGTCCCGTTTCCGACGGTTCTTTTCTAGGCCGACCGCGTTCCGATAGCTCGCGCGTCGCTCTCTCGGTCGACCTCACTCGTCGATCGGCTCGGCGCACCACTGACAGAAGTCGAAGGACGGATCGGTCTCGCGGCCGCAGTGCGGACACGGGGCCGCGTCCGCGTCGGGCGTCTCGTCGGACGCCGGCGGGTCCCGAGGCTCGGTCGTTGCGCTCGTTCCCGACGCGGCGTCCATCCGCTCCGCCGACGCCTCCCGATCGGCCGGCTCCGACGCCGTCCGCCGTTCGCGTTCGTACTCGCGGTTCTGTCGGTGCGCCGTGACGTACGCGTCGATCACGCTGGCGGCGACGACGAGCACGGCCGGCGCGACGTCGGCGAGCGGCGGCACGTCGCCGGCGATCAGTCCGTCGACCGCCGCGTCGGGAACGAGCGCGACGACCGCCGCGGTGACCGCGACGTACCAGCCGAGCGCGCGAGCCCAGCGGCGGAGGTAGGCGTGCCCGAGCCCGGAGACGACGAGCGCCAGCAGCGCGGCGAGCCACGGCCGACGGCGGCTGCGGTCTGTCATGGGGCGGGATACGACCTTCGGGACCGTGTAACTGCCCCTCGCTCGGAGCGTTTATGTTGCCGAGACGCCGAGTCGAGATATGCTCGGATTCCCGGCCGGCGACTTCCTGATCGGGATCGGATACGCGGTGTTCGGGGTCGGGACGTGGTTCCTCGGGCTCGGGATAGCGTACCTCCTCTACCGGCGCTGGCGCGGCGACGGACCGCGGTCGAAGTACGGCGACTGAGTCGTCGGCCTCCCGGCTGCGCGACCCGTTTCGGTTCGGTCACGCTTTTGAGTGCGTCGGACCCAGATCCCGTATGACCGACACGGCGCTCGTCGTCGGCGGCACCCGGTTCATCGGGCGACACACCGTCTCCGACCTGCTCGCGAACGGCTACGACGTGGCGATGCTCAACCGCGGCAACCGCGAGGACCCCTTCGCCGACGACGACCGCGTGACGCACGTCGAGGGCGACCGGACGAGCGAGCGCGCCCTGCGCACGGCGAAGCTCTCCGCGGAGCCCGACGTCGTGATCGACTGCGTCGCCTACCGCCCCGACGACGTGGCGACTGCGGTCGACGTCTTCGCCGACGTCGACGGTTACGTGTACGTCTCGTCGGGGTCGAGCTACGCCGCCGAGGAGATCCCCAAGCGCGAGGGAGAGACGCCGCTAGAGCCGTGTACCGACGAACAGGCGACCGACGAGAGCGACGAGACGTACGGGAACCGGAAGGCCGAGGGCGACCGGATCGTGTTCGAGGCCGCCGAGGAGGGCGTCAGCGCGACCGCGGTCCGGCCCTGCGTCGTCTACGGGCCGTACGACTACACGGAGCGGCTCGACTACTGGATCGACCGCGTGCTCTCGCACGACCGCGTCGTCGTCCCCGGCGACGGCCAGAACCTCTGGCACCGCGCGTACGTCGAGGACGTGGCGAGCGCGCTCCGAATCGCCGCCGAGCGCGGCGACCCCGGCGCCGCCTACAACGTCGGCGACCGGCGGGCGTTCACCCTCGAAGAGACGCTGGACGCGATCGCCGAGGCCGCCGGGGCCGATCCCGAGGTCGTGCCGGCGAGCGCCGACGCGCTCGCGGCCGGCGGGCTCGAACCCGACGACTTCCCGCTCTACCGGGAGTACCCCCACCTGCTCGACACGTGCGCGCTCGCCGACCTCGGCTGGGAGTCGACCCCGGTCGACGAGGCGATGGCGCGGACCGTCGCCGAGCACCGGGAGGCCGAGCGCGACGGGAGCGAGTGGGACCCCGGACGCGAGGCTGAGGAGCGGGTGCTTGGCGTGAAGGAGACGCTGTAGCGGGGATCGCTACGGGTCGAGGCGGTGCGACGCGCGCGGCTCAGTAGGCGGCGTCCCAGCGCGACGGCTTCCGCCGGTTCCCGCAGTCGCCGCACTCCATGCGGTCCATCGTGTCGATGGCGACGTCGGTCCCCTCGCAGTTCCCGCAGAAGTAGCCGTAGCGCCGCTCTCGGTCGGGGTCGGCGTAGGCGACGTAGAAGGGACCGTCGGAGCCGCGCTCGCTCTCGTCGAAGGCGACGTAGACGGTGTCGCCGGCGGCCGTCTCGACGGTGCCCTCAGAGATGCCCGTCAGGCGGCTGACCTGTTTGCGGTACTCGCGCTCGTCGAACGTCTCCTCGCCGATCTCCACGCGCCGCTCGCCGACCAGCTCGTACCCCTCGCCCTCGTAGAACGCGGTCCCGACCTCGTTGGCGACGAGGACCCGCGCCTCGATGCGGTCGACGTCGGCGTCCCGGAGCTCCGCCTCGACGCGTTCGAGGAGCGCGGAGCCGATGCCGGAGCCCCGGTGGTCCGGGTGGACGTGGAGCCAGTCGATCTCGCCGACCCGCTCGCGCCGCCCGACCACGTAGCTCTCGGCGAACCCGACCACGGCGTCGTCGACGACGGCGACGGGACACACCGTCGTCCCGTCGTCGATGTCCGCGACGAGGTCGTCCCGGTCGTACCACTCGTCGACCGCCTCGGCGAGCAGCGCCTCGTCGACCGCGTGACCGTAGGAGGCGATCAGCGATTCGCGGGCGACTTCTCGGATCGCGTCGACGTCGTCTGCGGTGGCGTCGCGGAGTTCCATACGATACCCTTCGCGCACGGGCACAAAAAACACGTCCGAACGTGTCAGAACTACCGGATCGATCGGGGGCGTCTGGAGACGGAGGAGGTCGGAAGACGGAGCGGGCCGGAGAACGGAGGCGACTGCGCTACGAGATGGAGTAGGTCGCGGCGGCCATCAGTAGCATCGTGAGCGCGAGCGCGAGCGCCATCACGTAGGTGAGCGAGCGGTTCTCCCACCGGAGGTGCTGGAAGTAGGCGACGATGAGCAGCGTCTTGACCGTCGCGATCACCAGCGTCCCGCCGAGCGCCTGGGCGTACGTGAACTCGATGAACGTGGCCTCGAAGAGAATGAAGTTCAGCGTCGCCGCGATCAGGAGCGCGACGTATATCGCTGTGTAGAGTTTGAGCGAGTCGTCCGACATTGCTTGCCACCACCTTCGTCCGTGCGCTTAAAGAATTAACCATCCGGTCCCCGTTCCGCGATCGCTCGGTCCTTCGCTTCCGCGATCGCTCGGTCCTTCGCTTCCGCGATCGCTCGGCCCTCGTTTCGGTGGTCGCTCGGCCTTTCGCTTCGGCGCGCGCTCGTGCCCCGGGAGCCCCCGAAACGCCTATGTCGTCGACGCGCCGAACTGGCGGTGACACCTCCGACCGAGGACTCACCGTGGACCCGCTCGAACCGACGGACGACCTGCTCGAATCGCTGTACGTCGTCAACAAGGTCGCGAAGCGGTTCGCCGACGAGGCGACCGCGGCCTACGACCGCGGCGACGTCACCGAGAGCAACGTCCGTTCGGCCCGCAAGGACGCCCTCTACCGGACGAAGACCGCGGTCCTGTCGCGGATCGTCGCCCACGAGGGATCGCGCGTCACCGGGGAGTACCACGCGATCAACGGCGACGTCTGGCTGTTCCTCACGGTCCGCGGCTGGCACTTCCACCAGCCGCCGCGCGCGATCGGCGCCGCCCTCGCGGACGAGGTCGACGTCGCGAACGCGCCCGACGAGCCGATCGACGCGCCGTACGAGCGCGACGCCGCGGTCGAGCGATCGGACCGGTCGCTCGAAGACGCCCTCGCGCGGCTGGCGGAGGCGGGAGTCAACGCGAACGACCACCTCGCGCGGCCGACCGTGACGACCGAGCACGACCGGATCGTCGACGTGCGCTGGTCGTTCCTCCCGTAGTCGGGGCCGGACCCGCGGCCGTCCGGCTCGGCGTCGGTGTCGGCGCCGTCGGAAAAATCGGGAACCGCTGCGAGATCGGCCCGGCGTCAGGCCTCGACGACCTCGATGGCGCCGAGCATCCCGTTCGCCTGGTGCGGCGTGCACTGGTAGAGCTGGATCCCGGTGTTGTCGAACGACTGCTCGAAGGTCGTTCCCTCCTCGGCGACCGCGTTACCGCTGTTGAAGTCGGACTCGGACGCCTCCACGGAGGCGACGTTGTGAGCGCCGCCCTGGCCGGTCCACTCCCAGACGACGGTCGTGCTGGAGTCGATTCGGATCGCCGGGGGATCGAACGCGTAGCCGATGTCGCCGGCGCCGACGGCGACGGTGACCTCGTCCTGACCGGTGTAGTCGGCGATGGTGCCTTCGTACATCCGGGCGTCCGCGAGGTAGTCGTCGATCTCGCTCGGGACGTCGTCGAGGGCCTCCCCCGCGCCGCCCGAGCCGCCGTCGGAACCGTCCGACCCGTCACCGCCGTCACCGCCGCCCCCGCCGCCGGAACAGCCGGCGAGCGTTCCCAGGGCGAGCGCGGCTCCGGTTCCGGCGACGTACCGCCGTCTACTCAGTCTGTCAGACATCGTCGGAGGTAGGGGTTCGACCCTTACATACCTCTTGCTACGCCCCGGATCGTCGGAACGGTCAGAGGGGTTAAGTGGTTCCTCGGAGCGAGGGACCGCGGCCGCGCCGTCGGCGCCTTTATTCGCCGGCGGCACCGAGGTCGCGACGTATGCGGGAGGACGAGCTGGCGACGCGCGTCGTCGACCACTACGCGGCCGCCCGCGACGACCCCGAGGTGCGGCTGGAGGAGCCGTACGACGCCGACGGGCGGCGCGGGGTCGTCGACGCCTACGTCCGGCTGCGGACGCCCGAGCGCGTCGACCACGTGATCGAGCTCAAGGCCGACGCGGCCGTGCGCCGCGCGACCGGCGCGAACGAGGTCCTGCGCCAGTACCGGCGGATGGAGCGGTACTTCCACGCCGACGACCGGCACGCGCTCCGGCCGAAGCTGGGCCGCACCGAGCCGGGCGCGCGCTACCTGCTCCTGTTCGCGCCGACGCCGACCTGCGTCCACCACGTGGCCACGCACCGGTCGCTGTACGGCTCCGTCGACGTCGCGGCCCGCGTGGAGGACGTTCCGGCGGTCCGCACCGTCGCGTTCCTCACGGGGCTCGACGGCGATCCCGCCGACCTCGGGATGGCGTCGGTCAACGGGGACGCCCCGTTCGGCTCCGAGGCGTTCCTCGACGCCGTGCCGCCGGAGTCGCGGCTGGCGGAGAGCCTCCGGGGCGTCGACGACGACCTCGTCGAGTTCCCGTGACCGGTCGGCCGGGGCGCCGGCATGGAGACCGTCGACCGCGGCCCGCCCGACCGAAAGGCGCTTTCCGCCGCGCCGCGACCCACGACCATGATCACGGTCGCGTTGGCGGGGAAGCCGAACGCCGGGAAGTCCACCTTCTACACGGCCGCGACGATGGCCGACGTCGACGTCGCGAACTACCCGTTCACGACGATCGACGCGAACCGCGGGGTCACCCACGTCCGGACCGAGTGCCCCTGTCTCGACCGCGAGGAGCGCTGCGGCAACGAGAACTGCCGCGACGGGAAGCGGTACGTCCCGGTCGAGCTCCTCGACGTGGCCGGGCTCGTGCCGGGCGCCCACGAGGGGAAGGGGCTCGGCAACCGGTTCCTCGACGAGCTGACGAACGCCGACGTCGTCCTGAACGTCGTCGACGCCTCCGGGGCGACGAACGCCGAGGGCGAGCCGGTCGAGGTCGGCGCGCACGACCCGCTCGACGACGTGGACTTCGTCGAGGAGGAGATGGACCTGTGGCTCGCGGGCATCGTCGACCGCAACTGGGAGGGCGTCGAGCGCAAGTCGCGCTCGCCCGACTTCGACCTGGAGGCGTCGATCGCGGAGCTGCTGACCGGGTTCGGCGCGACGGAACGCGACGTGACGGCCGTCCTCCGCGGGCTGGAGTACCCCGACGACCCGAAGGCGTGGAGCGACGGCGACCGCGAGGCGCTCGCGCGGGCGACGCGCCGGCGCACCAAGCCGATCGTCGTCGTCGCCAACAAGGTCGACGCCGCGCCGGAGGGCGCGCTCGACCGGATCCGCGAGGGGACCGACAAGCCCGTGGTCCCGGCGACCGCCGACGGCGAACTGGGGCTGCGCCGGGCGGCCGAGGCGGGCGTCGTCGACTACGACCCCGGCGACGGCGACTTCGAGGTCCGCGGCGACATCTCCGAGGAGCAGCGCAGGGGGCTCGACGCGATCCGCGACGCGATGGCCGAACACGGCGGGACCGGCGTCCAGGCCGCGCTGAACGCCGCCGTCTACGACCTGCTCGACCGGATCACGGTCTACCCGGTACAGGACGCCTCGAAGTGGACGGACGGGACGGGCGACGTCCTCCCCGACGCCTTCCTCCTCCCGTCGGGGGCCACCCCGCCGGACCTGGCGTACGCGGTTCACACCGACATCGGCGAGGGGTACCTGCACGCGGTCGACGCGCGCTCCGCGCGGCGGATCGGGGAGGGCCACGAGCTGAGCGAGGGCGACGTGGTGAAGATCGTCTCGACCGCGGGGCCGTGAGCGGCGCGGGGAGGAGGGGCCGTCGCCGACGGCGTCCCGACTCCCCGCTCACTCCAGCGGCCGCGCGTACGTCACCTGCTTGGGTTCGAACCCCGCGTCCCGGTAGAACCGTCGCGCGTCGTCGTTGCCCCACTCGCACGAGACGGTGAGGTAGTCGCGCTCCTCGTCGCGAGCCAGCTCCGTCACCCGTTCCACGACCGCCGTGCCGTACCCCTGACTCCGACGCTCTTCGTCGATTTCGAGGTTCACGATCTCGAGGTACCGACCCCGCTGTCGGGAGGGTCGCTCGCCCGTTTCGAGCGTAACGAACCCGACGGTCTCGTCGCCGTCGACGACGAGGTAGTCGGTCACCGACGGATCGTTCAGGTGCGCGCGGAAGCCGTCGTCTGGGACCGCCGCCGCGTCCGCGTAGGCGACCTCGTTCAGTTCGGAGTACCGTTCCATCGACGTCGCGAGGTCGAACCATCTGTCGACGAGAGCGCCGAGGTCGTCCTCGGTCGCTTCGACGAGTTCCATGTCCGGACGGGGACGCGGTCGCCCTTCGGCCTTCGCTCGGCGTGGGTCGCCGGCGCGCTCGGGGGAGCCGAGTCGGCCCGGCGCGCGTGAGACCGACAGGCACATGCGGATCCCCCGAGAGGGGCCGGTAGATGCTCGGGCTGGAACACGACTTCCGGATCATCGACACCCGCGCGACGCTCGACCCGGACGAGTCCTCGGTCGCCACCCACGGCCGGGACATCTCCCCCGAGCGGCTAGAGCGCGAGATGCACCAGGCGGGCGTCGTGCGCGCGGTCGCGAGCCCCGGCCGCCGCGCGTCCGGACGGAGCTACCTCCGCGCGAACAACGCGGTCGCGCGCCTCTCGATCGACCGGCCGTTCGTCGCGTTCGCCCGGCTCAACGGCCCCCGCGATCCGGGCGACGGCCCCGTCGCCGCGGTGCGGAACCTGCGCGCCGAGCGGGACGACCACCACGCCCGGCCCGACGACGTCGAGCAGTACTCCTACGACGACCGCTTCCACGGGTTCACGCTCGTCCCGCACGTCGACGGGCTCCCGAACGAGGACGTGCTCGCCCGGCTGGAGGCGGCCGACCTCCCCCTCATCGTCCACGCCGGCAGGAAATTCCCGCCCGACGCCGTCGAGCGCGAGCTGCTCGACTACGACCTCCCCGTGGTGCTCGCGAGCTTCGGCGGCTACCCGCTCGACGCCGACCTGATGAACGAGACGCTCGACCTGCTCGACGAGTACGACCGGCTCTACGTCGAGACGAGCGCGGTCCGCTACCGGGAAGTGCTCGAACGCGGCGTCTTGGAGCACCCGGACCGCGTCCTCTTCGGCTCCGGCGCGCCCGACGTCCACCCGAACGTCGGGGTGATGGAGGTGCTCACCCTCGACGTCTCTGAGGACCTGATGCGCCGGGTGTTCGCCAAGAACCCCGCCCGGCTGATCCCCGCGCTCGCCGAGGGCGCGGACATCTGAAGCGACGCCCGCCCGAGCCGAGACGGCAGCCACTTGTCGCGCCGGCGCCGACCCGACGAGCATGAGCGACGCAGACGCGGGGACTGACGACGCGAACGGTGAAGCGGACGACCGCCTCGTCGAGGTCGTCCGCGCGACCGGCCACGAGCACGTCACCGCCGAGCACGCGAGCACCGTCGAACTCACGACCGACGACTGGCTCACCCCCGCGGGCGACTGCATCGTCGGCGTCGGTGCCGACCGCGCGCCCCGCGACTTCTCCCCCGAGTTCCGCGAGGCGTGTCGGGACGCGGCCGCGACGATCACGGCGACGTTCGCGGTCGGAGAGCCGGGGGCGGACGCCGCGGACCTCGCGGACCCCGCGCACGTCGACGAGATCGTCGGGCGGGGCGACCCCGGGCTCGCGCTGCTCGACGACCGCTCGATGGTCGGCCGGACGAGCGAGTACACGGACGACGAGCGCACGGTCTTCGTCGCGGGCGACGGCGCGGCCGCCGACCTCGACCGCGACCTCGTGGCCGCGCTCGCCGAGGGCGCGCCCGTGACGCTGCGGCTGGCGGTCGAACCGAGCGCGTGACGGTCGCCGTCCCCGGGCCGCGTCCGGTCCGGTCAGAGCCGGTCGGCGGCGTCGATGAGTTCGGTGACGGGGAACGGCTCGGTCCGGTCGAACGACGCGAAGACGGCCTCGTAGCGCGCCGAGGGCGACACGAGCACGACGACGTTCTCGAAGAACAGGGCCTGGGCCTCGAACGCCTCGTCGATGAGGTCCTTGAACTCGTCGCCGGTGACCTGATTCGCCATGATCAGCCGGTAGGCGGATTCGAGGTCTCCCCCCGAGTACCGCGACTCGACGTCTTCCCGGATGTACTCGACCTCGAAGTCGAGGGAGCCGAGGGAGGCGATCACGCGCGCCTCGGCGCCGTCGACGCCGCGGAGCGTCTCGACGAGTTCCGACACACCGGCGTCTTTTGCTGCTACCTGGTAAACCTGGCTATCCGGGACCGGTCCGGCCTCAGATCGGGAGCTCGGCGTCGGCCCCGACCACCCGGTCGACCTCCTCGGGCGCGCGCCAGTCGGTCGTGCGCTCCAGCAGCTGGACGACCATCCGACCCGTCACGCCCCAGACGGTGTAGCCGCCGACGTGGAAGTAGTGGACCCGGTGGTCGCCGTACTCCGGGTGCCCGAGGCGGCGCTCGGACTCGTAGTTCGCGGGGTCGGTCAGCTCGGCGACGGGGAGGACCGCCACCGCCGCGACCTCCGACTCGTCGGGGACGTACTCGCGGTCGGGCGCGACGCCGACGAAGGGACGGATCCGGTACGCGGAGGAGGTGCGCGTGTCGTCGAGCCGCCCGACGACGTCGACCTCGTCCGGGCGCATCCCGACCTCCTCGTCGGCCTCGCGGAGCGCGGTGTCGGTGAGGGTCCGGTCGACGGGCTCGCGGCCGCCGCCGGGGAAGCTCATCTGTCCGGGGTGCTCGCCGAGGTGGGCCGCGCGCTTCGTGAACAGCAGGTGGGCCTCGCCGCCGCGCTCGATGACGGGCGCGAGCACGGCCGCCTCGCGGCGCGCCCGAGTCACCTCCTCGGGCGCGTGCCGACGCAGCCCCGTCAGGTCCATATCGACCGTAGGCGTCCGGACGGGGTTAACGTTTCTCCGCGTTCCGGCGATCTGAAGAGGGGCCCGAGGGCGACGCGCTCGTCGCGACCCCGGACGGGGCGCGGCTCCGGGCGAGTGGCGTGTCGCGGCCGGGGACCCGCCCGCGCGGCTTCGGACGTTTTAAGCCCGCGACCGACCCTTCACACGACAATGAGCGACGACGACCAGGAGCTCGGGATCACCGAGTCCAAGTCACACAACACCGGCGAGTGGTACGCCGAGGTCGTGCGGAAGGCGGGGCTGGCCGACTACGGCCCCGACGGGATGAGCGGGTTCATCGTCACCCGGCCGCGGGCGTACGCCGTCTGGGAGCGCCTCCAGGGGTTCCTCGACGCGAAGTTCAAGGACACCGGCGTGCAGAACGCCTACTTCCCCCTCTTCATCCCCGAGTCCTACCTCGAACGCGAGAAGGACATCGTCGAGGGGTTCGACCCCGAGGTGGCGTGGGTGACCGAGGCGGGCAACAAGGAGCTCGAAGAGCGGCTCGCGGTCCGGCCCACCTCCGAGTCGATCATCACGCCGTACATCAGCCAGTGGGTCCGGAGCCACCGCGACCTCCCGCTGCGCGTGAACCAGTGGTGCTCGGTCGTGCGCTGGGAGGCGACGGAGACGAAGCCGTTCTTCCGCACGAAGGAGTTCCTCTGGCAGGAGGGCCACACGGCGCACGCGACGAGCGAGGGCGCCTGGGACGAGACCCTGACGCGGCTCGACCAGTACGAGTCCGTCTACGAGGACCTGCTGGCGATCCCGGTCCTGAAGGGGCAGAAGCCCGACCACGACAAGTTCCCCGGCGCGGACACGACGACGACCGTCGAGGCGCTGATGCCCGACGGGAAGTCGGTGCAGGCCGGCACCTCGCATCACCTCGGGCAGTCGTTCGCCGAGGCGTTCGACATCACCTTCTCCGACGAGGACGAGGCGGAGCGGCTCGCGCACACGACCTCGTGGGGGCTCTCGTGGCGCGCGCTCGGCGCGCTGATCATGACCCACTCCGACGAGCAGGGGCTCGTGCTCCCGCCGGGCGTCGCCCCCGAGCAGGTCGTCGTCGTCCCGATCTGGCAGGAGGAGACGAAGGAAGACGTGCTGGAGTACGCCGAGGGCGTCGCCGACGACCTCGACGAGGCCGGCGTCCGCGTCGAGCTCGACGACCGCGACGAGCGCAACCCCGGCTTCAAGTTCAACGAGCACGAGCTCAACGGGATCCCGCTCCGGATCGAGATCGGTCCCCACGAGGTCGAGGACGGCGAGCTCACGCTCGTCCATCGCCCCGACGGCGAGAGCGTCGTCGAGGATCGGGAGGCGGTCGCCGAGACGGTCCGCGACCACCTCGACGAGGTCTACGCGAAGCTGTACGCGAGCGCCGAGGCGACGCTCGACGGCGAGGTCCGCGAGGCCGACGACCGCGCCGAGATCCTCGGGACGCTCGGGCAGCACGGCGGCTACGTGAAGACGCCGTGGTGCGGCGACGAGGCGTGCGAGGAGCCGATCAAGGAGCCGATGGCCGCCGAGATCGTGATGGTCCCGTTCGAGGACGAAGACCCCCTCGTCGACGGCGACGGCGACGAGACCTGCGCGATCTGCGGCGAGGACGCCGAGCGGACCGCCTACTTCGCGAAGTCGTACTGAGTCGGCATCGACCGCCGGGGGCGATCCGGGGGTCGGGGATACCCCGTCGCAGTCCCGCGTTTAATCCGCGTTGATCCGGCTTAACGGAGATCGGTTTATATGTGGATACGCCGCGTACCGTCGGGTGATGAACCGACGGATCGCGCTCGTCGCCGCCGCGGTCGTACTGATCGGTGCCGCCGGGATCGCCGCGGCCGGCCCCGTCGGAGCGACCGTCGGCCAGGCCGACCCGGTGGCGACGAACGAGACGGGGGAGAGCGGCGAGGCGGCGAACGTGACCGACGAGGGCGACATCAGCCCCGGTGAGCGCCTCTCCGGCGTGATCGGGGTCCAACGGGCCGAGATAGCCGGCGAGATCGACTCGCGGGCGTTCGAGGTCGGGCTCAACCGGACGGAGGCGCCCGAGGAGCGGGCCGAGCTGGTCGCGGAGCGGCTGAACCGGACGGAGGAGCGGCTGAGCGAGATCGAGCGGCGCCAGCGGGAGCTCCGCGAGCGCTTCGCCGCCGGCGAGCTGACTCCCGGCGAGTTCGCCGCGCGGATGGCGGAGCTCGGCGCCCGGGCCGAGACGATCGAGCGGGAGGCGAACCGGAGCGCCGAGGTCGCCCGCGACCTCCCCGAGTCGGCCAGGGCGGACCGCGGTCTGAACGAGACGCGCCTCGACCGGCTGCGCGAGCGGGCGGGGAACGCCAGCGGCCCCGAGGTCGCCGCGATCGCTCGCGGAATCGCCGGCAACGGCGTCGGACGCCCGCTGGCGTCCGAGGCCCGCGGACCGCCGCCGAACGCGGGGCCGGGGCCAGGTGACGGACCGGGCGCCGGAGACGGACCGGGTGCCGGAGACGGACCGGGTGCCGGAGACGGACCGGGCGACGGCGGCCCCGGCCGCGGCGACGGGAACGACTCCGACGGTAACGGGACCGACGACGCGACGAACGCGGTCGGCGGTCCGGGGAACGGACCCGCCAACGCGAGCGACGGCGGAGGCGGCCGAGGGGCTCCCAACGGATCGAGCGGCGGCGACGGCGGAAACGGCGGGGATGGAGGAGCCTCTGATCGGTCGGACGGCGGCGATCAGGGGGCCCCTGACGGATCAGATGGTAGCGATCAAGGGGCCTCCGACGGACCTGACGGCAGCGATCGAGGAGCCTCCGACGGATCAGACGGCAGCGATCGAGGGGCCTCCGACGAATCCGACGGCGGCGACGGTGAGGGTTCGACGCCCCCGACGGATGAGCCGTCCTCACCCGCCGGTGGCGACCGCGGCGGGGGCGGAAACGGGTCCGCTACGGGGGCCGCGAACGCCGTCGACGCGGTCGCGGAGCGTCTCGCCCGGCCGCTGACCGACGGCGCCGGTCTTCTGCGGGAGATCGTCGGCGACGTCGATGGGTAGATCGTTCCGAGGGGGGCCGCGGTCAGAGGGGGCCTCGATCGGGTCGGACCGGTCCGATCTCACTCCGGAGATGGGAAGCAATTTATCCGAGCCTCGTAACGGGTAGTCCGTGCAGCGAACGGTGCTCCTTCTCGTCGTCGCCGCGGTCGTCGCCGGCGCCGGCCTCGCGCCGGCCGGGGCCGCACAGAGCGGTGCCGGCCTCCCGGAGGGCGGCTTCGGCCAGATGGACGTCGCGCCGGACGACATCCTGATCGAGGTCGGGGTCGAGCCCGACGGCGACGCGGTCTGGGAGACGCAGTACCGGGTCCGCCTCGCGAGCGACGACGAGGAGCGGGCCTTCGAGGAGCTCCGCGCGGACGTGGCGTCGAACCCGGACGCGTACACGGGGCGGTTCGGCGAGCGGATGCGCGCGACGGCGGACGCGGCCGAGAACGCGACGGGCCGCGAGATGAACGTCACGAACGTCAGCGTGACCGCCGAGCGGCGCGAGCTCCCGCAGTCGTACGGCGTCCTCACCTACCGGTTCGAGTGGCGCAACTTCGCGGCCGTGGACGGCGATCGGCTCCGCGTCGGCGACGCGATCGACGCGCTGTTCCTCGACGAGGCCTCGTCGCTCATCGTCTCGTGGCCCGACGGTTACCGGCTCGGCGAGGCGTCCCCGTCGCCCACGGAGACCCGCGAGGACGCCGTCGTCTGGGAGGGGCCGGTGGACTTCACCGAGGGCGAGCCGCGGGTGACGATCGAGCCGGAGGGGCTCGCCGCCGGACCCCTCCCGTTCGTCGCCCTCGGACTGCTCGTGGCGGCCGTCGTCGCCGTCGGCTATCGCCGCCGACCGTGGAGGGAGTCGGCCCGGGACGGGGCGCCGGCGGCGACGAGCTCCGAGGCGGACGCGACCGCCGCGAGCGCGGGCGACGGCGACGCAGCCACCGGCGGCGGCGCAGCCGGGGCGAGCGCGGCGGCCGGCGACGGGTCGGATCCGGAACCCGGCGAACCGACCGGCGAATCCGGCGAACCGACCGGCGGATCCGGCGAACCGACCGACGAAGCCGGCGTTCCACCGGTCGACGACGAGCTGCTGAGCAACGAGGAACAGGTGCTCCGGCTCGTCGAGGCGAACGGCGGGCGGATGAAACAGAAGCGGGTCGCCGAGGAGCTCGACTGGACCGCCGCCAAGACGAGTCAGGTCGTGACCGGGCTCCGCGACGAGGGCGACCTCGACGGGTTCCGGCTCGGTCGCGAGAACGTGCTCTCGCTCCCCGAGTACGACGCGACTGTGGAAGGCGATGACGAGGAGACCGACGCCAAAGACGGAGACCGCGACGACGGGGATCGCGACAACGGAGACCGCGAAGACGGGTGACGGAAGCGGCCGTCGCGCGTCGACCGGTCCCTCGCGTGTGAAGCAGACCCGTCACGCACCGGCTCGCCTCAGAGGTCCCGCGATCGGCCGAGGTGCCTGAGCTCGCCGCCGCACTCGCACGTGCCGCCGGAGTCCGTCCGCGTCCCGCATTCGAAACACTCGTACAGTTCTCGTCCGTCGCTCTCGGATTTCGGTCGCATAATAAGTCATATGACACCGAGTCACATAGCCTCGGCCCTATTATTCTTTATAGAATATAACACTCACACCGCGACAGGGTGGACGAACGATCGGATTCCGGACGGAACGGCCGGTACGGCCGGCACTGCGGCGGTGACGGGGGGAGCGAGGGTGACGGGGGTGGCGAGAGCGCCGGGGGCACGCCGGGTCGCCGGTCACGACGGAAGGGGGTCGGATCCGGCCGGAACCCGGCCCTTTTTCACCGGAATCGACGTACGGGAGGTATGGCAATCGGCTTCGATCTCGGGGCGAACGCGCCGACCGGCGTCTTCGTCCTCCACGCCGCGGTCGCCGCGTTCTTCCTGTACCTCGGCGCCGCGAACGCGGCCGCCGGCGAATCGCTCGGGCTCGCGTTGAACGGTCTCATCGGCGCCATGCTCGTCGCCGCCGGCGTCGTGGTCGCGCGGATCACCGAACGACGGAGCTGAGGAGCGTCGTCCGCGGTCGGAGACAGAGACGGGAAGCCGGAGGAGAGGCTGGAACCACGGTCGTTCCGCTACGCTTTACTCCCCGATTCAAATCCCTCTCGCCGCTCTTCGACTCCGCTTCGTTCCGTCAGAAGAGCCGGAGGAGGGATTTGAACCCTCGACCTATTCCTTACGAAGGAATCGCTCTGCCAGCTGAGCTACTCCGGCGCGCGTCTAACAATTCCCGAACGGCAAAATAAGGGTTCCGAAACGGTGACGGCGCGGGGGACCACCGCGGGGCCGTCCGTCGAAATCGCCGATCAGTCGCGGGATAGTCGCTTCTCGTCGTTCGTTTCATAGTTCCCGGCAAAGTAGCCGGATCCGTATGTTCTATCGATGAGAATCACAGGTGTATAAGGAAAAAGTATAAATACGTGTTCGGAATTCAATCGTAATGTGGTCGCACCGATCGCGTGCCGAGACGGCGGGGATCGACTCCCTCGACGGTGCGTGCCCGGTCGAAGCCCGTGCCGGGCGTCTGTAGTCCCGTCGGTCGCACCCCCCACGGCGACCCGACGTGGCGGTCACCACCATCAGCGATCCACCGCGGCCGTCGTCTGACCCACGTCTCCGACGTGCCAAGCGCGAAATCGCCTCTGGCCTCGACGGTCCGACGACCGCGGCCTCTTGTCATGTGACGGGCCGTGCCGTCCCAACCCGCGCGTTCCCGGGTGGGACGGCGGTCACGCTGTCGATACGTGCGCCTCGTTCCGTCGGCGGGTACCGGTAGGGGAACCAGTCGATGGGGGAAGGGAACCGATCGATGGGAGAAGAGAACCGGTCGACGGAGGCGGGGAACCGAGGCGGGGCGGCGCTCGTCCGGACGGGACACACCGATACCCTGATGCTTCGTCAGGCGAAGAGCCGTCGGGGCGCCCTCACGGCCGCCGAGAGGCCGCTCGCTCCGGCCGCCAGGGCGCCGGCGAGTCGGACCTCCGCCGGGGCGACGTCGAGCTCGCGGGACAGGAGGCCGGGCCGGGCGTCGCCGCCGACGACGGCGACCGTCCGACCGCGGACGCGCACCTCGGCGGTGAGGTCCGTCGCGGTCAGCAGCGCCGCCGGACCGGTAGCGTCGCCGTCGTTCGGCAGGCGTCGCGCGACGCGGACGGCGTCGCGGACGGTCGCCACCTCGACGAACAGGCGGTCGCCCGTCGACCGGACGTCGAGGTCGACGCCGTCGACGCTGAGCGTCAGGTCCTCCGTGACGACCGAGAGCGGCGCCTTCGCGTCAGTCCCGCTCACGGGTCGTGACCCGAACGGTGCCGTCGAGCCGCCAGTTGGCGTGCTCGACGTCGTCGCCGGTGCCGCTCGGGACGTCGACGGTCATCTCCTCGAACTCGTAGACGATCTCCGCGTTGCGACCGGTGAGCCTGTCGTAGAGGCCGATCGCGAGGTCGGGCCACGTCGTCGTCTCGTCGATGCGCTCCTCCGGATCCACTGTGTCGCTCATAGACGATAAACACCACGTGCCACAGTACCATAAAATTGGTACACCGCCGAGACCGCGGGCGACGGCGGAGCGGGTCGGTCGGCTCAGTTCCGCGTCAGCCTGACGTCGAGACAGACGTTGTACTCGTGGGGCGCGTACGACCTGACGACGCGCTCGGTCTCGACGGCGACGTCGTACTCCTCGCCGGCCGCCTCGCGGATCGCCCGCGTCCCGGGGCCGAACGGGTCGTCCTCGTGCTGGATGTCGTAGTAGTGGACCGCGCAGTCGTCGCCCGCCAGCCGGACCGCGGTGTCGAGGAACGCGCCGGCGGAGTGCGGGAGGTTCATCACGAGGCGGTCGGCCGCCCCGGCGCGCTCGTCCGCGACCTCCCGGACGTCGCCGGCGACCGCGGTCACGCGGTCGGCGACCCCGTTCCGGGCGGCGTTCTCGCGGAGGTAGTCGACGGCGCGCTCGTTGAGGTCGCAGGCGACCACGTCGGCGCCGCGGGACGCCAACGGGACCGCGTAGGGGCCGACGCCGGCGAACATGTCGATCGCGGTCTCGCCGGCGTCGGCCTGCTCGACCACGCGGTGGCGCTCGGTCGCGAGCCGCGGCGAGAAGTACACCTCGGCGACGTCGAGCAGGAACTCGTGGCCGTACTCGCGGTGGACCGTCTCCGTGCCGTTCCCGGCCAACACGTCCCACCGGCGGACGCGGAGCTCGCCCTCGATCGGCGAGGCGCGGTTGAGCACCGTCCCGCAGGGCACGTCGGAGGCCATCACCGCGTCGGCGATCTCCTGGGCGCGCTCGTCGTCGTCCTCGTCGACGATGACGATGTCGCCGAGGCGCTCCAGCGAGGGCTCGTAGCCCAGGATCTCCGCGGGCGTCCGCGGGCGGTCGCGCTCGGCGGCGTCGCGCTCGACGATCCGCGCGTCGAGGTCGGCGGGGACCGCCTCGGGGTCGACGACCGGGATGTAGATCGCGTCGCCGTCGGCCGCGATCTCGTGGTCGCCGTCGAGGGCGTCGGCCTCGGCGAGCCGCTCGCGGACGGCCTCGCCGCGCTCGCGCTCGACCGCGACGCAGGGAACGCTCATTGTCGAGGAAACGCGGAGCGAGCCATAAACGCTGACGCTTTCGGTCTTCGGAGCGGACCTCGGTCAGTCGTCTGCGGGCGCCTCCGGGCGGTACGCCTCGCTTATCCCCTTCCACTTCCCGGAGCGGAACCGCCAGTAGTTGATCGCGGCGGGGATCGTCGTCTCCGCGAGGAACGCCAGGTAGAGCCCCCACAGCCCGATCGCCGGGAGCGCGACCTCCGGGACCGTGAGCCCCGTCAGGGGCACGTCGATCGCGGGCGTCGCGTCGTTGGCGCCGACGTACGCGAGCGGGATCGAGACGCAGAACATCCCGAGGAACTGGCTCGCGAAGGGGACCTTCGTGTCGCCCGCCGCGTCGAGCGGTCCCGCCGCGCCGCCCGAGACCCCCTGGAACACGACGGCGACGCAGGCGGCGTACACGAGGCTCACGGCGATGGGGACCTCCGGGCTCTGCGGGCTCTCCGCGAACAGCGTCACGATGTCGGTCGCGAAGGCGGCCGTCAGCGCCGCGAACACCAAGTACGTCGCCACCGAGAAGCGGATGATGTCGCGGGCGTACGCCTCCGCCTCCGCGGGGTCCTCGTCGCCGAGCTCCTGCCCCACCAGGCTGGAGGAGGCGAGCCCGAACCCCCAGCCGGGCGCGTTCATGATCCCCCAGACGCGCCGGGCGATGACGAACGCGGCGACGGTGTTCTCGCCGAAGACGTCGAGGATGGCGAGCATCGGGAACTCCGCGGCCGTCCAGACGAGGTTGCGCGCGCCGACCGGGACGCCGATCGCGACGAGGTCCCGGAGCATCCCCGGGTTCAGGTACGAGCCGACCGGATCGATGGCGACCGGAAACTCGCCGACCAGGGGCGCGCGCCCGCGGACGAGCCCGACGGCGAAGCCGGCGACCGCGAGGACGTTCGAGAGCACGGTGCCGACCGCGGCGCCCTCGACCCCCCAGCCGAGGCCGAAGATGAACAGCGCGCTCAGCGCGACGTTCGCGACCGCGCCGCCCGCCCGCACCTGCATCGCGGTGTACGCGTCGTCGCAGCCGACGAGCACGCGGCTCCCGACGAGGTTGAGCGCGGCGAACGGGACGCCGAGCCCGACGACGCGGAGGTAGTCGGCCCCGAGCGCGATCGCCCGCCCGTTGCTGCTCAGCGCGTCGATGAACGCCGGCGCGTACAGCCAGAACGCCGCGCTGACGGGGAGGGTAACGGCGACGGCGAGGAGGACGCTCGACCGCACCGCGTCGCCGAGCTCGGCGCGCGCCTCGGCGCCGTACCGCTGCGAGACGAGGGCGATGGTGCCGCCGGCGACGCCGCCGCCGAGCGCGAACGCGAGCCCCCAGTACGGGCCGGCGAAGCCGACGCCGGCGACCGCGCTGGTGCCGACGGCGACGCCGACCATCGCGACGTCGACGGCGTTCTTCGACATCCGGGCGACCCCCGTGACGATCCGCGGCCACGCCAGGTCCGTCGTCCGGACCACCCGGTGGCGGTCGATCAGCCCGACCCGCGCGAGGGCGAGGCCGATGTACAAGATCAGCACGCGGAAGGGGTTGGGAAGGCGGTCCACGACGGGTCCGACTCTTCCCCGGTCGGCGCTAAATGGATTTCGTCACGCGGCGGGCGGTCTCAGAGGGGACGGCGGAGGCGACGAGGGCGACGGCGTCGGAGACGGCGGCCCTCAGGCCCCCGACACGAGGTACACGGACGCGGCGGCGAAGGCGATCCCGAGCGCCTTGCGGGCCGTGAACGACTCGCCGAGGAAGAGGAAGCCGATCACCGACGAGAAGACGAGGAACATCGCGAAGATGGGCGTCACGACGCTCACCGGCCCGAGCGCGAGCGAGCGGTACAGCGCCAGGATGCCGATCCCGAGGAACACGCCGGCGGCGAGCACGTGGAGGATCTTCGGCGAGGAGAGGTGGGTGACGAACCCCTGGCCCGTGTACGCCAGCACGCCGACGGCGATACAGATGAGCAGCGTGTTGGAGATCACGACGGCGACGTCGCTCGGGACCGCGTCCGGCCCCGTGGTCGCGACGCGCATCAGCGGCGAGACGAGCGCGTACGCGCCCATCGCGAGGAGCGCGTAGGGGAGGTATGTGGCGTCCATACCGGCCGGTCGGTCGGGGCGAACTAGTGCCTGCCGAACCGCGTCGACCGGGTAGTGCTCCCCGAGCCGGCGCCGCCCACCGGTCGCCGGCGGATCCGCGGCCCCTTCAGTACGCTTTTGAGGCGAGCGGCCGATCGCTCGCGTATGGACGGAACGTTCGATCACACGATGATCCGCGTCGAGGACTTAGAGGAGAGCCTCGACTGGTATCAGACGCACCTGAACTACGAGGAGAAGGGCCGCTGGGAGGCCGACACGTTCACCAACGTCTACCTCGGGCCCGAGGACGTTCACGAGGACGGCGCGCTGTTGGAGCTCACCTACAACCACGGCGACCACACCTACGAGATCGGCGACGCGTGGGGCCACATCGCCGTGCGCGTGCCCGAGGACGAGCTGCAGGCGTCGTACGACCAGCTGATGGACGAGGGCGTCGAGGACTACCGCGACCCCGAGTCGTGCGGGAACCGCTACGCGTTCGTGAAGGACCCCGACGGCCACGAGATCGAGATCGTCAAGCGCGACTTCGGCGAGAAGTGGAGCATCGACCACACGATGATCCGCGTCGAAGACGCCGACGAAGCGCTCGGCTACTGGACCCGCAAGTTCGAGTACACGGAGCAGCCGAGCGGCCGCTGGGAGGCTGACAGCTTCTCCAACTACTTCATGGCCCCCGAGGACGCCCCGAAGGAGGCGATGAAGCTGGAGCTCACCTACAACTACGACGGCCGCGAGTACACGATGGGCGACGGCTGGGGCCACCTCTGCGTCCGCGTCGACGACCTCGACGAGGCGTGGGAGACGCTGATGACCCGCGAGGCGCCGGACTATCGCGACCCCGCCTCCTGCGACTACAACTACGCGTTCACGAAGGACCAAGACGGCCACGAGGTCGAGCTGCTCGTCCGGGAGTGACGCGCGTCGCCGCGGTCGGGTCGCCGCCCTTCGCCCTGTGGCGACGCGTGCCGGCCGCGACGCCGCTTCTCGCTCCGCGGCGCCGCCTCTCGCGCCGCGACGCCGCCGTCCTCACTCGTCGGCCGGCGGCTCCGCGACGTCGACGCCGCTCACCTCGAACCGAGCGCCGCCCAGCTCCGGATCGTCCGTGACGCGGATCTCCCAGCCGTGGGCGGTCGCCACCTGTTCGACGATCCGGAGGCCGAACCCGGTCCCGTCCGCCGACGTCGAGTAGCCGGCGTCGAACGCGTCGGCGCGGTCGTCCGGCGGGATCCCGGGCCCGTCGTCGGCGACGAAGAACCCCTCGCCGTCGCCGAGCGTGCCGACCGCGACGGCGACGCCGTCGCCGCCGTGCTCGACCGCGTTACGCATCAGGTTCTCGATCAGCTGTTGCAGTCGGCTCGCGTCGGCGAGCAGCGTCAGGTCGGTCTCGACGGCGAGTGTCGCGTCCGCGGTGTCGACGTTCAGCCAGCAGGACTCGACGACCGCGGCGAGGTCGACCGGCTCCGTCTCGCTCACGCGCTCGCCCTGGCGAGCGAGCGCGAGCAGGTCGCTGATCAGGGTGTCCATCCGGTCGTGGGCCTTGGCGGCCGCGTCGAGGTGCACCGAGTCGCACTCCTCCCGGGCCAGTTCGACACGGCCCTGCGCCACGTTGAGGGGGTTGCGGAGGTCGTGGGAGACGACGCTGGCGAACTCCTCTAACCGCTCGTTCTGACGCTCCAGCTCGGCGCTCCGGCGGTGGAGCCGCTCGGTCCGGGCCTCGGAGTCGAACGCCGTCTCCGCCGCGGTCGCGAGGATGCGCGCGAGGAACTCGTCGGTGCCGTCGAAGACGCCCGGCTCGGTCTCGCCGATCGAGACCGTCCCGTGCTCGCCGGCGGGGAGGATCAGCAGGCTCCGGAGCCCCGTGCCCTGATCGACCGCGTCGACGGTCTCGATGTCGTCGTACAGGCGGACCTCGCCGGCCTCGTACGCCGCCCAGTTGAGGCTCCCGCCGTCGGGCGTGAACACCTCCCGCTCCGGGAGGACCCCCTTCACCGCCTCCGAGACGGCGACGGGGACCAGCCCGCCGGCGTCCTCGTCGTAGAGCCGGACGGTGGTCACGGAGAAGCCGAGCACCTCCGCGGCGGCCTCGATGACCCGTTCGGCGATCTCCTCCCTGGAGTCCGCGCGGATCAGGCTCCGCGTCGCGTCGTGGAGGCGTTCGAGGCGCGTCTCGCGGTCGACGCGGTCGAGGGCGGTCTCCAGGTGGTTCGCCAGGATCTCGGCGATGAGGACGTCGGTGTCGGTGAACGCCTCCGGCGTCGACGCGGAGATGACGAACAGCCCGCGGTCGCCGATCGGGTGGAGCACGAGGCTCTCCGCCGGGGACTCCTCGTCGAGGCGGTCCGAGGCCGACAGCTCGTCGATCGCCACGGGCTCGTCGCCCCGGTAGGCCTCCCACGCCAGCGCGGCGCGCGACCCCGGAGGCGCGTCCCGGTCGTACGACGGCCGCTCGTCGAAGAACGCCGGGACGGACTCGGCGAGCGCGACCGGTTCGAGCGCGGTCCCCGCGTCGTTCACCAGGTGGATCCCGCTCAGCTCCGCGCCGACGATGGCGTCGACGGCGTCGACCGTCAGCCGCGTCGTCTCCTCGACGGTCCGGGCGTAGTTGAGCTCCCGCGTCCACTCGCGGAGGCGGGCCAGCTTCTCCTCGCGCCGCTTCCGGTCGGAGACGTCCCGCGTGTTGACCACGTAGCCGCCGATCCCGCGCTCGTCGAGCCGGTCGCTGCCGACCGACTCAACCCACAGGTAGTCGCCGTCGGCGCGCCGCAACCGGTACTCGATCGTCGGGTTCTCGGTCTCCCCGGTGATCGACCGGCGGAACGCGTCGAGGACGCGCTCGCGGTCGTCCGGGTGGACGTACTCGAACGCGTTCTCGCCGAGGAGGTCGCCCGGCTCGTAGCCGACGATCGACTCGACGGACGGGCTCACGTACTGGAACGTCCCGTCCGCGTCGAGCGCGGCGACGACGTCGTTCGAGCGCTCGACGAACGCCCGGTGTCGCTCGCGCTCCGTCACGTCTCGAATGACCCCGACGAACCGCCGCTCGCCGTCCTCCTCGAACTCGCCGAAGGAGATCGACAGCGGCACCTCGCGGCCGTCGCGGTGCCGACCCGGGAACTCGACCGCCGACCAGTCCGTCGTCGCGTCGCCGCCCGCCAGGTAGCGGTCGACCGCCTCGTAGTGGTCGTCCACCTCGCGGTCCGGCATCAGCGTCGACAGCGGCTCCCCCTCCAGCTCGTCCGGCGCGTAGCCGAACAGCCGCTCGACGGCCGGGTTCGCGAACAGGATCGTGCTCTCGGCGTCGATCGTGACGATCGCGTCCATCGAGTTGTCGGTGATCGCCCGCAGGTGCGTGCGGGTCCGCTCGGCCTCGCGCTCGGCGCGGCGCTTCGACACGGCGTCGGCGATCCGGTTGGCGAGGATCTCGTACTGCTCGGTGCCGCCGCCCTTCTGGAGGTAGTCCGTCACGCCGGCCGAGATCGCCTCGCTGGCGACCGTCTCGGAGCCCTTCCCCGTGTACAGGATGAAGGGGAGGTCGGCGTCCCGCTCCCGGACGCGCTCTAAGAACTCGATCCCGTTCGGTCCGGGCATGTCGTGGTCGGAGACGACGCAGTCGATCCCGCCCTCGGCGAGCCGCTCCAGTCCGACCGTCGCGTTCGGAGCGCTCTCGACCGCGATCCGATCGTCCTCGCGTTCGAGGAACGACCCGGTCACCTCCGCGAGGTCGGGGTCGTCGTCGACGAGGAGGACGCGGATCCGGTCGGTCATTAGGGGCGATAGAGGTGACGGGCGTATAACCATTTGGTCGGGCGGTCGAGCCGGCGACGCGCGCCGGTCGGCCCTACGCGTCGTCGACCGGCCGGAAGGCGACCAGCGGCTCCCCGTCGGTCGCCCGCTCCTCCACGCCGACCGCGACCGATAGCCCGACGTCGACCGCGTCGCCCTCGGGATCGACGCCGCGCAGGACGCCGGTCGCTCGGACCGGGCCGAGGTCGACGACCGCGGTGACGTACGGGGCGTCGCCGGCGAACCGCGGCGAGGGGACGTGGACGACGCTGAACGTCTCGACCCGGCCGGCGTCGGCGAGCGGCTCCCGCGAGAGCGACGCCGACCCGCACTCCGGGCAGATCCGCCGCGGCGGGAGCGACCCGTGGCCGTCGGGGCAGACCAGGGCGTACCCCTCGCCCGCCGCGAGCGCGTCGAGCCACTCGCCGTGGTCGGCGTCGGTGATCGGGGTCGGCGCGCGCTCCGCGAGGTCGACGTCCCCCTCGTCGCCGTCCGCGTCCCCGTTTTCCGCGCCGTTCCCGCTTCCCGCGCCGTCGCCCGAGCCGTCGTCGCTCATTCGGCCACCTCCAGCACGTGGACGACCGCGCTGGCGACCGTCCCGCCGGCGTTGTGCGCGACGCCGACCTCGGCGTCGGCGACGTGCTCGCTGTTCGGGTGGTCGCCGCGGAGCAGCCGCGTCAGCTCGGCGATCTGCGAGCCCCCGGTCGCGCCGACCGGGTGGCCCTTCGCCTTCAGGCCGCCCGAGAGGTTCACCGGGAGGTCGCCGTCGGCGGTCGTGACGCCCTCGCGGGCGGCGTCGATCCCCTCGCCGACAGCGAAGAGCCCGAGCGACTCCGTCGCGAGCACCTCGGCGATGGTGAAGCAGTCGTGGACCTCGGCGACGTCGACGTCCTCGGGGCCCACGCCGGCGGCCGCGTAGGCGCCCTCGGCCGCGGCGTCGGCCGCCGGCGTGCGCGCGAGGTGCTCGCGGTCGGCGAGCGCCATGCGGTCGGTCCCCTGGCCGGTCCCCGTCACCGCGACGGGGGCGTCCACGTCGTGCTCGGCGGCGTACTCCGCGGAGACGATCACCAGCGCGCTCGCGCCGTCGGTGATCGGGCAGGCGTCGTAGAGGTGGAGCGGCTCGGCGACGGGCGGCGCGTCCATCGCCTCGTCGACGGACACCTCCCGGCGGTACTGGGCGTACTCGTTCGGGACCGCGTTCGCGTGGTTCTTCGAGGCGACGTGGGCGAGGTCCCGCCGCTCCCCGCCGTACGCCCCGAAGTAGGCGGTCGCCATCAGCGCGTACGCGCCGGGGAAGGTGACGCCGGACCGCACCTCGAACAGGTCGTCGGCGGCCATCGCGAGCCCCTCCGTCACCTCGTCGGTCGGGAGGTTCGTCATGCGCTCCATGCCGCCCGCGAGGACGACGTCGGCGTCGCCCGCGGCGACGGTCCGGACGGCCTCGCGCACCGCGACGCCCGCGGAGGCGCACGCCGACTCGTAGCGGGTCGCGGGGCAGGACACGCCGGCGGCCTCGGCCATCAGCGGCGCCTGGTGGCCCTGATGCTCGGCGAGCGCGCCCATGAAGTTCCCGTAGTTCAGCTCCTCGACGTCCCCCCGCGGGACGCCGGCGTCCTCGAACGCGCGCTCCGCGGCCGTCGCGAAGAGGTCGCGTCCCGCGCGGTCCGCGTGGCTCCCGAAGCGCGTGAGCCCCACTCCGGCGACGCGTGCGTCGGTCATACGGGGAGAATACTCGGGGGCCGGTTTATCGTTGCCGGAAGGAGTGGCGCTCGCGGGGGACCGCCGGGCCGCGGCCGGGACGCGGCTCGGGGCGACTCAGCCGATGTACCGCAGGTCGTCGTCGGGCACCGCCGGGCCGTCCTGCATCTCGCGGATCTTGCCGACGACCTCCTCCATCTCCTCGGCGCGGTCCTCTAAGCTCTCGTAGTCGACCTCGAAGTCGAGCACCGCTTCCAGCACCTCCAGCACCGCGCGGGCGCTCTTCGGGTCGACGAGGTAGCCGCTCGTCTCGCCCATCAGGCAGGCGGCGTCGACGCCGCGGCGCCCCCCGAGCCCGAGCACGAGCCCGGAGACGCCGACGATCCCGCCCGCGGGCTCGTCCGGCCGGAACTCGACGCCGGCGTCCTTCAGCCCGTCGACGAGGTCGCCGTCGGAGACCGCGCCGAGGACGGTGTACTCCTCGACGAGCTCGCCGGTCGGGACGCCGCCGAGCGCGTACGCGCGGTCGGCGCCGAACTCCTCGGCGATATCGAGGAACGTCGTCGTGAGCGTGTAGTGGCCCTCGTTCGAGCCGGCCTGGTGGTCGCCGGTCAACACGAGCAGGTCGGCGCCGTCGGTCTCGACGGCGTGGAACTCGGCGCAGGTCAGCGACGCGACCCCGTCGCCGTCGACGCTCACCTGCGGCGGGAACTCGGTGGTGTACACCCGGCGGACTAACTCGCCGTCGAACTCCTCTAACAGGTGTTCCGCCGCGAGCTTCCCCACGTGGCCGACGCCCGGCAGTCCCTCGATGAGCACCGGGTCGTCGAGCTCCGGCGTCGCCACCTCGTCGATCTCGATGTCGTCCATACCGGGTCCGTCGGGGCGGCGGTCACAAGAGGGTGGCTATTCCGGCGGCGCGGGCGTTCGGCCGGAGGGGTCGCGGATGCGCGGTCGGGGCGGTCGCGGGTCCGCTGCCGAAGCGCGGCGCGGACGAGAGACGCCCTACTCCGACTCCCGACGGCGACGCGCCCGGCGCCGGTACTCGCCGTACGGGTCCTCCGGACCGAACGGCGCGGGGGCGCTGTTGGCGGTCGGGCCGCCGCAGTCGGGACAGCTGTCGCCGAGCGTGTACACCGGGCGGTCGTGAACGGTCTCCCAGTTCGCGCAGACGCGGATGTCGGATTTCACGGGCGGAGCGAGATGGAAAAAGCGGGGCCGTCGGGCGGTTACTCGTCGTCCTCGCGGCGCTCGCGGTGGAACTCGCCGGCGCCGCCGGCGGCCTCGATGGCCTCGCGGGCGCGGGCCGCGGCGGCCTCCAGCTGGTCCTCGGCCGTCTTGTAGTCGGGCGCGCGGACCTTGATCCGGTACTCCGGCGAGCCGACGTAGCCGACTTCGAGGTCGACGCCGTCCGGGACCTCGCCGTTGCCCTCGGCGGCTTCGAGCGCCGCCTTCACGTCGTCGACGCCGTCGGGGGCCGCGGACTCGAGGTCGACGTAGCCGGTCACGTCGACGTACGGGACGGAGACGTTGTCGCGGGCGGCCTCGACGATCGACTCGCGGGCGTCGTCGTCGACGTCGACGCCGTCGAGCGCCTCCGCGCCGCTGATCGCGGCCGCCTCGAAGGCGTCGTAAAGCGAGTCGTACTCGGCGAGCAGCGCGTTGGCGACCGCGGTGTAGCGGTCGTCGTCGACGTCCTCGCCGAGCGCGATGAGCATCCAGTTGTCGGCCTTCTGCGAGTTCTTCCAGGCCTGTATCTTGTCCTTCCGCTGGTGCTCGTTGACGTCCTTGATCGAGAGGTCGATCTGGTTCGACGACTCGTCGACCTCCAACACCTTCGCGACGACCGTCTGCCCCTCGCGGACGTGGTCGCGGACGTTCTTGATCCAGCCGGAGGCGACCTCGCTGATGTGACAGAGGCCGCGCTTCTCCTCGTACTCGTCGAGGTCGACGAAGACGCCGAAGTCGGCGATCTCGTCGACGTCGCCGACCACCAGCTCGCCGGGTTCGGGCCAGCCGCTGTACTTCATACGGGGGTCAGAGGCGGTTACCGCGCCTCAACGGTTTCGACGATCTCGCCGCGGAGCTCGGCCTCCCCGCCGGTCGGGGTCGCGAGCGTCGTGCCGCAGACCGCGCACGACACCACGGAGGAGGCCTTGCCGAAGACGACCTGTTCGTTCTCGCAGTCGCCGCAGGCGACGCGGTGGAAGTCTCCCGCCATGCTTACTCCTGGAACGTGAGCCGGCCGGCGCGCCAGCCCTCGCGCATGTGGGCCTTGCCGCAGTCGCCGCAGCGGTACTTCAGGTGGGTCTTCTTCGTCGGCTTGTCACCGCCGGGCACCTTCGAGTACCCGCCGGCGTTGCCGATCGTCGCGAGGGCGCGGCGCTGCTGGCGCGCGTCCCGCTTCATTCCGGTCGCCCGACCCGATCGAACCTTCTCCACCTCGTGCTCCTGATGGGAGTCACAGTGCGGACAGTACGTGTTGAAACGACGTGGCATCTCCATGGATATCGACCTTGAATCGCGGTTCGTCGCCGACGCTTAAAACGGGTTTGGTCTGGCTCCCGGCCGGCGATCGGGACGCACGGCGTCCGCGCCGCCGCGCCGTCTCCTCACGCCTCCCGCCGCGCGCACGCCTCCCACTCCGCGACGGCCCGCACCGGCGACCCGTCTCCCTCCCGCAGGCGGAGCGGGAACGCGTACAGCCGGAACCGCGCCGGGAGCCCGTCGAGCCCGCGGAGGTTCCCGACGATCGGGAGGCCCTCGTTCAACAGGGCGTCGTGAGCGGGGGTCCCGTCGGGCTCGTCGCCCGCGGGCGCGGCGTCGGTCGCCGTCGGCCGCCCGCCTCCGCGGCCCGAACGTATTTGCGCCGGCCGCCGTTCGGTGCGCCCATGTCGGCACTCCCGCTCGACGCCTACTACGACCTGACGGAGGTCGGCGAGGTCGCCGTCTCCCCCGCCGGCGACCGCGTCGCCTTCACCGCCACCGAGTACGACCAGCGCGCGGACGAGGCCGTGACCTCGCTGTTCGTCGTCCCGACGGACGGCTCCCGCGACCCGCACCGCCTGACGAGCGCGTCGGGCGCCTCCGCGCCGGCGTGGGGGCCGGACGGCGACCGCCTCGCGTTCGTGGCCGCCCGCGACCGCGACGTCGAGCGACGCGTCGGGCGGCGGGACCGGGACGGCGACGAGGACGCCGAGACCGACGGTGACACCGGGGAGGGAGACGGAGACGCGCCCGCCGGCGACGACGAGCCGGAGCCGCAGGTGTGGCTGTTCGACCTCGCCCTGGGCGGCGACGCGAGACAGGTCACCGAGCGCGACGAGGGCGTCGCCGACTTCGACTGGTCGCCCGAGGGCGACCGGCTGGTGATCGAGTCGCGCGACCCGACCGACGGGGAGGCCGACTACCTCGATCGGGTGCGCGAGGAGGGCGGGCCGATCGAGATGACGCGGCTCCAGCACAAGCTGAACGGCGTCGGCTGGACCGACGAGGTGACGCCGTACCTCTTCGTCGTCGACCTCGACGACCCCGAGCGCGACCCGCGGCGGCTCGACGACGCGTACGGCGGCGGCGCCTTCCAGGACGTCGTCGGGATGGAGCCTCACTGGGGAGAGACCGGTCGGATCGCGTTCACCGCCTGTCGGCTCGACCGCCCCGACGACACCACCGTCCGCGATGTCTACGCGGTGTCGCCCGGGGGCGGCGACGCCGAGCGGCTCACCGGCGGCGACCTCGCCCACGGCGTCCCGACGTGGCGCCCGGGCGCCGACGAGCTGGTGACGGTCGCCGACGACCCGGACGATCCGCCCGCGCCGGCCGAGGTGTACCTCGTCGACGGCGGGGACGAGGGGAGCGCATACCGGGACGAGGGCGACGGCGGGGACGACGCCGGGACCGTCGCCTCGCTCACCGCCGACCTCGACCGGACGGTCACGCGCGGCGGCGAGCCGGTCTGGGTCGACGGCGCGGTCTACGTTCCGATCGGCGACGAGAGCCACACGCGGCTGGTCCGCGCCGAGGCCGACGGGACCGCCGAGCGCGTCTTCGCGGCGCAGGGGCGCGACCGCGCGCTGGCCGGGTTCGACGTCTCCGCGGACGGGTCGACGGCGGTGGCGGTCCTCTCGGACCCGACCGAGGGGACCGACCTGTACGCGGTCGACGTCGCCGCCCTCGACGACGGGGGTGACCTCGGCGACCCGCCCGCGGAGCCCGACTCCCTCCGGCGGCTCACCGCGGTCAACGAGCTGCTGATCGACGAGTTCGCGGCGCCGGAGGCGACCCGGGTGGAGTGGGAGTCCGACGGCTGGACGATCGACGGGATCGTCTACCACGACCCGGCCGTGGACCCCGCCGACGGGGACCACCCGCTCGTGGTGGGGATCCACGGCGGGCCGACGTCGTACGACGAGCCCGAGTTCGCCTTCGCGAACGCCGCGCTGACGAGCCGCGGGTACCTCGTCCTCCGGCCGAACTACCGCGGCGGCACCTCCCGCGGCCGCGAGTTCACCGCGGAGCTGACGGGCGCGTGGGGGACCGTCGAGGTCGACGACGTCGCGGCCGGCGTCGCGTCGCTCGCCGATCGCGGCTGGGTCGACCCCGACCGCGTCTTCGGCCACGGCTTCTCGTACGGCGGGATCGCGCAGGGGTTCCTCGTCACGCGGCGCCCCGACCTCTTCGCGGCGGCGGCGCCGGAGCACGGCATCTACGACCTCCGGTCGGCGTTCGGCACCGACGACACGCACACCTGGTTCGAGGCGGAGTACGGGCTCCCGTGGGAGGAGCCGGAGGCGTACGACGCGGCGACGGCGGTCCTCGACGCCGGGGAGATCGAGACGCCGCTGCTCGTGATGGCCGGCGGCGAGGACTGGCGCTGTCCGCCCTCCCAGTCCGAACAGCTGTACGTCGCGGCCCGGAAGCGGGGGGTCGACGCCGAGCTCGTCGTCTACCCGGACGAGCACCACGACGTCGGCGCCCCCGACCGCGCGATCCACCGGTTAGAGAAGATCCTCGGCTGGTACGAGGCGCACGACCCGGCGGTCGAGGAGGGGGACTGAGGCGCGGCGTCGGCCGCGCCCCGCGTCGCTGTGACGGCCCGCCGCCCTCAGTGCTCGACGAACTCGACGAGCACGCCCCCCGTCGACCGCGGGTGGAGGAAGGCGACCTCGTGGCCCCACGCGCCGGGGCGCGGCGCCTCGTCGACGAGGTCCACGCCGAGCCCGCGGGCGCGGTCGAGCGCCCCCCCGACGTCGTCGGTCGCGAGCGCGACGTGGTGGATCCCCGGTCCCTCCCGGTCGAGGTAGTCGGCGATCGCGCCGCCGTCGACGGGCTCCAGGAGTTCGAAGTAGCCGCCGTCGTCGAGTTCGAGGAAGACGACGGCCATCCCGTCGAACGTCTCCTCGTGGGCGACCGGGGCGTCGAGCAGGCCGTCGAACAGGTCGGCGAGGTCGGCGGCGTCGCGGGCGGCGACGCCGACGTGGTCGAAGCGCATGCGGGAGCGTCGCGACGCGGCCGTATAAACCGATCCACGCCGGACGCGGAGACGGGGAGGCACCGGCGGGGCTCGACGGGACGCCGGCGCGGGGTCGACGGCGTCGGTGCCGGGTCGGAACTCGGCCCGGGGCCGCGGCCGAGGTTCGCCGATGGAAAGGATTGGGTACCCCGAGCGATAAGGCGGAGTCGGGACTCCCGTGAGCGAACAAAAGGACACGGCGACCGCGCGGCGTCTGGACGCGGAATCGACACAGGAGACCGAGGCGTCGGGCGAGCAGAAGACGTCGCGGACGATCCTCGACTCCATCCTCGACAGCGCGCTCCACGAGATGAACCGCGAGCGGTCGGGGCTGTTCCTCTCCGGGCTCTCCGCGGGGCTCGACATCGGCTTCGGCCCGCTGTTGATGGCCGTGGTGCTGACGCTCTCGCCCGGCGGCTACGGCGACCTCCGGACCGAGCTGCTGCTCGCGAGCGTCTACTCCGTCGGCTTCATCTTCGTCATCCTCGGCCGCTCGGAGCTGTTCACCGAACACACGATGCTCGCCGTGATCCCCGTGTTGGACCGGCAGGCCTCGCTCGGCCAGCTGGGTCGCCTCTGGGGACTGGTGTACGTCGGCAACCTCCTCGGGGGGCTCTGTTTCACCCTGCTCGCCGTCCTCTTGACTCCAGGACTCGGCGTCGTCGAGGCGATCGCGTTCGAGGAGATCGCGCTCAAGCTCGTGGGCCACGACCTGGGGTGGCTGTTCGTCGGCGGGGTGTTCGCCGGGTGGCTGATGGGGCTGCTGGCGTGGCTCGTCACGGCCGCTCAAGAGACGACCGGCCGGCTGCTCATGGTGCTGATCGTGACCGGCACCATCGGGATGCTCCACCTGCCGCACTCGATCGCGGGCAACGTCGAGGTCCTGTTCGGGCTGTTCGTCTCGCCCGCGATCACCGTGACCGACTACCTGTCCTTCCTCGCGCTCGCGACCGTCGGCAACGCCGTCGGCGGCGGGATCTTCGTCGCGGCGCTGAAGTACGAGCACGTGGTCCGCGGCGCGGACTGACCCTCCGATCGGGGACCGACCGGCCGTCTCGGCGGCCCTCGAAGCGGCCTCAGCGACCCGGCTTGTACTCGCCGAACTCGTCGCGGAGCACGTCCGAGACCTCCTGGACCGTCGCGTACGCCTTCACGGCGTCGACGATGTGGGGCATCACGTTCTCGAAGCCGCGGGCGGCCTCGCGCAGCGACGCGAGCGCGTCGTCGACCGCGTCGCCGTCGCGGTCTGCCTTCACCGCCTCCAGGCGCTCGCGCTGGTTCCGCTCCTGCTCCGGGTCGACCTCTTCGAGGTCCATCTCCGGCTCCTCGTCGACCTCGAACTCGTTGACGCCGACGATGATCCGCTCGCCCTCCTCGATCTCGCGCTGGCGCTCGAAGGCGACGTCCTGGATCTGCCGCTGGACCCACTGGCTCTCGACCGCCTCCAGCATGCCGCCGCGGCGGTCGACCTCCTCCAGGATCTCGAACGCCTCCTCCTCGATCCCGTCGGTGAGGCTCTCAACGTAGTACGACCCCGCGAGCGGGTCGATCGTGTCGGCCGCCCCCGACTCGTGCGCGAGGATCTGCTGGGTGCGCAGCGCGGTGCGGACCGACTTCTCTGTCGGGAGCGCGAGCGCCTCGTCCTTCCCGTTGGTGTGGAGGCTCTGGGTCCCACCGAGGACGGCCGCGAGCGCCTGATAGGCGACGCGGACGACGTTGTTCTCGATCTGCTGGGCGGTGAGGGTGGAGCCGCCGGTCTGGGTGTGGAACTTCAGCTGTTTCGACTTCGGGTTCTGCGCGTCGAAGCGCTCGTCCATGATCTGCGCCCACATCCGCCGAGCGGCGCGGAACTTCGCGGCCTCCTCGAAGACGTTGTTGTGCGCGTTGAAGAAGAAAGAGAGCTGCGGGGCGAACTCGTCGACGTCGAGCCCGGCGTCGATCGCGGCCTGCACGTACTCGATCCCGTTGCCGAGCGTGAACGCGACCTCTTGGGCCGCCGTCGAGCCCGCCTCGCGGATGTGGTACCCCGAGATGGAGATCGTGTTGAAGTTGGGCGTCTCGGCGGCGCAGAACTCGAAGATGTCCGTGATCAGCCGCATCGACTGCTTGGGGGGGTAGATGTAGAGGTTCCGCGCGATGTACTCCTTCATGATGTCGTTCTGGATCGTCCCGCGGAGCTGCTCGCGCGGGACGCCCTGCTCGTCGCCCATCGCGACGTACATCGCGAGGAGGACAGCGGCGGGGGCGTTGATCGTCATCGACGTCGACACCTCGTCTAAGGGGATCCCGTCGAAGACGGTCTCGAAGTCGTCGAGGGTGTCGATGGCGACGCCCGACCGGCCCACCTCGCCCTCGGCCATCGCGGCGTCGGAGTCGTACCCCATCTGCGTCGGGAGGTCGAACGCCATCGAGAGCCCGGACGAGCCCTCCTCGATGAGGTAGTTGAACCGCTCGTTCGTCTCCGCGGCGGTCCCCATCCCCGCGTACTGGCGCATCGTCCAGAGCCGCCCGCGGTGCATCGTCGAGTAGACGCCGCGCGTGTACGGCTCCTCGCCCGGGTTCCCCAGGTCCTCACGGTAGTCGTGGTCGGGGACGTCGGCGGGAGTGTACAGCGGGTCGACCGCCTGCCCGCCCGTGTCGGTGGTGAACTCTTCCTTGCGCTCCCCGAACCGGTCGACCGTCTCGCCGTAGGTCCCCTCCTCCCACGACTCCTTCGCCTCCCGGATCGCGGCCAGTTCCTCAGGGTCGTACATTACCGAAACGGTCGACCGAGCGGGACTTAACAGTTTTCAGAGTCGGCGTCGCGGAGGGCGCCCGACCGGTCTCGGCGACCGGTTTCAAGTGCCGTGCGGTCCATTCGCACGCATGGACGTCCTCTCAGACCCGGCCGAGCGCTTCCTCGCCGCGACGGCGCCGGCACACACCGAGACGCAGGCGGCGATGACCGAGTTGGCCGACGACTGGGGGTTCCCGATCATCGGGCCGGAGGCCGGCGCGGTGCTCCGGCTGCTCGCCCGCCTGACCGACGCCCGGCGCGTCTTCGAGTTCGGCTCCGGCTTCGGCTACTCCGCGACGTGGTTCCTGCGCGGCGGCGCCGAGGCGGTGATCTGCACGGAGTTCGACGAGGACGAGGCCGAGCGCGGCGTCCGGTTCGCCGCCGACGGCGGGTACGCCGACAGCGTCACCTTCGAGGTGGGCGACGCGATGGAGACGGTCGAGCGCTACGACGGCCCGTTCGACGTCGTCCTCATCGACCACCAGAAGGGCCGGTACGCCGAGGCCTACCGCACCGTCCTCCCGAAGGTCCGGACCGGGGGCGTGATCGTCGCCGACAACGTCACGAGGGGACCGATCGACCTCGGTGACCTCGTGGCGCACTTCGAGGACGGCGTGCCGCTGCCGGACCCCGAGGTCGACGAGGAGACCCGCGGGATCGGCGAGTACGTCGGCACCGTGCGCTCGGACGACGCGGTCGAGACCGCGGTCCTCCCGGTCGGCAACGGGATCGCGGTGTCGACGAAGGTGGCGTGAGGGGACGGCGACGCGGACGGTTTATAACCGAATCTGCGGTCGGCGCGTGCCTGCGAGCGGCCGCCCTCGGCGGCCGCGAGTCGCACGCGCGAGGGAGTCGCCCGGTCGGAGCGAAGCGGAGACCGGGCGATGAGGCTGGGGAGGTGCGAGGCGCGGTTGCGGTGCTGTACGGGTGGGACTCGAAGGGGCGGCCGTTCTCGGCGAACCCCAGCGACGCAAGGACCGCAGGGAGCGTAGCGACCGAGGACCGCAGCGAGCTGTGGGAGCCGAGAACGGCTGGGGCTTCGGAGGTGTTCGCCGTCGGTCTGCGGTCCACTACCCGAATTTATACCCAATCGACAGCTTCGACACTCTCACGCTCACCCCCGCACGACACGACGTATCGGCCGAAGCTATTCGGGCGTCGCCCTCCAACCCCGATCCGATGAAGGTGGGGCTCATCTCGGACGTCCACGCGAACCTCCCGGCGCTCGACGCCGTCCTCGACGACATGCCCGCGGTCGACCGGATCGTCTGCGCCGGCGACGTGATCGGGTACAACCCGTGGCCGGCCGAGTGCGTCGAGCGCGTGCGCGAGGTCGCCGCGAAGACGGTCCGGGGCAACCACGACCGAACCGTCGAGACCCCCGAGCGCTACCGCGCCAACCGCATGGCGGAGGCCGGGCTCGAACACGCGAAGGCGACGCTCTCAGCGGACCAGCTCGCGTGGCTCGGCGGGCTCCCGCGGGCCGAGACGTTCGCGGGCGGGCGGTACCTGCTGGTGCACTCGCACCCCGCGGCCGAGCGCGAGGACGCCTACGTCTACCCCGAGGAGTTCCCGACGCTGGACCGACACATGGACGGGTACGACGGTATCGTCCTCGGGCACACGCACGTGCAGGGGAAGCGGTCGGTCGGGGGCGGCGTCGTCGTCAACCCCGGGAGCGTCGGCCAGCCGCGCGACGGCGACCCGGAGGCCGGCTACGCCGTGCTCGACGCGGCGACCGACGAGGTCGCGCTCGAACGGGTCGCGTACGACGTCGATCGGGTGCGCGAGGCGGTCGCCGAGGCGGGGCTCCCGGAGCGCACCGCGGATCGGCTTTATCAGGGTAAGTGAGGACGGGACCGCCGCGCCACCGCGGAGGGAACAGTCCGGGTCACGGCCAGAGCCCGAGGAGGAGCAGGACGTTCCGCGCGGCGGTCGCGAGCGAGAGGAGACCGACGCCGGCGCACATCAGCGTCGCGACGAGCCGCCGGGTCCCGCCCGCGACCGCGACCGGGATCCCGATGACGACCATCCCCGCGACCTTGGTGAGGAGCATTCCGGGAACGAGCCCGAACGCGGCGATGAAGGCGCCGCCGACGGGAGAGCCCTCGACGTACTGTCCGCCCGCGATCGCGACGTAGGTGGACGCCACGTCGGCGACGGCGCCGACGGCGAGGAGAGCGAGCGCGGCGGCGAGTCGCGAGGGCACTGGCACGACCGAAGCGACGGATCGTAATAAGCTTCCGGGAGACGCGCGGAATCGCGGGACCCGAACCGGGCGGGACCGCCGCCCGGGATGGCCGCGGACCGCGCACAGCACGGCTTCATTTAAACCGATGGGTCGCGTACGATCCGGCAATGAGTTCGGTAGACGACGAGTACGAGATCGCGGTCGTCGGCGGCGGGCCGGCCGGGCTGACGACCGCCCTGTACGGGGCCCGCCTGGGACACGAGACGGCGCTGATCGACCGCGGCGGCGGCCGCGCGGCGATGATGGCCGACACGCACAACGTGATCGGCGTCACCGAGGAGGTCTCCGGCAACGAGCTGCTCGAGACCGGCCGCGAGCAGGTTGAGTCGTACGGCGGGACGTTCGAGCGCGGCTTCGTCACCGACGTGACCGAGACTGAGGAGGGTCGCTTCCGGCTGACGACGAACGACGCCGAGTTCCTCGCGGACCGCGTCGTGCTCGCGACCGGCTTCTCCGACGAGCGCCCGGACCCGCCGCTTCCCCGGAACGCGAGGGGGCTTCACTGGTGTCTCCACTGCGACGCCTACATGTTCGTCGACGAGCCGGTGTACGTGATGGGCCACGGCGAGGTCGCCGCCCACGTCGCGATGATCATGCTGAACCTGACGGACGACGTGGACCTCCTGACCCGCGGCGCGGAGCCGACGTGGAGCGAGGAGACGGCGGCCCAGCTGGAGTCGCACCCCGTCGATATCGTTCACGAGGACGTGGCCGGGGTCGAGAACGACCCCGACTCCGGCTGGCTGGAGGCGATGGAGTTCGAGGACGGGTCGCGCCGCGAGTACCGCGGCGGCTTCCCGATGTACGGCTCCGACTACAACACCGCGCTGGCCGAGGGGCTCGGCTGCGACCTCACTGAGGGCGGCGAGATCGACGTCGACGACCACGGCCGCACGAGCGTCGACGGCGTGTACGCCGTCGGCGACGTGACGCCCGGCCACAACCAGGTTCCGGTCGCGCTGGGACAGGGCGCCAAGGCCGGGATCGCGCTGCACAAGGACCTCCGCGAGTTCCCCCGCTCCACCGAGGAGATCGCGCGGGACGGGCCCGTCTCCGAGGAGGACGTGCCCGCGATCTCGCCCGAGCTGCTGGCGACCGCGGTCGCCCACGAGGGGCACGCCGGCGGCCCCCGGACCGAGGCGGGCGCCGACTCGGAGGCGGAGCGGCCCGCGGCCGACGACGACTGAGACGGGACGACTGAGACGGGATGCGACGACCGAGACCGGACGGACCGACGCCGCGGAACGCGATCGGGGCCCGCTCGCGGGCCCGCGAGACCGACCTTTTTTGATCCGCTGCGTCCGAGCGTCGGTATGGGAACCATCAGCGCGGACTTCTCCGACGAGACGGTCGTGGTCACGGGCGGGTCGAGCGGGATCGGCCGCGCGGTCGCGACCGGGTTCGGCGACGCGGGCGCGACCGTGATCAACGCCGACCTCCGGGCGGAACCGAAAGACGTCGGCGCCGAGACCCCCACGCACGAGCTCGTCGAGGAGCGCGGCGGGACCGCCCGCTTCGTCGAGACCGACGTCTCGGAGCCGAGCCAGATCGAGTCGGTGATCGAGGCGGCCCGCGAGTTCGGCGGGGTCGACGTGATGGTGAACAACGCGGGCGTCCACCGGAGCCTGAAGTTCCTCGACGTCGACCCCGAGGACTTCGATCACGTCCACGGCGTCAACCTCAGGGGCGCCTTCTTCGGCACGCAGCTGGCCGCGCGGGACATGGTCGACCGCGGCGTCGACGGCGCGATCGTGAACACGTCGTCGACGACGGCCGAGCGCGCGGAGCAGAATCACTCCCACTACGCCGCGACGAAGGGCGGGATCCAGATGCTCACCCGGAGCGCGGCGCTCGAACTCGACGAGCACGGGGTCCGGGTGAACGCGGTCGCTCCCGGACCGATCGCCACCGAGATCCGAGAGGGATGGGCCGAGGAGGCGAGCGAGATCGAGGAGTCGGACGGGCTCCCCTCCAGAGCCGGGACGCCGGCGGACCTGCGCGACGCGTACCTCTACCTCGCCTCCGAGGGCGCGGGCTACGTGACGGGCGAGACGGTGTGGGTCGACGGCGGAGCGAGTCTGTAAGGCCTCGGTCGCGGCGTGAGCAGCGCATCGCCTCCGAGGGCTACGGCGATTTCAGTGGAAGACCGTCGAGTGAATAGTATCTCAACGCGTCTCCACTAGTGTAGTTCTTCGACGAGCGCGGCAACCGCCTCGTCGACGACATCGCTGTCAAGGCGACCTTGCCAGAAGTCGATATCCTCGTGGTCGATCGATTGGACTCCCCACGGGACAATCCGGCTCACATCCGGGATCCCACCACGAAGCCAACTCTCACCGGGAACGTCGATCAGGCCGTGCATCCAGGATTTCGACGTCAACGTGAGCGCGATATACTGCTCGCCGTGGAACGGACGGCCTTCGTGATTCGAGAGAATGAGCCAGGGCCGAGCATCTTCCTCGCTTTTGAACGGATCATCTCCGTAGACGACGTCGCCACGCTCGAAAATCGGTCTCTCTTCCTCGGTCACTGTTCGTCCTCGACGCTCGGATGCGGTTCCTCGGGTGCGTGTTCGCGCCAGGACTCCTTGTCCTCTGTACCGAGTCGCTGGTTGAACAGGGCGGTCGCTCGTTCGTACCCGCTGTATCCGTCGAGTCGCTCTGTGTCGTCGGTTATCGCCCAGTACGTCGCTTTGTGTTCGACGAAATCGCGGTCCTTCAGTCTCGAGAGCGCGGTGCTGACCGCGCCCTCATCGAGACCGATCTGAGAGGCGATTTCGCGGGCCTTGAACGCGCGATCATCGTTGGCGGCGAGAAATCCGAGGACCTGATCCGGGACGGAAAGTTCCTCGAGTTCGTCCTCGCTCGTCTTCTCGAAGGTATCTCGGTCGATGGACATCGCTGAGTAGAAATACGGTGTCAACTGTAATAAGTGTTAGGTTTGAAAGTGACGAAACTGCTGAAAGGCATGCTCCGTCCTAGCCTCGTTGAAGCAGTTCGAGAATCGTATCCATTGAGACGGCCAGTCTCAACTACTATGATCGTTGAGTACACCGTAACTACCCAACGGTGGTTTCGTAACCCAAAGTGACGAAACCAATACCCAGAATCTCAGCCAGAAAATTCTCATTTTCGAGCAATTATATCGGGTGACAGAGATAGATTACCTCATCGAGTCGGGGAGAGAGTAGAGATCGCCACTTGATGAGGTGGAACCGGTAGTCACGACAGACGACACCTTCTCGTAACGACGCATCGAGTCGGCGTCACCGATCTTTGAGTCGGAAAGTATTCTCGTTCGCACCGTTCTTAGCTCAGACCACGAGATAGCTGAACTGTGCTATTCAATACTCCCGAATAATGATAAGATCTGGACCAGCTCAGATTTAGTGGTAGGACCACTTTTCGACTGATATTCTTTCCGATAGCACTGGATAGAGAATTGACTACAGAGAAGTTCTCTGTCGGAGAGTGCGCCGGCCGGGATTTGAACCGGAGGAAGACGGTCCTGCTCGCTCGCTCCGCTCGCTGCGCGGGCTGCGACTTCCAGGGTTCAAACCCTCGGCGCAGTTTCCCGCACGAACTCACTCGTCGCTGTCACTCCTCGTTCGCGCTGTGCGGGAAACTGCGCCGGCCGGGATTTGAACCCGGGCCATGAGCTTGGAAGGCTCAGGTCCTACCACTAGACCACCGGCGCGCACGGGTGCGTCCGTCGCTGACGCGTGTAGACGTAGGCCCAACGAATCCAATAAACGTTCCGTGTTGCCGACGGCGGGCCGGGCGATCTGGACGCCGAGACCGCTCCGACCGTCCGGGGGTGTATTTAAAATGCCACAGTATCGCGGGCCGTTCCCGTGCGCTTAGAACGCTTTTCAGCCGTTTAGAAGGCGGTCGTGTACATATACGGGTGCGCGTCCAACGTTCACCCGTGAGGTGAACACGATGTCATACCAATCGGGGAATCCGCTCGTCGACGAGGTCGAGTTCGCGCTTGACGGTCCGTGGGCGGCGTACTGGATCGCCTTCCTGCGCGTGGTCACCGGCTGGTGGTTCTTCCACGCCGGGATCACGAAGGTAATCGAGAGTGGGTTCGCGTTTACGTCCGGGCCGGCGTACATGAAGGGGATGACCGGCACCGCGCTGGGCGGGATCCCCGTCTGGATGGGGAACAACCTCGCGTGGCTCATCGAGCCCGGCGTGCCCCTCTTCGAGACCCTGATCGGCCTCGCGCTGATCGCGGGCGCGTTCACTCGGTTCGCCGCCTTCGGCGGGGTCATCTTCATGGTCCTGTTCTGGGTCGGTAACGCCGGCTTCGCCCACGGGCTCGTCAACAGCGACTTCATGGGGCTGCTGCTGTTCATGACGATGATCGTGCTCGCGGCCGGCCGCTACTACGGCCTCGACGCGGTCATCGAGAAGCTCGACGTCGTCGAACGGCACCCGAAGCTCCGCTACCTGCTCGGTTAAGAGGTGACAGATCATGACTGACATCATCGACAAGGCGGCGATGGCGCTGAGCGCGGGACTGATGCTGCTCGGGATCGTCGGCATGGGGATCGTAGAGATCCTCGTCGGCCCCCCGTACAGCCCGGTCCCGATGACCAACGACGCGGGCGAGGTCGTGGCGGCGCCGCTGATCTCGCCGCAGGTCCGGACCGGCGTCGTGTTGGCCGGGGTCGCGGTGCTCGGCCTCTACGCGGTGTACAAGATCGTGACGCCGCTCGCGGACGACGCGGCGACCGGTCACGAGACCGTCGCCGACTGAGACCGCGGCCCGACCGCCGCGGAAGGCGGCGCGGCTACTCTTCTGCGCCCGCGTTCGACGACCCGTCGCCGAGCCCCGCGTCGGCCGGCGAACCGGACTCGTCGTCGGACGCGGCGACCACGGCGTAGCAGTTCCCGCTGGAGACGTCGACGTCGACGGGGTCGAGGTCGCTCTCGGCGAGGTCGCGGTCGAACTCCGCGGGCGAGTAGACGTGGTAGTAGCGGGGGACGACCTCCCCGTCGGGGAGCGTCCAGTCGACGGTCGTGTCGAACCCCGCCTCCCGGTCGAAGCGGTCGTGGGCGGTGCTCCACGCGCTCACGAGCGCGACGCCGCCGGGCGCGAGGACGCGCGCGAGCTCGTCGAGGCTCCGGACGCGGGCGGCGCGCGGCGAGAGGTGGTGGAGCGCGGCGACGTAGACCGCGAGGTCGACCGCGTCGTCGGCGACGGGGAGGGCGGCGGCGTCGCCGTGGACCGGATCGAACGAGCGGGCGTAACCGCGCTCGCGGGCGCGAGCCGTCGCCTCGCGCAGGAGCTCGCGGCTCAGGTCGACGCCGACGACCGACTCGGCGCGCTCCGCGAGCGGCTCCGCGTGGCGCCCGTTCCCGCAGCCGACGTCGAGCGCGCGCGTCGCCGAGCGCCCCGTCAGGAACGACTCGACCTCCGGCCACGCGTGCTCGCGGGTCTTCGCGAAGTGCGCGGCGATGCGGTCGTACGTCGACCGCGGGTCCGGCTCCATGCCGGACGGTCGGGGTCGAGCGACATAGCTCCGGTGGACGGCGACGGGTCGGGAACGACGAGGGACCGGCGACCCCCGACCGACGCGGCCCGTCACACCAGGTCGATGACGGCGAACGTGAGGAGCGTCAGCGCGAGGAGGACGACCACGTGCTTCGCGCCGTCCCTGACGGACCCCTCGCCGAGTTGACCGGCGACGAGGCCGGAGCAGACGGCCTGCACGGCCGCGGCGTGGAAGAACAGCTGCTCGTAGGCGGACGCGTCGATGTCGCCGAGTCCCTCGGTAATCCCGGAGGGGCCGCCGGGCGCGCCGGGGACGCCGCCCGCGTCGCCGCCGGCGCTCGGGATCGCCGCCTGCTCGATGGCCGGGATGAAGGAGACGGACAGGGAGGCGATGATCCCGAGGAAGACGAGGAAGGAGATGTAGATCACGATGAGGTACGTCAACATCACCTGTCGGCGCTCCTTGCGGAGCGACCACGTCGCGCGCGACTCGTCGGCCGCGATCCGGAGCACGGGACCGATGTCGCCGCTCGCGTGCATCGCGTTCGTCACGAGCGCCACGGCCCGGGAGGTCATGGGCGACCGGACGCGGCGCTCCAGCCGGCGGAGCGCGGTGCTCACGTCGGCGCCCCAGTCGATGTCGCGTCGGGTGCGCTTCAGGTCGTCCGTCAGCGCCTCCAGGTTGGAGTCGGCGACCCGCCTGACGCTGCCGACGACGGAGGTGCCGGCCTCGTTGACGCTCGCGAGCCGGTCGAGGAAGTCAGGCACCGACGACTCGACCCGGCGGGTGCGGCGCTTCCCGACCTCGTAGACGACCGCGTAGACCGCGAGGACGAGCGCCGTCGCGACGACGACCTGGGTCTCCACCTGCGCGACCATCTCGGTCGCCGGGCCGAGCGTGACCGGGAAGGCGAAGACGAGCAGCCCGAGGAGCGCGAGCGGGACGGTCACGAGGAACGACGTCCGCGGGGCCCGGACCGCGTTCTCGACCGGCGACGCGGCCCACCGTCGCAGCCGCCGGACCCGGTCGTACGCCCGGAGCCGCTCGCGGCTGGCGGCCCAGCGGTCGCGGCCGGTCCCGTCCGCGACGCCTCCGTCGGCCGCGACGCCCGGGGCGTCGCCGGGCGAGTCGCCCGTCCCCTCGCCTCCCCCGCCGCCCGTCCCGTCGTCGGACGCCTCGGAGAGGTCGACGGTCTCCGTGCCGCCGACCCCCTGCGTCACGCTGTCGACGTAGACGACGAACCCGAACGTCGCGAGCGGGACGCCGAGGTAGACGACGACGCGGAGCAGCGGGAGCGTGTCCGCGAGGACGAGCCCGATGACGACGAGGATGGTGATGAAGAAGAGCGGGCCGGCGACCAGCGCCGTGACGTACGCCTCCGCGAACGTCGAGAGCAGCTCCAGGTAGCGCTCCTGTTTCGACTCGGCCTCCTCCTGGTACAGCTCGTACTGGTCGGCGAGGAACGCCGAGATCGACTGGCCGGTGCCGAGGACCGAGGCGAGGTTCTCCGAGAAGTCGGCCAGGTCGTCGCTCGGCGTCCGGCGCGCGGTGCGCTGGAGCGCGGTCAGCGCGTCCGTGCCGAACGCGTTCATGTCGCGGACGGCGACCGACAGCTCGGTGGCCGCCTCGCCGTACACCGCCTCGTTCTCCGCGAGCGTGTCCATCACCCGCGGGAACGCCATCCCCGACCGCGAGAGCGCGTACATGAACGCGACCGTCCGCGGGAGGGTGGCGTCGATCTCGGCCGCCCTGGCGTGCGCGCGCTGGCTCAGCAGCTCCCACCGCCCGTAGTACGTCCCGGCCGCGAGCGCGGAGCCGAGCGTCGCCGAGGCGAACGTCAGGAGGAGGAACAGCCGCGGGAGCGAGAGCGACGCGAGCCCCGCGAGCCCGGCGAGGAAGGAGAGCGCGGCCGGCAGGAACGCGCGGATCGCCGCCTCGCCGACATCGAGCGCGGAGAGGAGCGCGGCGGCCGCGTATACTCCGAGGACGCTGCCCGCGACGCCGAGCACGCCGGCGTACAGCAGGGTCCGGGAGGCGTACGCGCGGTGGGTGGCGTCGACGTGGGCGGCGTGCAGCAGGTCGCGCTGGCGCCGTCGCCGGGGGCCGTCCTCGGCGACGTAGTCCCCGAACAGCGAGAGCGCGATCCGGGTGACCAGCAGGTCGGCGCGGTCGGAGACGGCCGGCAGCAGCAGCGCCAGACAGAGCCCGAGCGCGGCGAAGAGGGGGACCGAGGCGATCATCGCGGCGCGTCCGTGACCTCGGACGCGGGCACCTCGACGCCGTCGGCGTCCGCCGCGCGCGCGTCGAGCCGGTCCATGACGCGTTCGGGGTCGGCGTAGTACTCGTTGACGAGGGCCGTGAACGTCCGGTAGTCGGTGATGCCGAGCGCGCGGAGCAGCTCCAGGAAGCGCTCGCGGCGCCGGATCTCGCGGAGCAGCTCGGAGCGGGACCAGCCGCGCTCGTCGGCGATCTCCTCCATGAGCGACGAGTCGTTGCGACGGAACTCGTCGGCCTCCGCGTTCCACTCGAACGCCGACGAGTAGTCGAGCTCGCCGGTGCGCTGGTCGATCCCGCCGATCTCGCCGATCGTCTTCGCGCGCCTGACGCGCTGGTCGCCCGAGCGGGTCAGCGTCTGGATCGAGAGCATGTCGAGCGACTGCACCATCGCCCGCGGCACGTTGATCGGCTCGTTCTCCAGCCGGTTGATCACCGTCTCGATCGAGTCGGCGTGCATCGTCGAGAAGGTGGTGTGACCCGTGTTCATCGCCTGGAACAGCGTGATCGCCTCGTCGCCGCGCACCTCGCCCACGACGATGTACTCCGGGCGGTGGCGCAGCGCCGAGCGGAGCAGGTCGTACATGTCGATGTCGGTCCCCTCGTAGCGGCGCTCGCGGGTGACCGAGGAGAGCCAGTTGTCGTGGTAGAGGGAGAGCTCGCGGGTGTCCTCGATGGTGAGCACCTTCGCGCGCGGCGGGACGAACATCGACACCGCGTTCATCGACGTGGTCTTCCCGGAGGCGGTGCCGCCCGCGAAGATGAGGCTCTTGTTGTGCTCGATACAGAGCCAGAAGTACGCCATCTGCTCGACCGAGAACGTGCCGTACTCCACGAGGTCGATCGGCGTGAACGGGTCCTCGGCGTACTGGCGGATCGTGAACGCGGAGCCGCGGGGCGTCACCTCCTCGCCGAGCGCGAGCTCGGCGCGGGAGCCGTCGGGCAGCGTCGTCTCCACGATGGGGTCGCCGACGGAGACGTGACGGCCGGACTGCTGGGCCAGTCGGATGACGTAGTTGTCGAGCTCCTCCTTCGGGAACGAGACGTTCGTCTCGATGTCGGTGTAGTCGTCGTGGTAGACGAAGATCGGGAGGTCGTAGCCGTCACAGGAGACGTCCTCGATGTGGCGGTCGTTCAGGAGCGGGTCGACCTTCCCGTAGCCGCGGAAGTCGCGGTAGAGGTAGTAGGCGAGCGCGTGGAACGTCGCCATGTCGGCGTCGACGCCGTACCCCTCCAACAGGCCCTTCAGCTCCTCGCGGAGCGTCTCCTCGTCGGTCTTGCCGGACCCCTCGCGGTAGAGCAGGGGGTCCCGGATGTCGTCGACGACGCGGTCGAGGAGCTCGCGCTCGAACTCGTCGAGGTCCGGCTCGACCGCGTAGTACCGGTGTTCGCTCTCCGCGTCGTCGTAGGTGATCACGACGTACGCGTAGGGGGCGTTCACCCAGTAGCGGTCGACCTCGCGCTCGCCGTCCGGCACGGCGAAGGAGGCGAGCGGGCCGTCCTCGCCCGGGCGGAAGGGGCGGACATCGAGCTCCGATCCCCGCAGCATCTCCCACGTTCGCGAGAGCCGTCGCCGGAGGGCCGCGACGCGGTCTCCGCCGTCCTCGCTCGGCTCGCTCGCCATCTGGTTACGTGGCCGTATGCGGCGTGGCCGTTTAAATTCCACCGGGCGATTATCGGCCGTGAGGCCGGGGGCGTCGCCGACCCGAGCGCGCGGCGCTCGCCCCGTCTGACCCGTCCGTACCGGGCGTCGCCCGTTACGTTGATAGGTGCCGACCGCAAAGAGCCTAACAGGCAATGCGGCGTGACTACTTCGAACTGACCGTCGAGGGCGTCGGCGACGACGCCGACGACCGGGCGACGCCCCTGGTCCGGATCGACTTCCACGGGCCGGAGGGACTCCTGCGCGACCGGCTCTCGGACACGGACGGCGAGCTGCTGGAGGCCGCCGAGGTCGACGTGGCGTTCCGGCTCCGAGAGCCGCTCTCGGACGCCGCCGACCCGGAGGGCGTGGTCGGCGTGACGAACCGATACACCGGGGACTTCGTGTTGGAGCTCAACGAGACCGCCACGGACGTCCTCCCCTTCATCCACGCCGCGCGCGACTCGGCCGGCGACGAGGACGCCCGCTACCGGGTCGAGATCGACGTCGAGGGCGAGCGGCTCGTCGCCTACGACAAGGACACGTTCCTCGTGTACGACCACGAGGGGAACCTCCTCCGCAGCGAGAGCCTGATCCCCTCCGGCGTGGAGCTGTAGGCCGGTCCCCGGCTCTTCCCCGTCCCCGCGACCGCCTAGATGCTCACGTTGTCGCCGACCAGGCGCACCTCGTCGCCCGGCCGCAGGTCGAACGCGCCGTCGCCGCGGCCGTCGTTGACGTCGCACTCCACGTAGCCGTGGCTCCCGACGGTGACGAGCCGGTCGCCGGGGTCGACCGCGCCGAACGTCTCCGCGACGGGCGTGAGCTCGCCGTCGACGCGGATCCAGTCGCTGCCGCGGACCAGCTCGCCCGGGACGTTCGTGACGACGTTGCCGAACCGGTCGATCACGAGCACCTCGCCGTCGACGGCGACGGGGTCGCCGTCGTCGTCGCGCTCGACGGTCGGCTCGGGGAACGCGATGTCGACGGGGTCGGCCGCGGGCGAGAGCTCGTCCGTCGAGTCGAGCGCGGCCGCGACTCCCTCGGGCCCCGCGGCCGCCGGCCCGCCGTCGAGCCTCGCGCGGATCCGCGCCGCGACCGGCGCGAACACGTCGCGGCCATGGAACGTCTGGCTCGCGGGCTCCTCGACGTCGACGACGAACGCCTCGACCTCGGCCGCCGCGTCCCCTTCCGCGAGCGCCCGCGCCGGCGGCATCGCGAGCCCGTTGTCGGGCGCGACCAGGACGTGCGCGCCGGCGCGGACGACGAGCGCGTCCCGGTCGGTGCCGACGCCGGGGTCGACGACGGCGCAGTGGACGGCGGGCGGGAACTCCGGGAGGACGAAGCGCAGCCAGAAGGCGGCCGCCCGCGGGTCCCCGCGCGGGAGGTCGTGAGCGACGTCGATCATCTCGGCATCCGTGTGACGGCGGATCACGCCCTTCATCGCGGCCGGGTACGGCGAGCCGAAGTCGGAGGTGAGCGTTATCATGAGCGATCCGCAGGGCGGCCGACGTTTAAAAGGCGGCGACTGCGCGTCCGGTCGGGTTCGACGGCGACCGCGCGTCTGCCGACGGCGACTGCACGTCCGGCGACGGCGACCGCGAGTTCGACGGCTACGCGTCCGTCGGCGGCTCGCCGTTCGTGTCGGTCTCGGCGATCCGGCGGATGCGCTCGACGCCGTCGACCTCCTCGATCACGTCGATCACGGTCTCCGGGACGAGCTCCTCCCAGTCGTGGCCGTGGATCATCCGCTCGCGCAGCTCCGTCCCCTCCAGGACGTCGCGGCGGAACATGGGGGAGCCGCGCACCTCGACGCCGGCCTCCTCGAACAGCCGGACGACGAGGGGGTTGTTCGAGTAGGCCACGTCGAACCGCGGGGTCATGCTCTGGACGTGGCTCACCCAGACCGAGTTGCGGTCGAGGTCCTCGATGGGCACGACGTAGGTGGTGACGTCGAGGTGCTCGACCGCCTTCGTCACCATCATCACGCGCTCGCCGGCCGTGAACGGGTTCCGGGTGGTGTGGGAGTCGCCGGCGGAGCCGATCCCCAGGACGAGCTCGTCGACCTCCCCGGCGATCTCCTCGACCATATGCCGGTGGCCGTCGTGAAACGGCTGATACCGCCCGATGTAGAACCCGCGCATGGGTGCACGTTGGGCAGCCACTATTTATAAACCCCGCGGGACCGCTCGAACGGCAATATCGGGGCCCATACCCGCTCTCAGCGGCGTTTCGCTGGATCCCGACGAACCGCCTGCGGGGAGAAAGTATATCAGTAGCCGACCCTTCGTTTTCACTAGCGATACCCGATTCTATGAGCAACGAAAAGGACGCGAACGACCCGCCGGCCGACGACCCCGAGCAGCCCGACGAGACGGGCTCTGAGGGCTCGGATCCGGCGGGGAACGGCGAGGACGCCCCCGACGACGTCGCTCCCGACGACGGCGCGCACGCGCCGGACGAGGCCGACGAGTCGGCAGCCGGCGAGGAGCCGGACGAGGTCTGGGACGACGGGATCGTCGTCGACGGTCCCGGCCCGGATGGCGCCGGAGCGAGCCGCGGGGACGAGACCGGCGTCACCCCCGAGGGTGTCACCGAAGAGAGCGAGAACGGCGACATCGACGAGCTCGGGAGCTCCGTCGAGGTCGAGGGCGCCGAGATCGAGGAGGATCCGGACGAGGACGACCTCCTCGGCGGGCTCAAGATCGACTCCACCGCCGAACTCGAGATCCCCGACCGCCTCGTCGATCAGGTGATCGGGCAGGAGCACGCCCGCGACGTGATCATTAAGGCGGCCAAGCAGCGCCGCCACGTGATGATGATCGGCTCGCCCGGGACCGGGAAGTCGATGCTGGCGAAGGCGATGTCGGAGCTGCTCCCGAAGGAGGAGCTCCAGGACGTCCTCGTCTATCACAACCCGGAGGACGGCAACAAGCCGAAGGTCCGGACCGTGCCGGCGGGGAAGGGCGACCAGATCGTCGACGCGCACCGCGAGGAGGCGCGCAAGCGCAACCAGATGCGGTCGCTGCTGATGTGGATCATCATCGCCGTCGTGCTGGGTTACGCGCTCATCATCGTCGGCCAGATCCTCGTCGGCATCATCGCCGCCGGGGTCGTTTACCTCGTCTTCCGCTACCTCAACCGCGGGTCGGACGCGATGATCCCGAACCTGCTGGTGAACAACGGCGACACGAAGACGGCGCCGTTCCGCGATGCGACCGGCGCGCACGCCGGCGCGCTGCTCGGCGACGTCCGGCACGACCCGTTCCAGTCCGGCGGGATGGAGACGCCCAGCCACGACCGCGTCGAGGCCGGGGCCATCCACAAGGCGAACAAGGGCGTGCTGTTCATCGACGAGATCAACACGCTCGACATCCGCAGTCAGCAGCACCTCATGACGGCGATCCAGGAGGGCGAGTTCTCGATCACGGGCCAGTCCGAGCGCTCCTCGGGCGCGATGGTCCAGACCGAGCCCGTCCCGACCGACTTCGTCATGATCGCGGCCGGGAACCTCGACGCGATGGAGAACATGCACCCGGCGCTGCGGAGCCGTATCAAGGGGTACGGCTACGAGGTGTACATGGAGGACACGATCGAGGACACCCCGGAGATGCGCCGGAAGTACGTCCGGTTCATCGCGCAGGAGGTCGCGAAGGACGGCCGCCTGCCGGAGTTCTCGGCCGAGGCCGTCGAGGAGATCATCCTCGAGGCCAAGCGCCGCTCCGGCCGGAAGGGCCACCTCACGCTGAAGATGCGGAACCTCGGCGGGATGGTCCGCGTCGCGGGCGACATCGCGCGCGGCGAGGACGCCGAGATGACCACCCGCGAGCACGTGTTGCAGGCGAAGGGGCGCTCGCGCTCCATCGAGCAGCAGCTCGCGGACGACTTCATCGAGCGCCGGAAGGACTACGAGCTGCAGGTCTCCGAGGGGTTCGTCGTCGGCCGCGTCAACGGGCTCGCCGTGATGGGCGAGGACTCCGGGATCATGCTCCCGGTGATGGCCGAGGTCACGCCCTCGCAGGGCCCCGGCGAGGTGATCGCCACCGGCCAGCTGAAGGAGATGGCCCAGGAGGCGGTGTCGAACGTCTCGGCGATCATCAAGAAGTTCTCCGACGAGAACATCTCGGAGATGGACATCCACATCCAGTTCGTCCAGACGGGCCAGCAGGGCGTCGACGGGGACAGCGCGTCGATCACGGTCGCGACCGCCGTCATCAGCGCGTTAGAGGACGTGGGCGTCGACCAGAGCCTCGCGATGACCGGCTCGCTGTCGGTGCGGGGCGACGTGCTCCCCGTCGGCGGCGTGACCCACAAGATCGAGGCGGCCGCGAAGGCCGGCTGCGACCGGGTCATCATCCCGCAGGCGAACGAGCAGGACGTGATGATCGAAGACGAGTACGAGGAGATGATCGAGATCATCCCGGTCTCGCACATCAGCGAGGTGCTCGACATCGCGCTGGAGGGCGAGGCCGAGAAGGACTCGCTCGTCTCCCGGCTCAAGTCGATCACCGGCTCGGCCCTGAAGGAGGGGAGCGTCTCCGGCCCCTCCAGTCCGAGCCCGCAGTAGGGCCGCCTCGGAACCGCGTCCGATGCCCGACTGGGCGGCGTTCGCGCTCGCGACCGCCGCCCTGACGCTGCTGCTTCTCTATTTCACCCGTCGCTCGCAGCGCCTGCTAGAGCGGGCGCGGACCGTCGATCGGGGCCGTCGGACCGGGGACGACGTCACCCGGGGTTCGACCGCCGGGGGCAACGGCGCCGCCGCGCTCGGCGAGAACGACGGGGACGGCGGGCTCATCGAGAGCGACGACGCCGCCGCGAACGCCGAGAACGACGACGAAAAAGGGCCTGCCGACACCGCGAGCGACGACCGCCCGGTCCTCACGACGCGGGTCCTGTTGGCGAACGCCGCGGCGTCGCAGGCGACCGCGCTCGTCGCCCTCGCCGCGATCGCGTGGTGGACCGCCGTGCCGGCGACGGCGTTCGGGGTCGGCGGGACGCACCCGACGCTCGGCGCTCCGGCGTTCGCGTCGCTCGGGACTGCCGGGCGCGTCGCGCTCGGCGTCGCCGCGGGGGCCGCGCTCGCCGCCGGCAACGAGGCCGCGGCGCGGCTGGGAGCCAGAGTCGGGCACGCGCCCTCGGACCGGCTCCGCGAGGCGATGGCGCCCGGGACCCCGGGCGAGTGGGCGCTGCTGCTCGGCGTCGCGCTCCCGGTCGTCGCGGTCTTCGAGGAGGCGCTGTTCCGCGGGGCGCTGGTCGGCGCGCTCGCGGTCGGCCTCGCGGTCGACCCGTGGCTCCTCGCGGTCGGGTCGTCCGTCGCGTTCGGGGTCGGCCACGGGGCGCAGGGGCGGCTCGGAGTCGCCGTCGCCGGGGCGCTCGGGCTCGGGCTCGCCGGGCTGTTCGTCGCCACGGGGAGCCTCCTCGCCCCCGTCGTCGCGCACTACCTCGTCAACGCCGCGGAGTTCGTCGCGCACGAGCGCCCGTAGCGACCCCGCTGCGACCGGCGGAGCGCTCTCACCGCGCCCCGCCCCCTTTTTATTCCGCCGGGACCAACGTCGGACGATGAGCGGGAAACCGACCGTCGGCGAGTACATGACCCGGGACGTCGAGACCGTCAGCCCCGACGAGACGGTCGGCGACGTCGCGCGACGGATGGCCGAGAGCGACGGCCACAACGGGTTCCCCGTCACGCAGGGGCGGACGGTCGAGGGGTTCGTCTCGGCCGCCGACCTCCTGCTCGCCGACGACGAGGCGCCCGTCTTCACCGTGATGTCCGACGACCTCATCGTCGCGCACCCGGACATGAAGGTGACCGACGCCGCCCGGGTCATCCTCCGGTCCGGGATCCAGCGGCTCCCCGTGGTCGACGACGCCGACAACCTCGTCGGGATCATCTCGAACACGGACGTGGTCCGCTCGCAGATCGAGCGCGCCACGCCGAGCAAGGTCGGGAAGCTGATGCGGACGCTCGAACAGATCCACGGCGTGAGCCTCACCGAGGAGCGCCGCGAGGTGCGCCTCACCGATCTCATCCCGACGCAGGCGCGCGTGTACGCCGACGAGCTGGAGGGGCGTCAGTACGAGCTCGAACGCGGGCTCGCGGAGCCGCTCGTCGTCATCGACAACGGCGGCACCCTCCACCTCGCCGACGGCCACCACCGAGTGATGGCCGCCCACGAGGCGGGCATCGAGACGATGGAGGCGTACGTGATCGTCCCGGAGCGCGCGGTCGACCTCGGGATGGCCAAGACCGCCGAGAAGGAGGGGTTAAGCGACATCACCGACATCGAGATCGTCGACTACGCGCGCCACCCACTCGTCGAGACGACGAAGCGCCTGCAGTGACGGCCGCTCGGTCGACCCTCGGCGGCCGCCGTCGGGGAGTCAGGTCGGCGATAGATTGATTACGCTGGTACAGGGAGAGGTGCCACATGACAGCGGGGAAGACGTTAGTCGAGCTCGACGAGGTGACGAAGCGGTTCGGCGATCTCACCGCGGTCGACGGCATCGACTTCTCCGTCCGGGAGGGCGAGTTCTTCACCCTCGTCGGTCCGTCCGGCTGCGGGAAGACGACGACGCTCCGGATGATCTGCGGCTTCGAGCACCCGACCGAGGGGACGGTTCGGATCGACGACCGGCCGATGGGGTCGGTGCCGCCCGAGGCCCGCGACACGAACCTCGTGTTTCAGCACCTCTCGCTTTTCCCCCACATGACGGTCGGCGAGAACGTCGGGTACGGGCTCGCGAAGGCGGGCGTCGACGCGGACGAACGGTCGGAACGCGTCTCGGAGTACCTCGAACTGGTCAACCTGGACGGGTTCGAGGACCGCGACCCGACCGACCTCTCCGGCGGGCAACAGCAGCGCGTCGCCCTCGCCCGCGCGCTCGTCAACGAACCGGCCGTGCTCCTGCTCGACGAGCCGCTCTCCAGTCTCGACCGGAAGCTCCGGAAGCAGATGCAGGTCGAACTCCGCCGGATCCACAAGCAGACGCAGGGGGCGTTCTTCTACGTGACCCACGATCAGGAGGTCGCGATGACGCTCAGCGACCGGATCGCCGTGATGAACGACGGGCGCATCGAACAGATCGGTCCGCCGGAAGAGATCTACCGCGAGCCGGCGTCCGAGTTCGTCGCCGACTTCATCGGCGACACGAACCTCATCACCGCGCGGACCGTCGAACGGAACGGGGCCACGGTCGCGGAGATCGGCGGCGAGGACGGATTCGGCGTCCCGGTGGAGACCGGTGCCGGCGAGGTCACCGTCTCGATCCGGCCGGAGGACTTCACCATCGCGGACGGCGACGGCGTCCTGCGCGGCACCGTCGTCGAGCGGTACTTCCAGGGCGACCAGACGAACTACGTGGTCGATCCCGACGGGGAGATCGGCGAACTCCAGGTGGTCATCCAGGGACGCGAGTCGGCGGTCGAAACGGGCGCCGACGTCTCGCTCGACGTGGTCGACGGCGCGCCGACCGTCTTCTCGCGGGCGTGACGGGGACGCCCCCTCGAACCACGCGACCGCTCGACGCGACGGGGTTTGCGGACGTGAGAAAAGCGGCGGCGCCCGCCGGAGCGGTCACTCCTCCTCGGTGACCGTCCCGGCGACGTAGCCGGTCACGTTGCCGACGTTCATCGCGACCGCCAGCGCGACCGCGATTCCGAACACGATGAGCGCGGAGACCGCGTTGAGCTCCGGCGCGTCGAGCTGTCGGATCCGGCTGAACATCCAGATCGTCAGCACGTCCGTGTTGGGACCGGTGAGGAACAGCGCCCGGATGTAGTCCTCGAACGACCGGATCCACGCGAACAGGAAGCCCGCGCCGACCGCGGGGGCGATGACGGGGAGCGTGACGTCGCGGAACACCGTCAGCGGGTCCGCGCCGAGGTCGCGAGCCGCCTCCTCCAGCGACTCGTCGAAGGTGTAGAGCCGGGCCGAGACGATGAGGAGCACGAACGGGAGCCCGTACAGCGAGTGCGCCAACACCACCGTGGCGAACCCCGGGAGGATGCCGAGCAGGTTCTGGAAGTAGATCCGGAGCGCCACGCCGAGGATGATCCCCGGGATCACCATCGGGATGATACCGAAGGTCCGGTACACCTCTCGAAGCCGGAACCGGTAGCGGGTCAGCGCGAAGCTCGCCAGCACGCCGAGCACCGTCGCTATCGACGCCGCCACCGTCGCGATGGTGAAGCTCCCGACGAGCGACGAGCGCATCGAGTCGCTCCGCATCGCCAGCCGGAAGTTGTCGAGCGTGAACCCCTCGAACGGGAAGATCGTCACGGCGTTCTCCGCGAACGCGAGGAAGATGATGATCGCGAGCGGCACCCACAGGAAGAGGAGCAACAGTCCGGACACGACGTACAGCGAGGTGCTGAGCAGCCGTTCGATCCGCTGGTGCCCGACGAGCCGCTCGGTCGGTCGCGCCGCCTCCGTCGACTCGGACGTCTCGGTCGCCATCTCAGGCACCCCCCAGTTCCTCGATGCTCACGTACCGGAACGCGAGGATCATCGCGCCCACGATCGAGACGAGCACGAACATCGACGCCGCGCTCGCGTAGCCGATCGAGTACGTCCCGGCGACCCGGCTCTCGATGAGCATGCCGATCATCTGGACCTTCCCCTGTCCGAGGAACGTCGGGGTGATGAACGCGCCGACGCTCGGGACGAAGACGAAGAGGCTCCCGCCGATGATCCCCGGCAGCGTGAGCGGGATCACGTGGTCGCGGAGCACCTCGACCCGCGAGGCGCCCAGGTCCCGGGCGGCCTCGATGATCGAGAAGTCGAGGCCGTCGAGGCTCGCGTACAGCGTCAGGAGCATGTACGGGAAGTACGCGTGCGTGAGCCCGACGATGATCGCCGGGATCCCGTAGTTGAAGATCCCGAGCGGGGCGTCGGTCAGCCCCCAACTCATGAGCGTGCTGTTGATGACGCCGCCCGGGCCGAACATCAGGACCCAGGAGTACGCCCGCACGAGGTACATCGTGAAGAACGGTAAGAGCACGAAGAAGATGACGACCTTGAACAGCCGCCCGCCCCTGCGCGCCAGCAGGTACGCCAGCGGGAACGCGAGCGTCAGGCACAGCACCGTCGTCACGGTGGCGATGACGTACGAGAGCCACAGCGCCGTGACGAACGGGGTGTTCCAGATCGCGCCGCCGCCGTCGAACAGCGACCGGTAGTTGTTCAGCGTCGGCTCGTAGATTATCTGATACGTCAGCGAGCTGACCTCGAAGAAGCTCACGGCGACCATGAACGCCAGCGGCGCGACGAGCAGGGTGAGTATCCACGCCGCGCTGGGGCCGACCGTGACGCCGAGCCGACTGCGCGGTCCGCTCAGCAGCCTCACCGCTTTCGCCCGCGCGCTCTCGTCGGGCTGGTCTGCGGCCATCTATGCGGCCTTGACCTCTTCCCACGTGGAGACGTACGCCTCCTCGACGTCCGAGGCGATGTCCTTGAGCGAGTACATGCCTTCGAGGCGCGAGGGGTCGATCCGCCCGTACAGCTCGTTCTGCTCCTCGGTCAGCTCGTCGGCGACGTTGGGGTTCGTGCTCGGCGAGAAGCCGGCCTCGGCGAGCGCCGCGCCGTTCTGCGGCGTGATGAACTCGTTGATGACCTCCCAGGCGGTCTCCTGGTTGTCCGAGGCGGCGGAGACGACCGCGGTCTCGTACCACGCCAGCGCGCCCTCTCTCGGGGCGACGAACTCGACCCAGTCGTCGCCCTCGGTCCGCATCTGGACCGTCTCGTTCCGGCCGCTGTGGCCGACGAGGAAGTTCCCCTGCCGGAACTCCTGAATGAACGTCGGGTCGGGGGCGATATATCCCTGCAGCCGCGGCTTCTGCTCGATGAGCAGCTCCTGTATCTCCGTGAGCTGCTCCTCCGTGAACGTCATCCGCGACCCGGACATCGCGTCGTCCATGCCGAGGTACAGCGCCGCGGCGGGGATCGTCTTCGCCGCCTCGTCGTACATGATGATCTCGCCGTCGAGGTCGGCGTCGACGTAGTCCTCCTCGAACAGGATGTCGTAGCTCGGCTCGTGGTCCGGAACGCTCCGCGTGTCGTACGAGTAGCCGTACCACCCGAAGCGGATCGGCACACCGTAGGCGCTGCCGTCCACGGTGAACTGCTCGTCCACGAACGTCTGGAACTTGTCGTACATCGAGCCGTAGTTGTTCACCACGTCCCGGTTCACGGGTGCGACAAGGTCCGCGTCGATGAACCGCGGCACGAGGTTGTTGTTCGGGACGGCGATGTCGAACTGCTCGTCCTGGCCCGCGCTCCACTGGGAGAACATCTCCGTCGACGACGTCGACGGCGTGATGTTCAGCTCCACCCCGTCGAGCGTGGACTCGATGTTCTCCTGCATCTCGGCGTACTCCTCCCACGTGATGATGTTGATCGTCGTCGTTCCGTCGCCGCCCATGCTACCGCCGTCGCCGCCGTCACCGCCGTCACCGCCGTCGCCGCCGCCGCCGTCACCGCCGTCACCGCTGTCGCCTCCGCTACAGCCGGCGAGGGCGACCGCGCCGGCCGCCCCGGCGGCGGCGATGTACTGCCGGCGACTCACGCTCCGGCGAGTCGCGTCGGATCGGTCGCTCGCGCTGTGCGATCGGTTATCACGGTCTGACGCCATATCCGGAAGACATAAATTGAGAATAATAAAATTTGCCCCAAAAACCCCGTTAGCGCTCTCGCATCGTCGGCGTCGACGTTCCGTCCCACCGGCGAGGAGGGCTGCGATTCTCGGGGGAGCCCGCCGCCCGGATCGACCGGTTTCGGCGGTCAGAGAGTAACTTTCACGGATTGACACGAGGCGACGGGACCGAAGCGACGCGGGACGCGGCCGACGACGCGGCGACCGCACGGCGGGCGTCATCGGGGTCACGAGCCCCCGCGGCCGTTCGGGAACGCCTATACGACGGGAACGAGTAGCGACGAGCGATGACCGACACCGACGCCGACGCGGGCTGGTTCGCGGGTCGCGCCGCGGACGAGGCCGCCGGACGGGACGCGGTCGACGCCGCCCGCGACCGAATCGCGGACGGCGAGGCCGACGAGCCCCGGGACTGGCCGGCGCTCGCCGTCGACGCCGGGTTCGCCGACTCGACCGACGACTACTACGACCGGCTCCGCGAGGCGACCGTGGCGGCGACGCGGGCGACCGTCCGCGAGCGCGAGCGCGCCGACGACCGACAGCTGATCCACGCCGTGCGAGCGATGGACGACTGCGAGCGCACCGCTAACGAGCTGGCCGAGCGCGCCGCCGAGTGGGCGGGGAGCCTGTTCGACGACGCCGAGCCGGGGATCGAGGGCGCCCGCGCGGTCGCGGCCCGCGAGCCCGAGGGCGAACTGGAGCGCCGCGCCGTGTCGCTGGCGGAGCGGGTCGTCGAGCTGGCCGCCGAGCGCGACGCGCTCGCGGAGGCGATCGACCGGGTCGCGCCCGCGGTGGCGCCGAACCTCGCCGAGATGGCCGGCCCGGAGCTCGCGGCGCGGCTGATCGCGCTCGCCGGCGGGCTGGAGCCGCTCGCGAAGAAGCCCTCCGGCACCGTGCAGGTGCTCGGCGCGGAGGACGCGCTGTTCGCGCACCTCTCCGGGCGCGCGCCCTCGCCGAAGCACGGGATCATCTACACCCACGACTACGTCCGAAACACCCGGCCCGAGGACCGGGGGTCGGCCGCGCGGGCGCTCGCCGGGAAGCTGACGCTCGCGGCCCGCGTCGACCACTACTCGGGCGAGCGCCGCGAGACCCTCCACGCGGAGCTCCGCGAGCGGATGGCGACGATCCGGGCGCGAGCCGAGACGGGGAACGGGGAGGACGACGGCGCCGGCGACGCCGACGACGCCCCGGACGCGTCGGAGGGCGACGCGTGAGCGACCCCGACCTGCCCGCGGGCGTCGAGCGCCGCGAGATCGCCGGCGAGACGCGGCTGGCGACGCGCGGCGACCCCGTGTACGGCGAGCCGACCGCCGACGGCTGGCGGGCGTGGGACCCCGAGCGCTCGAAGCTCGGCGGGATGCTCGAACTCGGGTTCGACACCGGCCTGACCGGCGGCGAGACCGTCCTGTACCTCGGCGCCGCGAGCGGGACGACCGTCAGCCACGTCGCCGACTTCGCGGGGCCGACGTACGCGGTCGAGTTCGCCCCGCGGCCCGCCCGCGACCTCCTCGACGCCGCGGAGCCGCGCGATCGGCTGTTCCCCCTGTTAAAGGACGCCCGGAAGCCGGAGACGTACGCGCACGTCGTCGAGGCCGACGTCGACGCGATCGTCCAGGACGTGGCGACGCGGGGACAGGCGACCGTGGCGGCGCGGAACGCGCGGTTCCTCGCGGACGACGGTCGGCTGCTGCTGGCGGTGAAGGCGCGCAGCGAGGACGCCACCGCGGAGCCCGGCGACGTGTTCGAGGCCGCGCTCGACGAGCTCCGCGAGAGCTACGACGTTCTGGAGACGCGGCGGCTCGACCGGTACCACGAGGACCACCTCGGCGTCGTCGCGACGCCGCGGTGAGTCGCCACGGGACCACGATCTCACTCCTCCGGGTCGAACAGGTCCTCGATCCGGCAGCCGAAGTGGTCGGCCAGCGCGAAGGCGAGCTCCAGCGAGGGGTCGTAGCGCTCGCGCTCGATCGCGTTGATCGTCTGGCGGGTGACCCCGACCGCGGCGGCGAGGTCAGCCTGGCTCTCGCCCGTCTCGGCGCGTCGCTCGCGGATGTCGTTTCTCATGGCAGACGGCGGTGGGTCGCCGCGTTCATGTGCGTCGCCTGTGGTAGAGGACGGCGGCCCCGAAGGCGACGTACACCGCGAACAGGGTCCACGTCGCGCCGTAGAACTCGCCGGGGAGGTCGACGTACCCCGTCTCCGCCAACACCAGCCCGCCCGGCGTTCCGAGGACGAAGACGTACGCGAAGAGGTTCAGCGTGGTTTGGCTGGCCCGGCGCTCGATGGCGTCGTCGCGCTCGTCGTACAGCGTCACGGGGCTGAACCGCTGGACGAGCCCCATGCCGATACCGCCGGCCCAGTAGCAGGCGACGCCGAGGACGAACCGGTCGAGGGCGACGGCGACGAACAGCGCCGCGATGCCGGCGCCGAGCAGTCCGTAGGCGATGCGCTTGTACCGTTTCCGCGCGGCCGGCCCCGCCGTCGCGGGAGCGGTGTGTTCGCTCATGGGAGGGCACGAGTGTAAAGCTCGCTTTACAGTAAAGCGTACTTTACATTCATATATAAATATGTCGCCGGTGCGAGCCGATCGACGGAGACGGGTCTCGTCGAGAGGCGACCCGCTTCGGAGAAGCGTCTCCCGGACCCGCTACCACGTCGGCGGCGAGAAGCCGGCGTCTTTCAAAATGGGCTTCCAGCGCTTCTGCACGGAGAGCCGCGAGACGTCCATCGCGTCGGCGACGGCGGACTGCGAGCGCTCCTGGCCGCGGATCAGCGCGGCGGCGTAGAGGCTGGCGGCGGCGGCGACGCGCTTCCCGCGGTCGTCCTCGGGGGCTCGGGACAGGAACAGGTCCGTCGCCGTCGAGAGCGCCTCGTCGTCGAGGTCGAGCGTCGCGCACGCGTCGTCGAGCCGGTCGATCCACGCCGCGTTGTCGACGCGATCGCTCGCTCGGTACATGCCCGTCCGTTGGACGGTGCGATATAAAAAGGCCGCGCGGAGCGGGGGCGCCGCGATGGCGGCCGGGGGCCGATCGAGCGGCGGTCCGGGTCGCCCCGGCCGTCGCGCTAAAGTCGGTGTCGCCCGTACCCCGGATATGTCCACGCAAGCGTGGGACGAGACGCGGGTGCGAGAGCTGCACGACGACCTGGTGTCGCTGTACGAGCCGGTGGACCGGGCCGCCGAGCACGGCGCCGACCCGACCGCCGAGCCCGGGGAAGGCGTGCGCCAGCTGGTGACGACGATCCTCTCGCAGAACGTCGCCGACGAGAACACGAGCCGTGCGTCCGAGTCGCTGTTCGACCGGTACGACGACTTCGCGGCGATCGAGGCGGCCGACCACGACGAGCTCGCCGAGACGATCCGGGTGGCGGGGCTCCCCGACCAGAAGGCCGCCCGCATCCAGCGCGCGCTCGCCGCGATCCGCGAGGAGACGGGCGGCGCCTACTCGCTCGCCTTCCTCGACGCGATGGCGACCGACGACGCGAAGGCGTGGCTCACGGACATCAAGGGCGTCGGCCCGAAGACCGCGAGCGTCGTCCTGAACTTCCACTTCGGCAAGCCGACGATGGCGGTCGACACCCACGTCGAGCGCGTCTCGAAGCGGTTCGGGCCCGTCCCGGAGTCGGCGTCGAACGAGGCGGCGCACGACGCGCTCGACGAACTGGTGCCCGACGAGCTGACCTACCCGCTCCACGTGCTGTTGATCCGGCACGGCCGGACGCACTGCTCGGCGCGTAACGCCGACTGCGACAACCCCGTCTGCGCCGCGTACTGCGACTGCGAGTTCTGCGCCTGAACGGGACCCCTATGGTCGTCCGGCCGATAGGTTCGGCCACGCATGTACGCGCTGATCGGGGAGATTCTGAGTTCCGTCTACTGGGTCGATCGGCTCACCGTCGAGTTCATCGGAGCGATCCGCACGGGGATTCTGACGGTGATGATGACGTCGATGACCGGCCTGGGCTCCGTCACGGCCGGGGCCGTGTTCGTCGGGCTGTTCTACCTCGCCGGCTGGCGCGAGGAGTTCGTCACGAGCGTCGTCGCGCTGTCGCTGCTCGGCGTCGTCGTCTGGGGGCTGATGTCGCTCGTCGAGCGCCCGTTCCCGCCGGACCCGGTCTGTATCACCGAGGGCGACACCGGCGTGACGAGCTCGTTCCCCTCCGGACACGCCGCCGCCGTGACGGCGTACGCGACGATCGCGCGCGACTCAGACGTGCTGCCCTTCGCGGTCACCGCCGGCTTCGCCGGACTGATCTCCTTCTCGCGGATCTACCTCGGTACCCACTACCTCTCCGACACGCTCTTCGGGATCGGGCTCGGGGTCGCCGCGGTGCTGTTCGCGGAGCGGCTCATCGACCGGGTCGGCGAGGAGGCGGTGCTCGACCTGCTGCCGTTCGAGACCGAGCTCTGAGGGACGCGGGGCGAGGCGAGCGCCGCGGGGCGGTAGCGACAACTATTTTTGAGCCACTCGGGTACGGTAGTCCGCGCGCGGGTTGCCGAGCCAGGCCAAAGGCGTAGCGCTTAGGACGCTATCCCGTAGGGGTCCGCCGGTTCGAATCCGGTCCCGCGCATACCGCCTCGAACGAACGTGAGAGGCGTGTCTGCGCGCGGGATTCGAACCCCGGAAGTCGCGCGCAACGAGCGAAGCGAGTGAGCACGTCTTCCTCCGGTTCGAATCCGGTCCCGCGCATCTCGCCGTGACGAACCGACCCGCGTCACAGGACCGACACGACCGATCCGACGAGCCGAAACGATAAGGCCGGCGCCGACGAACGGACGCGTGTGACAACCGCCACCACGGGCCCGTCGGAGCTGTACGTCGTCCGGAACGAGGTCGACGCCGACTGCGAGTACCACTGCGACGCGCTCGCGGCGGCGTTCCCGACCGCCGAGGAGGTCGACTTCGTCGCCGGCGAGCGAGTGCCGGTCGACGAGGCGGACGGCGTCGTCCTGACGGGCAGCACGGCCGCCGTCTACGAGGCCGAGAGCCGTCCGTGGATCGCCGAGCAGGAGGCGCTCGTCCGCGAGCTGGTCGAGCGGGAGGTCCCGACGCTCGGCGTCTGCTTCGGACACCAGGTCGCCAACGCGGCGCTCGGCGGGAGCGTCGAGGCGGTCGGGACGACCGCGGCGCTCGTCGAGGCGACCCTCGACGACGACCCGCTGTTCGAGGGGGTCGACCCGGTCGTCGTCTCGCTACACGGCGACGCCGTGACGGACCCCGGCGAGGGGATGGACGTGATCGCGTCGGCGCCTCACGCCCGCGTGTTCGGCACGCGTCACCGGACGGCGCCCCTGTGGACGGTCCAGTTCCACCCGGAGATCACGGCCGCCCACCGCGACCGGCTCGTCGAGGACTTCGAGTGGGACTCGCGCGGTCACTCGTTCGAGGAGGTCACCGCCGGGCGGGCGTTCGAGAACTTCCGAGCGCTCGTCCGTCGAGCGGAGGCCTGATCCGGCCGCGGCGTCGCGGCGATCCGACGGCGTCGACCGCGATCTGAAAACGAATTCCGTATACACTGTCATTGATTGCTGGTTGCATCAATTCTATGTGGGCGGATCGTATCGGTTGGGGTATGCCAGGACCGCCGATACACGACCTACACTTCGCGGAGGAGCCGAGCGTCGACCGAGTCCCCGGTCCGAACTCGCATCGCCTCCTCGACAGGCAGGGCGAGATCGACAGCAGCGCGGTCGCGTACCCGAACGACATCCCGCTCGCGTTCGAGGAGGGGAAGGGCGCCACGCTGAAGGACGCCGACGGCAACGTGTTCCTCGACTTCTTCGCCGGCATCGGGGTGTACAACGTCGGCCACGCGAACCCGTACGTCAACGAGGGCGTCCACGAGCAGATCGACAAGCTCACCCACACCGTCGACTTCCCGACGGAACCTCGCCTCGACCTCATCGACAAGCTCGACGAGATCGCGCCCGGGGACCTCGCCGGCAACAACCGGTTCGTCTTCGGCGGCCCGACCGGAAGCGACGCCGTCGAGGCGTCGATCAAGCTCGCGAAGTACAACACCGGCGGAAACGGGCTGATCGCCTTCCGGAACTCCTACCACGGGGCGACGGCCGGCGCGATGAGCATCACGGCGAACAAGAAGTTCAAGCAGCCGTACGGCCCGCTGCTCTCCGACGTGGTGCACGCGCCGTTCCCGTACCCGTTCCAGGACGGGCGGAGTCCCGAGGCGTCGGTCGAGCACGCGCTCCACGAGGTCAGAGCCATCGTCGAGGAGCCGTACGGCGGCCTCACGGACCCGGCGGGGATCTTCGTCGAGCCGATCCAGGGCGAGGGCGGGGTCGTCGCCCCGCCGGACGGGTTCCTCTCTGGGCTCCGCGAGATCGCCGACGAGAACGACCTCCCGCTGATGTTCGACGAGATCCAGGTCGGGATGGGCCGCACCGGCGAGTGGTGGGCGTCCGAGCACTACGACGTCACGCCCGACGTGATGACGACCGCGAAGGCGCTCGGCGGCAACGGCCAGCCCCTGTCGGGGACGATGTACCACGAGGACCTCGACACCTGGGGACCGGGCGACCACGCGGGCACCTACCGCGGGCACGTCCCGGCGATGGTCGGCGGCCTGCGCGCCATCGAGTACATTCAGTCGCACGACCTGCTTGACCACGCGACCGAGGTCGGCGCGCGGATCCGCGACCGCCTCAGCGACGCGGGCGACGGCGATCCGGGGGTCGGCCAGGTCCGCGGGAAGGGGCTCTTCGTCGGCGTCGAGTTCGTCGACGCCGACGGCGACCCGGACGACGACCGCGTCGACGCGATCCAGGAGTACTGCTACGAGCACGGCGTCCTCGTCTGGACGGCGGGCCAGTACGGCAACGTCCTGCGGCTGCTCCCGCCGCTCGTCCTGACGCGGCGACAGGCGGAGGTCGGCACCGAGGTCATCGCGGACGCGATCGCGGCGACGGCGGAGCTGGCGGTCGCCGAGTAGTCGCCCGCGGTCGAGGGGCCCGGAGCCCGAGCGCCCTACTCGGACCCGTCGGTGACGCCGGTGATCTCGAACCGCGCGCCGCCGTCGCGGCCGTCCGACGCGGCGACCTCCCAGCCGTGGTCCTCGACCACCTGCTCGACGATGCGCAGCCCGAAGCCGGTCCCCGCTTCGGTCGTCGAGACCCCGGCGTCGAACACGTCCTCTCGGTCGTCTTCGGGGATCCCCGGTCCGTCGTCCTCGACGTAGAAGCCGTCGTCGAGGTCGCCGACGGTCACGGTCACGTCGTCGCCCCCGTGTTCGATCGCGTTCCCGACGAGGTTCTCGAAGACCTGCCTGAGGCGGCTCTCGTCGGCGTCGACCGTTCGGTCCGTGTCGATGACGAGGGTCGCGTCGGCCGTCTCGACGGTGCCCCAGGACTCCTCGGCCACCGCCGCCAGGTCGACCCGGTCGCGGTCGGCGGCGGCCTCGCCGTCCCGCGCCAGCGTCAGCAGGTCCTCGACGAGGGCGTCCATCCGGTCTAGGGCGCGATCGACGTGCGCCAAGTGCTCCGTGTCGCACTCCGCCCTGGCGAGCTCCAGCCGACCGTCGGCCAGCTGAAGCGGGTTCCGGAGGTCGTGGGAGACGACGCTCGCGAACTCGTCGAGCCGCTCGTTCTGCCGCCGCAGCTCCCGCTCGCGTTCCCGGTGCTCGGTGATGTCCCTCGCGACGCCGACGGCGCCTTCGACGCTCCCCTCGACGGTCAGCGGCGTCAGGCGATATTCGAGGACGGCGCGCCCGCGTCCCGGGAACTCGTCCTCGAGTTCGCCGTGGATCTCCGCGCGGTCCCCGTCGAGCAGTTCCTCGTATCGATCGGTCTGTCCCTGCCGTCTGATGTGAGCGATGAGGGCGCTCCGTCGCCCCTCGATCTCCTCCCGAGTGGTCCCGTACCACTCGGCGAGGTACTCGTTGACGGTGTCGAAGCGGCCGTCCGGGTCGTAGATGCAGGCGGCCTCCTGCATCGTGTTGACCATGCGCTCGTACTTGCGCAGTTTGCGGGTGCGCTCGGTGGGGTCCGGTCCCGACCGAGCGGACTCGACGGCGTCCAGGACGCGGTCGCTCAGGACGGTATCGCCGTCGGAGTCGCTCCCCTTCGGGAGGTAGTCGGTCACGCCCGCGGCGATGGCCTCGCTGGCGACCTCCTCGCTTCCGGCTCCGGTGAAGAGGATGAACGGGAGCGTCGGGTGGTCCTCGCGGACGGCTTCGAGGAACTCGATCCCGTCCGTCCGAGGCAGATCGTACTCCGAGATCACGCAGTCGAACTCGCGTTCGGAGAGCAGTTCCAACCCGGCACCGGCGCTCGTCGCCGTCTCAGTGACGAAACGGTCGTCCGCCCGCTGGCGGAACGCGGTGACCGAGTCGGCGGCGTCCGGCTCGTCGTCGACGTGGAGGATCCGGATCGAGTCGATCGCCGGGCACATACGCGTCGTATCGTGACAAGATATATAAAGGTGAACCCGGCGCGGCGGTTCGGTCGTCACCCCGTCCGCGGTCCCCGGGTCGGAAGTCGGCCGCGCGTCCGTCCTACGCCGGCAGCGCCGACTCGGGCACCGTGCCGTCGTCGTTCCACCCGCGGAGCTCGTAGTACGAGTCGATGGCGTCGTCGAGGCCGGGGAGCTCCGCCTCGTACGGGAGCCGGTCGTCATCGCCGTCGAGGCCGCGCCGGTTGTTGAAGTGGCGCTCCAAGGTAACGGTCCGCGCGCCCGCCGCGAGCAGCTCCTCGAAGTCGGCGTCGAACAGGAGCTCGTACCGCTCCGGCGTCATGAAGTCGCGGGAGAACTTGCAGACGACGCCGCTGTCGTTGAGCGCCATCAGGTTCTCGCGCTCGACGAGCCGCTCGGCCTTCCCCTCGAACCCCGCGGGCGCCATCGCCTCCCCCTCCTCGACGAGGGGGTACTCCACCGAGTAGAACGTCGCGTACATGTGGTCGGCGCCGCGGTTCGCGACCGCGTACGAGAGCGCCTGTCCGTGGAGGAGCCGCCCCTCGTGGGCCGCGAAGTCCATGTTCTTCACCGACCAGTTCCCCACGCCGAGGTCGTCGTGGATCCGACCGATCCCCTCGGCGAGCCGGTCCCCCACGCCCTCTCGGCGGGCGGTCTTCTCGACGAGGTCCCAGATGAGCTCGCGGTTACCGAACTCGTCTTCGGCGGCGAGGTAGGCGGCGATCGTGTTCCCCATCGAGATCGCGTCGAGCCCGTACTCGTCGCACAGGCGGTTCGACTCCATCACGTCGACGACGTCGTCGACCCCGGCGTTGGAGCCGAACGCCATCGCCACCTCGAACTCGGGCCCCTCGGTCTCGACGCCGCGCGCCTCGTCGCGGGTCGGGAGCTTGCAGGCGAACGCGCAGGCCGAACAGGTCCCCTTCTTGTACTTCTTCTCCGCGACGGCGGCGCCGTTGATCCCCTCGACGCCCTCGAAGGAGCGCTCGGAGAAGTAGTACGACGGGAGCCCGTCCATCTCGTTCGCGAGGTCCATCACCGCCACCGTCCCCTGCTCTTTCATGATGTGGTCCTCGGTGGCGGCCTCGCGGTGGATATCGGTCGCGGTCGCGTCGATCGAGAGTTCGGGCGCCGAGTCGCCGCCGAACGTGACGGCCTTCACGTTCTTCGCGCCGAGGACCGCCCCCAGCCCGCCGCGGCCGAACGCGCGCTCCTCCGTCGTCATGATCGACGCGAACCGGACCTCGTTCTCGCCCGCGGGGCCGATCACGGCCGTCCGGTCGCTGGAGATGTCGCGCTCGTCCTCCAGGTAGCCGGTCGTCTCCGGGACCGTGGCCCCGGCGAGCCCCGGCACCGCCTCGAACTCGACGCCGTCGTCGCGCACGTGGACGATCACCAGCTCGTCGCTCGCGCCGGTCAGCTCGATCGCCCCGTACCCCGTCGCCGCGAGGTGACGAGAGACGAAGCCGCCGGCGTTCGACGAGAGGAGCCCGTCCGTCAGCGGCGACACCGCGGTGCAGTTCGTCCGCCCCGTGAAGCTCATCTGGGACGCCTGCATCGGCCCGGTGGTGAAGACGGCCCGGTTCTCGGGACCGAGCGGGTCCGCGTCGAACGGGATCCGCTCGTGCGCGAGCCGCGTCGCCACGCCGCGCCCGCCGATGTATCGCTCCTGAACCCCCCCGATGTCCGTCTCCGCCGTCGTCCGCGCGCCGACGTCGATCGACAGCAGCGGCCCGGTGCTGTGTAGCATGATCGATCCTCCGTGGACGAGACACAAAAAACCGAGCAAGCCGGACGAACTGCCGGCGTTACCCCCTCTCGACCGCTCTCCCGGGATCGCTCGGAGGGCGCCTCAGCGACGCTTCGGAGCGAATTCCCGGGGAACGCCGGTGAATACGTACACAGAATTCGTTTGTATAATACACGGTAAATTTATGCCGCTGCTCCCGGATTCCCTTCGTAGAGCCCCGCATGCCACGCGAACACGTCTTCGACGAGGCCGAGTACGAGCGGCGGGTCGCCCGGACGAAAGAGCGGCTGCGCGAGCGCGACCTCGACGCGGTCGTCGTCAGCGACCCGGCGAACATGAACTACCTGACCGGCTACGACGGCTGGTCCTTTTACGTCCACCAGGCGGTCGTGGTCACGCCCGACCGCGACGAGCCGGTCTGGATCGGTCGCGACATGGACGGCGACGGCGCGCGGGCGACGACGCACCTCGCCGAGGAGAGCATCCGCGCGTACAGCGACGACCACGTGCAGTCGCCCCGCGACCTCCACCCGATGGACTACGTCGCGGGCGTCCTCGACGAGCTCGGCGTCGCGGACGGCCGGATCGGGCTGGAGATGGACGCCGCCTACTTCACCGCGAAGTCGTACACGCGGCTGCGGGGGAACCTCCCCGACGCCGACTTCGAGGACGCGACGCTGCTCGTCGGCTGGATCCGGATCAGGAAGTCCGAGCGGGAGCTGGAGTACATGCGGCAGGCCGCCCGCATCTCCGAGAACGCGATGCGGGCCGGCCTCGACGCGGTCGGGGAGGGGGTCCCGGAGTACGAGGTCGCCTCCGCGGTCTACCGGCAGCTCATCGACGGGACCGACGAGTTCGGCGGGGACTACCCGGCGATCGTCCCGCTGATGCCCTCTGGCGATCACACCGGCACGCCGCACCTCACCTGGACGGACCGGCGGTACGAGGACGGCGACCCGGTGATCATCGAGCTCTCCGGCTGTCGGCACCGCTACCACTCGCCGCTGGCCCGGACGACGTTCGTCGGCGATCCCCCGGCCGAGCTCGAAGAGACCGCCGACATCGTCGTCGAGGGGTTGGAGGCGGCGCTGGACGCCGCGGCGCCCGGCGTCAAATGCGAGACCGTCGAGGAGGCGTGGCGGGAGACCATCGAGCGGTACGGGATCGAGAAGGAGGACCGCATCGGCTACTCGATGGGGCTCGGCTACCCGCCGGACTGGGGCGAACACACCGCGAGCATCCGCCCCGGGGACGAGACCGTCCTCGAAGCGGACATGACGTTCCACATGATCCCCGGCATCTGGACCTCCGACGTCGGCATGGAGATCAGCGAGACGTTCCGCGTCACCGCGACCGGCGCGGAGACGCTGGCCGACTTCCCGCGGGAGCTGTTCACGGCCTGAGCGGTGACGAGAGGCGCCTCACAGGAACTGAATCGAGCGATCGCTCTCGGGTCTGTGCTGTAGGTGCGCGGTACAGCGGTCTCATCAGGCCGAGGCCGGTTCGGACGAGGACGACCGGAACTCGTCGATGTGGTCGTAGTAGTACGCGAGCGCCCGATGGACGTCACCGAGACTGAGATCGGGGTACAACTGCGTGATCTCGTCGGGACCGTAGCCGCTGTGTTCGTACGCCGAGGCGACGTCTCTGACACGGATTCCCGTCCCTTCGATCGTCGGCGCACCGTCGCTGTGTTCTGAATCCCGAACGATTCCCATATGTCGAATTGGCCGTACACCGACTTAAACACGGGGTCCGGCGATCGAGCCGTCCCGCTCCGGTCGAGACGCGTACCTCGCGCGGCGATACGCCTCGATCGATCGCGACGAAGTCAGTCGGGCGTGGCGACCGCGTTCTCCAACTCCCCGCCCTCCTCCAGCGCGTCGACGTTGTCCGCAACGATGTCGGCCAGCCGGTCCCAGTGTTTCGGGGTGTGACCGCCGGTGTGCGGGGTGATGAGGCAGTTCTCCAAGTCCCAGAGGACGTGGTCCGACGGGAGCGGCTCGGGGTCGGTCACGTCGAGCGCGGCGCCGCGGATCCCCTCGGTCTGGAGCGCGGACACTAAGGCGTCGGTGTCGACGAGGCCGCCGCGGGCCGCGTTGACGACGACCGCGTTCGGCGGGAGCGTCGCCAGCTCCGCCTCCCCGACCATCCCGCGGGTCAGGTCGTTGAGCGGGCACGCGAGGACGACGTAGTCGGTCCGAGCGAACGCCGCGTGGACATCCTCGTCGTCGAAGCCGAGCACCTCGTCGGTGGGGCCGCCCTTCTCGGGCGTGTAGCGGATCCCGATCGTCTCCACCTCGAAGCCGGCGAGCCGCCGGACGACGGCCTGGCCGATCGAGCCGAGCCCGACGACGGTGACCGTGCTGTCGGTGAACTCGCGCGACTGGAAGTGGCGCCACTCCCCGTTCGCCTTCCGGCGGAATCCCTCGTGGAGGTTCCGCGCGAACACGAGCATGTTGGCGATCGACTGCTCGGCGATGCCCGGGGCGTGGATCCCGCCCGCGTTCGTCACGCGAACGCCGTGCTCGCGGAGCGCGTCGGTCGGGACGTGGTCGGTGCCGGCGAAGGTACACGCGAACAGCTCCAGGCGGTCGGCGCGGTCGAGGAGGTCGGCGTCGAGGGTGATGCCGGTCGCGACGCGGGCCCGCGGCACGAGGTCGCGCTCCTCGGCGGGCGTCCGCGCGAGCGCGACCGTCCGGTCCGGGAGCCGCTCGCGGAGCGCGTCCGCGTACGACGCCATCGACAGGCCTTCCGTCCCCTCGCGCAACACGACGATGTCGGGGTCAGCGGTCTGGTCTGAGCTCATGAGCGGTGGGCGCGTCGGAACGACGCGTTGACGGATCAACGCGAGGGGGTTTCTTAGCCTTTCGTGTATCCAATGTACACGACAATCGTGTACGACGAGCCACGCTTAAGACGGTCGAGCGAGAGAGCCACTCGCATGAACGAACCGATCCGCGATCGGCTCGCCAGCGTCCGCCGCCGCTTCCACCGACACCCGGAGCCCGCGTGGCGCGAGTTCCTCACGACGGCGACGCTCGCCGAGGAGATTCGGTCGATCGGCGTCGATGAACTCGCGATCGGCCCGGACGCGTACGACCCGGCCGACCGCATGGCGGTCCCCGACGCCGACCTGGAGCCGTGGATCGAGCGCACCCGCGAGCACGGCGCGGACGAGGAGCTGCTCGACCGCATGACCGGCGGGAACACCGGCTGCGTCGCCGTCCTCGACCGCGGCGAGGGGCCCGCGATCGGCCTGCGCGTCGACATCGACGGGCTGTTCATCGAGGAGTCGACCGCCCCCGACCACGACCCCGTCGACGAGGGGTTCCGCTCCGAGATCGACGGGACGATGCACGCCTGCGGCCACGACGTGCACATGACGTGGGGGCTCGCCGTCCTCGAAGCGATCGCCGAGAGCGACTTCGCCGGCCGGCTGGTCGTCTTCTTCCAGCCGGCCGAGGAGACCGGCGGCGGCGGCCACCCGATGGCCGAGAGCCGGTTCGCGGACGACCTCGACTACCTGCTCGCGGTCCACGTCGGCCTCGATCACCCGACCGGCGAAGTCGTGGCGGGGATCGAGAAGCCGCTGGCGATGGCGCACCTGGACGCGACGATCGAGGGCACGTCGGCGCACGCCGGAAAGGCCCCGAACGAGGGCGACAACGCGATGCAGGCGATGGGGACGGCGATCGTGAACGCGTACGGGATCGCGCGCCACGCCGACGGCATGACGCGGGTGAACGTCGGGTGGGCCGAAGCCGGCAGCGCGAGCAACGTCGTCGCCGAGCGCGCGGAGATGGAGGCCGAGGCTCGCGGCGAGACGACCGAGCTGATGGAGTACGTGAAACGCCGGTTCGAGACCACCGTGCGCGCCGCGGCGACGATGCACGGCTGTCGCGGGACCGTCGACGTGGTGAGCGAGTCGCCGCGCGCGGACAGCGACCCGGAGCTGCAGGCGCTGGTGACCGAGGTCGCCGAGGGGGTCGACGGGATCGACGGCGTGCGCCCGGCGGCGGACTTCGGCGCGAGCGAGGACGCGACGTTCCTGATGGAGCGCGTCCAGGACGAGGGCGGGCTGGCGACGTACCTCATCGTCGGCACCGACCACCCGACGAGCCACCACACCCCGACGTTCGACGTCGACGAGCGGAGCATCCGACACGGGGTGGACGTCCTCGTCGGCGCGATCCGGGACCTCGAACGCCGGCACCCCGTGCCGCACACCGGGGGCCACGCGACCGTCCGGTCGGGGGCGACCGGCGACGGGTCCGGTCAGGGGTGAGCGGCGACGATCCCGACGGCGAGGAGACGACGAAGGCCGTCAGCTGACCGCCGCGCTCGCGCTGACGGCGTCGACCGCGTCGAGGAAGAGCCCGGTCCCGAGCGCGATCTCGCGTTCGGTCGCGTCGAGTGGAGGGAGGAGCCGAATCGTCTTCTTCCCGCAGCCGAGCGTCAGGAGGCCGCGATCGAGGGCGGCCTCGACGACGGCCGAGCGCCGCTCGGGCGTGTCGAACTCCACCGCGAGCATCAGCCCCTTGCCGCGGACGTCGACGACGGTCTCCGGCGCGTCGTCGCGGAGGAGCTCCCTCGCCTGCCGGCCGCGCCGGGTCGCGTTGTCGAGCAGGCCGTGTTCCTCGATCGCCTCCAGCGTGAGCGCGCCCATCATCGAGCCGAGGAGGTCGCCGCCGCCGAACGTCGAGCCGAGGCGGTTCTTCTCCGAGGGGAAGACGTCCGACCGGGAGATCGTCGCGCCGACGCGCAGCGCCTTCGCGGCCGCGATCACGTCCGGCTCGATGGGGTAGTGGTCGGACGCCCAGATCTCCCCGGTCCGCCCGACGCCGGACTGGATCTCGTCGGCGACGAGCGGGATGTCGTACTCGTCGGTGACGGCCGCGACCTCGTCCATGAACGCGTCGCTGGGGAAGCGGTAGCCGCCGACGCCCTGGATCGGTTCGAGCGTCAGGAAGGCGATCTCCGCGGGGTCGACGCGGCCGCCCTCGGGCGCGAGCATGCTCCGGAGCCGGGAGCCGCCGCCGGCGAAGAAGCCGCAGTCGCAGGTCTCGGCGTCGCAGCCGCGGTCCGCGCAGAACGGCACCGTCTCGATCCCGCCGATCTCGGGGTAGCGGCGCGTGTACACGTCCTTCGACTTCGTCAGCGAGAGCGTCCCGAGCGTGCGGCCGTGGAAGCTCCCCTCGAAGGCGACGCCGTACTTCGCGGGCGAGCGGTGGTCGTGCGTGATCTTCATCGCGTTCTCCATCGCCTCGGCGCCCGAGTTCGAGAGGAAGACGGTGTCCATCCCGTACTGATCCGAGACGTCGGTCAGCCGGTCCATGAGGTGACTCGACCCGGGGAAGTCCGCCTCCTCCGGGGTCGGACCGGAGCCGAAGTACATGTCCTGGCCGGCGATCTTCAGCGGCTCGACGAGGTCGAACTCTCGCAGCTTCGAGAGCACCTTCTCGTTGTTGTAGCCGAGGGGGGCCGCGCCGATGTGACAGGTGAAATCGAGGAGGACGTTGCCGTCGACGTCGGTGACGAAGGGGCCGTCCGCCTCGCGGGTCACGTCCCAGACGAACTCGTGGGAGTACTCGCTGGGCGCGGAGTGCGACTGGTGGAAGTCGACCCAGCGCCGCGCGTTCGGGCCGGGGATCGCGTCCGCGGACGGTTCGGCCGTGTCCCTATCCATACACAGATTATGTGTACTACGTACATTAAAACTTGGTATAGCGGCCGGACGAATCGGACGCGACCGCCGTCAGTCGTCGTCCGATCCGGCGGACTCGACCGGTCTCGACGGGGCGTCGGCGTCGTCGCGCGACCCCCACAGCACGGTCTCACGCTGGAACAGCACCTGGGCGTAGTTCCCGCCGAAGTCCTTGATCAGCGACAGCATCGCGAGGAAGCAGACGAGCGCGAACGGCGTCCCGGTGATGATCGCCGCCTGCTGGAGCGTGTTCGCGCTGCCGCTGCCGCCGAGGATCATCAGGATCGCCGCGGTCATCCCGAGGACGACCCCCCAGAAGATCCGGTTGACGTTCGACGGCTCGGCCTTCCCGCCGGTGGTCATCATCGAGACGGCCAGCGTCGAGGAGTCCGCGGACGTGACGAAGAAGGTCGTCACGAGTATCATGAACGCGTAGATCAGCACGGAGCCCACCGGGATCGTCATCGACGCGCCCCCGACGTTCAGCGAGAAGTTCAGCGCCTCGAAGAGGATGAACCCGGACACCTCGGGGCCGGCCTCGCCGGCGATCACCGCGCCGAAGTCGGCGATGCCGTTGTGCTGAGCCCACACCGCCGTGCCGCCGACGAAGGTGAACCACGGGATGGTGGCGCCGGATGTCGCGACGATCCCCGTGAACGCGACCTCGCGGACGGTCCGCCCCTTGGAGATCCGCGCGATGAACAGCCCCGCGAACGGCGACCACGAGAGCGCCCACGCCCAGTAGAACACGGTCCACGCGTTCATCCAGCTGGTCGCGCTCCCGTCGCCGCCCCCCATCGCCCCGGCGCCGGTGAAGAGGCTCATCGAGACGAACTCGCTGACCATCCCGCCGAACGCCTGCGTGCCGAGCAGCACGAGGAACAGCGTCGGGCCCACGACGAACGTCACGAGCATGAGCGCGACGAAGAGGATCATGTTGAAGTTCGACAGCCGGCGGATCCCCTTGTCGACCCCGAGCACCATCGAGGTCGTGAACAGGAGGGTCATCATGGTGACGACGAGGAGGATTCCCAGGTCGCCCATGCTGATCCCCCACTGGTAGTCGAGGCCGGTGACGAACTGGCTCCCGATGAAGCCGAGCGAGGTGGCGACGCCGCCGATCGTCGCGAAGACGGCGAGGATGTCGACGACCTTCGCGGCCGGGCCGTCGAGGTTGTCGGCGCCGAGGATCGGCGTGAGCGCCGACGAGACCCGCAGCGGGACGTTGTCGTAGTTGTACGCGAAGTAACCGATCGCGATGCCCATGATGGTGAACACCGCGAGCTGCGGCAGCGCCCAGTGGAACAGCGTCTGCTGGACGGCGACCGTCATCGCCTCGGCCGATCCGCCCTCGACCCCACCGAACAGCGGCGAGGGGTTGTTGTAGTAGAACAGCGCCTCCGTCGGGCCCCAGAAGACGACGCCGGCCGCGAAGCCCGCCGAGTACAGCATCGCGAAGAAGGAGAGGAAGCTGTACTCAGGCGGCTCGTCGCCGAGCTTGATCGCTCCCCACGGGCCGACGATCAGGAAGAGGAGGAAGAGGACGATCAGGAAGACAATGAGCAGCAGCGCCCAGTTGAACGCGCCGAGCAGCTGACTGTTCAGCGACGAGATGCCGCTCTCGACGGCGGACGGGCTGATGAAGAACGCGACGATCACGCCGAGCGTGATCAGCGCGCCGAACGCGAAGACGATCGGGTCGATCTCCTCGCGGAACTCGGTGAAAATGCCCCCCTCCGAGCCGCTCACGGCGTGACACCTCCGTCACGGCGACGACTACTTGGTCCACGGTGCCTCCGCCGGTCGAGTACCATGCCACGTGCTGGCATACACGGTGGATCGAAATTGTACACAATAAGTGTTTCTCAGTGTGGCGCCTCATAACCGTATTATGAAGTATGTATATATATTCAACGAGAACCGTATAGGATCCGGAAGAGACGCGATCGACAACTTCTAACGGAGTTTACTCGACAGTCAGCAAGAAAACACCGAGATAACCGAAGACATCGTGTCGAACCGCGCCGAAACTCGAACGGCGGCGAACCTGTCAAGGTCGAGTCCGCGTCGAAAAACGGGTCGGCGGCGGATGGCGTGTCACCGATATTCGTTACCGGCCGGGGCTGGACCGTCGGGAGCGGTCGGTGCTCAGCCCGTCGGCAACGCGTCGGCCCGCCGGCAACGCGTTAGTTCGTCAGCTCTTCGAGCGTGCGCTCGTGGGAGGCGGCGCTCTCCGTCAGTCGCTCGGCGAACTCGTCGACGCGGTCCTTGATCTCCTCGCCGGCCTCCTCCGGCGAGAAGGAGTCCGACATGGTCAGCAGGCGGACGAACGCGCGCAGCTCCTCGTCGGTGAGCTCGGCGAACTCCTCGTCCTCGAGCTTCCCGACCACCTCGTCGACGTCGATCTGGCCGACCGGGTCGACGTTGAACTCGACGTTGACCATGCGGTAGTTCGACCCGGCGAGCCGCTGTTCCGCCTTGCCGACCCCCTCCGAGAGCATGTCCTTGAACGGCGTGTGGTACCCCATCGTGCCGAGGTGGAGGAACGCGAGCATGTCGGTGATCCCCTGGGTGTACGCCTCGCGGTCCTCGTCGTCCGGGTCGAACACCGTCTTCCGATCGCGCTCCTCCAGACACTCGAAGAGGATGCTGAAATCGAGGATGGCGTTCCGGACGCGGCGCCGGATCCGGTTCCGCTTCTGCTTGCGGGAGTGGTCCGTGTAGTCCGTCTTGCGCCCGAGCAGAAAGTCACGGTCGGAGGGGGTGAGGATGCCGCGGGGCCGGTCCGACTCGGCCGCCGCCTCCAGCGACTCCGGCACGTCGTTCTGGCTCATGTCCCGAACACCGGGTGCCACGGGATTAACAGTACTGGTCCCGCGAACGCGCTCGCGCTCGCTCGGGCCGCGAAGACTCGCTTACAGTCCCGCTACGGGCGCCGCCGCGAGAGCTCGACGAACGCGTCCGACAGCAGGTCGACGCCGATCCCGAGGCTCTCCTCGTCGATATCGAACGTCGGGGTGTGGTGGCTCGTCGGGTGGTCGGTGCCGACGAGGACGTACGACGCGAGCCCGCCGGCGTCCTGAACCCGCCCCATCAGGTAGGTCCCGTCCTCGCTCACGCCGAACTCCTCGGTCGGGACCACGCGGTCGACGCCGTCGACGTCCCACGCCACGTTGCCGATGACCTCCCGGAGCGCCGGGTGGCTGTCGACGCACGGCGACTCGCTGATCACGCGGGGGGTGACGTCGCAGTCGTGGAGCTCGGCGGCGGCGTACAGGACCCGTTCGAGCTCGGTGCGCGCGTACGTCATCAGCGCGGTCGTCTCGCCGCGGACCTCCGCCTCGATCGTCACCGCCTCGGCGACGACGTTGCTCGCGGAGCCGCCCTCGATCCGGCCGACGTTCACCCGCGTCGCGCCGTCGGCGTGGCGCGCGATCCCGTACGCGTTCTGGATCGCGGCCGCGGCCGCCTGCATGGCGTTCGCGCCCTCGTTCGGCGCCTTCCCCGCATGGGCGCTCGCCCCCTCGAAGGTGGCCGTCAGGTGCGCCATCGCCAGCGGGCTCTCCGCGCCGGCGACGATCTCGCCCGTCGGGTGTCCGAGCCCGACGTGGAGCGCGAAGAGGTAGTCGACGCCGTCGAGGTGGCCGCTCTCGGCCATCGCCTTCCCGCCGCCGGAGACCTCCTCGGCCGGCTGGAAGAACACCTTGAGGGTGCCTTCGAAGTCGCTGTCGGCGATCGCCTCGACCGTCCCGAGCGCGATCGCGAGGTGCGCGTCGTGGCCGCAGGCGTGCATGTAGCCGTCGTGTTCCGAGCGGAACCCCTCCGCGGCCGGCCGGTGGTCGGGGTCGGTCGACTCGCGGATCGAGATCGCGTCGAGGTCGACGCGCAGGCCGATACACGGCCCCTCGCCCCGCGCGAGCGTCGCGACGACGCCCGTGTGGCCGCCCGCGGTCCGGTCGAGCAGGTCCCCGTCGACCCCGGCGTCGCGGGCCCGGTCGAGCCACGGTCGGATCTCGTCGTCGTCGGGAACGGCCATCCGCTCGTCGGTCGCGAGCGCCTCGCGGCCGACGGCGATCTCGTCGACGCCGATGCGTTCGAGCTCCTCGACGACGCGGGCGGTCGTCCGGAACTCCCGCCACCCCGGCTCCGGATGGCGGTGGAACGCCCGCCGGAGATCGCTCAGTCTGGCTCGCGCGTCGTGAGGCATCTGTCCGGAAGGAAAGCGGTCAGGCTACTTAACGATAGCCGCCGGACGGGCGGGGGGTCAGAGCGAAAGGGGGTGTCACTCCTGGGGCGGCCCGGACCAAACCGCCTCGATCCGCCCCTCGACCGCATCGAGTACGGTCGCATGTACTTCGAGCGGGTGGAGCGACGACAGGTCGAGGTCCGTGACCGTAGCGCCCGTCGGCGGTTCGTGAAAGTGCACTCGGCTGTTGTGCGCGTTCGGATGTCGGTCCCAGCGACACTCCCATCGACCGGTATCCCGAGTCTCGACGTAGTGTATCGAGAAGTCGCCCGTGGCGAACCACCGAACGTCGATTCGCGCCGTAGCCACCGTCTCGGGGTAGCGGTCCGCGGCGAGCGACGCGCGAAGGAGCCGCGGTTCGTACGGATCCGGTTCGAACTGGACCTCGTCGACCAGCGGATCGGCCGTCAGTTGTCGCTCGATCAGTCGTAACGTCTGTCGGTCGGGCGGACCGGTCGAGCCGGACGCCGAACTATCGGAGGGCGGGTCCATCTTCAGGCGGGGATCAGGTGACCGTCGTTCTCCGAGAGCCGGCGGGCCAGTTCGTAGAGTCGAATGTCCCGAGTCACGCCCTTCCACTCGCTTACCGCGGTCATTCGGTCGTGGATCGTCTCGTGGTCGGCGGCTTCGAACACGGAGACGGAGTTCGGATCGGCGGTCTCGAATCGGTCCTCGTATTCGGCTCGCCGCTCTTCGAGCGCCGCGACGCGACCGACAATTTCGTCGACGGAGAGCTCCGCGGCGATCCGGCTCGCGTCCTGCCATTCGAGGTAGCCGTCGTGTCGCTCGTACGTCGCGGGGCGGGTCTCTCGGTTCGCGCGAGCGACGCCCATCTCCGCCAGTCGGTCGAGATGCTTCTTCGCCGCGTTCGGAGAGCAGTCCGCGAGCTCCGCGATGTCGGTGTACGCCGTCGGCGACGTGATCCCGAGCACGACGTCGTAGACCCGGCCGAACGTGTCCGTATCGTCCTGCCACCGAGACCCCTCGGCTCCGGGTTCCGGTGCCGGATCGAACTCGCTCATACTGCCATCTACGTGGAGGGCCTCAATATATCTTTGTATCTCTCAAATATCTGTGCGAATCCGCGGAACGGCGGTCGCCGACGAAGTCGTTCGCTTGTCGCTACTCCTCGTCCGCCGCCGCCACCCGCACCACCTGCTTCCCGACGTTGTCGCCCGCGAACAGCCCGAGGAAGGCGTCGGGCGCGCGCTCTAACCCCTCCACGACCGTCTCGCGGTGTTCGAGGTCGCCGCTCGCGACCCAGCGCCCGAGGCGCTCGCCGGCCTCGCCGAACCGGGTCGCGAAGTCGCTGACGAGCAGCCCTTGCACGCGCGCTCGCACCGGAATGAGCCCGGGGAGCTTCCGCGGCCCGGTCGGCGTCTCCTCCTCGTTGTAGTGGGCGATCTGCCCGCAGACGGCGACCCGGGCGTCGAGGTTCAGCTCGGTGAAGACGGCGTCCGTGATTGGACCGCCGACGTTGTCGAAGTAGACGTCCACGCCGTCGGGCGCGGCCTCGTCGAGCGCGTCGCGGTAGTCGTCGGTCGCCTCGTAGTTGATCGCGGCGTCGAAGCCGAGCTCGTCCGTGAGCCACGTCGTCTTCTCGTCGGAGCCGGCGAAGCCGACGACGCGACAGCCGGCGCGCTTCGCGATCTGGCCGACCACCGAGCCGACCGCGCCCGCGGCGCCGGAGACGACGACCGTGTCGCCCGGCTTGGGCTCGCCGACCTCCAGCAGGCCGAAGTAGGCGGTCCGGCCGGGCATCCCGAGGACGCCGAGGTACGCCTCCGGATCGGCGACCGTCGGGTCGACCGGCGCGACGTCGTCGGCGTCGAGCGTCGCGTAGTCGGCCCACCGGCCCTCGCCGGTCACGAGGTCGCCCGGGTCGTAGGCGTCGTGCTCGCTCTCGATCACCTCCCCGACGATCCCGCCCTTGAGGGGGTCGCCGACGGCCCACGGCTCGGCGTACGACTCGGCGTCGCGCATCCGCCCGCGCATGTACGGGTCGACAGAGAGGAACCGGGTGCGGACGAGGAGCTCGCCCGGCGCGGGGACCGGAACGTCGGTCTCGCGCAGTTCGAAGCAGTCCAGGTCGGGCTCGCCGGTCGGGCGCTCGGCGAGCAGCCACTCTCGGTTGGTGTCCGTCACGGGCGCCGTTGACGACCGGGCCCTAACAGGGTTTGGACCCCGGCGGGGAGCGGGGGCGAAGCGAACGGGTCATTTGACCGCTCCCGCCGGCAGGCTCGGAGTCCCGTCGTCCCACGTCAGTGCGTCGAGCGCGTCCACGAGATCGTCGAGTCGACGATCGAGCACGTTCAGCGGATGCGCGTCGAGAAACGTGGCTTCGGCTCGCTGGACGGTTTCGCCTCGGTAGTTGATCTGGAAGTGGCACTCTCCGAGCTCGGTGTGCGTTTCGTCTTGATGCCATCCCACCATGAGATCCCGATCGGATTCGATCCACTGAATCCCGTAGAAGTCGTACGAATGGGTCCGCGGAAAGTCGAACCTGACCTGTAGTTCAGCCTCGCCGACAGGGTACGACGCTTCGAGGAACCGTTCGGGTGCGATCGCGGCCCGGACTCCGACCTTGTTCCCGGCGGACGTGTGATACCAGACTCGGTCGACCGGAGAGTCCGCCGAAGAAGCCTGAGTCTGTAGCCGGTTGGAAAGAGGTGGTGATTAATATTTGGTGGGTTGTGGCAGCGTGTCGGCTTCCTCCCCGCCCACCGTGGGGCGAGGAATCCGCCTCGCTACCTAGTTTGAAAATCCTGGAGAGTCGTATCCGTTTGTTGAGATTCACACGATTTGCGAGAAAGATCATGAGACGCTACTGAGAATGCAGGAGAGATCTCACGGCTTCAGTCGCGGGGGAATCCGTCGGCCAGTTATCAAACCACGGCGTTTGCCCGCCGGGTGTCCCACGTTACAAATCTCCTTCTTCCACCCGCTTCATCCCCTGCACCAGCAACCCCTTCCACGTCAATCCGTACCTGTTTTTCAGTTGTTTCATCTTCTCGAACTGCTCGTCATCAGCTACTTCGATGTGAATATTGTTCGGCATGCTCTAATAGAAAAAGCATAGCTATTTGTATTTGTGGGTTCACATACTCAATAGCGATGAAGCGCACCAACACGTTCGCCGTGCGGCCGCTCTCCGAGGCTGGGGAGCACGTACTACGGGACCTGTTGGATGCGTCAGCCGCACTCTGGAATGAGGTCAACTACGAGCGCCTCATGCGGTACAATGACGAAGACGGTCTCGAAGATGAGAGTGTCTGGGACGCAGACACCGGCTCACTGGAAGGACAGTACAAACCTGTCCTCGGCGCGTCCACTGCCCAACAAGTAATTTCGAAAAACAGCGAAGCGTGGACTGCGTTCTTCGAGAGTAAGAACGCATATTATGACGAGTCAAACGACTCGGTCACGGAGCACCCCAACCCGCCGGGGTTCCGGGGAAACAAAGATGACGGGCGTGTCCTCAAAGGACTCATCCGGAAAGACGCATACAGCGTCGAGTGGGGCACACGATCGCGACTTGAGATCGTCGTCGGGGAAGACCTCCGAGACAGACACAACAGCCCGAAAAGCCGCCTCCGGCTTGAGATCGTCGGCGAACCGAACTGGCCCGACTACGAGGACCAAGGCCGGTTAGAAGTGTGGTACGACGAAACTGATGGCACATTCAGAGCCTCGCAGCCCGTGACGATTCCTGACGACACACGGGCAACTCCACTGGCTGATGACACAGCCGCTCTGGATGTCGGTGCCAACAACCTCGTCGCTTGTACCACCACGACCGGCGACCAATACCTGTACGATGGCTCGAGTCCATTTGACCAGTTCCGCGAGACGACCGAACGGATCGCGGACCTCCAATCGAAACTCGACGACCAACAACAGTCGAGTACACAAGTCGACCGCCTGTCCAAGGTGAAGTACGGCCGACGCGATCACGCACAAGACGCACTGGTTCGTGACCTCGTCGAACGGTTGTACGAGGAAGGCGTGTCGACTGTGTATGTCGGTGATCTCAAAGACGTGCTCTCGACACATTGGATGCCGGAGGTGAACGCGAAGACGCACAACTTCTGGGCGTTTCGGCGGTTCATCGATCGGCTAGAGTGTGTCTGTGAGGAGTACGGCATCGAGGTCGTGGAGGAGTCTGAGTCGTGGACAACCCAAGAGTGTCCAGAGTGCGGCGAGCGTGAGGAGACAGCGCGCAACGGTGACGTGTTCCGCTGCGTGTGTGGGTTCGAGGGACATGCTGATCTCAAGGCGAGTCAGCTGTTCCTTGAACGCGAGACTGGTACGGACGTGGGGCTGATGGCTCAGCCCGTGTGCCTTGAGTGGGACGACCACAAGTGGTCGGAGACACCAGACTCTCCCGAGAGGGAAAGTCCCAAAGAGGAGCGCACAGACCGGAGTACCCGCCGAACGGTGGGGAACATTGCCTCTGTGGAATCGGCATAGTCCGACATCCCAACAGAGGAATCCCACGACTTCAGTCGTGGGAGGAAGTCAATGTGAGAGCGAGACCGACGACTCCGACGTATCGTGCCGTCCCGGGTAGAGCTCGCGAGCGTCGTCGTAGAGTTCGAGCGCATGCTTGAGCAGGCGCTTGTTGTTCTCGTACCGCTCCCACCGGCGAAGGACACGGTTGCGTTTTCGGATCGCTGTGGTGTCGAGGCCGTCCCCGGTGAGCGTCGCTTCCAACTCGTCACGCGATTCGATCTCGAATTCGGCCTTCCACTCGTCGAGTTCCGACTGGATGTCCGCGATTTCCTCGCGGAGTTCCTCCCGCGTATGTGCGTTGATCAGCTCGGTCAGTTCGCTGAAGTAGCGCAGCTGGTAGTTCGGTGCGTACTTCGTGTTGCCGTCGTCGCCGTCGACGGCCTGCAGTTGCTCGAACTCGACGAGCATCTCGAGCTCGTCTTTCGCGGTTTGCCACGCGGACACCTGCGCTTCCTCGCGTACCCACTCGACAGAGCGAGGCTCGGTGAGCGTTGTCGCGATCTCTCTGACCCGTTCCCGAGCAGAGAGGTCGTCGGTCCAGGGCCCGAGGCCGCCGTCAGTCATGCGTGCTGATACGTATCTTGCTCGAATATTTCTTTTGACGGAGCACACATATACGAGAGTGTCCGTTGCCGTGCGGCCGGTACCCGCCGCCGGTTCCGTCATAGACGAGACACCGGTCGATCCACGGCGAACGTGAATCGCAATCGAGTGATACCGCTGGCCGACTCGGCACCTCGTGAGACGACGGTCAGACGCCGTCAGTCCGGGTCTCGATACAGCACGGACAGCGCCCACGCCGCGGCAAGCACCAGGCTCACGACCATGATCGTCGGTAGCAGGACTTCCAGTTGCGCCGTGCTCAGACCGAACATACTTAATCTAACGTACGAACCCATTTGAACCTGACCGGCCGGAGGAGCGTTCGAGCCGACCGAATTCACCCCGTCGGCGGCCGGTCTCAGTCGTCTCCCAACGGAATCGTCAGCTCGCCGTCCGCCTCTTCGACCTCGGTCCCGAACGCCGCGGAGCGCTCGGCGACGGTGTCGCGCACCCACTCGGCGACCTCGTCGTCCGCCAGCGTCGCGGCCTCGTCGACGATCGCGGTCGGCTCGACGCGGAGTTCGTCGGGGGCGCCGTCGCGGACGACCAGTTCGAACAGCGCGCTCCGCTTGTTGCGGACGCCTTGGCGATCCTGATAGCTGACGTAGTCGTCGACAAAGTCGCCCGCGTCGTAGATGATCGGCCGACCCTCGTACACCTCGACGCCTTGGAGGACGTGCGCGCTGTGGCCGTGGACGACGTCGACGCCCTGATCGACGAGCCACCGGCCGAACCGCTCGTGGACCCGACGGGGTTCGGTCTCCCAGTTCGGGCCCCAGTGGAGGGAGGCGACGACGAGGTCCGGATCGTGCGACAGCGCGCCGTCGAGAACTCCCTCGACGAGCGACCGCGTCTCGGCAATGCCCGGATCGAGCGTCGCGAAGGCGGTCCCCGGAGACGACTCCCCGGCGGCGAACGCCGCGGACTGGTCGGTGAGGGCGAACGCGGCGACCGTGAGGTCGCCCGCCTCGAAGACCGCGGGTTCGAGCGCCGCCGCCAGGTCGGTGCCGGCGCCGGCGCAGGCGATGTCGGCATCGGTCAGGTGTGTGCGTGTGTCCCGGAGCGCGGGTTCCCGGAAGTCGAGGATGTGATTGTTCGCGAGCGAGACGAACGAGGCGCCGGCCGCCTCCAGCGCCGGCACCGCGAAGTCGGGGTCCGACCGAAAGTAGTACCCCTTGTCGGGCCACCGCGTACCGCGGTCGGAGACGCAACACTCCAGGTTGGCGACGAGTCCGTCGAGCGCGTCGAGGCGCGACAGCGTCGACCCCCAGACGCCGGCGGGGTCGTCGTTGGCCCATCGCTCGTTGACGCTGCGGCCGAGCATAAGATCGCCAACGAAGCCGAGTCGGGCGTCGACGTCGGCGGCGTTCGGGCCGTCGCGGTCGTTTTCGGATTCCTCCGCCCGACCGGACGGGAGCGCGGCACAGCCGGCGACGCCGGCCAGTCCGGCGGCCCCCGACGCCAGCAGGCTTCGGCGCGTTCGCATCGTCTCACGGCTTCGGCGAGCGTCGGTTTCAAGCCGTCGGGTAGCGGCAGTCGGTTCCCCGTCGCGGTCGAGACACGATCGAGTCAGTACTCGATCGCCGCAGAATACCGGTCCAACACGAGGACGAACGCCGCGCCGACGAGCGCCGCGAGCGCGAACCGCGGCGCGGCGGCCCGCCACGACTCGCCGCTCGCCGCCAGCCGGATCGACACCTCGGCGAGGGGCGCCCGGAGCGCGCCGATAACGAGGCTCACGAGGAACGCGAGCGTCGCGGCCCGGGCGCGGGCGAGCGCGTAGCGGACCGCGTGGGCGACCGTGAACAGGCCGACGACGCCGCCGACGAGGAACGTCGCGACCGGCGGGACGGTCGCGAGGAGCGCGCCGCTGCCGTCGCCGGTGGCGAACGCGACGACCCCGTCGACCGCCCGGCTCACGGTACCGGACATGTACTCGTACTGGCCGAGCACGACGAGCAGCAGCGACCCGGAGATCCCCGGGAGCACCATCGCGCTGACCGCGACCGCGCCGGCGACGAAGACGACCGGCAGCGAGCTCCCGAGCCCGGTCGAGGCGTACCCGGAGGCGAGGAAGGCGAGCAGGAAGCCGGCGACCGCCGCCGCCTTGCGCCGCGGCGTGTCGAGCGCGACGCCGCGGAGCAGCACCGCCGCGCTCGCGGCGATCAGCCCGAAGAAGAAGCCGTACGTCGCGACCGGCCGAGTTGCCAAGAGGTAGTTGACGCCGCTCAACACGACCACGACCGCCGTGCCGATCCCCGCCCCGAGGACGAGGAGGAAGGCGCCGTCGACCTCGTGGAACGCCGCGCGGGCGTCCGGGATCTTCGCGGGACGAACGCCCGCGATCACGCGGCGGATCCGGGCGGGATCGATCGCGGTCACGGCCGCGATCAGCCGCTCGTAGACGCCGACGATCAGCGCGATGGTGCCGCCGGAGACGCCGGGGACCGCGTCCGCGCTCCCCATCGCGATCCCCTTCAGATAGACGGCGATCCACGCGCGGAGGTCGGCCATGAGACGTTACGCGCCGACGGGGACGAGCGCGGCGAGCGATGCGGCCGCACCGCGCGCTACCGCCGCGCCGGGTGCGGAGGACGGCGGCGCGTCGGGGGCGAGCGAGCGGGAGACGGGCGCATCGAGGGCGGACGCATCGAGGGTGTTCGCGTCGACAGCGGGTGCGTCGACGGCGGACCCGGCGGGCGCGCCGATCGCCGCCGTCGTGTTCGCGTCGTCGGTGGTGCCGTCGGTCGATCCGGAATCGCCGTCGGACGATCCCGAGCCGTCGTCGGCCGAGCCCGAGTCGCCGCTCTCGCTGCCGCCGCCGAGCGTCGTCTCTTCGAGGGCGACCGTGGCGGCCGCGTCGTCCGCGCCGACGACCTGCGCCTCGGTCACGTTAACCCTGCCGGTCCGGGCGGTCGGCGTACCGTTAGCGACCGACAGCCCGGTCGAGAGCTGGTAGGGACCGGTCGCGCGGACGCTGGTGTTCGTGTAGCCGTTCTCCGGGCCGAACTCATCATAGCCAGTCGTCGAGTACGGCACCGTGAGCTCGAAGTTCCCGTCCGCGTTGGCCTCGGCGTACTGGGTGTACTGGAACGTCTGCCCGGAGGATTTCTGCATCTGGACCGTCGCGCGCACTTCCTGGCCGGGCTCGGCGCCCGACCCCTCGATCGTCGCGCCGGGCACCCGTTCGAACGTCTTCACGAAGTCGTCCTGGAACGCCGCAAACAGCCCCTCGCCGAGGACCTCTTGGACATTAACGCCGAGCTGCTGGAGCACCCGCACCTGCAGCGCCGAGGCCGACTGGCCCCGCGCCTGGCTGGCGTGGACAAGCCGGTGATGCTCAAGCGCATCGACACGCTCCGAGGGGAGCCCGCCAATTCCACCGACTTGGGCGCTCCCATCCTCTTCGACAAACGCCCGCGCCTCCTCCATCGTGTCGAACTGTCGAATCATCGCGGAGGTGTTAGACGGAGCGACCGACACCTGAATCTGTTCGCCAGCCGCCGTCTGGGCGGCCTGTTGGTTCCAGTCAACAACCACCGGTCGTGGCTCAACCGCACTGCCGTGGTGTTCATACAGGCGGATCATCTGGCTCTCGTGGTAGCGCTGGGTGTTCACCTGCATGAGCGTCCGGAACCCACCCTGCTCGGTCTGTTGATACAGCGGGCGGTTGAAGTCGCTCACCGACGCGTTGCCCGAGTAGAACGTGACGGGGGCGTTGAACTTGGAGTTCGGTGACGCCATCTGGCGGTCGACCATCACGTACCGGGTATGCTCGCCCTCGGTGCTCTGGCTCGCGAGCACCTCGCGAGCCTCTTCTTCGCTCGGCGCGAGGAGATAGTCGGCCGCCTCGCCCGCGTTCTGCTGGAACGGGTTCGCGTTCGGGATGCGCTCGGCGCGCGTGGTGATCCAGTGGCCGTAGTCCCACCACGACTGCACGCCGTAGGCGCCCTCCGGATACTCAAAGTCGCCATCTGCGGGCCGCTCGTAGGTGCCGTACAGCTCCATCGGGTTGTCCGCGCCTTCGAGCTCACCCGGCGTGGGCGTCTCGTCGTTCATCCACTGGAGGCTGTCGTCCCACTGGACGACGTTGCCCGGCTGGCTAGAGTTGCCAGCCGTCCAGACTGGAGTGGCGACGCCGACGAGCGGGACGATCAGGACCGCGAGGACGGCGAGCGCGGTCATCACCTGCCACCCTTCGATGTCGCGGAGCGCAGCGAGGGAGGTGAGATCGATTGCGGCGAGCGTGACTTGCAGGAAGTACGCCGCGCCGACCGCGACGATCACCGCGAGGTAGTAGTTGAAGCGGGTCTGCGTGAACGCAGCGCTCCCGATGAACGCCGCCCAGACGACGAAGTAGAGCTCCTCGGTGTCGTACTCGACGAGGAACGTCGCGCCGACGAGGAAGGCGGCGGCGATGACGAGCCCGACCACCTGCCAGTCGAGGCCGACGACGCCGCCGATCGCGCCGTACAGTTGCGGGACCGCGTAGACGGAGCCAACGACCGCGAGCGCGGCCGGGATGTAGAGCGTGTGGGTGGTGTCGTCAGAGCGGTAGAGCGGACGCGCGAGGATGTACAAGATTGCGGCGAGCGCGAGGAAGAACGCGAAGCCGTACTGCGAGAGGACAAAGTCTGAGAAGGCGGCCTCTTGAAGCGGAGGTTGCCCCTCGCCGATGGTACGGAACGACGCACTCGCGCTGAAGCCGACGAAATTCAGGAGATTTCGGGTCAGTGTTGACCACAGTGAGGGCACCGCGAGCCAGATGAAGGCCGCTGACGCGAGAGTGAGGCCACCGACGGCGGGTGGGTAGCTCGTTGCCTCGATGTCACGCGATTCCCACTGGCGCGCGAGCCATGCGAGGAAGACGACGCCGACCGCAACGCCAAGCGGGAGGACCACTTGGAGGAGCGAGTACTGCGTCGGCGTGAACGAAATTGTGTCGAGCGGGATCAGCTGTAACGTCCCGCTGACGGTCATGGCGACTGTCCCGACGAAGGCGATCGGTTCGGGGCTTTTGCCGTGGTAGACATCGCTGGTAATCTTCACTGCGAGGAAGACCCCGGTGATACCGACCAGGAGGACGCCTGGCTGCCACGTCCACATGTAGAGGCCGAGTGCGGCACCGGCTGCGGCTGCGAATCCGGCGGGACGTCGCAGCGCGCCCCAGTCGCGATCGACAATGAGCTCCCAGACTGGCTTCTCCCGTTCCGCGACCGCGAAGGCGACAAGGAACGCGAGGACGGCGGTGCTCTGGAAAAACACCTCTGCCGCGCTGTGGTCCGGGAAGCCGACGAGTGAGTACTGGAGGAAGGTGCCGGAGAAGAGTGCGAGCGACAGCACGCCCGCAAGCGCGGGCACTCGATCGACGAACCGACGCGCAATAAAGTAGGTCGGCACCGCGACGAGCGCCCCGACGATAGGAGGCATGACGAGCATGACCTCCTCAGAACTCCCCATGATCGGCCGGGCAATCCAGATCCCAACAACCATGATATGGTCCCAGAGGGTCCCGAACTGTCCCGCACTATTTCCAAACGGAAACCCCGTCCACGGGTCGAACGGAAGCGTATTCGGCCAGTTCTCCAGGAGGTATTTCGTTTCGCGGAGGTGATACCACGCGTCGTTACCACGGAAGTATACCTCACCGTTTCGGACGAAGTTACCGTACGATCGGAGTCGCGTCCACAGCATGAACGCGAAGGTCCCGAGGAGGACCGGAACGTGGTACCACTGTTCGAGAAGATCGAGCGGGGATGAACCCGAGCCCTCGGACGAGTCCTGTTGCTGGCTCATTACAGGAAGTCACTGCGAAAACGTGCTTAAGACTTGTTATATATCGGTGCCGCCCTAGAGTGCGACTAGTTGTTCGATCCCCGTCCACATGGGTTATATTCCCTAGGCGTCAAGCGCCGTTCATGAGTCCACTCGTGGCCATCACCGGGACGCTGCTCGCGGTTACGGCGGTGCCGTACCTCGCGTTTTTGGGGTTGTATGCGTGGGTGGGCCCGTCCGGTTCGCCGGCCGAGAAGTCTGAGGCCAAACCGACGGTGAGCGTCGTGCTCCCGACATATAACGAGTCGCAAATCGTCGAAACGAAGCTTGAGGACCTGTTAGCACTGGATTACCCGATGGAAAAAGTCGAACTCATCGTCGTCGACTCGTCGACCGATGACACGCGCGAGATCATTCGCGAGTACTTCGCGGATCTCGAGGCGCCCGACCTCACCTTGATTGAGGAGGACGAACGGCGTGGCCTCGCGCCCGCACTCAACGAGGCATATGAGGCGGCCGAGCGCGAGATGGTCGTGAAGACCGACTGTGACTCAAAGCTCCCGCAGAATGTCCTCCGTGAAGCGGCCGCGAATCTCTCCGACCCGAAAGTGGACGCGGTCACAGGACGCAACGTCGAGGTCCTCGGCGGGAGCGGCGTGGAGTCCGGGTACCGCGGGGTCCAGTCACACATCCAACAGCTGGAGTCGCACCTCGACTCGACGCTCATTTTCCATGGTCCGTTCTCGGCGTTCGAAAACGATGCCCTGCTGCCGATCGATCCGAATTCGCTCGCCGACGATACGGAGCTCGCGCTGAAGATCCGTCGGCAGGGTGGCCGGGTGATTTTCGATCCTGCGGTACAGTACAAGGAGGCAAGCCATTCGGCGTTCGTGAAGCGACGGAAGCAGAAGGACCGGCGCGCGATGGGGTTGATCCGATTGCTGGTCCAGCATCGCGACGCACTCGGGGAGTACGGGAAGTACGGGAAGTTGGTGTTGCCGTTCAACTGGTGGTTCATGATCGTTTCGCCGTGGCTGTTGACGCTGACGCTGGTGGTCGGGACGGTCGCCGCGATCGCGTCGTTGGGTACGGCGGGGGCGGCCCTGCCGGTCGCCGTGGGATTGTTCACCTTCCTCGGACAGCGTGACGCGCTCGGGCCTGCGCAGGCGCTATACTCGCTGTTCGATACGCAGGTGTCGCTGCTGCGGGCGAGCGTGGAACTGCTCCGCGGGAAGGGAGACGGGACGTGGGAAGTAGACACCGAGCTCCGGGAGGCGTTCGAGTGACGTGAAGGTCCTGTTCGTCACCCACCGCTATCCGCCACGGACCGGCGGCGTCGAGACGCACGTGCGAGAGATTGCGACTCGACTCGCGGACCGCGGTCACAACGTGACCGCGTTCAGTGCGGATGCCGGCGACGATCTGTCGGCCCGAACGTCTAGCAAGGGGGTCCGGATACGACGCTTCCGGTCGCTGAACCCCGGTGAGTCGTTTTACCTCGCGCCACAGATGGCCGTCGCCGTCCGTCGTACGAACGCCGATGTCGTCCACGCTCACAACTACCACGCGTTTCCGCTGTTCTTCGCGGCGGTCGGTGTCACCGACGAGCGGTTCGTTGCGACGACGCACTACCACGGCAAGAGCGCGAACGGCGTCCGAAACACGCTGTTGTCCGGATACCGACCCTTCGGACGGTGGGCAGTCCGGCAAGCGGACGACGTGATCGCGGTCAGCGAGTGGGAACGGACGCGAGTGCGCGAGGACTTCGGGCTTGAGGCGACGGTGATTCCGAACGGCGTCGACGTCGATCGGTTCGCGAGCGCATCGCGCGAAGAACGCAAGCGACCGTATCTACTGTGCGTGGGACGACTGGAGGAATACAAAGGTGTACAACACGTGATTCGGACGCTGGCAGAGCTTCCAGAATACAGCCTCTTGGTTGCGGGGAGCGGACCGTTCCGCGAGGAATTAGAGCGGATCGCCCGCGAAATTGGCGTGAGCGACCGGGTCGAATTCCTCGGATACGTCGACGAAGAGCGATTACCGAGGCTATACGCCGGTGCGAGGGTATTCGTGAGCATGTCGTCGTTCGAGGCCTACGGGATGACCGTAGCCGAAGCGCTGGCCGCGGGGACGCCGTGTGTGGTTCGGAAAGCGGCGGCGCTCGAAGACTGGACCTCTCACGACGGGTGCGTCGGCGTCGAGGATCCGGATCCGGTCGCCGTCGCGAACTGCGTACGAACGGCGGCCGAGCGGCGGGTCGTCTCGGACGACATCCCGACGTGGGAGACCGTCACCGACGAGGTCGCCGATCGATACGGCGTGGGGAACACTCCCCGCGAGCGCGGAGCGTAAGTATTGTGTCTGGTGGCGTCCAGTTCAGGCTATTGTGAACGTTCTTCTCCTCACAGTAGACTCGTTGCGAGCCGATCGCGTGAGTCCTGAGACGATGCCCGCGACGCGCGAATTCGCCGACGGCTCCGTGGAGTTCACCGACTGCGTCGCCAACGGTCCCTCCACGCCCGCGTCGTTCCCCGCGATTCACGCGAGCAGGCACTTCGGGGGTACCTCCGGCCTCGGAATCCCGCCGCGGGAGTCGGACAGCGACATCCGGACGCTGGCCGAGACACTCTCCGACGCGGGGTACGCCACCGCCGGATACACCGACAACCATTTCGCCAGCGGATCGTATCACTACGACCGCGGGTTTGACGCCCTGTACGACGCGAGCGGGCGGACCGAGGCCGGGCGCCTCAAGCAGTTCGTCCAGTCGAACCTCGACAAAGACGGGCCGGTCTTCAGAACGATCGAGCGGGTGTACAACCGCGCCGACGCGCTGCTGGCCGGCGCGACCGGCGCCGAGGACGAGTACGAACGCGCCGAGTCGTTGAACGAACGCGCGCTCAACTGGATCGACGACCGAGACAGAAACTGGTTCACGTGGCTCCACTACATGGACGCGCATCACCCCTACGAGGCGCCTCCCGAGTACCAGCGGCGGTTCTTAGACGAGCCGTTGTCGTTATCCCGCTGTCGCGGGCTCTCTCGGAAGGGAACTCATCACCCGGACGAAGTCACGGACGAGGAGTGGGAGCTGATCCGAGGGCTCTACGACGCCGAGTGCGCGTACGTGGACGACCAGTTCGACGCGCTGCTTGACGCGCTCGACGAGCGCGGTCTATCGGAGGAAACCGTCGTCGTCTTTACTGCCGACCACGGGGAGCTCGTTGGAGAACACGGTCACGCAGGCCACCCGCCGGAGTTCTGGGAGGGCGTGATCCGTGTGCCGTTCGTCGTGTCGCATCCGGACTACGGCGCCGAGACCGTGGACGGACAGGTCCGACTCATCGACGTGGCGCCGACGATCGCTGACGCGGTCGACTGCCCGCCCGCCGAGAACTGGGAGGGAGCCTCGGCGCTCGCGGTCGCCGACGGCGACGTCGAGGCTCGAGAATACGCCTTCGGCGACGTGGGGCGGCAAGTCGACTACGGCCGGTGTTACGTGCGTCGGGCGGACGGGTGGAAGCTGCTGCGGCACGCCGACGACGGCGAGTTCTGCTTCAACGTGCGCGAGACGCCGGCCGAACGGCCGGAAGACGACCGATCCGGAGATACACCGGAGTACGATGAGTTATCGGCAGCGTTGGACGATCATCAAGAGCGAATGCGACGGCTTCGTGAAGAGGGGTCGGTCGGGATCGACGAGGACGAGGAAATGGTCGAAGAGCATCTGCGAGACCTCGGGTACTTGGAGTAGTTGCTGTCACAACCGAGTTGATATTCTCCTTATATACTGTTGAAAAATTAGTGAGAGTAAAATTAAAAGAAATATATACATATGATAGACTGTCGTTAAATTGTAGTATTTTACTGTTCGATAGAATTCTGTATAGTCTTACCACTACCGCGAGACCCCGAAGTTTAAATACCCCTTCTATTATATTATCGGGCGTTTCTGTCCATTAATTATCAATTAGACATCAAGTACCGGCTAGGTTTGTCCAATAAACCGGCTGTGTTGAATCGCCATACAGCAGCGAGGTAGGCCACTAAATCAAAGGAGTTGAAGC